>QZKP01000024.1 GCA_003605055.1 Desulfarculus sp.
GGAGTCTGAATTCAGGTTCAATTACCGAGGGCAAAACCTGTATGCTATCCTACTCAAACTAATCAGGCAGAAACCCCTCAACTAGTCTAGGCCCAAAATAATAGTCCCCTCCACCTGTGCGGCGGAGGGGGCACAAAAACGTTGCGCGGGCCGCTTTAGGGCCAGGCTCGGCGAGCCGCCTAGTCCACGCTGTCCACGCGCTCCTTGAGCTCCTTGCCCACTTTGAAGAAAGGCAGCTTCTTACGCCCCACCTCGATGATCTCGCCCGTCTTGGGGTTGCGGCCCTGGTAGCCGTCGTAGTCCTTGACCTTGAAGCTGCCAAAGCCCCGAATCTCCACCCGATCACCGCGGACGAGGGCCTCTTCCACGGACCCGAAAATGGTGTTTATTACCATCTCCGCTTTTTTGATGGTGAGGCCCTCGGCCTTGGCCAGCGCCTCAATGAGCTGAGATTTGTTCATAGAAGGGCACTCCTTGCCAACGCTCACTTTTAGCTTTAATTAGCGATTGTATAGAGTTGCACCACTGATGTCAAGCGCGCTCTCCCCCCGACGGACCCCTCAGCTCTATGGGTGACCAGCGCTGCTCTTTTCATGCCTAATGGAACCCGGGTCTGGATGTCAAGCCTTTTTTGTAAATTATTTTGATAACTAGAGCGCACCGGCCGCATGGGTCGAGACCTTGCGGTTCTCTCCCCGCCCACCGGCAGGCACGCGGGCGGGGCCAAACAGGCAAGGGGCTTGTGGCCCCGCTGCGCTTGGCCTAAACTGTTTTGGAAGCCTGGCCGCCGTCTTAAGCCGCCCGTCCGCCCCCAGGACCAGGCCCCGGGAGGGATGTAGATGAGATTCATGCCCCTAAGGCTGGCGCTCCTCGGGGGCCTCTGCCTGGCCCTGTTCCTGCCCGGCCTGGCCGGGGCCGCGGAGCCGACCATCCCCGAGGACGTGATCTACCGCCAGCAGCACCTGGGCCGGCGCTTTAATGTTTCGCCCAGCGAATTCAATTTCTTGGTGGACAACCTGGTGGGCGTGCTGGCCATAGCCAGCCTGCCTGCCTTCCGGGAGCGGCACATGCTCTTCTCGGGCCTGCGCCTGGACAGCATCAGCGGCGCGCCCACGGACTTCACGCTGCGGGTGCAGCGCCAGCAGGCCCGGGTGCGCATGAGCCGCCCCAAGGCCAAGGAGATTCTCTATCAGGCTGACGTCAAGCTGGAAAAACTCAAGCTGAGCATCACCGGCCAGGCCTGGGCCCTGTTGCGCCTGCGTTATGACGACCCCGCGGCCCAGACCCTCAGCTTGGACCTGACCGTGGCCTTCAAGCCCTCCTCGGCCATCCTGGCCGCGGCGCTCAAGCCCATGCTGGCCGCCTTCAAGGCCGAGATGGACCGCATCAGCCAGCGGATGCTGGTGACGGCCGACGACTTCCTCAAGGTCTACCGCACGGAGCTAGCCGGCAGCTTCAGCCAGCGGGCCCTGCTGGCCCAGGCCGCGGAGCTGATCGACCAGAACCGCCAGATGCAGCGGGAGCTGCAGGCCCGGGGACAGGGCGAGGCCTCGGCCCCGGGCGAGCGGCCCCTGGACTGGCGGGGCTGGCTTTTGGCCCTGGGCCTCTTGCTGGCGGCCCTGGCCACGGGCGGGGCCCTGGGTCTGTGGTGGTCCCGGCGGCGGTCCCCGGAGGCGGCGCAGGCGGCCGCCCTGCGGCGGCAGTTGGAGGAAGAGCGGGCCCGGGCCCATGGGCTGAGCCAGGCCTTGGCCCGGCACCAGGCCCAGGGACAACGCCTGGCCGAGCTGGCCCGGCCGGCCGCGGAGGCCCCGGGTGAGGGCTAGGCCCTGCGGACCAGGGCGGGCGCGCCGGAGCGGGGCTTGATGGCCGGCGCTCTGCGGCGGCTGCTGGCCCTGCCGGCCACCAGGGGCCTGGACCTGGACGACCCCCGGCTCACCGCCCGGCGGCGGGAGGTCATCCAAGGCAAACCTTTCTTGCGCGCCCTTTACCTGGAGTTCTACCAGGAGTTCCTGGCCGCCCGGGGCCGTGCGCCGGCCGGGCCCTGCCTGGAGGTGGGCTCCGGAGCCGGGTTCCTCAAGGAGCTCCTGCCGGAAGTGATAACCTCGGACGTGTTTCTGGTGCCCGGCCTGGATTTGGTTTTGGACGCCCAGCGCATGCCCTTCGCCGACCACAGCCTGGCCTGCCTGTTCCTGCTGGACGTGCTGCACCACATCCCGGCGCCGCTGAGGTTCCTGCAGGAGGCGGCCCGCTGCCTGCTGCCCGGCGGACGGGTGGTGATGATCGAGCCGGCGCACACCGCCTTCTCGCGCCTGATCTACACCCGGCTGCACCACGAGCCCTTCGCCCCCCAGGCGGGCTGGGAGCTGACCGCGGGCGGGCCCCTGTCCGGCTCCAACCAGGCCCTGCCCTGGATCCTCTTCTGCCGGGACCGGGAGCAGGTCCTGGCCCAGACGCCGGGCCTGGACCTGGCAAGGCTGCGCCTGCACACGCCCCTGGCCTACCTGCTTTCCGGCGGGGTCTCGCTGCGCTCCCTGCTGCCGGGCTGGGCCTTCCGGCCCCTGCGCGGCCTGGAGCGGGCCCTGAACCCCCTGAACCGCTGGCTGGCCATGTTCATGACCATCGAGCTGCGGGCGGGCGGAGAGCCGGCCAGCCCCGCGACCGCTTTCTGTTATGGTGTAGAGGCAACGTCAGCCACAGAGGAGAACGGTGACTGAGCAAGACCAAGCAGGGACGGCGTTGGAGCAAAGCCAGGCCGAGGGTCTAGGCGACCCGGAACAGGAGGCGCGGCGGGCCTACACCCAAGAGCGGGTGCAGAACTGGCGGCGCATCGCCCTGGGCGAGGGCCACGACCCCTTCGGCGGCCTCGCCTACCGCCGGCGGCTGATAAAGGCCTACCAGAATGTGATCGGCCCCGGGCAGCGGGTGTTGGAGGTGGGCTGCGCCGAGGGCGACCTCCTGGCCGCGCTCAAGCCCTCCTACGGCGTGGGCGTGGACTTCTGCCCGGAGATGCTGGCGGTGGCCCGGGAGCGCCACCCGGGGCTGAACTTCCTGCAGGCCGACGCCCTGGAGCTGAAGTTCGCCGAGAAGTTCGACTACATCATCCTCTCGGACCTGCTCAACGACCTCTGGGACGCCCAGGTGGTGCTCCAGCGGCTGCTGCCCCTGTGCACGCCGCGCACCCGCATCGTGATCAACAACTATTCCCGCCTGTGGAGCCCCCTGTTGTCCCTGGTGCGCTGGCTGGGCCTGGCCCGGCCCAACCTGCCCCAGAACTGGTTCACGGTGCCCGACACGGTCAACCTGCTGGAGCTGGCCGGCTTCGAGCTGATCCGCGCCTGGCCGGTGATCATCTGGCCCCTGCCCGGCCGGCCCCTGCAATGGCTCTTAAACCGGGTGCTGGTGCGCATTTGGCCCTTCAGGCACCTGGCCGTGGCCAACATGCTCCTGGCCCGGCCCCAGCCTTTAGGCCCGCCCCAGAGGCCGCCCACGGTGTCGGTGATCATCCCGGCGCGCAACGAGGCCGGCAACATCGAGCAGCTCATGAGCCGCACACCGGAGATGGGCGGCGGCACGGAGATCATCTTCGTGGAGGGCGGCTCGGCCGACGACACCTGGGCCGAGATCCAGCGGGTGTTGGCGGCCTTTCCCCAGCGCAAGGCCGCGGCCTATCAGCAGATCGGCAAGGGCAAGGGCGACGCGGTGCGCCTGGGGTTCGCCAAGGCCAGCGGCGAGGTGCTCATGATCCTGGACGCGGACATCTCGGTGCCGCCGGAGTACCTGCCCCGCTTCTACCGGGCCCTGGCCAGCGGCCGGGGGGAGTACATCAACGGCGTGCGCCTGGTCTATCCCATGGAGCAGCGGGCCATGCGGCCCATCAACCTGATGGGCAATAAGTTCTTCAGCCTGGCCTTCACCTGGGTGCTGGGCCAGCCCATCAAGGACACCCTCTGCGGCACCAAGGTGCTCTACAAGGCCGACTACGAACGCATCGCGGCCAACCGGGCCTACTTCGGCGAGTTCGACCCCTTTGGCGACTTCGACCTGATCTTCGGAGCCGCCCGCCAGAACCTGAAGATGGTGGACCTGCCCATCCGCTACCGGGAGCGCACCTACGGCGACACCAACATCTCCCGCTGGCGGCACGGCTGGCTGTTGATCAAGATGCTCTGGGTGGGCCTGAAGAAGCTCAAGTTCGTCTAGGCCAAGGGAGTCAGGTAGGCATGAACCTGGTAGGGCAAAGATCAGCGTTGGGCCTGAGCATGTGGTCCCTGCCCCTGTGCGCCCTGTTGGCCGCGGTCTATCTGACCATTTCCCGGGCCTTCCCCTACTACTTTCTGTGGGACATGGACCTGGTGGTGGGGCTGGACTGCCTGCTCATCGGCGGCGGCCTGCTGCCGGACCATATCCACCACACCGGCTTCGGCCTGTATCTGCTCACCTCCTGGGCGCACCTGGGGGCCTACGCCTGGGGCCTGGTCTCGGCCCTGGACCTGGGGCAGTTGGCCCAGGCCCTGAACCCTTTGGTCTGTCTGGCCGAGCTTATTGACTTCCTGCGCCGGCTCTCGCCCTGGGCCTGTCTGGGGCTGGTGCTGTTGCTGTGGTCCTGCCTGCGGGTGATGTTCCGGCCCGGCCTGGTGCTGGGGCTGCTGTCCCTGCTGGCGCTGGGGGCCCTGCCCTCCCTGCTCTACCAGGCCGCCCTGATCCGCACCGAGCTCTACAGCCTGCTGTTCTGGGCGGCTGCGGTGCTGTCCCTGGTGCTGGCCGCCCGCGCGGCCGGTCCCCGGCGCCTGGCCTGGCTGGGGGTGGCCGGCCTGCTGTTGGGTCTGACCCTGCTCACCAAGGTGCAGTCGGCCTTTTACGTGGCCGCGGCGCCCCTGTTCTATCCTCTGGCCGGCTTCCTGGCCGAGAGCGAGCCGGCCGCTCTATGGCCCGCGCCCACCAGCCGGGCGGCGACGCTGGCCCTGGCGCTGGCCCTGTTCGGCCTGGCGGCCTTCGCCTTGGTCCTGTGGCGGGCCTACGCCATCCCCATACCCGAAGGCATCGGCGCCTTCATGTTTCGCTTCGAGGTTGGCCTGACCAAGCGGGCCCTGTTGGTGCTGGCCCTGCTGGTCGGTCTGCCCGCCTACCTGGCCTGGGGCCTGCGCCGCGGCCGCACAGCCGGCCGTGTCTACGCCGCGGCCGGCGGCCTGGCCTGGCTGCTCTTGGGCTTCATGGGCTCGCTGGCCATGCACTTCCTGGTCCTGGGCGACCCCGGCCAGGCCTGGCGCTATCTGCTGCTGGACTTCAAGATGACCTTTCTGCGCGAGGGCTTCCACCTGGGGCTCCTGGGCCAGCGCTGGGACCTGTTCTCCTACTGCTGGCTCACGGTGCTGGCCCACTTGGCCTCCCTGGGCCTATTGGCCTGGGCCAACTTCCGCCGCCAGAACGCCTCTCTGCGCCGGGTGCTGTACACGGCCCTGTTGCTCAGCGCCCTGGCCTTTGCCGGCGTGCTGCTCTCGGACCGCTTCATCCTGCGCGACCTGGTTTGGGTGGAGACGCTGCTCACCTTCCTGACCCTCTGCTACCTGCTGGCCGCGGCCCGCTTCTTGTCCCACCGCTGGGCCGCGCCCCTGGCCGCCACGGGCCTGGCCGGGGCCCTGGCCCTGGCCGCGCTGCTGGGCTCGCTGAGCATGCCATCCCAGATAGACGCCAACGTCAACCAGTACGGCTGGTCCCCGGCGCGCTACTTCCAGGGAGTGTTCGGGGCCAACCAGCGCCGCTTCGACCAGATAATGCGCCAGCGCTACGGCGGCCGGGACCTGCCGGCCTCCTGGGCCTTCAGCGAACTGGGCGCCCAGGCCTATCGCCATGCCGAGATACGCCGCCTGTGGGGGTTCGTGCTGCGCAACCTGGGGCCGGACCTCAAGCGGGTGGGCGCGGTGCTGCCGGGCCAGCCAATGTGGCTGGGCCGGCCCGGCTGGCGCATCAAAACCGCCCCGCCGGAGCTGGCCCGGGCGCTGCTCATCGACGCCCACGGCCTGCCCCCCTCGCCGCGCGGATTCCTGCAAAAGGAGCTGATCTGGCGGCACTCGGAGTATCTGGACAAGGCCGCCCCGCCGCCGGAGGAACCCGCCCTGGCCCTGCTGCCCCGGAGCGATCTGCAGGTCTACGTATTCGTGCCGCCCGAGCGCCTGGAGGCCCTGCGCCGGACGGGCCTGAGCCCCGGCCGGGAGAGCCCGCGCATCCAGGCAACCAAGAGCGAGCAGGTCATACACCTGATCGGTCTGGAGGTGACCCGCTACAGCGTGCTGCCCCTGGCGGCCCTGGGACAGGACTATTTCTTGGTCATCCGGCCGCGCTACCCCCTGTGAGGCCGGGCGGCCGAGGCGCGAAACCCCTCGACTAGACGCCAAGCGGCGGCTATATTCCAGTCAACTGGAAGTGAGGTGGAGCCTATATGCAGATTTGGCAGGCGGTGGTGCTGGGCGTGGTGCAAGGGTTAACCGAGTTTCTGCCCATCAGTTCCTCTGGCCATCTGGTGCTGGGCCAGCAGTTGCTGGGCCTCAATGAGCCGGAGATGATGTTCGACGTAGCCGTGCATATAGGCACCTTGGCCGCGGTGTTCGTGGTGTTCTGGGGCGACCTGTTTTCCATCCTGCGCGGCCTTTTCGTCTACGGCGATGAACAGGCCCGCCGCGGCCGCCTGCTGCTGTGGCTGGTGATCGTGGGCAGCGTGCCCACCGCCCTGATGGGCTGGTACCTCAAGGACTTCTTCGAGCAGATGTTCAGCTCGGTGCTCACCGTGGGCCTGGCCCTGATCATCACCGGCTGGCTGCTCATGGCCACGGCCCTGGCCACCCGCCGGGGCCGGGAGATAGAGCAGATGGGCGCGGGCCGGGCCTTGTTGGTGGGCGTGGTGCAGGGCTGCGCCATCACCCCGGGCATCAGCCGCTCGGGCTCTACCATCAGCGCCGCCCTCTTGCTGGGCGTGGACCGCCGCCTGGCCGCCCGCTACTCCTTCGTGCTCTCCATACCGGCCATTCTGGGGGCCTTGGCCCTGCAGGTGCACAAGCTGGGACCGCCCAGCGAGGCCCAGTTCACACCGCTCTTGGTGGGCGCCCTGGCCGCGGCGGTAAGCGGTTTCGCCGCCCTGCGTTTTCTGCTCAAGTTGGTGCAGGCGGGCCGCCTGCACTGGTTCGCGCCCTATTGCTTCGCACTGGGCGCGGCGGCCCTGGCCTGGAATTTCTTGAGGTAGGCCCGTGAACCTGTACGCAGTGATAATGGCCGGCGGCAGCGGCACCCGCTTCTGGCCGGCCAGCCGCCAGCGGCGGCCCAAGCAGCTGCTCACCCTCTTCGGCCAGGGCAGCCTCTTGCAGCAGACCGTGGCCCGGTTGGCGCCCTTGGCCCCGCCCCAGCGGGTACTGGTGGTCACTGGCCAGGCCCATGCCGCGGACGTGGCCGCCCAACTGCCCCAGGTGCCGGCCAGCCAGGTGCTGGCCGAGCCCCTGCCTCGCAACACCGCGCCGGCTGCCGGCCTGGCCGCGGCCTGGGTGGCCCGCCGCGACCCGGAGGCCGTCTGCTTGGTGCTGCCCGCGGACCAGATCATCACCCAGGAGTCGTTGTTCATCGACACCCTGCGCCGGGCCGTGGAACTGGCCCAGGCCGAAGAGGTGTTGGTGACCCTGGGCCTGAGCCCCCGCTACCCGGCCACGGGCTTCGGCTACATCGAGTGCGGCCGGGTACTGGACAGCGCTCAGCCCCAGGTCTGCGCGGTGCAGGCCTTTCACGAGAAGCCGGACCTGGCCACGGCCCAGGGCTATTTGGCCTCGGGCCGGCATCTGTGGAACTCGGGCATGTTCGTGTGGCGGGCCCGGGTGCTCTTGGAGGAAATACAGCGCCATCTGCCCGAACTGGCCGCGGGCCTGGCCGAGCTGGCCCTGGCCCTGGGCGTCCCGGAGCAGGAGGCGGCCCTGGCCCGGGTCTATCCCCGGCTGCCCTCCATCAGCGTGGACCACGGCGTGTTGGAACGCTCGGCGCGCCTGCGGGTGGTGCGGGCAGACTTCGGCTGGTCGGACGTGGGCTCCTGGGAGGCCATGGCCGAGCTGTGGCCGCCGGACGAGACCGGCAACGCCTGCCAGGATGGCCCGGTGCTGGCCATCGAAGCCCAGGGCAACTTGGTCTCGGCCCAGGGCCGCTTGGCCGCCCTGCTGGGGGTCTCGGGCCTGGTGGCGGTGGTCACCGACGACGTGCTGTTGATCATGCCCAAGGAGCGCAGCCAAGAGGTCAAGCGCTTCGTGGAGATGCTTAAGGAACGCGGCCAGGATCAACTCATCTGAGCGGGAGTAGGCTTCGGTGGACTGGTTCAAGGACATGGTGGAGTGGGTAACCCACTTCGCCCAGACCCCCTACGGCGCCTGGGCCCTGTTTGCCATCTCCTTCGCCGAGAGCTCCTTTTTCCCCATCCCGCCGGACGTGCTGTTGCTGGCCCTGGCCGCCGTGGACCCCCAGGCCAGCCTGTGGTTCGCCACCATCACCACCGTGGGCTCGGTCCTGGGCGGCATGTTTGGCTACTTCATCGGCCTCAAGGGCGGCCGGCCCCTGATGCTGCGCCTGTTCAGCCACGAAAAAATCCGCGTGGTGGAGGACTACTACCAGCGTTATGACGTCTGGGCCGTGGGCGCGGCCGGGCTCACGCCCTTGCCCTACAAGCTGTTCACCATCACCGCCGGCGTCTTCGTCCTTAACTTCCCCCGCTTCGTGATCGCCTCGGCGGCCAGCCGGGGCCTGCGCTTCTACGCCGAGGGCTTCTTCTTCTGGTTCTTCGGCCCCAGCATCCAGGGCTGGATACAGGAGTACTTCGGCTGGATCACCTTCGGCTTCCTGGTCTGCCTAGTGGGCGGCTTCTGGCTGGTCAAGCACCTGGGCAAGCGCGCCGCCCGCTCGGGGGACGCCCGGTGAGCGGGCTGCCCGGCCCCCTGCGCTTGCAGCCGGTCTTTCTGACCAAGCCCTGGGCCGCGGACCAGCTCCCAGGCCCCCTGGGCCAGGCTCTCCAACCGCCGCCGCGCACCGGCGAGGTCTGGCTGGCCTCGGACCGACTTCAAGTGACGCCCATCGCCGATGGAGAGCAAGTTGGCCTGGGCCTGGACCTAGCCCTTGCACGCTGGCCGGATTACATCCTGGGCCCCGGCCGCACCGGTCCCTGCCCCCTGCTGGTCAAACTGCTCAACGTGGGCCAGTGGCTCTCGGTGCAGGTGCACCCGGACGACCAGGCCGCCCGCCGTCTGGAGCAGGAGCCCTGGGGCAAGAGCGAGGCCTGGCACATCCTGGCCGCCGGGCCGGGCGCCCAGATGATCCACGGCCTGGCCTTGGGCGTGGACCGGGCCGGCCTGGAGCGGGCCCTGGCCCAGGGCCGGCTGCCCGAGGCGCTGGCCAAGGTGCCGGTCCAGGCCGGGGAGACCTATCTGGTGCCGGCCGGCACGGTGCACGCGCCCGGACCCGGGCTGTTGATGTTCGAGGTGCAGCAGGCCTCGGACGTGACCTATCGCTTTTATGACTGGGACCGCCTGGGCGACGACGGACGGCCGCGGCCCCTGCACCAGGCTAAGGCCCTGGCCGTGATGCAGGCCACCGGCCCGGGCCGGCCCACGCCGCCCAGGCCACTGTCCGGCCCGCCCCTGGAGCGGGTGCTGCTGGCCCAGGACCCGCACTTTCGCCTGCTGCGCTGCCGGCTGACGGGCCAGGCGGACCTGCCGGCCCAGGAGGGGCTTTCCCTGCTGTTCGTGCTGCAGGGCCAGGGCCGGCTTTCTTTCCCCGGTGGCCAGCACCCAGCGCAGGAGCTGGCGCCCGGCCAGAGCTGGCTGCTGCCCGCGGGCCTGGCCCCGGCCCGCTTGCAGGCGTCCGCAGAGGGCATAATCTATCTGGAGTCCCTGGCCAGCGGCGGCTGATTCGTCTCCGAGGGCCTCAACCGCAGCGGGAGGAACGAGACAAGATGGAGCGCAACATTTTCCGCGAGTATGACATCCGCGGCATCGTGGACGTGGAGATCAGCGACCAGGACGTGGTGACCCTGGGCAAGGCCATCGGCACCTACCTGGACCAGCACGGCGTGCAGCGCATCACCCTGGGCCGCGACTGCCGCCTGAGCGCGGACCGCTACCGCGATCTGCTCAGCGAGGGCCTGCTCGCCACCGGCCGCCGCATCCTGGACGTGGGCGTGGTCACCACGCCCATGCTCTATTTCTCGGTGTTCCACTTTGAGGCCCAAGGCGGGGTGATGATCACCGCCTCGCACAACCCTGGCAACTACAACGGCTTCAAGGTGATGGTGGGCAAGTCCACCATCTACGGCCAGGAGATACAGAAACTCTACGACCTCAGCCAGGCCGGGGGCTTCGTCAGCGGCCGGGGCAGCCGCGAGGAGGTGGACGTCCTGGGCCCCTACAGCGACTACGTGGCCAGCAACATCCACATCACCCGGCCCCTGAAGGTGGCCGTGGATGCGGGCAACGGCACCGGCGGGCCGGTGGCGGTGCCGCTCATGCGGCGCCTGGGCGTGGAGGTGACGCCCCTGTACTGCGAGATGGACGGCACCTTCCCCAACCACGAGCCCGATCCCACGGTAATGCACAATCTGACCGACCTCATCGCCGCGGTGAAGGGCCAGGGCCTGCAAGCCGGCATCGCCTACGACGGTGACTGCGACCGGGTGGGGGTGGTGGACGAGAAGGGCCAGCCCATCTACGGCGACATGCTGCTGGCCATCTTCGCCCGCAGCATCCTCCAGGAGAACCCCGGCGCCCTGTTCATCGGCGAGGTCAAGTGCTCCCAGAACCTCTACGACGACGTGAAAAAGCACGGCGGCCGCATCCTGATGTGGCGCACCGGCCACAGCCTGATCAAGCAAAAGATGGCCGAGACCGGCGCCCTGCTGGCCGGCGAGATGAGCGGGCACATGTTCTTCAAGCACCGCTGGTTCGGCTTTGACGACGGCATCTACGCCAGCCTGCGCTTCTTGGAGCTGCTGGCGGCCACGGACCAGCCCCTGTCCACCTGGCTGGCGGACCTGCCGCCGATGGTGAGCACCCCCGAGATACGGGTGGATTGCCCGGATGAGATCAAGTTCAAGGTGGTGGCGGCGGTGCAAAAGGACCTGAGCGCCCGCTACGAGGTGATAGAGGTGGACGGCGCCCGGGTGAACTTCCCGGACGGCTGGGGCCTGGTGAGGGCCAGCAACACCCAGCCGGCCCTGGTTCTGCGCTTCGAGGCGCAAAGCGGTAATCGCCTACAAGAAATACGCGATTTGGTGGAAGGGGCGGTGCAGAAGGCCAAACGAAGCCTCTAGCGCCCCCATTTTCTAAAAGCGGCCACCCTCCCCGGAGGCGGAGAGGGTGGATTATTTAGTGGTCAATTTTTTTTGGCCGCAATATCTAGCGGTCGTACTCCAGATTCACCTGGTCACCGAAGGCCTGCTCCAAGTCGCGCTCTAGGGCCAGCATCTGTTCGGGCCCCTCGCACTCCACCACCAGCTCCCGATCATCGAGCAATTTCAGGCGTCCGTGACGGGTAAGGATGGCCTCGGCCCGCTCCACGTCTACTGTCACCCATCCCTTCATTTTAGTAAGTATTTCAGAGCCCTTAAACGGCCTCTCGATAACCAGGCTGACCTCTCTTTGGCGGGCGTCCCAGCCTATGAGGGCGGGCCGGAGCAGCACCGGGCTGACCGGGTCGTGCATGGCTGCGCAGGTCAGCCAGACGCGGGCGCGGATCATGTTTTTACCTCCGGAAAAGGCCCTCTTGCCACCCAATATACGGGGCTGGAGCGGGATGGTCAACCAGTAGAAATGATGCACATTAATACTTGAAAAGTGGTGGCTTTTTCATGTATAAGGATGAGAGTGAACCTATTGGAGCCGGACCACCACAGCGGTTTGGCGGGCAGGTTTCGATGCGTAAAAGTACTATACTCGGTAGGTCATTGATTTTTTGGGGCGCGGCCTTGGCCGCTTTTTTGTTATTCATTCCTGGGGCCGGCTTGGCTGACGAGGCCAAAAAAGACACCGCTCCGCCGGCGTCCAAGGCCCCGGCCATGGAAAAACCCATGGAAAAGCCGGCGGCCCCCGCGGCCGATGCCACGGCTAAGCCCATGGCCACGCCCATGGCCGCACCCGAGGCCGGCGCTCCCGAAGCCACCAAGCAGACCCCGGTGTACATCATCGGGCCCGGCGACCGCCTGGAGATCGTGGTCTGGCGGGAGCAGGACCTGACCCGCCGCGGAGTCCTGGTGCGGCCGGACGGGCGCATATCCATGCCCCTGATCGACGACATCATGGCCGCCGGCCTCACCCCCATGCAGCTCAAGTACCGCCTCACCAAAGTGTTGAGCCATTTCCTCGAGGCCCCCCAGGTCTACGTCATCCTGGACAAGGTGGTGTACTACGAGTTCAGCGTGCTGGGCAACGTGGTGCGGCCGGGCAACTACGTCATGGAAAAGCCCACCGACGTCCTGCAAGCCCTGGCCACGGCCGGCGGTTTCAACGAGTGGGCGGACAAGGACTCGGTGACCATCCTGCGGGGCATCGGCCCCAACCGCCAGATTCTGCCTTTCATTTACAAGGAAGTAGTGGAGGGTGAAAAACTGGGCCAGAACGTGATCCTCAAGCCCGGCGACATCATCATCGTCCCCTGAGGCAGGCCGGCAACTTTTAACCGGAGCCCAAGGCCTGATTCAATGGCGCATCCTAGCAATGGACCGCAACCGCGAATAAAACAGGGAGTAGCGGCGGCTCTGGCGGCGCCGATCCTGCTCTGGGCCTTGTCCTGCCTGCTGGGCCTGAGCGACGCCTCGCCGGCTCAGGCCGGGCTGATCACGCCCTACATCTCCACCAGCGTAGGCTACACCGACAACGTGCGCTTCAGCCGCACGGCCCGCTCGGACGGGTTCCTCCGGGTCGCCCCCGGCGTGCGCTTGCACGTGGGCCAAAAACCCCACGAACTGGACGCCTTCGCCGACCTGGCTTTTATCCAATACTTTCATCTGACGGATCTGAGCAACTTTGACGGCGGAAACCTGGGGATCAACTACACCTACACCGAGTCGCCCCGCTTCCAATTCTATACCCGGGTGCGGGGCACCTCCACCTACGACCAGACCGAACTGAGCGACCAGGGCAGCCTGTTGACCGTCGGCCCGGGTCAGGGCCGTACCGACCGCATCGCCGCCACCGTGGGCGCCATCTACCGCTACGGCCCCTTTGACCGCATCGAGGGCGGCTACACCGCCTCGCGCACCACCCACACCGACCCCACCCAAGAGGACTCCACCTATCAGGAGGCCTTTTTTATCTGGTCCCAGCGCATGGCGGTCTACTACGAAAGCACCGTGCGGCTGCACTACGACCACACCACTTACGACGTAACGCCTGACACGAGCAAGGGCCGAGTGGAATTGGAGTTGGCCCGCTACTTCGGCCCCACCCGGCGGGGCTTCGTGTCCCTGGCCCTGGAGGCCTCCCGCGCCGACAGCTCCAGCACGGTGGTAACCAGCGCCCGCGACTACGAGATCGCCACCCTGTCCGTGGGATTCTCCCACCGGGTCAGCCCCCGCTTCAAGTGGGAGGGCTCGGTGGGCTGGTCCCAGGTCTACGGCGACAGCAACTACAACGACGCGGCCAACAACGGCTTCCCGGTGTTCGACCTGCGGGCCTCCTACAAGGGACCGACCTGGGACGTGATGGCCTACACCCGGGCTGATCTAGGCGAGTTCGATGCCCTGGGCGAGAACACCGGGCTTACGGTTAACCACCGGGTGGGTGTGAATTTCCGCTACCGCTTCGCACCCCATTGGAGCGCCTACGCCAACGCCGAGTATGCACTCAACAACTACCAGCAGGACCCCATTTTTGCCCAGACCTCCCAGCGCGGCAGAGTGCATAACTACTTAATCGATGCCGGCATTAGTTGGCAGCTTGCAAAAAACTGGAGATTAAGCCTAGAATATCACCATGTTACCCGCGACGCCGAAGAGACCGATGACGACAGATCAGAAAACAGGGTAATGTTAACATTATATACGGAGTATCCCTACCGGTGGTGAGGTCATGGAAACCACAGGCATAGATATCAAAGCATATCTCTTTTTGCTCCAAAGGCGCTGGAACATCGTCATACCGGTGTTCCTGGCCGTGCTGGCCGCGGGCGTGGCCTACTGCCTATTCTGGCCGCCCATCTACGAGGCCTCCTGCCTGGTGGTGGTGCAGCCCCAGAAGGTGCCGGGCGAGATAATCAAGCCCACCGTGACCACCAAGATAGAGGAGCGCCTGCAGATCATCACCCAGCAGGTGCTCTCGCGCACCCGGCTGACGGAGATCATCGAGCGTTTCGATCTTTATCCCAAGCTGCGGGGCAAGACCACGCCCGATGACCTGGCCGAGAAAATGCGCAAGGACATCACCATAAAGATCAGCCGTAAAAACTACTTCACCATTTCCTTTCTGTATCCCGACCCCCAGACCGTGGCCGCGGTTACCAACGCCCTGGCGTCCTTCTACGTGGACAGCAACCTGCGCCTGCGCGAGCAGGACGCGGTGGGCACCGCCCGCTTCCTGGAGCGCGAGCTGCAGCGCATGCGCGGCCAGTTGACCGACTGGGAGAACAAGATAGCCAACTTCAAGACCCAGCACCTCCAGGAGCTTCCTGAGAGCCGGGCCTACAATATCAAGATCATGGACCAGTTGCGGCAATCGAAGATGTTCATGGACTCCAAACGCCGCAGCCTGCGCTACTACGTGCAGGGCTATGAGCGCGACATGCGCCAGATAGCCCAGTTCATCGAGCAGATGAACCTGCGGCGCAAGGAGCTGGCCCGCCGGGGCGGCAGCGCCTCGGGCGGCGGCGCCGCCGAAGGGGAGACCGACCCCGAGGCCATCAAGGCCAAAGTCGAGAAGCTGCGGGTTTTTTACACCGACGACCACCCGGACATTCAACGAGAGCTAAGGCACCTGCGCAAGGCCGAGGCCATGGCCCGGTTCGAGAAGAACAAAAAGGCCGCGCAAGTGGCTGCCGAGGCCAAGGCCAAGGGCATCGCCCCGGAGCAGGCCGATGCCATGGCCGTGGACAAACAGCTTGAAAAGCAGATGATGTCCATCGAAACCATAAAGAAGCGCATCGCTCAGCTAAACGAGCAGACCGCCATCAACGAGAGGGACATTGCCAAGGTTGACCAGCAACTACAGGAAGTGCAAAAGCGCATAGACAACGCGCCCATGGTGGGCGAGAAGCTCACCGAGCTCACCCGCGGCTATGACGAACTCAACAACGCCCAGCAGCAGCTCTACAAGAAGTGGCTGGAAGCCAAGATGTCGGCCAACATGGAGCGCACGCAGCGGGGCGAGCAGTTCGAGGTGGTGGACCCAGCTCAGGTGCCGGACACCCCCTTCCGCCCCAAGATTCAGCGCGCCATCCCCTTGTCGGTGGGCATAGCCCTGGCCTTGGCGGTGGGCATCGTCTTCGGGCTGAACTACATAGACATCTCTTTCACCTCCGTGGCCCAACTGGAGCGGCTGGCCTCCCTGCCGGTGCTGGTGGTCATGCCACCTCTGTACACCTACGAGGAAAAGAGCCGGGTTCGCTGGCGCAACGGGTTGTTGGGGGCCATATTCGCGCTCATCTTCTTCTTCCTGCTGGGCCTGATCGGCATCCTGGTCACCGGCCGGGGCCCGGCCCTAAAGAGAATGCTCTTGGGGCTATTCACTTAATCTGATGTACAACGATTTTTTCCATTTCAAGGAAAAGCCCTTCGCCCTGGAGCCCAGTGCGCGCTTCATCATGCTGGGCAAGGACCACCGCGAGGCCCTGGCCACCCTGGTCTACGCCATTGACGAGCAGGAGGGCTACGCCCTGCTGCTGGGGCAGCCGGGGGTGGGCAAGACCACCCTGATCATCGCCCTGCTCAAGGAGATGGGCGACCGGGTGATACCGGCGGTGGTCACCAACCCGAGGGTGGCCGCCCTGGACTTCATGAATATGATGGCCCTGGAGTTGGGCCTGCCCGGCCCCTACCAGTCCAAGGGCCAGTTCCTGGTGGCGCTCACCGATCTGATCAAGCGCAGCCGCCGGGAAGGCAAGGTGGTGCTGCTGGTCATAGACGAGGCCCACAGCCTGCCGCCGGACATGGTGGAAGAACTCAGGCTCCTGGGGAACCTGGACGACTCCACCCCCCGGGTGCTCAACATCTTCCTGGTGGGCCAGCCCGAGTTGGTCAAGCTGCTCAAGAGCTCCAACGCGGTGTCCCTGCTGCAGAGGCTGCGGCGCTATCACGTGCTCAGGCCCTTGAGCCAAGAGGAGACCAAGGCCTATGTGCGTCACCGCCTCGGCGTGGCCGGCGGCGACCCGGGCATCTTCGACGAGCAGGCCCTGGAGGCGGTGTACCGCCTCTCCCGGGGCATACCGCGCCTGATCAACTCCGTGTGCGACGACGCCCTGCTGTTGGCCTTCACCCGGGAGCAGATCAAGGTGGACCTGGCCCTGGTTATGGCCGGCGCCAAGGACGACCCCACCCTGCGCTGGACCTTTGGCGAGCCGGACTCCCTGGGCCTGAACCAGGGGACGGGCCAGCCGCTGGCCGCGGCGCCGCTGGCTGCCCCCGGTGTCCCGGCCGCCGCCTACGCGGCCCCAGCCACCTGGGCGGCGCCGAATCCCCAGGCCCCGGCCACCACCCCGGCGCCCGCCAGCCAGCCGGTCGCGCCTATGCAGGCGCCCTACCAAGCCGCCCCGCGCCTGGCCCCGGGGCGGCCCAGCCGGGCCGAGCGCCGGGCCCAGGCCTATGCCGAGAAGGCCCGGCGGCGGGCCGAGAAAAAAATGCCCACGGCGCGCAAGGTCCAGGCCGCCCCCCCGCCGGCCGCGGCACCAGCGGCCGCCGGCGCCCCACGCCCCCAAAAGAAGGGGTCCCTGTGGAAAAAGTTGGTGGCGCTGCTGCTGGCCGTGGCCCTGGTCTGGGGATTCTATCTTTTTTACAAACACGTGGGCAAAAAATTGGCGGTGCGCCTGGGGCTGCTGCGTCCGGCTATCCTCATGCCGGCGGAGATACCCACCGCGCTGTCACACGGACCGGCCAAGCAGCAGGAGCAAGGTCCGCCGGATTGGGGCCCGCTCCTGCGCGTAAAGACCGGGCCCGCGCCGGCTGCTGGAGGTAATCATGGTTAAAATGAGCGACGTTCTGCAGAGGAGAGGGCGCTCCCTGCAGGAGACGCAGTTGCCGCCTGGCCAACCCAGCCAGGCCTATCAGGCCCCGGCCCCGGGGGCGTCCCTGCCGCCGCCAGCCGCTACCCAGGCCCCGCCGCCGCGGCAGTCCACCTACGTGCCGCCGCCGGCGCCGTTCTCGGTGTCGCCCTACGCCGCCTACGACGAGGAGCGCCTGGTCAGCCTGTACCAGCCCGGCAGCCCGGAGGCCAAGCGCATAGACATCCTGCGTTCGCAGCTGCTCTATCCCTTCCACGGAGAGCCGCCGCGCACCATAATGATCGCCAGCGCCACCGCCGGCGAGGGCCGCAGCCTGTTGACCACCAACCTGGCCATCTCCTTTGCCCGCGGCCTCCAGCAGTACGTGCTGATCATGGATTGCCATCTGGGCCATCCCGTAATCCACGAGCTATTGGGCGTTCCCCAGGTGCCGGGCCTGTCGGACTTTCTGGAACGGGGCGCGGCGGTGCCCGACATCATCCATTGGTCCAAGGTGGAAAAGCTGGCGGTGATCCCGGCCGGCAGCCCCTCCGCCCGCTCGGCGGAGATATTGGCCACCGACCGCATGGCCGGTCTTATCCGGGAGCTGCGCGAGAGATACGCCGACCGTTACATTCTGCTGGACACCCCGCCGGTGCAGAGACAAGACGACCCGGCCGTGCTGGCGCGCATGGTGGAGGGGATCGTCTTCGTGGTGCTGGGCGGCGTCACCGACCGCGAACTGGTCCTGCGGGCCCTGCACTCAATGCCCGAGGAAAAGATCGTGGGTGTAGTTCTTAACGACAAGAAAACCGTGGTGGTGGATACCCCCAGTCTGGCTGGTTTGCAGGCCAGGGCCGAGGTTTAATGCTGGTATCCTCCAGTCGCCCCTCTCCCTACCTGGTCAGCTTTGTGGTGGGAGAGTCGCTGCTCATGGCCCTGGGGCCCATCCTGGCAGTGTATCTGCGCCTGGGCACCTCGGCCGAGTTGTTCACCTTTCGCTACTCCTGGTACCGTCTGCTCTTGGTGCCGGTGGTCCTGCAGATAACCTTCTACTACTCGGACTTGCACAACTTCCGCATCGCCCGGCCCTTCATCTGGACCGTGGCCCGGGTCACCCAAGCCATGGCCCTGGGCACCCTGGCCCTGGCGGTGCTCTACTACTTCCTGCCCACCCTGCTCCTGGGCCGCGGCGTGCTGTTCCTGGCCTTTGTGATCACCACCTGCCTGGTGCTGATCTGGCGCGGGCTTTACGGCTGGGCACTCAAACAAAAGCTGCTCTCCTCCCGCCTGCTCATCGTGTGCTCGGGCTCCCTGGCCGACTCCATTATCGACGAGTTGGTCAGCCGCGCGGACAACATCTACCACGTGGTCTGCCTGGTGGACCTGAACCCGCCCCCGGCCGAGGACGGCGAGGTGAATCTCATCCCCGCCTGGGCCCACCTCCTGCGGGCGGATCTGCGCACCAGCGCCGACGAGTTGGTCGGTCTGACCCGCTACTACGGGGCGAGCATGGTGGTGGTGGCCATGGTGGAAAAGCGGGAGAACATGCCCCTGGAGCAACTGCTCACCTGCCGCATGCTGGGCATTCCGGTGGTGACCGGCGAGGACTTCTTCGAGCAGATCGCTGGCCGCATCCTGGCCAGCCGCATCAGGCCCGGCTGGCTGGTGTTTTCTCCCGGCTTCGCCACCGGCGCCCTGCGCCGCTTCACCAAGCGCACCATGGATATCGCCCTGAGTCTGGTGGGGCTGATCCTCACCCTGCCCCTCAGCCTGCTGGTGGCCCTGGCCATCAAACTGGACAGCAAGGGACCGGTGATCTACAGCCAGGAGAGGGACGGGCAGTATGGGCGCCGCTTCCTGATGCTCAAGTTCCGCTCCATGGTCACCGACGCCGAGGAACAGAGCGGGCCGGTCTGGGCCGAGGTGAACGACCCCCGTATCACCCGCGTGGGCCGTCTGCTGCGCGGCACCCGCCTGGACGAGATCCCCCAGATGTGGAACGTGCTGGCCGGGGACATGAGTTTCGTGGGGCCCCGCCCGGAACGGCCCCACTTCACCGACCGGCTCGCCCAGCAACTGCCCTACTACCGCGAACGGTTGCAGGTGAAGCCAGGCATCACCGGCTGGGCCCAGGTATGTTACCCCTATGGCTCCTCCACGGCGGCGGCCCTGGAAAAACTCAATTATGATCTTTACTACATCAAGCACTCCAGCCTGAGCATGGACATCATGATCCTGCTGCAGACGGTGAAGATCCTACTTTTCGGAGGAGGAGGCCGTTGACGCAAACCCCACCCGAGAAGCGAGATCAACGGCCCATCTACCTTCGCCCGCTAAACTTGGCCTGGGCCTTGGTGGCGGGGCTCCTGTTGTGGATATACCTGCCCCACATCATCTCCATGATCAAAAACTGGTGGGTGGACCCCAACTACTCCCACGGCTTTTTGGTGCCCATCGTCTCCGCCGGCCTGGTCTGGCGCCAGCGCCATAAGCTGGGCGCCCTGGCGGCGGGTCCCAACTACTGGGGCCTGGCCGTGATAGGCGGCGCCCTGGCCGTGCTGTTGGTGGGGCAGTTGGGCCATGAGTTCTACCTGCGCCGCCTCAGCCTGATCCCGGTGCTATGGGGCCTGATGCTCCTGGCCTGGGGCTGGCCGGTGGCCCGCCGGCTGTGGTTCGCCTTCGCCTACCTGATCCTGATGGTGCCCCTGCCCTACATGCTATACGACGCGGTGGCCTTTCCCCTGCGCCTGGTGGCCGCCCGCATCGCGACCTGGGGCGTGCGCCTGTTCGGGGTGCCGGCCTTCGTGGAGGGCAACACCGTGCACCTGCCCAACGTGGTGCTCAACGTGGTGGACGCCTGCTCGGGCATTAGGAGCCTCATCTCCCTGCTGGCGGTGGGGGTGATCCTGGCCTACCTCATCCTGCCCAACCGCTGGATCAAGGCGGTGGTGGTGCTGCTGGTGCTGCCGGTGGCGGTGTTCACCAACGCCCTCAGGGTCACTGTGGCCGGGCTGGCCGCGGAGTGGATCAGCAAGGAGACCCTGGACGGAGTGATGCACGATTTCGTGGGCTGGATCGTGTTCATGGTGGGATTTGCTATCCTGTTAGGTATAACCCTGGGACTTAAGAAGCTGGTGCCCGAACCGAAAGACCATCCATGAAAAAGCGCAGCACAATCCTTGCCCTGCTAATCGCCTGCGGGCTATTGGCCCTGGCCGCCCTGTTCATAACCCTGGGCCAGGACGTCACCCCCCGCAAACTGCGCCAACCCATCAAGGACCTGCCCCTGGCCCTGGGCCCCTGGCGGGGGGTGGGCCCGGACTCCCCCCTGGACCGTCCCACTTTGGAGCTTCTGCGGCCCAGCGACTACCTGCTGCGCAACTACGCCGACCCGCAGGGACTGATCGCGGCCGTGTTCATCGCCTTCTTCGAGCTGCAACAGGAAGGGCAGATCATCCACTCCCCCCGCCACTGCCTGCCGGGCAGCGGCTGGCAGATATCCAGCCGCAAAGCGATACAGGTGCCCGGGCCCAAGGGGCCCTACCGGGTCAATCAACTGATCCTGTCCAAGGACCTGGACAAGCTCAGTGTGCTTTACTGGTATCAGGGGCGGGGACGGGTAGAGGCCAACGAGTACTATGACCGCCTGTGCCTGATATTGGACGGGCTTTTCAAGGACCGCAGCGACGGGGCCCTGGTGCGCATCACCTCGGTGCTGCCCGGGGGCGACAGCCGCGTGGTTGAGCAGCAGGTCAACCTGGCGGCCAGGATAATCCCGGCGCTGAACAAGCTGATGCCTCCGCAGTAATGAGCTGCGGATAGACGCCTTTTCGGGAGATCACGGCTTGGCCTTCTTTCTGACGATCTTGTTCACGGTGATCGTCTACGTGCGGCCGCAGGAATTCTGGCCGGCGCTGCAGAACTGGCCTCTGCTGGACTATGTGGGAGGCGTCGCCGTATTCTTCGCCCTTTTGGAAAGAAAGGTCACCAAAGACAAATTCCTGCGCTCCTCGGCCAACAAACTCGTGCTCATCTTCTGGCTGTGGCTGTGCTTCTCCTGGCTGGGCAATGGCTGGCTGGGGGGGGTGTGGTACACCATCCAGAAGTTCGGCAAGGTGGTGGTGCTCTATTTCCTGATCGTGATGAGCATAGACACCTTGTCCAAACTCAGGACCTACATCTGGCTGCTGCTGCTGCTCAGCGCCTTCCTGGCCGTGGACGCCATTGTTTTGTTCTACACCGGCCAGAGCATCACCGGCCAGGTGGCCTTCGCCCGCCTGGAAGGAGAAGAGTTGATCGCCCAGGCGCGGGGCATCGGCATCTTCGCCGACCCCAACGACCTGGCCCTGTACATCGTGCCCATGATCGCCTTCCTGCTGCCGGCCTTCCACCGGCAGGCCCTGTCGCGCACCAGCCTCACGGGCGTCATTTTGATGATTCCCCTGATCACCGGCCTGGTCTTCACCCGCTCTCGCGGCGGCATTCTGGCTATGGCCATAGTGATCTGGATGTACCTGCGCCACCGGCTGGGCATGGTCTTTTCGGTGGTGGGCCTGGTGCTGCTGCTGGGCCTTTTGATGGCCATCCCTCGCTTCGAGTCGGTCAGCGCCACCGAGGGCACCGGCCGCACCCGCCTGGATCACTGGGCTTTCGGGCTGGACCTTCTCAAGCACAACCCCTTTTTCGGGGTGGGCTTCACCGCCTTCACCGACCAGGGCTACAGGCAGACGGCTCACAACTCCTTCATTCTGATTTTGGCCGAGGCCGGGGTGCTGGGCGGCCTGCTTTGGATCTCCCTTTTCTATGCCATGTACAGGGACATCGCCCTGTTGCGAACCCCGGAGCGGGCCCCGCCCTGGCTGCCGCCGCTGACCAACGCTCTGGAAGCAGGCCTGGTTGGCTGGCTGGCGGGAGGGTTTTTCCTCAGCCAGACGTACGGCTTTCTCGGCTTCATGCTAATGGGCATGGTGGTGGCCACCATGAACATTTTGGCTGGAGAGGGCATTGATTTGCGGGAGACCTGGACCAGGGTGCAGGTGCGCAACTCGTTCCTGATAACAATCGGCGGCATCATCTTCATGCACCTGCTGGTCATGATCCTGTGGCGGCTGGGTGGCTAGCCAGGGCAGATGTACAAAGCCCTGGATACCTGGTTATGGCCGTACCTGCAGCAGGCCTGTCGGCCACGACCGGCGGCCGCTCACCCTGGCCCTTTGACCCTGTGCCTGGCCGTGGCCGACCACTTCGAGCCCTTCTGGGCCCGGGCGGAGGAGGCCACGGCCCGGGCCCGCCTGCGGGCCTGGGAGCAGGGCCTGCCCCGGCTGGTGGCAGGCCTGACCGACAGCCGGGGACGAACGCCCTGCCACGACTTCTTCTACCCCCTGGAGGACTATCGTCCCTGGGTGCTAGACCGCCTGGCCGCGCTGCGACAACAAGGGCTGGGCGAGGTGGAAGTGCATTTGCATCACCACGGCGAGAGCGCCGCAGAGTTGGAGGACATGCTCCTGGGCTACGTGCAAAAGCTTCACCAGCGCCACGGACTGCTGGCCAAGGACCCCCGGACCGGCCGGGTGACCTACGGCTTCATCCACGGCAACTGGGCCCTGGACAACTCCCGGCCCGACGGGCAGTGGTGCGGCCGCAACGACGAGCTGAGCATCCTGGCCCGCACCGGATGCTACGCCGATTTCACCCTGCCCTCGGCGCCCAGCCCCACCCAGACCCAGACCATCAACGCCATCTACTACGCCACCGACGACCCCCAGCGCCCCAAGAGCCACGACCGCGGCCGTCCGGCGGCGGTGGGCCGCCCGCCCGACGGAGACCTGCTGTTGGTGCAGGGCGTGCTGGCCCTGGATTGGGGCCGCCGCAAGTGGGGCTGCCTGCCCCGGCTGGAGGCCTCGGAGCTCAGCGGAAAGACGCCACCCGCTCCCCGCCGCGTCCCCTTGTGGCTGCGCTTCGCGCCCTCGGTGCAGGGAGCCGAACAGGTGCGCTTCCTCAAGCTCTCCTGCCACGGCGCGCCGGAGAAAAACCAGGACGCCCTGCTGGGCGCCCCGGCCCGCCGCACCCTGGAGCACCTGTGCCGGGTTTACAATGATGGGCGGCGCTACCGCCTGTTGTTCATGAGCTGCCGGGAGATGGTGCAGGCCATCCACGCCCTGGAGCGGGGAGAGGGCTTGCCATGGTGAGAGTCCAGGCGCTTTTGTGCGGCCTGCTGCTGCTGGGGCTGACCGCCCTGCCTTGCCTGGGGCAGGAGACGGACACCACCCCCCAGGTGCGGCCCGAGCACCCCCGCCTGCTGCTCACCAGCCTCCGCCTGCAGCGTCTGCAGGAGTTGAGTCTGGCGCGCAGCGAACAATGGCGCCGCCTGCTCTCCTGGGCCCTGGAGCCGGCCCGCCGGAGCGCCCAGGCCCCTGACGGGCCCGGGTTGGCCCTGTGCGCCCTGGTTCTGCGCCAAAAAGACCCGGAGCTGTCCAAGCAACTGGCCCAGTTGGCCGTACGCTGCGCCTTGAACGGAGCGCGCACCGGCAAGGCGCAGTCGGTTTCGGGCCACGGCCGCACCGGCCAGAACAGCCTGGGGGACGAGCCGCAACTGCTGCGGGCCGCCCCCTTGGTGCAGCAGGTGGCCCTGACCCTGGACTGGGCCTGGCCGGCCTTCACGCCCGAGGAGCGCCAGAGGGTCAGCGACTGGCTGACCGCCCAGGCCAAAATCTTCTCCAAGCAGGGTCTGGGCTGTTTCGATAGCGAGTCGGCCGCCGCCCTGAGCATCACCGCCCTGGCCGGCCTGGCCGCCTTCGGCAGCAACCCGGCGGCAGCCGATCTGGTCAACCAGGCCTGGCAGCAGCGCTACCGGGCCCACTTGCGCCCCTGCCTGCTCCAGCGGGGCCAGGGCGGCGGCTGGTTCGAGGGCGACACCCCCGGCGCTCGCGCCGGCCTGGACCTGCTGCTCTTTGCCGCCGCCTTCCACAGCGCCACCGGGCTGGACCCCACCGACAAGGTTACTTGGTTCGACGACCGGCTTTCCTACCTCCTGTTCCACCTGCTGCCCGGCCTGGCCACGGCCCAGCGGCGGAGCTACCGGCGGACGGCTCCCGGCGGCGACGCCATGCTGCCGCCGGAAATGGCAGCCGAGCTGGTGCGCATGCAAATGCTGGCCTTGATGGCGCTCAGGCCCGACGACCCCGCCTCTGGCGCGGCCCGGGCCCTGCTCCTGGACCCCAGCACCCCCGGCCTGCTCTACGGTCACAACTACGTCTATGATTTCCTGTGGGTAGACCCCTCCGCCCCCACCGCGCCCCTGGCCACGGCCCCCCTCAGCCACCTGGCCCAGGCAGTGGGCCGGGCGGTGCTGCGTTCGGACTGGTCCGAGCGCGCCACCTGGCTGGGCTTTTCCTGCGGTCCCCACTTCGCCCTGCGCCAGCACCTGGACGCCGGCGACTTGCTCATCTTCCGGGGGTCCTTCCTGTTGCCCCCCGGCGGGGGCTACGACGGCCCCCGCACTTCTCATGCCCTGAACTACGCCATACGCAGCGTGGCCGCCAACACCCTGCTGATCCACGACCCCAAGGAGTACTCCTGGTACGACCTGCGGGCCGGCCGCCAGCCCCGGGGCGCCTACAGCAACGACGGCGGCCAGCGGGCCTGGGCCCTGTTTGGACCCAACGGCCAGTTGACCCAGAGCGCCCCCTGGACCGCCAGCGGCCTGGACAGCGGCCCGGCCCCCTGGTCCAAGCTGGGGCCCATCTACAACGTGGCCCAGATAGAAGCCCTGGAGGACCAGCCCCGCTACGCCTATCTGCGCGGGCGGGCCACCGCGGCCTACGACGGCAGCACGCACAAGGTCAAGCGGCTGGTGCGCCACGTATTCCTGCTGCGCAGCAACGGCCCGGACGACGCCGAAGCGGCCGAGGCGGTGGTGGTGGCCGACGACCTGGTGCTGGCCCGCCCCGGGCTCTCGGTGCGCTTCGCCCTGCATTTCCCGCAGCAGCCATCCAGCCAGCGCCCGCTGAGCAAGCTGGCGCCCGGACGCTGGCAGGGGCCGGCCTCGCCCTTGGTGCTGGCGGCCGGGGAAGCGCGCCTGAACGTGGTGCCCATCCGGCCGGCCGACTCCCGCCTGGAGATCATGGGCGGGCCGGGGGCCGCAAGCTGGGTGGACGGCCGCAACTATCCCTCCCAAGCGCCGGCCAGCAACTCGGCCCCCTGGCGGGCCGAATTCGTGGCGGCCAGCCCCGCCAGCCCCAAGCTGCCCCTGCTGCACGTACTGCTGCCCGCGGACCAGAACGCGCCGCCCCCGCCGGCCATCTCCCCGCTGAACAGCAAGGATGAGGACACCGTCGGCGTGGTGATCAAGGACCCCTCCTGGCCGCGGGTGCTGGTTTTGCGCCTGGGGCCCCCTTCTGTGGCCACGCCAATAATCTATGGCTACCCCGCTGGCTACACGCGGCACTTGGTGGCCGGGCTGCTGCCGGAAACCGAATACCAGGTGCAAGTGGAACCGGAGAGGATAATCATCTCGCCTGGCAAGGGGATAAAGAGCAGCCGCGCCGGTCTCTTGGCCTTCCGGGTGGGGCCGCCGCCGAAGCCGGCGCCGCCTCCGGCGCCCATCCCGGTGCCGCCACCCGGCGGCCGTTCCAGGGGCCAGGCCCGCTAGTGGCGATCCCGGGGCGTAAAAAACTTGCGGGGTTTAATAAACTACCCCGCCGCAAGCAGCGGGGTATTTAGAACATCTCTAACTGACGGTCTTCATGGAGCCGATTATAGGAACCGCCTTGGTTTTGGACG
>QZKP01000033.1 GCA_003605055.1 Desulfarculus sp.
TACGTCCAAAACCAAGGCGGTTCCTATAATCGGCTCCATGAAGACCGTCAGTTAGAGATGTTCTAAATACCCCGCTGCTTGCGGCGGGGTAGTTTATTATAAAGTAGTTCAATTCGTCTTCGTATTGCTGGGGTGTAAGATGGGAGATACATGGAAGCGTACTCTGGTTTCATCTCTTGTCGGCGTAGCAGTTGGCCTTATTGGTAGCTTCTTTTTGCAGGTAGCTTTTAACTATTATGTAGAAATGAAAGAATCAGAAAAGGCTCAAGAAGTTATTAAAGAGGAGTTAACTTCTTCTGTAAATATAATCTCAGATTTGGAAGACAGCATAAAAAATGCTATTGATACTTTAAGATTCCATGGAAGGCCGCAGGTTCAAGTATTATTCCCTGTGAAAACAGGATATGATAAATTTTTTTCTGTGGCGATTAAATCGTATAACACACAACAAAGAATCTGCCTGGAAAGGCTCTATAATCTAATGTTTGCTATCCAGGCTGCGACTAATAATTTTCCGAAAAACGTTTATGACTTCATTGATGCAGACATTGCCGCCAAGAAATATAATATCGAAACGGGCATAGGTAAACCTGTTAAGTTTGATGAAGTGGATTATAGAACCAGGGCTCTGTTGCGGCACTTGCTAGCAACCGAACAGCAGATTAAAATATTACGAGAAATGATTAATAGCTTTTTATCTAATAATCCAGGTAAATGTATTGATGATAGTGTAAAAATCAGGCAAATAAGGTTAAAAGTAACAAGCATACCCAACCAAGAAAAAAAATGATTTACCTCAATGTCTTTGGCTGTTTTTTCTAATATTGATGGGAGCTGCGGAGAACACAATGCAATACGGACTGACTGAAGAGCAGATAATGCTGCGGGACATGGTACGCCGCCTGGCCCAGGAGCAGATCGCCCCCGGCGCGGCCCAGCGGGACCAGACCGCACAGTTCCCCTGGGACGTGGTGCAGGTCTTGCGCGACAACGGCCTGTTCGGCGCGGACTTCCCCGAGCAGTACGGCGGCTCGGCCATGGGCCTGCTGGCCCTGTGCCTGGCCTGCGAGGAGGTGGCCAAGGTCTGCGGGGCCAGCGCGGTGCTCTTGATGGTGCACGAGCTGGGCTCCATGCCCATCATGCTGGCCGCCTCGCCTGAGCAGAAGGAGCGCTGGCTGCCCGGCCTGGCCAGCGGCGAGAAGCTGGCCGCCTTCGGCCTCACCGAGCCCGGCGCGGGCAGCGACGTGGCCGGGCTGCGCACCCGGGCCGTGAAAAAGGGCGACCAGTACGTGATCAACGGCCGCAAGCAGTTCATCAGCCACGCGGACGTGGCCGACGTGATCTGCGTGGCCGCGGTGACCGAGCCGGACAAGGCCCCGCACAAGGGCGGGCAGAGCATCATCGTGGTGGAAAAGGACACGCCGGGCATGTCCATCGGCAAGAAGGAAGACAAGCTGGGCATCCGGGCCTCCAGCACCTGCGAGCTGATCTTCGAGGACTGCGCGGTGCCGGCGGACAATCTGCTGGCCCAGGAGGGCACCGGCTTCGCCATCCTGATGAAGACCCTGGACTTCACCCGGGTGCCCGTGGCGGCCCAGGCCCTGGGCCTGGCCCAGGGCGCCCTGGACGCGGCCGTGGCCTACGCCAAGGAGCGGCAGCAGTTCGGCAAGGCCATCATCACCTTCCAGGGCCTGAACTGGATGCTGGCGGACATGGACACCCAGGTGGAGGCCGCCCGGCAACTGGTCTACAAGGCCGCGGCCGCCTTCCAGGGCGTGCCCAAGGACCTGAGCCGGGTGCCCATGGAGGCGGTGCGGCTGTCGGCCATGTGCAAGCTGCTGGCGGCCGAGACGGCCATGAAGGTCACCACCGACGCGGTGCAGGTCTTGGGCGGCTACGGCTACGTCAAGGAGTACCCGGTGGAGCGCATGATGCGCGACGCCAAGATCACCCAGATCTACGAGGGCACCAGCCAGGTGCAGAAGATGATAATCGGCTCGCTGCTGTAGCCGGTTTCGCCAGCCAGCGGGCCGCTGTGGGCAAAGCGGGTCGAGTTACTATCTGCCCTGGCCAGCCATCAATGCTCCCGTTGAAAATATCTGGGAGCCCAAGCCTTGGGCCGGCATACTGCGTTGCTGGCTTCGCTCGCTCCTCGATGTAGCTATTACTACACCTGCGGCGCTCGCTCGCCCCGGCGAGCCGCCGGTGGCAAAGCGGGTCGTGGGACTATCTGCCCTCGCCAGCTACCAATGCTCCCGCCGAGGGTCCTTGGCCGCCCAAGCCTTGGGCCGCCTTGTCTGCCGGCGGCTGGCTGTGCCGGCTCAGGGTGCAAACCTTGGCCGGCTGGTTACAAGGATTTTCACTAACCACCGCGCAGATAAAGCCCAGAAAACGATACCGCGTTGAGACTCGCTGAACGCAAGACTGGGGCGGCCGCGAAAGGCCGCCCCTTTTTATTGGGCGCGGTACGCTCTCAGGCCGGGGGCAGGAAGCGTATGCTGGCCTCCCGGGGCAGGTTGAGCCCCAGCTCCACCTCCGCGCACTTGAGCACCCCGCTGAGCACCGGGCAGGCCGCGTGCGTCAGGCAGCGGCCGGCCGTGGCCGCGGCCGGGCCCTGGGCGAAAGGACGGCGCAGCAGGTCGTCCCAGCCCAGCGCGGCCAGCTCCCCGGCCAGCTTGGCCACCGCCTCGCAGTCCGAGGTTATAACCAGCGACACGCTCTTGGCGTCCTTCTTCTGGGCCTGCACCCGGGTGAGGAACCCGCAGGCCCCGGCCTGAATCTCCACCTCGGTCACGGCGGCGCCTCCTGCGCAAAAACATAGCCCCCGGAGGGCCGGGCGGCCATCCGGGGGCGGGGCGGGCGGCCTTAGCCCGGATATTTCATGGGGGCCAGGCGTCCGGCTTCGCCAGCCACCGGGATACCGCGTTGCTGGCTTCGCTCGCGCCTCGATGTAGCTTTGCCTACACCTGCGGCGCTCGCTCGCCAGCCGGCAGGCCGCCGGTGGCAAAGCGGGTCGTGGGGCCATCTGCCCTCGCCGGCCATCAATGCTCCCGCCGAAGGGCCTTGGCCGCCCAAGCCTTGGGCCGCCTTGTCTGCCGGCGGCTGGCTGTGCCGGACCAGGGTGCTGGCTGTGCCTGGCACACTGCTCTGGTTTTTTAACCACTCCGCGAGTAGTGCCTAAATAACAATACCGCCCAGCCCTCATGGCGCATCCGGGCTACTTCTGGTGCAGTATCTCCGGCCGCACCAGGCCCTCCAGGTGCGGGAACTGGTCGGTCATGTGGGGGAGCTGCATGGACTCCATGAACTGCTGCTCGAAGTCCTTCTCCACGGTCAGCTCGATGTACTCCACGTTGCGCGATATCCAGTTGGCCTCGTCGCGCTTGGCCTTGTTCAGGAGCACCACCCGCGCCCCGTCGCCGGCGGCGTTGCCCACGCTCATCACCCGCTCCAGGTCGCAGTCCGGGAACAGCCCCATGGTCAGGGCCTTGGCCTTGTCCACGTGGGTGCCGAAGGCCCCGGCGATCTTGACCTTGTCCAGCTTGGCGACGCCCATGCGGCGCATCATCAGCTTGCAGCCGGTGTACAGGGCGCCCTTGGCCAACTGTATCTGGCGGATGTCCTTCTGGGTGATGACCACGTCCTTGCCTATGGAGGTGTCCTCGGCCCAGGCGATGACGAACTCCTTCTGGCGGGGGTTGTCGGCCATGCTGCGGAAGCGCTTGGACTTCTGCTCCTTGGCGAAGCGGCCGCTCTTGCTGACCACCCCGCTGCTGTAGAGCTCGGCCAGCACGTCCAGGATGCCCGAGCCGCAGATGCCCTTGGTCTGCATCTCCTTGGGCTCGCTGAAGCTCCGCCAGGCCTCCCGGCCGATGACCTTGTAGTCCACCTCGTGGGTGTCCGGGTCTATCTTGATGCGCTCGATGGCCCCAGGCGCGGCGCGCATGCCGCAGGAGAGCTGGGCGCCCTCCAGGGCCGGGCCGGTGGCGCAGGAGGAGGAGATGAGCTTGCGCTTGTTGCCCAGCACCAGCTCGCCGTTGGTGCCGATGTCTATGATCAGGGCCATCTCCTCGGCGCGGTGCGGCTCCTCGGCCACCAGCACGCAGACGTTGTCCGCGCCCACGAAGCCGGCCTCGTTGGGCATGATGAAGGCGTAGGCCCCGGGGTTGATGTTCAGCCCCAGGTCCCGGGCCTTGATGTCCAGGCTGTGGTGGATCACCGGCGGAAAGGGGGCCAGGCCCACCGGCTCCGGGTCCAGCTTCAGGAAGATGTGGTGCATGGCCGTGTTGCAGCCGAAGGTGATGTCCACGATGTCCGCGGGGCCCAGGCGCAGGTACTCCACGCCCTCCTGGGGGGCCTCGACCAGCACCGGCTGGCCGTCGGCGTCCTTTATAGCCTTGCCGTTTTCGTCCTTCGCTTTGACCAGGGGCGGGCGGGTGTTGGCGCAGGCCTGGGCGATCAGGGAGTTGAGGCCCTCGACGAGGTCGTTGCTCATGCGCTCCAGGCCGCCGGGGTTCATCTGGTGGTAGGTGATGCGGGCCATGACGTCCTCGCCGTACTTGCACTGCGGGTTCATCATGGACACGGTGTCCAGCACCTGCATGGTGCGCATGTTGCACAGATAGGCGGCCACGGTGGTGGTGCCGATGTCCACGGCCAGGCCGTAGTAGTCGCTCACCGTGCCCGGCCAGACGTTTATGATCTCCCGGTCGTTCCACACCGCCGCGGTGATGGTCCACTTGCCCTTGCGGATCGCGCCGGGCAGCTTGCGCAGGGCGTGCCAGTCAATGCTCAGGTCGTTTAGGTCGTACTCCTTGGTCAGCTCGCGGCACATGCGCTCGAAGTCGCCGGTGGGCTCTTCGAAGGTGGGGGGCAGGCAGGTGACGGTGTAGAGCTTCACCGCCGGGTTGCGCTCGATGGGGATGTCCCGGGCGGCCTTGGACACCACCTGCTTGCCGGCCCGGGACTCCTCGGGCACGAAGACCAGGAGGTCGCCCAGCACCTTGGCCGCGCAGCCCAGGCGGAAGCCCTGCTCCCGCTCGCCGGCGGAGACGAACTTGGCCTCCTCCTCCTGCCAGGGGCTGGCGTGCTCCAGGGAGGAGGTGATGCCGAATTTCTGGAAGGCCCCCTGCTCGATGCGCACCTTGCACTTGCCGCAGACCTTCTTTTCGCCGCACAGGGCCTCGATGTCCACCCCCAGGCGGCGGGAGGCCTCGATGATGCTGACGCCCCGCTCCACCTGGCCCCGGCGGCCCGAGGGCTGGAAAATGACCATGGCCTTTTCCGCACTGCTCATGGGTTCTCTCCTGGTTCAGACCACTGCAACGCGCCGGGCGCGGCCGCGCCGGCGGCAAAGGGCCAGGGGCCGGGAAGGGCGGCGCCTCCCCGGCCGGGCCGGCCTACTGGTTTTGCAGCTTGCGCAGCTGGGCCACCATGCGCACCGCCTCCTGCACGGCGTTGCCCGCGCTCTCGGCGTAGCCGTCAGCCCCGAAGAGGCTGGCGATGTCGCCGGTCACCGGCGCCCCTCCCAGCATGATCTTCACGTTGGGGTTCTTCTCCTTGATCATCTCCACCACCTTCTTCATGCCCATCATGGTGGTGGTCATCATGGCGCTCATGGCCACGATCTCGCTGTCGGTCTTGAGCTGCTCCTCCACGAACTTCTCCAGGGGCACGTCGCGGCCCAGGTCGTAGACCGTGAAGCCGGCCACCTCGAACATCATCTTGATGATGTTCTTGCCGATGTCGTGCACGTCGCCCTGCACGCTGCCGATGACCACCTGGCCCTTGGCGCCGGTGGTGCCCACGTCGGCCGGGTCAATGTGGGGCTTGAGCAGGTCCAGGCCGGCGTAGAGGGCGTCGGCGCACATCAGCAGTTCGGGCACGAAGTACTCCTGCTGGTCGTAGAGCTCGCCCACCTCCTCCATGCCCGAGGCCAGGCCGTTCATCACCGCGTTGTACACGTTGTGGCCCTCGTCCAAGACGGCCTTGGATGCGGCCACCACCCGCTCCTCGTCGTACTCCACCACGCCCTCGTGGAGCTCCTTCAACAGCTCCTGGACTCTCTCCTCGCTCATCTTGCTCCTCCACCTGCCCGAAGAATTTTTTCTTATCCTGGCGCGCGCCGGCCCGGGGGGGCCATGGCCGGCGCGGCTTCTGCTACAGGCGGCCCACCGCCGGGGTGGGGGCGCCGCCGAACTTGCGCACCGCGGCCACGTAGGCCCGCATGTTCTCGGCCTTGACGTCCGGCCAGAGGTCGCAGCCGGGCCAGACCGCGTCCACGCCGCCCTCCACGCAGGCCTTGATCACCGCCTCCACCTGGCCGGGCTCCATCTGCACCAGGGTCTTATAGGGATCGAAGTTGCCCAGCAGGATGGCGTCGTTGCCCAGCTTCTGGCGGCTCTGGGCCATGTTGTTCTTCTGGTCCACGCTCACCGCCGTGGCCCCGCAGTCGGCCATCATCTCCACGATCAGGTCCGTGCTGCCGCAGATGTGGTTCACCGAGGGGATGCTGATGGCCTGGAAGACCCGCTCCAGGTTGGGCTTGATCAGGTTCTTCCACATGCGCGGGGAGAGCAGGTCCGTGCCGCTGCCCATCTCGCGGATGGTGATGTAGTCCACGCCCAGGGACTGGTAGTGCTGGGCCATGGCGATGACCAGGTCGGTCATGCGGCCCAGGAAGGCGCTCACCCGCTCCTTGTCCTTGGCCATGCCCTTTAAGAGCACGTCCAGTTCGATCACCTGGCCGGCCAGGGTGAAGGGCCCCAGCACCCAGCCGCCCACCGCGTAGCGGCCGCCCTCGTAGCCCAGGCAGTATTTCAGGGCGCCGTCCACCACCGGCATGCGGGCCTGGCTGAAGATGCCGCTGAAGTCCGCGGGCAGGCTGGCTTCGTCCAGGTTGGCCCACTTGGTGGGCACCGTGGGGTAGAGGATGCCCTCCACGTCCGTGTACAGGGTCACGCCCCGGCCCAGGGCCTCGGCCGGGGTGCACATGTCGTAAGGCACCACCACGCCGTCCAGGTCCCACAGCTTGGCGCTCTCCATGGCCGAGCGGCCCATCAGCTCGGCGTCGGTGTGCACCTGGGCGAAGCGCACCTGCATCTTCTCGATGGCCTGGATGGTCACGGTGCCCATGCCGCTGAACAGGGGCATCTGGTCAATGGGCTCGCGCCGGAAAAATTTCTGCACCCTCTGTTTGGGGGTCATCTCTCGCCCTCCCTGGGGGCTCTCGCCCTCGCTACGGTCAGCCGGACATAAGCCGGCCATGTTTCACATGCCCTTGAGCTGCTCCACGAAGTCGCCGAAGCACCTGTACAGGGGGTGGCTGGGCTCCGCGGGCAGTTGTTTGGTTTCGGCAAAGGCCATGGTGGCCTGATAGGCGTTGGCCATGGCCACGGCCGGGATCACCCGGTCGCTGCCGGCCATGGGCCCGCTGAAGATGATGTCGTGGTACAGGCAGGCGGCCAGGCCCTCCAGGGCCGCGTCCGCCCCGGCCCAGCCCTTGAAGCCCCACTTCTCCCGGGCCGCCTTCCACATGTAGGAGCCGTTAGAGGGCGCGCTGCCGGTGACGAAGCCCCACTTCTCCTTTATCAGGCGGTTGGCCAGGGAGCAGAGGCCCGTGGCCGGGCCGTTCATCACCGAGGTGTCCACCATGATGCTGGCAAAGCTGGCCCCGGCCTCTCCTATGGCGTCCAGGAGCTTCTGGGTGCCGCTCACCCGGCCGCTGGGCATCTGGTCGGCCATGTCATAGGCCACCAGGAGCACGTGCTTGACGCCGAGGGAGGCGATCTCCTTTATCTCGGTGGCGATGTCCTGCTCCCAGACCGTGAGGCTGTTGTAGAACATGCGGTCCAGGAGGCCCTTTTCCGCGCAGTAGGCCGCGCCCTCCAGCTTGGGCTTCATCACCCAGGCGTCTATGCAAAAGGGCATGTCCGTGACGCTCACGAAGAAGTCTATGAAGGCCTGGAACTCCTGGCCGGTGTTGGCCACGATGTCGGCCATCACCGGCACCCCGGACTCGGCCGAGAGCTTCTCGGCGGCGCGGATGATCTCGGTGGCCCGCTCTTTGTTGAAGCCTTCCTTGCGCTTGGCCCCCTCGAAGACCCGGTCGCCCTTCTGGAAGATTGAGGGGCAGACCACGGTGGGGTGCTGGCCCGGCTGGCCGCCCAGCTTCACCCCGCCGATCTGACAAATCTGCTGCTCGGTCTGGAATCGGAACATGGCCTTACTCCCTTGGGCTTGGCGGATTTGGCTGCGGCGGCCCCAGGCCGGGCTGGCAAAATCAAGATTGTCCGGGGCGCGACGCAGCGTAAAGGCATAATGATCTTGGCTGCCTAGGACCGTCAAGTCTATATAAAGTCTATTAAAGTCTATGTAGGAGGGGGCTGGCTCAGATAACGTCCAGCTTATTCAGATAGTTGGCCAGGTTGCGGTCCCTGCGGGTCAGGCCCAACTTTTTGCGGATGGATATGCGCTGCAAGCGGATGGTGTCCAGGCTCTTGCCCAGCAGGAGCGCGATCTGCTCGCTGCTCTTGCCGGCCCGGATCAGGCGGGCCACCTCCAGCTCCTTCTCGCTCAGGGCCAGGGTGGGGTCCGTGGGGTCCAGGGCCCCCTCGGGCCGCCGGCCCAGGTCCCCCAGCAACAGCCCGGCCAGGTCCCGCACCATCTCCGGCGCCTCCACGTGGTCCAGGATCTGCTGCAGGCGCTGGGTGATGCGCTGGGCCAGGTCCGCGGCCACCTGCTGACAGGCCCGCAGCCGCTCCTCCTCGGCGTGGCGCAGCAGGGTGTTCAGGGCGATGTTCTTCTCTTGCAGCTCCCGGCTCTGCAGGGCCAGGTTCTCCTGCAGGCGCCGCTCGGCGGTCACGTCGCGGCTCAGGCCCACGGTGCCGTAGGCCCGGCCCTCGTCGTCCTTGAGCACCGCCAGCACCGAGGAGGCGATGCCCCGGGAGCCGTCCTTGCGCACGAACTCGTACTCGCCCTTCCAGACGTTGCCCTCCTTGAGCACCCGGGCGCCGTACTGGCCCAGCTCTTGGCTGCGGCTGGGGGGCACCAGCCGGCGGGTGTCCTGGCCCAGCACCTCGGCCTTGGCGTAGCCGAACATGCGCTCGCTGGCCGGGTTCCAGTCTATGATCAGGCCGGCCAGGTCCGTGACGATGATGGCCTCCTGCATGTGTCCGAACACGTGGCGGTAGAGCTTCTGGCGCTGCTCCTGCTCCCGCTGGGGGCCCACGTCCTCCATGAGCACGGCCACGCCGTCGCCCACCTTGCCCAGCCACAGGGAGAGGAGGCGGCTGCCCGAGCGGGAGCCCTGGGGCCGCAGGCCCATCTCCAGGCGGGCCTGGCCGCCCTCCTCGGTCAGGCGCAGGGCCTCGGCAAAGAGCCGGCCCCGGGCAACCGGGTCGGGCAGCAGCTCCCCCAGGCGCATCTGGGGCCGGAAGAAGTCCAGCCGGCCCAGCAGCCGCCAGGCGGCTGGGTTCACGCCGGCCACCAGGAAGTCCTCCACCTCGCGGCCCTCGCCGCGCACCGCCTCCAAGAGCACCAGCGGCGTGGGCAGGGAGGCCAGGGCCAGGCCGGCCAGGCCGCCGGCCATGGCCGCGGGCTCTTCCCCGGCCAGCTCCGGCCGCCGGGCCAAGAGGGCCACCACCCCCGGCCCCTCCACCTCCCGCTCCACCGGGGCCAGGGCCGCGTGGCTCAAGATGCGCCGTCCCGGCAGGCCCAGGGGCGGGGGCGCGGCCAAGGCCTGGCCGGCCGCGGCCAGGCCCAACAGCTCCTGCCAGCGCCGGGCGGCCTCCGGCGGCAGGGGCAGCTCCTCGGGCCGCCGGCCCAGGACCTGGGCCGGGGTCAGCGCCAGGTCAAAGGCCTGGTTGATCAGGGCCAGGGCCGCTCGCGTCAGGCGGGCGAAGCCCCGCTCCGGGTAGTACACGTAGGCGGCCAGGGTGGGCGCGGCCAGCAGGCGCTCGTACTCCAGGGCCGCGGCCCGGTCGCTGGGGTCGCTGAACACCAGCACCAACTGCCGGGGGTCGCCCTGGTCGCCCACCAGCACCATGAGGCTCAAGGACAGGGTGCGGCCCACGCCGGAGGGGTGGGCCAGGGTCAGGGACAGCTCCCGGCGGCCGCCGCCCCGGGACCAGGCCTGCTCCAGGGCGGCCAGCACCTCCGAGGCCTGGGCCGGGTCCGCGGCCAGGCTCTCGATCCAGTCCCCCACCCGGCTCAGCTCGGCCGGGGCCGAGCCGGTCAGGCGGCGCACCTCGCTGTCGTAGAAGGCCACGTAGCCGTCCCGGCGCACGGTGACGATGCCCACGCCCATGGTGCGGTACAACAGGCCCAGGGCCGCCTCCACGTTGCGCCGGGCCACGGCCAGCCGGCCGGCCAAGACCTGGCCCTGGCTGGCCTGGCCGCGGCGCAGCTCGGCCAGCTCCCGCAGCTTGGCCGCCGTTGCCACCAGTTCTTGCGGCGCGGCCTGGGCCGGCAGGCACAGGGGCCAGAGGCGGCGGGGCAGGCCCTGGCCCTGCCAGTCACCCGCCGGGCCCAGGAGCACCACCTCCAGGTCCGGGCAGAGGCGCTTGACCTCAGTGAGCCAGCCCGCCGGATCGGCGACGGCCCCGGCCCCGGCCGCCAGCACCCCGAAGCGGCCGGGCTCGCTGGCCAACAGCTCTAAGGCCTCCGCCGGCCCAGCCACGGCCCGCACCGCCTCGGCGCCAAAGGCCTCTTGCAGGGTGGCCAGGGGGCCGGCCGGGTCCGGGCCCAGCCAGATCAGCTCATGGCCGGCCACGAGGGGCGCTCCGCGCGTATGGCTGCGTTTGGGTCATAACGGTATCTTAGCCCGGATATTTCATGAAGGCCAGGCGTCCGGCTTCGCCAGCCACCGTCATGCTGCGTTGCCGGCTTCGCTCGCGCCTGGATGTAGCTTTGGCTACACCTGCGGCGCTCGCTCGCCAGCCGGCGGGCCGCCGGTGGCGAAGCGGGTCGTGGGGCCATCTGCCCGCGCCGGCTATCAACGCTCCCGTAGAAGGGCCTTGGCCGCCCAAGCCTTGGGCCGCCTTGTCTGCCGGCGGCTGGCTGTGCCGGGCCAGGGTGCAAACCGTACCCGACCGATTGCAATGATTTTCCCTAATCGCCGCACAGATAAAGCCTAGATAACAACACCGCCCAGCCTTCATGAAATATCCGGGCTAGCACCCCGGGCTCAGGCCCGGGGCTCCTGGCCGAAGGCGATCATTTCGATGAGGTTGGCCGCGATGCGATAGGTGCGGTCGGCCCCGGCCCGGCGGCCGTTGAACTCGCACAGGTCCAGGCCGGCCAGGGCCGCGCCGCGGTCCAGAACGCCGCGCACGGCCGCGGCCAGGGCGTAGAGCTGGCGCTCGCTGATGCCAACGCGGTCCCGGAAGCGCACCCCGTTCAGGGCCGCGCCGGCCCCCAGGTCCAGGTCCAGCGACACGTAGAGATAAGGCGTCTGGATGCGCCTGAGCAGGGCCACCAGCTTTTGGCTGCCGGCGGCCAGGTCGGCCTTGGTCACCACCCCCGCCCCGGCCTGCTTCAGCCGGGCATAGGCCTGGGTGTAGGCGGCCAGGCGGGGGTCCTTGATGCGCAATGCCTGCTTGGGCGGCCAGTCGCCCAGGCCCAGCAGATACAGGTTGCCCGGCAGGATCAGGCCCTGGTCCAGCAGGCGGCGCAGGAAGCTGCTGGCGTTGTAGGACTCGGGCCGGTCCCGCAGATAGGGGTCGTCCGGATCATAGACCGAGGCCGGGTTGGTCGCCTGGTCATAGGCGATGGCCCCGGCCAGGGCGGCCATGGGGATGGCGTCGGTGTGGCTGTCGGCCACCAGCACCGAGAGGTTCTGCGGCCCCAGGCGCGCGCTCAGGGCGGCCATGACCCCGCCGGCCAGGCTGTGGTCCACGGCGATCAGGCAGGGCGCGGCCGGCCAGGCGGCCTGGGCCAGGCGGCCCACCTCGTCGGCCGCGGCCTGGCAGCCGCCCTGGTCCACGAAGCCCACCATGGCCGCCACGCTCAGCTCCGCGGCCGCCTCGGGCGGCGGGCCGGGCAAGAGCCAGGCCGGCACCGCCAGTTGCCCGGCCTCCTGCCAGCGGACCGGGTCCACCTCGCGGCGGATCAGCTCCATGACCCGGGGAAAGGGGTCGCCGCCCAGGCCCAGGCTGGCCAGCTTCTCCTCCAGGGCCTCCTGGCGCTCGTCGCAGTCCAGGGCCGCGCCCAGGAAGGCGATCTTGGTTGGCTGCTCCATGGCCTGCACTATAGCCCCCGGCTTCGCCAGCCACCGGCATACTGCGTTGCCGGCTTCGCTCGCGCCTCGATGTAGTTTCAGCTACACCTGCGGCGCTCGCTCGCCGGACGCCTTGTCTGCCGGCGGCTGGCTGTGCCGGGCCAGGGGTACAAACCGTACCCGACTGATTGCAAGGCTTTCTTTAATCGCGGCGCAAATAAGGCTTAGAACAATACCGCTCGCCATTCATGGAATATCCGGCCTAGGCGAAGTAGTCGTCCCGGGCCTTTTTGAGCTGCCGCAGGTTCTCCACGGGGGAGGGCGGCGCCACCCCGCAGCCCGGGCAGAGGAAGTCGGTGCCGTTCTCCAGGGCCTGCCTGGATTCGGCGTAGCAGGCCTCGGGGGTGCCGTTGAACAGGGTGGTGGCCGTGGCCACGTTGCCGAAGACCTTGACCCCCTTGGCGTGGGCGATCTCGGCGGCGGCCTTCAGGTTGGCCTTTTCCTCGATGCTGATGCCCACGGCGCCGGTGTCGCACATCATCTCGATGATGCTGTCGGTGTTGGCGCAGATGTGCAGCACCACCGGCCCCTTGACGCGCTTGATGATCTCCTGCTCCAGGGGCAGCACGATCTTCTTGTACATGCGCGGGGACAACAGCGCCGGGCCGGAGGTGGGCTCGGCGAAGACGTAGTAGTCCGCGCCCTGGTCAAAGGCGAAGTTGGCCGCGGCCACCGCCGCCTCCTTGGTCACCTGCAGCACCTGGTCCACCTTGTCCGGGGACTTGAAGCACCACTTCATGAAGCTCTCGGTGCCCACCAGGTTGGCCGCGGCGGTGAAGGCGCCCTCGGTCTCGCCGAAGACCACCATCTCCTCGCCCACCCGCTCCTTGAGTATCTTGAACTGCTCCTTGAAGACCGGGAAGCGGCCGCGGCTCAGGAAGTCGGCCGGGAACTCAAGGCCCTCCAGGCTCTCGGCATAGGGGTGGCCCTTGACGTAGTACTGGGTCTCGGGGGTGGGCGGGCCCAGCTCCACGCCCAGGGCCTCGCTTATGCCCACGATGTCCCAGCCCATGGCCTTGACCCACTCCCAGCCGGCCTCCTTGGGCCCGGTCAGGGCCCACGCGGCCATGGCCTTGGGGTCGGTGTCGGCCTGGGGCCGCTGATAGCCGCAGGCCTGGCCAAAGGCCACCACCGCGTAGGTGGTGGTGCAGCCCACGGGCGTCATGTCCACCTCCTTGCCCTGGAGGCGGTTCAGGAAACGCTCTTTGAGGTTCACGGGTTCCTCCTCGCGCCTTGTGCGCCGGCAAGGCCGGCGGCTAAACGGCCAGGGTGCGCTTGATCAGCTCCTGGTCCTTGATGATCTCCGCCGAGCTCACCTCGCCCTGGATCTTGCTCTTGGTGCCCATCAGGTAGTGGCGGCCGGCCATGGCCAGGGCGATGCGGAAGTTCTGCTCCACCAGCAGCAGGGTGATGCCGTGCTCTTTGCAAAGCTCGGATACGATCTGGGCCACCTTGGCCACCAGGATGGGGGACAGGCCCTGGGAGGGCTCGTCCAGGAGCATGATGCTGGGGTTGCCCATCAGGGCCCGGCCGATGGCCAGCATCTGCTGCTCCCCGCCGCTGAGCTTGGTGCCGCCGGAGCGCCGCCGCTCGCCCAGCACCGGGAAGTACTCATAGACCCGCTCCAGGGTCCAGGCCCCGGGCTGGTCGCTGCGCGCCTCGGCCAGCTTGAGGTTCTCCTCCACGGTCAGGTCCGGGAAGATGTGGCGCTCGGCGGGCACGTAGGCCACGCCCAGGCCGGCGATCCTGTGCGGCGGCCAGCCGCGCACCGGCAGGCCGTTGATGAACACCTTGCCGGCCTTGGGCGGAGTCAGGCCCATGATGGAGCGCAGGGTGGTGGTCTTGCCCACCCCGTTGCGGCCCAGGATGCTCACCGCGGCCCCGGCCTCCACGTGCAGGGACAGGCCCTGGATCACGTGGCTGGTGCCGTAGTAGGTGTCTATGTTCTCCAGCCTGATCATGCCGCTCCCCTATATCTTGGTCAGGGGCGCCCACTGGTCTCCGCCCAGGTAGGCGTCGCGCACCTGCTTGTCGCTGGCGATCTCCCGGGGCGTGCCCCGGGCGATGACCCCGCCCTGGTGCAGCACGGTGATGTGCTCGCTGATCTTCATCACCACCTCCATGTCGTGCTCCACCAGCACCACGGCCATCTCCTTGCCCAGGGCGGAGATGAGCTCGCTTATCTGATCGGTCTCGGCCGGGCTCATGCCCGCGGCCGGCTCGTCCAGCAGCAGCACCTTGGGGTCGCCGGCCAGGGCTATGGCCACCTCCAGCACCCGCTGGTCGCCGTGGGCCAGGGAGTTGGCCGGCTGCCGGTTCACGTCGGTCAGCCCCACCCGCTCCAGGATGGCCCCGGTCTTGGCGTTGACCTCGGTCAGGCCGCCGCGGGGCTTGAAGATGCTGAGCGAGCCGCCCAGGTGGCTCTGCACGGCGATGCGCACGTTCTCCTGCACGCTCAGGCCCATGAAGATGCTGGTGATCTGGAAGGTGCGGCTGATGCCCTGGCGCACCCGCTCGTACACCGGCCGGTGGGTGATGTCCCGGCCCTGGTAGAGCACCTGGCCCTCGCTGGCGCCCAGGCGGCCGGTGATCACGTTGATCAGGGTGGTCTTGCCCGCGCCGTTGGGCCCGATGATGGAGTGCACCTGGCGGTCGTACACGTTCAGGCTGACCAGGTTCACGGCCAGCACGCCGCCGAAGTGCCGCGACAGGTCCTTGGTGGTCAGGATAGGCTCCATGACGCGCTCACTCCGCCTTGGTCCGCCGCAAAAGGTCCGGCAGCCCGGCCACCCCGCGGGGCAGGAAAAGCACCAGCAGGATCACGATGATCCCCACCAATATCTCCCAGTCCTCGGTCAGGGAGCTCAAGAAGTCCTTCATGAAGATGAAGATGGCCGCGCCCACCAGGGGCCCCCACAGGGAGCCCATGCCGCCCAGGAGCACCATCATCAGCACCCCGGCCCCCTCGAAGGCCCCCATCACGCCCGGGCCGGTGTAGCCGCGGTAGAGGATGTAGAGGCTGCCGGCCGCCCCGGCCAGGCCGCAGGCCAGCATCCAGCCGATGAGCTTGTAGCGGCGCACGTTGATGCCCACGAAGGCCGCCCGCTCCTCGTTCTCCCGGATGGCCTCCAGCACCGCGCCCAGGGGGGAGTGGATCACCCGCCAGGTGAACAGGAAGCAGACCGTGACCACGCCCAGGGTGAACAAATACATGGCCGTGGAGTTGCCGCTGCTGGCCAGGTTGATGCCCAGCAGGCTAAGGGTGGGCTGGGGCAGGCCCATCAGGCCGTCGTCGCCGCCGGTGACCGGGTACCACTTCCAGGCCACGGTGAAGAACATCATGCCGAAGGCCAGCGTCAAGAGGGCGAAGGCCAGGCCGCCGGTGCGCACCTGCACCCAGCCCACGGGCAGGGCCACGGCCATGGTGCACAGGACGCCCGCCAGCATGGCCAGCCACACCGAGCCGGACCAGGCGTGCATCAAGAACAGGCCGGTGGAGTAGGCCCCGATGCCCAGGTAGGCGTTGTGCATGAACGACAAAAGGCCAGTGTAGCCCAATAGCACGTCCAGGCTCATGGCCAGCAGGGCGTAGATCATGATCTCGTTGACCAGCCGCACGTAGAAGCGGTTGGGCAGGATGAAGGGCAGGATGACCAGGAAGACGAAGACTCCCAACAGGATCAGCTTGCCCCGCGGGTTGTCCCGCAGGGCCCGGAAGATCAGCCCGCCCGGCGCCGCGGTTGCCGTGCTATTCAAACTTACCCTCTCCCAGGATGCCCAGCGGTTTGAACACCAGCACCAGGGCCATGAGCATATAGACCATGACCATGGCCATCTCGGTGACGAAGAACTCGGCCAGGGTCTGCACGAAGCCCACCAGCAGGGCGGCCAGCACCGCCCCGCGCAAGCTGCCCAGCCCGCCGATCACCACCACCACGAAGGAGCTGATGAGAATGTCGTGGCCCATGAGGGCGAAGACGGTGAACAGGGGCCCGGCCAGCATGCCGGCGGTGCCGGCCAGGATGCAGCCCAGCACGAAGGCCGAGATCTGCACCCGCCGCACGTTTATGCCGCAGGCCGAGACCATCTCCGGGATGGAGCTGGCCGCGCGCATGTTGATGCCCAGTCTGGTGCGCCCCAGCAGGAGCATCAGGGCGGTGACCACCGCCGCGATGCCGATGAGGATCACTAGTCTGAACACCGGATAGGAGGCCGGCCCCACCGAGACCGTGTGCTGCATGAACTCGGGCAGTTGGATGAAGCGGGTCTCCTGGCCCCAGAAGAGCTTGATCAGGCCGTCTATGACGAACATCAGGCCGTAGGTGAGGATCAGGGTGTAGATCATGTGGCGTTTGCGCATGGGGCTGATCAAAACGCGCTCGATGATCAGGCCCACCGCGCCCACCACGATGGGGGCCAGGAGCAGGGCCAGGAAGTAGTTGGCCCCCACGGCCACCAGGGTGTAGCCGAAGTAGGCCCCCAGGGCGTAGAGGGCTCCGTGGGCCAGGTTCATCACCCGGTTGAGGCCATAGATGATGTTCAGCCCCACGCCCATGATGAGGAAGATGCCGCCCAGCACGAGGCTGTTCAAGATTATGTCTACGGTGGTGGCGATCCAGCCCATGACCTAAACCCCGCCCGTCGGCTTGCAGTTCGCGGTGGGCAGGGACCGGCGCGCTCCCGCGCCCCGGCCCCTGCCTTAGCTTCGTCTGTTTGGCCTAAAGCCCTACTTGCAGGGCGGGCCCAGCTCCGCGGCCTTGAACACCTTGAGCACCTTCATGTAGATCTTGGCGCCGTAGGGGTTCTTGGGGGCCACCTTGGTCTCGGTCAGGACCGCGTCGTTGCGCATGCAGTTGTCGCTGGGGCAGATCCAGACCTTGCCGTAGGGACCGTCGTAGCTCATGCCCTTGAGGGCGGCGGCGATCTTCTGGGGGTCGGTGCTCCCCGCCTTCTCGATGGCCTGGAACAGGTTCATGGCGCCCACGTAGCTGTGCGCGGCCGCGTCGCAGGGGATGGCCTTGTACATCTTGAAGTAGCGGGCGTTCCAGTCCTTGGCCTTCTTCTGGTAGCCGGGGAAGTTCTCCAGGTCCCAGGCGTAGTCGCTGGCCCCGAAGATGCCCACGCCGGCCGGGCCCGAGTTCTCCAGGTCCATGGCGCCGGGGGCCGCGCCGGAGACCAGGCGGCAGGTCTTCATCAGGCCGAACTCGGTGGCCTGCTTCATGAAGCGGGGGATGACGTCGGTGATCAGGGCGATGTAGATGCCGTCGGCGCCCGAGGCCTTGATCTTGCTGATGTAGGTGGACCAGTTCTTGGTGGCGATGGGGGCCTTGTCAAAGTCCGGGTTGACCACCTTGATGCCGTTTTCCTTGGCCAGGGCGATGAAGCGCTTGCCCGCGTCGTGGCCCCAGGCGTAGTCATGCACCAGCACGTAGTACTTGCGCTTCTTCAGGTCCGGGGTGGCCAGGATGCCCTTGACGTTGCCCACCGCGGTCTGGTCGTTGGCCAGCTGGCCGCTGCGGAACACCAAGGGGTTGAGGCCGTAGAAGGCGGTGGTCATCACGTGGGTGGTTAAGAAGGGCACGTTGAGCTTGGCGATGTTCTTGGCCAGGGCCAGGCCCACGCCGGAGCTGAACACGCCGATCAGGGCCACGCTCTTCTCCTGGAAGACCAGCTTTTCGGCCTTGGATACGGCCACCGCCGGCTTGACCTGGGTGTCCTCCACCACCAGTTGGATGGGCCGGCCCAGCAGGGTCTTCTTGTCCTTGGCCGCCATGTCGATGCCGTTTTTCATCTCCATGCCGCCGTTGGCCACGATGCCCGTCAGCGGCACCAGCACGCCGATCTTAACCGGAGCGGCGGCCAGCGCCGGCAGGCCCCAGGCCAGGGCCAGCGCCACGCTAAGCGATAGGACCAAAATCCGTTTCATGTGCTCCCCTCCTCTGTAAGGAACCCCTGCGCGGAGCCCGCCGGGCCGGGGCCAACCATGGCCCCTGGGCGGCCTCCGCAAAGTTAGAAACCTTGTCCTCCGGCCGCGGCGGGGTGCGCCCCTGGCGCTCCGCCGGCGCCGCCGGCGTTTCCGGCTGTCTCGCGCTCCTCCTTTTCCCCTCTCGTTCCTGCGGCGGCTCCGGCCCCGCGTTCCCCCTCTATTTGGCCGGAACCACCTGGTCCAAAAGCTCCACCAGGTCGTAGACCTTCATGTCGCTAGCGATGCGCTGGGCCCCCTGGCTGAGGTTGTAGTGGCAGAAGGGGCAGGTGGAGGCCATGGCCGCGGCCCCGGTCTCCAGGCCCTCTTGTATGCGCAGCCCCGCGTTCTTGGCCGCCCACTCGCCGAAGCCGGTCATCACCCCGCCGCCGCCGCCGCAGCAGAAGCTGTTGGCCCGGTTGCGCTCCATCTCCACGAACTCCACCCCGGGGATGGCCTTGAGCAGCTCCCGGGGCTGCTCGTAGAGGCACTCGGCCTCGGACACCCCCAGGTAGGCCCCCTTCCAGAGCTGGCTGCCGTCGGCGTCCACCTCGAACTTGTTCAGGTGGCGGCCGATGTGGCAGGGGTCGTGGTAGGTGATCTTCATCTCCAGCCCGCCCTCCAGGGGCAGCTTGCCCTCCTGGTGCAGCTCGTAGAGGAACTGCGCGGTGTGGATCACCCGCACGCCGTCCATCATCTCATCGTAGGCGCTGCTGAGGATGTAGTCCTTCTTGATGGCCCGGTAGCAGCCGGCGCAGGAGGTGACGATGGTGGCCACCCCCTGCTCCTGGTGCAGCTTCTTGAACAGCTCCAGGTTCTGGGTGGCCAGGCGCTTGAACTCCTCGGCGTCGCCCAGGCGCATGGCCGTGGAGCCGCAGCAGAGCTCGTTCTCGCCCAGGATGCCGAAGTCCAGGCCCAGCTTGTGGAACAGGCTGGCGGTGGCCGTGGGGATGGCCCGGGCCTGCTGGTTGAAGGCGCCGGTGCAGCCCACGTAGAACAGCACCGGGGCCGGCTGCTTCATGATGTCCTTGATGGGACGCCCGGCCTTCTTAAAGGGCCGCGTCCAGTCGGTGCGCAGGCGGCGGGGGCCCTGGTAGGGGTTGTTGTAGCTCTTCAGCGAGCGGGTGAGGTTCTTGTGCAGGGGCAGCGGCCCCGCCCCGGCCTCCACCGCCTTGCGGCGCATGGCCTCCATGATCTCGGGGATGAAGGGCTTGTGGTCCAGTTGGCACTGGCTCTGGCAGCCGCCGCAGATGGTGCAGCGGTAGATGTCGTTGAGCAGGGCCTCGTCAAACTCCAGGCTGCCGTCCAGGATGCCGCGGGCGAAGGCGATCTTGCCCTTGCTGGACATGTTGCCCTCGAAGCCGAACTCGGTGCCGGCCGGGCAGATGGGCCGGCAGGTGGCCGGCGGGCCGAAGTCGTAGGCCACGCGGCAGGTGCCGCAGGCCGTGCAGCGCCAGATATAGTGCTCCAGGTCTTCCAGGCGAGAAATGTCCCAGTCCATGCTCTGCCTCCTGCCCGGGCTAAAAGCCCAGTTTGCCCGGATTCATGATGTCGTTGGGGTCCAGCATCTGTTTGACCCGCTTCAGGAGCATCAGATACCCCGGGTCGGCGCGCAGGTTTATCTCCTTGGCGAAGTCCACCGGCGGCTTGTAGGGGATGCCGCCCTCGTCCAGGTCCACCCGCAGGCACTCCACGATGGCCCGGCGGGCGTTCTCGGTCTCGGCCGGGTTCTGCTTGTTGAAGGGGATCATGGCCCGCAGCATGCCGTAGTGCACCCCGCGGTACATGCTCATGCGCACGCTGGGCGAGAGCTTGTGCCCGATGAGTATCTCCTTCCAGCGGGTGTAGACCGGGGCCCACTTCTTGGCCGGGGTGAAGGTGCCGGGCCAGGAGATGCCCGCCCCGCCCATCTTGCAGTAGTTCTTGGTGGAGCCCACCACCTGGCTGGGCAGTTGGGTGCGGCCGCGCAGCGCCTCCTCGGGGTAGTGGGTCACGGCCAGGCTGGAGCCCTTCTTCTGCTCCTCGGCCACCACCTTTTCCCATATCTCCACCCGGGCGTCGCGCTCCTTCTCACTCCAGGAGAAGGTGGTGGCGTAGGAGTTCCACTCGGCCGCGTCCGCGGGCTTGGGGATGTAGGGGTAGGGGATGGGCACCTGGGAGAGCCACCAGGAGACCGCGGTGATGTCGTCGCAGATCTCGTAGTTGCTCAGGTTGAACATGTAGGCGTACATGTCCTGGGTCGTGTTGCAGGACACGGTGAATATCTTGAGTATGGGCGGGGCCGGGTGCACGTTGATGCCCAGCTTGGTCACCACGCCGGTGGTGCCCAGCCAGCCCTTGAACAGGCCGTCCAACTGGGGCAGGGGCAGCACGCTGTGCCAGGCGTCCTTCTGGATGGCGCAGGAGCCCGCCCGCACCAGCTCGCCGGTGGGCAGGACCACCTCCATGGAGGTGATCTCCTGGCTCTGCAGGCCGTAGCGGGCGTTCATGCCGCCGATGCCGTGGCTGATGCAGCAGGAGCTGACCGAGGCCGAGGGCGGCCCCACCGGCCAGCCGAAGCGCAGGCCCAGGGGGCCCAGGGCCGCGGCCAGTTGGGCGTGGCTGACGCCGGGCTCGATCACCGCCACGCCGTCGGCCACGTCAATGTCTATGATCTTGTTCATCTTCTTGAGGTCCAGCAGGATGCCGCCCCGCTCGGGGATGGTCAGCCCGCCGATGTTGGTGCCCGCGGTGTAGGGCACCACCGGGATCTTCTCCCGGTTGGCCAGGCGCAAGACCTCCTGCACCTGCTCCACGGTTTCGGCCATGACCACGTAGTCGGGCAGCTTGGGCTGCACGAAGGACAGGTCATAGCTGTAGGCGTAGCGGATGTGCTTGGCGTCGCTGGCGTTGCTCGGGCCCACGATGCCCGCCAGCTCCGCCAGGAAGGGGTCCATCTTTTTGGCTGTGGCAGTATCCATGAAAACTATCCTCCTTGCGCTGGGCCCCGCCAGGGCGGCCGGGGCGGCCCCGCCTGGCCCGGCCGCGGGCCTATCTCAGTTCCCCTTGGGCAGGGAGGTTATGGTGCCGTCCCAGGTGTCCACCTTGCAGGCCGCCAGGTCGCCGCCCTCCTCGGGGAACCAGGTGTTGGTGACGCACTTGCTCTCGGTGAAGAAGGCGAAGCCGTCCTTGCCCATCACGTGCAGGTCCCCGAAGAAGGACTGCTTGTGGCCGGTGAAGCCGAAGATGCCCAGGGGCACCGGTATGCCCACGTTGATGCCCACCATGCCCGCGTGGGTGCGCTGGGCGAACTCGCGGGCATAGTAGCCGTTCTGGGTGTAGATCACCGAGCCGTTGCCGAAACGGCTGTTGTTCATCAGGCACAGCCCCTCCTCGAAGCTCTCCACCCGCTTGACGAACACCACCGGGCCGAACACCTCCTCGCGGCCGCAGGACATGTCCTCGGTGACGTGGTCCACGATGGTGGGGCCGACGAAGAAGCCCTTTTCGCAGCCGGGAGCCACCTTGGGGTTGCGACCGTCCAGGGCCAGCTCGGCGCCTTCCTTTACGGCCGTGGCGATCCACTTCTCCACGAACTGCTGGTGCCCGGCGTTGACCACCGGGCCCATGCCGGTGTCCTGCCGCCAGGCCGGGCCCAGGTTGATCTGCGCGGCGTTTTCTTTGAGCAGGGCCACCAGCTTGTCGGCGATGGCGTTTTCCACCACCACCGTGGGCAGGGCCATGCAGCGCTCGCCGGCGCAGCCGGTGAAGGCGTTGATGATGCCGGCGGCGGCGCGCTCCAGCTTGCAGTCGCGCAGCACCAGGGCGTGGTTCTTGGCCTCGCACAGGGCCTGCACCCGCTTGCCGTGGGCCGCGGCGGTGGAATAGATGTGCAGGCCCACCTTGGTGGAGCCCACGAAGGTGATGCCCTTGATGGTGGGGTGGCGCAGCAATAGTTCGGCCTGGTCGCGCCCGGCGGTGACCAGATTGATCACGCCGTCGGGGATGCCCGCCTCCTGCCACAGCTCCAGGACCCGCATGGCCGACTGGGGCACGAAGCTGGCCGCCTTGAGCACCATGCAGTTGCCGGTGGCGATGCAGATGGGGGTCATCCAGCCGTGGGGGATCATGGCCGGGAAGTTCCAGGGCGGAATGCCCGCGAAGACGCCCACCGGCTCGCGGTAGAGCACGGTGTCGTAGCCGGTGGATACCTGCATCAGGGCCTCGCCCTTCATCAGGTGCGGCGCGCCGCAGGCGAACTCCACCACCTCGGTGACCTTGAGGATGTCGCCCATGGCCTCCTGGTACTTCTTGCCCTGCTCGGTGGCCAAGAGCACCGTGAGCTCCTCCAGGTGCTTGTCCAGCAGGTGCTTCATGTTGTAGAGCACCTGCACCCGCTTGCTGACCGGGGTGTTGGACCAGACCGGGAAGGCCGTGGCCGCCGCGGCCACCGCCTCCTCCACCTCCTCGGGCAGACACTGGGGGGCCATGGCGATGACCGCGCCGGTGGAGGGGTTGTAGCAGGGCATGTATAGGTCCGTCTGGGAGGTCTTCCACTGGCCTCCAGCGTGATACTTCAGCTTGATCGGCTTGTTATTGCTGATGGGGTCGGTGGGCACTCCGGCGTCCTCGAGGAAATAACGCCCACTCTTCTGACTAGCGTTCATCGGTTAAACTCCCTAATCTCGGTGCAATTTGAAATTCCGGCTGCTGCGGGCAACCCCGGGCGGCCATGCCTCTCGGTTTTGGTTTTCAAGCGCCCGCTGGCGCCGGCCTCCGCGCCCTTGCGCGAGAGGGCCCGGCCCCGAACCCAGGTTTCCGACTATCTGTCTCCCCTCCCCAGGACCTCCCTAGCCGAATAGGCTGATCAATCTTTATCCCCGGCCTCGGGCACCACCAGGTAGAGCCCGCCCGAGCCGACCCGCTTGAGCAGCATCCCCCGCTTGATCTCCTCGGGAGCCAAGGACCGGCCGAACAGGCCCTGGAGCGTCTCCGGGGCCAGGCTGGCCAAGGAGCCGTCCCAGTGGGGGTCGCCGCCCCCGTTGCCCACGTATTGGGCGTCCAGGTTCAGGCCCAGGTGGGCCGGGTCAAAGGGGGGCGTGCCGGCCTGGGCGGCCATGTAGCGGTCCACGGTGATCAAGTCGTTGGCGATCTCCCGCCGGGCGCCGGCCGAATCCCGCCTCTCCAGGCAGGCCAGGATGCGGCGGTGGGCCTCGCGCACCTCGCGGTAGAAATCGGAGTGCAGGCCCAGCTTGTACTTGGCGTCGCGCAGCAGGTTGTCCACGAAGTCCATGATCAGGATCAACAGCGGGTTCTGGCTCATGCGGGCCAGATAGCGGTGGAAGCTGATCTCCTTGGACGGCTCGTCCATCTCGTCGGCCTCGGTGATCTCGGCCAGCTCCCGCAGCCGCTCCAGGTCCTTGTCCGTGGCGTTGATGGCCGCCAGGTGGGCCGCCGAGGGCTCGATGGTGAAGCGCAGCATGGTGATGTCGCGGATGGAGACCGAGCGGAAGTGCAGGAAGTTCATTATGGAGTGGATGGTGGTCTTCATGTCCACTTCGGCGATGAAGACCCCGCCCGAGGTGCCCTTCTTGATCTCCACCAGGCCCATGGCCTCCAGCACGCGCAGGGCCTCGCGCATGGTGGCCTTGCTCACCCCGAACTGGGCGATGAGCTCCTTTTCCGAGGCCAGGCGGTCGCCGGGTTTGATCTGGCCGGAGAGCACCGCATCGCGGATCTGCTCTATGATCCGGTCGGACACCTTCTCGGGTTTGGCCGCGGCCTCGAACATAAAGGCTTTCTTTAAGCAGGCCGTCCGTCCCCCGCCGTGCCCGGGGCAGCCAGCGGGGCCCGTTCCGGCTCTGGTCTGGGGCCTTGAGGGTGGTCTCTAACTTTGTAGAAAATCGGCCTCGGGCTTGTCAAGTAAAATATTATAACCTTTGCATGGGAATCCCGGGCCCCGGCAGTCCCCAAAATGGCGGCCGGCAGGCCCGGGCGACCCTAGTTGGGCCTGCGCATAAAACCCTGTTTTTTTCAGACCTTAAGGTAAAATAGAACTCTAATATCAATAAAAACGATAAGTTGTCCGCCCCAGCCGATCCTGAACCCTGCAAACCATTGGCTGCCCCCGGCCGGGAGGGGGAATTATGGAACTATTATATTAATTATGTTTTTTTCGTTGACTTGGCCCGCCTTTTTGTTGCTATGATGGCTCTCGTCAAAATTTGAGACCGCAAGCCCTAAAACTCAGGCCGCGCCGGTTCGCCGCGCCGGGCCCCGCCGCCGCGAACGCCGCCCGCGCCTGAAAAGCCTTAGCGAGGATTTCCATCATGGGCGTGAAGATCGATCCCCTCAAGTGCACGGCCTGCATGGCCTGCGAGCTGGCCTGCGGCTATCACCGCGACGACGCCTTTGCCCTGCTGTCCTCCTGCATCGTGGTCTACCGCACCCGGGACAAGAAGGACTACTTCGGGGTGATCCTCAAGCAGGAGGAGGACCTGGTGATCGCCCGGCCCGAGGGCCTGGAGGTCAAGCGCATCGGCGCGGTGGAGGAGGGCGGCGGCGGCGACGCCTCGGCCAAGCCCATGCTGCTCAGGGAGGCCTGCGACCTGTGCGCCGACCGCGAGGCGGGGCCCCTGTGCCGGCAGATCTGCCCGGTGGACGCCATCTACCTGGATTAGAAAGGAGCGCCGGCCATGGAATACCTGGCCGCGGACCGTATAGCGATCATTGACCTGGCCAGCGGCGAGGTGAGCGAGGAGCCGTATCCCGACCAGCTTTGCCAGGAGAAGATAGGCGGGGCGGGGGTGAACCTGGCCCTGTACCAGCAGCACCAGGACGGCGAGCCCATCGTGCTGGGGGCCGGCCTTTTCACCGGCAGCATGGTGCCCGGCGCCGCCCTGGGCGTGGTCACGGCCAAGAGCCCCCTGACCGGAGGCGTCTGCCACGCGCCCCTGACCCAGTACGCGGGCATGGAGCTGAAGTACTCGGGTTTTGACTACATCGTCATCAAGGGCGCGGCCCCATCGCCCCGCTATCTGTGGGTGCACGACGGCATCGCGGACCTGGAGGACGCGGCCGCGCTGTGGGGCCAGGACGTGTGGGCCGCCTGCGAGGCGGTGCGCGCCAACATGGGCGACGAGCTGATCCAGGTGCTGGGCGCCGGCCCGGCCGCCGAGCGGGGCAGCGACCTGGCCGCGCTGATGATCAACTACTGGCCCTCGGGCGACCGCTTCGGCCTGGGCCGGGCCCTGGCCGCCAAGAACCTCAAGCTCATCGCCCTGCGCGGCCTGGGGTTGTTGGAGATCGCCGAGCCCGAGGAGTTCGCGGCCCAGTGCCTGGCCCTGCTGGGCGAGGTCAAGGCCGGGGCCTGGGCCGGCAAGAAGGGCCTGGTGGAGTTGGCCGCGGGCCTGGGGCAGCAGGGCCTGGCCGGCTGGCTGGCCCCCCTGGCGCACCGCCACCGGGCCAGCTTCAACACGCCCTTTGCCGCCAACACCTTCCTGTACCTGGACGCCGACCCCGGCCAGCTCAGCGAGCCATCCGCGGCCGAGCCCGGGGTGCTGGCCGGAGACCTGGAGGCCCTGGCCGGCCTGCAGGGCCTGGGCCTGTCCGCGGCCGAGGCCGGCGGCGTGCTGCGCCAGTGCGCCCACCAGGGCCTGGACCCGGCGGAGATCGGAAGA
>QZKP01000066.1 GCA_003605055.1 Desulfarculus sp.
ATACAGCAATACCGTTACATTATGGCTCTTATGTAGGTACTCGCTCACATGAGCATTCTACGCCGCAAGCGGCGGGGTATTGAACCCTAATCGAATAAAGAAGATTAATAAAAGTATATAATAGTGTGATTTATTATCATAATGAGTAGCTTTCCCGCCCGCCAAATACAGCTTGCCAAACAAATCTGCTCGCCATGCGACTGGGCCCGCCCAGCTAGCCAAGAGGGGCCGTACTTCCTCCTTGACCGCGCAGGTACCTGCCCGGCCGGGCAGCATTGCTCCCTTTCAAACCTCTTTTCTTGATTAGGTCTGCTGGATTCTAGCGCGGTAGGGCCGCCGGATATGGCGGATACGAGCCGGCTTTTTCACACCCGGTGATAAGGCGTGCCGGCCAGGATGGTGCAGGCCCGGTAGAGCTGTTCCGCGGCCACCAGGGCGGCCAGCTCGTGGGCCAGGGTGGCCGGGCCCAGGCTGACCAGGGCCTCGGCCCGCTGTTGCACGGCCCGGTCCAGGCCCAGGGCCCCGCCGATCACCAGCACCAGCCGCGGCCGGCCGGACTGCCGGGCCCGGTCCAGGCGCCGGGCCCACTGCGCCGAGGACCAGGCCCGGCCCTGGCGCTCCAGGGCCCAGACCAGGTCCCGGTCCTGGAGGCGGGCCAGCAGGTTCTGGCCCTCCGCGGCCAGCACCTGGGCCGGTGGCGTATTCTTGGCCGCCCGCGCGGCCTTGACCGAGGCCAGGGCCGCCCCGCCATAGGGCCGCAGGCGCTGCAAATACTCCTCTAGGCCTTGCTGGATATAGGCCGCCTTGGGCCGGCCCACGGTGAGCAGGAGATGGGTCAACGGCCCTGGTCCGCCCAGAGGCCGCCGTCAACCGGTTTGCCGTCCGGCCCCAGCTTGAGCAGCCAGCGGCCTTTGGCCTGGGCCAGCACCGCGTTGCTGTCTGCCTGGCGTATCTCCGCGGCCGCTTCGGCCCGGCGGCCGCGCTGCTCGGCCACCCAGCCATAGGCCACCAGCTCCTGACCCAGGGGCACGGCCTGGCGGAAGGTGGTCTCCATGCGCAGGGTTACGCCCTGGCCCAGGAAGTGGATCACGGCGTAGGCCATGATCTCGTCCAGGATGGTGGAGACCACGCCGCCGTGGGCGATCTGCTCCCAGCCCTGGAAGTGCTCGGGCAGGGTCAGGCGGCAGATGGCCTTGTCGTCCTCGTAGGACACCCGCATGCGCAGGCCGTGCGGGTTCTTCTGGCCGCAGGCAAAGCACAGGCTGTTGTCCGACAGGTCGTTCTCCCGCAGCAGAGCCATCAGCGCTCCTCCAGGCCCAGGCGGCGGGCGATCTCCTGGGCCGTGGCCTGCACGAACTTGTCAAAAGCCTGGCCGGAAAGCGGCCGGCCGGGCGCGGGCAGCTCGTCCTCTCCCAGGGCGGCCACCTCCTGGGGCTGGTTCCTGAGCTCGGGCCGCGGCTTGACGCCGAACTCCGGCGGGAAGGAGTCCTCGAAGTACATCTGCTGGAAGCCCACAAACTTCAGGTGGTGGGCCGTGGCGTCGCAGATAGCCTGTTCGCCTGGTCCCACGATGCCCAGCTCCCGGGCCCGCACCAGGCCGGCCAGGGACTCGCCGCCCTGGGTGCAGACCACGTGGCCGTGGCGGTTGGCCAGGATCATGTGGTCCATGATCTCCTGCTCGCGCACCTGCACCACGGACACCCGCTCGCTGCCGGCCATCTCCTCGTAGCGCCGGGCCAGCTCCACCACCCTAGGCATGGACACCGGGTTGCCGATCATGGCCGCCTGGGCCACCGAGGCCTGCACGGTCACCGGCCGCCAGACCCGCTGGCCCGGGTCCTTTTCCTGGTAAAAGCGGAACACCGGGTCCGCGTGCTCGCTCTGCACGCCGATGACCTTGGGCAGCTCGCTGATGATGCCCAGCTCCTTGAGCTTCATGAAGCCGCTCATCACGGCGCTGATGTTGCCGGCGTTGCCGATGGGCACCAGCACCACGCGACCAGTCAGGTCATAGTCTAGGTCCTGGGCGATCTCGTAGGAGTAGGACTCCTGGCCCAGGATGCGCCAGGCGTTCTTGGAGTTGAGTAGCGCCACCTGGTAGCGCTCGGCCATGTACTCCACCACTTTCATGCAGTCGTCGAACACGCCGGGTATCTCAAAGACCATGGCGCCGGAGCCCAGGGGCTGGCTGAGCTGCTGAGGGGTCACCTTGCCCCGAGGCAGCAGCACCGCGCTTTTGACCGCCGGGGCCAGATAGGAGGCGTACAGGGCGGCCGAGGCCGAGGTGTCGCCGGTGGAGGCGCAGATGGACAGCACCTGGCCCGCGCCCCGGTGCTTGACCAGGTAGTTGATGTAGGAGAGCGCCACGGCCATGCCCCGGTCCTTGAAGGAGGCGCTGGGGTTCTGGCCGTCGTTCTTGAAGCAGAACTCCGCGCCCGCCGCGGCCTTGAGGCGCGCGCTGGCCTCCACCAGGGGGGTGTGGCCTTCGCCCAGGTAGAGCACGCTGTCCAGGGGGATGACGGGCGCCAGCAGCTCGGCGTAGCGGAAGATGCCCTTCAGGGCCGGCAGGTTGAGCATGCGCCGCAGGTCAAAGATGCGCCGCCAGCCCGGGCCGGGTATCTCCCGCAGGCGGTCAAAGGCCTGGTCCTCAATCAACAGCACCTGGCCGCAATGGGGGCAGGTGTAGAGCAGGCGCTCGATGCCCAGGGCCGCCTGGCAGCCCAGGCAGCGGTAGACCAGCTCGCCGCCGGCCTGGGGCAGCAGGTGCTTTTGGTCCTGGGGAGCGAAATCCTCTGGCCGCATGGCCTCCTCCGCGGGCGGCGCTCTTGGGGTCCGCGGCCGCGGACCTGGGCGCCGCCACGCCAGAAGGATATGTCAGGCTCCTGAGAGTGTCAAACCTGGGCCTGGCTGGCCTGCTTGGCCGCGGCCTTGACCTGGTCTATATCCTCTCGCTTTCGTGCGAAGTCCTTGTTCTTGGATATGCCCAGATCGGTGAGCACTACATACCCGCGCAAGAGGGTGCCCGCTTCCTTAAAGATGGCCTTGGCGCAGCCCACCTCGCACCCGTCCAGCACCACCATGCGCGGAACATCCTTAGCCGAACGCACAAAGCCAGACAGCTTGCCGCCGATACCGGCCAGGCAAAATATCTTGCCAAAGCCCTCCTGGGTAAGTTCCACACAGGCCTGGTTAGCCAGCTGGCCGACGTTGGAACCGCCGGAACAGGACAGTAGCATCACGTTTCCATCAGGAGCGCAGCAGTCACCGGCCTGCGCCTTCCGGGCATTGCCATCACAACAGGAATCGGACATTTCGCACTCCTCCTATCCCCACGAGTTGAAACAGTTTCCGCTACTTGCCCAGCCAGGACTTGACCTGTTCCTTGCTGGGCACCTTGCCCACCACCTTGACGTCTCCGTCGATGATCACCGCCGGGGTGCCGAAGACGCCGGCGGCGGCGATCTCCATGGTATTGGTGACCTTGGTGACCTCGGCCTGCACGCCGGCCTCGGCCACGGCCTCCCGCACCACTTCCTCGGTCTTGTGGCACTTGGGGCAGCCCGGCCCCAGAATCTTTATCTGCATGTTCCTCTCCTAGCTCTCGGTTATTTCCCTCAGCCAATTCTCGATCTGGGCCGGGCTGGGCGAGGCGCCCACGGACCTGACCTGGCCGTTGATCACCAGGGCCGGCTGGCCCTGCACCCTTTGGGCCGCGATCTGCATGGCGTCCGTGACCAGTTCCACCGAGCCGCGCAGGCCAAGGCGGGCCATGGCGTCCATGACGTTCTGCACCAACTGGTGGCAGCCGGCGCAGCCCGGCCCCAGCACCTTTACCTCCAGGCCTTGCCGCGCTGGGGGCGCGGGGGCCTGGCCCAGACGGCAGCGGAACTCGCGCGCCAACGCGGCCGCGTAGCGCTCCTGAGCGCCTGGGGGAATGTAGTTGCGGCCGGCAAGGCGCCGCAGCAGCTCCTCGCCTACCGAGGCGTCGTCGCGGGCAGCGAACTCGGGGGTCATCTCGTCCAGGGCCTGGTCCAGGCCCAGGATGCCCACCCTGTTTCCGTCCACGTTGATGACCCGGCTGTCGGCCATATCACCCGCCCTTTTCTCTGCCAGGGGACCCAGCTACTGTTTGGCGGCCTGGGGTGCCAATTCCGAAAGAACCATCTTGCCCACCAGGACGAAGCTGAGCATCCAGGTTATGAGCAGGGCCGCTCCATAGACATAAAAGAGATCAGCCAGCCCCCAGCGGGTGATCATGGCCCCGCCCAAGGCGGTTCCCAGGCCGCCGCCGCCCATGAAGCAGAAGGCCACCAGGGACATGGCCGCGCCCCGAGCCTTTTGAGCGAACTCAGTGGCCCGGGTGAGCAGGGTGGAGTGGGTGAAGATGAAGCCAAAGCCCAGCAAGGCCACCGCGGCCAGGAGCGCGCCCACCCGTTGTCCCCAGCTAGCCAGCACCAGGTCGCTGGCCATGGCCAGCAACAGGCCCAGGGTGAGCAGGTTTCGAGAGCCCATGGCCTGGACCAGCTTGCCGCTGAGCCTTCCGCCTATGACCGAGGCCACGCCAAAAGCGGTCATGATCAGGCCGATGTATAGATAGTTGAAGTGGTACACCTCGGCAATGTAGGCGCCCAGGTAAGAAAAGCTGCCGATGATGAACACGCCCTCCAGGAGAACCAGGATGTAGGTGTTAAGGCTCTTGCGGTTGGCCAGCAGGCTGCGGTAGGGCGCCAGGAAGCGGGCCTGGGGGTTTTTGACCGAGGGCAGAGAGCCATAGGCCTTGAGCAAGGCCAGGGTGGGGATGACCGAGAGAATGGCGTACAGCGCGAAAACGCCCCGCCAGCTCACGAAATAAGCGATGACGCCGCCTACGGCCATGCTCAGGCCCTGGCCCAGGAATGATATGCCCATGAAGGTGCCGATGGCGCCTTGGCGCTCTTTAAGCGGAAACAGATCACCGATCAGGGCCAGGGATATGGGCATCACCGACGCGGCGAATACGCCGGTCAGGGCCCGGTACAAGGCCAGGTCGGTCAGGCCCAGCCCCAGGGCGCACAGGCCCGTGGCCAGGGTGAAGATGATCATGGAAAAGGTGACCACCTGCTTTTTCCCGAAGCGGTCGGCCAGGGGGCCAAACACCAACTGGAACACCCCGAAGGGGATCATGTAGGCGCTGATTAAAAGCCCCGCTTGGGCGATGTTGATGCCCAGGTTCTTGGCTATGGCGGGCAGGATGGGCGAAACCACCCAATTGTCGGCCATGACCACGAAGCCCGCCATGCCCAGCAATCCTATGATGCTTTTGCTTTTCATGTCTTCCTTCTCGATCCTTGGCCGCTCGCCGCGGCCTTGTCCTCGCAGCCCTTAGGCGAAAACAGACCCATATATCAAACCGGCGATGGTGGACATCACCACGATGATGGTGCAGAAGGTCAGGGTCTTCTTCCAGCCCATCACCCCGCCGATGACCAGCATGTTGGGCAGGGACAGGGCCGGGCCGGCCAGGAGCAGGGCCAGGGCCGGCCCCTGGCCCATGCCCGCTCCGATGAGCCCCTGCAGGATGGGTATCTCGGTAAGAGTGGCGAAGTACATCAGGGCTCCGGCCACCGAGGCGAACAGGTTGGCCCCCAGGGAGTTGCCGCCCAGAGCGGCCTCTATCCACTGCTCCGGAATCAGAGCGGCATGGCCCGGACGGCCCAGCATGAAGCCGGCCACCAGCACGCCCGCGCCCAACAGCGGGAATATCTGCTTCATGAAGCCCCAGGTGGACTGCACCCATTCCACCCGCTCATCCTTGATGAACCATCTCTTGAGCATAAAGCCCAGGATCACCAGGAGCCCGGCAGTCAGGTACCACTTGGCGGAGAATATGACCTGCCACAGGCCGGCCTCCCCATCCGCCGGCCTGGCAAAGGCTGCGAAGATCAGAATCAGCACCAGGGTGAGCATGAACAGGGCCTCTTGGGTCAAGCTGCGGCCGTTACCATCATCGTCCGGAAGATAGATTTCCCCCGCGGCGCGCTCGGCGTCGTCCTTGCGGAAGATGAAGGCCATCAAGACCCCGGTGATGATCGCGAAGACTATGGCGCCGATGGCCCGGGCCAGGCCCAACTCCCACCCCAGGATGCGGGCGGTGAGCACGATGGCCAGCACGTTGATGGCCGGGCCAGAGTAGAGAAAGGCCGTGGCCGGGCCGATGCCCGCGCCCCGGGTGTAGATGCCCGCGAACAGGGGCAGCACCGTGCAGGAGCAGACCGCCAGGACGGTCCCCGATACGGATGCCACCGAGTAAGATAAAATTTTCTTGGCCTTGGCCCCGAAGTACTTGAGCACCGCCGCCTGGGAAACGAACACCCCGATTGCGCCGGCGATGAAAAAGGCCGGGATCAGGCAGGTGAGCACGTGCTCCCGGGCGTACTCCTGGAGCATGAGGAAGGCCTCCAGGCCCGAGCGCCGCACCAGGGGGCTGTCCCAGGGGATGAAATAGGCCCCAACGAACAGCAACAGGATCATCAGTAGCTTGTAGCGTTCCTTGAGCAAGACGCACCTCTATGGAAAAAGGAGAGCAGCCGGCATCACTTCACCAGCATGATCTGCTCCTGTAGGTTGGTCTGGAGCACCTTTTCCACGCAGCCGAAGAACTCCAGCACGCAGGGCGCCTTGAGGCGGTAGAAGACCTGGGTGCCTTGCTTGCGGTCATCCACGATGCCCACGGATTTTAAGAGCGACAGGTGCTTGGATACGGTGGACACGTCCGCGCCCACGGCCTGGGCAAGCTCGGCTACGCAGCGCTCCTTCTGTTTAAGCTGCTCCACGATGAACAGGCGGCTGGGGTGGGCCATGGCCTTGAGCACCCGGGCCCGGGCCTCCATGCGCAACTTGGTTTTGGCGTCCATTTTTTCTCCTTGCCTAATTGGCAATATAACCAAATAGCCAAGAAATGCAAGCCCGGCCAGAAAAAAATTCTTGTGGCCCCGGATAGGGCTTGCCGGCTGACGGGGAAAATGTATATTTGAGCATATACTCAGATATGGGAGGGGCCGGTGACCGCGAAAATGACCACGGTTGTGGAGCAGGACGGCTGCCTGGTCAAGGTGGTGCACCTGGAACGGGTGCGCCGGGCGCGCAAAAGGACGCCGTCCGCCGAGCGCCTGGCGCGCATGAGCGGCCTGTACCAGGCCCTGGGCGACCCCACCCGCCTGCGCATGCTGCTGGCCCTCAAGGACGGCGAGATGTGCGTCTGCGACCTGGCGGCATTGACCGACACCAGCGACTCGGCCATGAGCCACCAGCTCCGGCGGCTAAAGGACCTGGCCCTGGTCAAGAGCCGGCGGGAAGGCCAGATTCTTTACTACTTCCTGGATGACCACCACGTGGCCGAGCTGTTGGAGAGCACCCTCCAGCACCTGAGCCACTAGGCCCGCAGAGGAAGCAACCCATGAACTTTGTCATCAACTCACTGCTTGAGTCCTGGCGGCTGCTGGTGGACTCGGCCGTATATATGCTGTTCGGCATTTTAGTGGGCGGCCTGCTCAAGATGTACCTTAGCCCGGCCACGGTGGCCCGGCACTTGGGCCGGGGCCGGGTGCTGCCGGTGCTCAAGGCCGCCCTGTTGGGCGTGCCCCTGCCTTTGTGCTCCTGCGGGGTGCTGCCTGCCGCGGCCTCCCTGAAAAAGCAGGGCGCCAACAACGGCGCCACCACCGCCTTTCTCATCGCTACTCCGGAGTCGGGCGTAGACTCCATGGCCATCACCTACGCCCTGCTGGATCCGCTGATGACCGCGGCCCGGCCCCTGGCGGCTCTGGCCACGGCCTTGGCCGCGGGCCTGGCGGAAAACTTCGTTGGCCCTGCGCATGAGAAAGCCGGCTCGCCCCCGGCGCTCGGTTGCCCGGTGGATAGCTGTTGCGACGGCATAGACTGCCCGCCCCAGGAGCACGCCCGCCACCACAACTGGGTCCAGCGTCTGGGAGCCGGCCTGCGCTACGCCCTGTTGGAGCTGTGGGGGGACCTGGCCGGCTGGTTCCTGGTGGGGCTGCTCTTGGCCGGGGTAATCACCACCCTGGTGCCGGCCGAGGTCATGACCCGGCACCTGGGCGGCGGGCTGGGCTCCATGCTGATCATGCTGGCCGTGGGCATACCACTGTATATCTGCGCCACGGCCTCCACGCCCATTGCTGCGGCTCTGATCCTCAAGGGCGTGAGCCCGGGCGCGGCCCTGGTGTTTCTCTTGGCCGGGCCGGCCACCAACATCACCAGCCTGACCGTGCTCTACGGCCTGCTGGGCCGGCGGGCCACCTTTATCTATTTGGCCGCCATCGCGGTCATGGCCGTGCTCTGCGGCCTGGCCCTGGACCAGCTCTACGCGGGCCTGGGCATCAGCGCCCAGGCCGTGGTGGGGCAAGCGGCCGAGATAGTGCCCTCGTGGGCCCGCCTGGCCGCGGCCGTGATTCTGCTGGCGCTGTCGGTGAGGCCGGTGTGGCGGACGATAAGCTCCAAGCTGCGCCGCAGGCCGCGGCCGTCACAGCCGTCGGTGCAGCCTATCTCTGAGCTGGACGGCCCCTGCGCCGGGCCGGGCTGCGGCTGCGGCCGCGACTAGGGGGCCGCGTTTCCGCCCCGTCGGGCAGGATTGAACGTGCGCTTAGTGGCTGTGCTCCTGGCCCGGGGAGTGGCCACCGGCGGCCACGTAGCGGGCCTCAGCCGGGCCGGCGGCAATGGCCTGCCAGGTCTCGGCGCCTTGCAGATAGATGGCCTGGCCCGGTTGCAGGGTCAGGCTGCCCTCTGGGCCCTGCACCTGGATGGTGCCGCTCACGGCCAGGACGATCTCCTCGTGCCCGTCGCCGGGCTTGAGCACCCTTGGCTCGCCGCCGGGCTCCAGCACGCCGTAGATCAAATAGCAGGCGTGGGTGCCCAGCTCCTTGAGGCCCAGCACGGTCTCGCCGCCCTCGCGCAGGGCCCGGCCCACCAGGTCGAATATTTGCTTCATGGCTTCTCCTTGCCGATCCGCACCGGCTCCACGCCGTGCAGGGCGCACATCACCAGGTCCGGTCCCAGGGGATCGCTGGCCCGGAAGCGGCAGCCGCCGCCGCAGTCCTCCACGGCCGCGCACTGGGCGCAGGGCGTGAGCTGGGCCAGGGCCAGGGGCCGGCGGCGCTCCCAGCAGGTCCACAGCCCTTCCCCGGCTCGGCCCAGGGGTTGGTCCAGATAAAAACCGCACTGGGCCACCAGGCCGTTGGCGGCCACGGTAGCCAGGTGCAGGCCGCAGGCCATGCCCCCGCCGTGGCCGTGGAAGGCCCCGCCAAAGGCATGGGCCATGGCCTGGGCCGCCTGGGCCGGGGACACGGCCAGGCCGGGGTGGTCGGCCAGGCGGCCGCTGAGGCTGGGCGCGTCAATGCCCCACTCGATGGCCCCCAGGCCGCGCACCAGCTCCTCCAACTCCTCGAACTGATCCAGATTGCCGGCGTGCACCATGGTGGCGATGGACAGGTCCCGGCCCGAGTCCCGCACGGCCTGAGCCGCGGCCAGGGCCCCAGCAAAGCTGCCCGGCCCGCGCAGCCGGTCGTGGCCGGCCTGGGCGCCGTCGAGGCTGATCTGCACCTCCTCGCAGTGCAGTTCAGCTAGCACGCTGCCGCGCAGCAGCAGGCCGTTAGTCAGCAGCACCCGCCGCAGGGGCAGGGCGGCCAGGATGGCGTTGATCTCGCTCCAGCGCGGGTGCAGGAGGGGTTCGCCGCCGGAGAGCATCAGGCGCAGGCCGCCCATGGCCTCGAACTCCCGCACCAGGGCGGCGATCTGCTCCAGGGGCAGGTCTACGGCCTGGGCCGGGCCCAGGTAGCAGTGGCCGCAGGCCAGGTTGCAGCGCCAAGTGACCTGCAGCTCCAGATAGCGCAGGGACGGCGTGGGGGCGGGGCCCAGGGACAGAGGCCGCGGCCAGGGCCGCTCGCTCAGGGCCAGCAGGCCTTCTTCCAGGCAGACCCGCTGAAACTCGGGCTCCAGGCCCACCTCGGCCAGGGTCAAGTGGCCCCGGCAGCGGGTCAAGGCCGCGAAGCCCTCCTGGTTCAGCTCGTAGAGCTCGTCGCGGCGGCGGTCATAGACACAGGGCTGCTCCAACTGGCGCAGGCTTACGTGGTCAACCAGGCGCACGTATTGCTCTGACTGGCCCACGTCTACAGCTCCAACTCCTGCCCCGCGGCCAGCAGCCCGGCCACGGCGCGCAACCCGCCGCAGGGCGCGCACTGGGAGGCGGGCACGGCCGGGTCGCGGAAGTCGCAGCCGTCCACGCGAAACCCGCACTGATTACAGATGGCCCACAGCCGAGGGTCGTCGTCGCGCAGGCCGAAGAGCTGGCCGCCGGGCTGGGGCCGCAAGCCGGCCAGGGCGGCCTGCAACGCGGGCCGGACCTTGAGCCACTCCAGGCCGCCGCAGCCCACGGGCTCTATCTTGTCCGGCTTGTAGTAGCGGCACAGGCCGGCGCAGACTATCTGGCGCAGTCTCTGCACGGAGCCTCGCTAGGGCCCATTATTTTTTACAAAGGAAAAGGGGGAGGCAACGTTGACCTCCCCCTCAATGCTAAGTTGGACTAGCAAGAGCTGTGGCACTTGCAGAGCCCGCGCTGGGTACGCACGATCTTCTTGATCTTCATGGCGCTTCCTCCTTTGCCTATTCATTAGGCAGTTAACTTAAAAAAGTAACATTCCACACCGTCAGCCGCTTGAAAAGCAAAGGGGGAGGCGCACCGGCCTCCCCCTCTCGAGCTAGCTCAGGCTAGCAAGAGCTCTTGCATTTGCAGAGCCCACGCTGGGTGCGCACGATCTTCCTGATCTTCATGGCGCTTCCTCCTTTGGCCTATTCATTAGGCAGTTATCATGATTTAAATTATTGAACCTGGGACAGAACTTGTCAAGGGCGAGGCGCCGGGCGGGATTTGCCGGCGGCGGCGATATTTTCAGAGCCGGGTCTCTATAGGTGCCAGCAGGGTCACCCGGGGCCGGCCCCGGCTGGGCTCCTGGTCCACGGCCACCTCCACGCCGTAGGCACGCTTGATCAGCGCGGGCGTGAGCACCTCTGCCGGGGCGCCCTGGGCCAGGGGCCGGCCCTGGCTGAGCAGGAGCAGGCGGCCGCAGAACAGGCCAGCCAGGTTCAGGTCATGGCTCACCAGGCACACCGCCAGGCCCCGCTCGCGGCAGGCCGTCTCTAAGAGGCCCATCACCCTGAGTTGGTGCTCCAGGTCCAGGGCGCTGGTGGGCTCGTCCAACAAGAGCACCTGGGGCTCGGCGGCCAGGGCCCGGGCCAGGACCAGGCGCTGGCGCTCGCCGCCGGAAAGCTCCCCGCTGCGCCGCTGGGCCAGGCCGGAGATGTCGGTCAGGGCCATGGCCCGGGCGGCGGCGGCCTGGTCAGCCTGGTTTTCGAACATGCGGCCGCCCATGAGGGCGAAGCGCCCGGCCAGCACCGTTTCGGCCACGGTGAAGCCAGGCGCCAGTTGGGCGGCCTGAGGCACCAGGCCCAGATGGCGGGCGATCTGGGCCCGGGAAAAGGCAGCCAGGGGCCGGCCCATGAGCCTCACCTGGCCCTGGTCCGGCGGCAGCAGGCCGCAGAGCAGGCCCAGCAGGGTGGACTTGCCGCTGCCGTTGGGCCCGATCACCCCCAGCATCTGGCCCGGCCCCAGCTCCAGCCCCACGCCGGCCAGAACCGGCCGGCCGTCGTAGGCGAAGCCCAGGTCCTGGGCGTTGAGCAGGCTATCGGCTCTGGCCTCTACCACCAGCGGCTCCCCCTTTTGGCCAGCAGCAGCACGAAGAACGGCGCGCCCAGGGCCGCGGTGACCACCCCCACCGGCAGGGCGGCCGGGCTGATCACCGTGCGGGCGGCGGTGTCGGCCAGCATCAGGAAGGCGGCCCCGAACAGGCCCGAGGCCGGCAGCAGCAGGCGATGGTCGTGGCCCAGGGTGATGCGCACCAGGTGCGGCACCATCAGCCCCACGAAGCCGATGAGCCCGGAGAGGCTCACCGTGACCCCCACCAAGAGGCTCACCACCAAAAACAGGATCAGCTTCACCCGCTCCACGGCCACGCCCAGGGCGGCCGCGGCCTGGTCCCCGGCATTGAGCAGGTTCAGGTGGCGGGCGAAGAAGAAGATGACCCCGCCGCCGACCAGGGTCACCGGCAGCAGCAGATAGGCCTGGCGCAGGTTGGCCGCGGCCAGGTCGCCGTAGAGCCAGAACAGGATGGCGTGCAGCTTCTGATCAGTGGTGGTGGCGATGACGAACATGATCACCGCGGTGAAGAAGGCGTTGATCATCACGCCGGTGAGGACCAGGGTGGAGGTCTCCAAGCTGCCCCGCCGCCGGGCCACGGCCAGCACCATAAAAACGGTGCCCACCGCGCCGGCAAAGGCCAAGAGAGACTGGCTCCACAGGCTGGCCACGCCCATCAACAGGGCCAGCACCGCCCCGCAGGCCGCCCCGCCGCTCACCCCCAGGATGAATGGCTCGGCCAGGGGGTTGCGCAGGATGCCTTGGAACACGGCCCCGCAGAGGCTCAGGCAGGCGCCCACCAGGGCGGCCAGCAGCAGGCGGGGCAGGCGCAGATCGCTCAGGATAATAGCCGGCGCGCCGTTCAGGCGGCCGCAGAGCCAGTCCCAGAACTGGGCCGGGGTGATGCTCACCGTGCCCAGCCACAGGCCCAAGAGCAGGGCCAGGAGCACCAGGCCCATGAGGCCCAGGCAGACCAGGCCCACGGCGGGCGCGGTGGCTTTCATGGCCGGGCTCCAGCCGGAGGCCCGAAGCGTTCGGGGTGGATGGCCCGGGCCAGATCTTCCAGCCCCTGGCCTAGGCGCGGGCCGGGCCGGTCTATGAGGTCGCTACTGACCCACTCCACGCGCACACCAGGCCGGTCGCCCACGCCGGGCAGACCTCGCCAGTAGGCCAGCTCCCGCTCCAGGTCCTGGCCGCGGTCCATGGTGGAGATGATGATCACCTGGGGCTTGGCCGCGATAACGTACTCCAGGTTCAGCCGCGGCCAGCGCTGGCTGGTGGAGGCGGCCACGTTGCGGCCGCCGGCCAGCTCCAGCAGGCGGTGGTTCATATTGTTCGGCCCCACGGCCACCAGGGGCCGGCTGCCGATAACCAGCAGGGTGGGGCGGGGCGGGGCCCCCTGGAGCCGCCGAGCCACCTCCGCAAACTGGGCCCGCATCTTCTGCGCCAGCCGGCGGCCGGCAACCGGCGCGCCGCAGATGTCTCCCAGGCGCTCCAGGCCGGCGGGCAGGCGGCCCGGGTCCGAGGGCACCGTGACGTACACCGGGATGCCCAGGGCGGCCAGCTTGTTGACCGACCAGGGCGGGTTGCCCTCCCGGTTGGCCAGCACCAGGTCCGGGGCCAGGGACACGATCCTCTCCAGGTTGGGCGCCACGTAGGCCCCCACCCGGGGCAGCCTGCGGGCCGCCTCGGGGTAGTCGGCCCAGGTGGTGGCGCCCACGATCTTATCACCCAGGCCCAGGGCGAAGAGCAGCTCGGTGAGCGAGGGGGTCAGTCCGATCAGGCGCTGGGGCCGCTCGGGCACCCGCACCGTACGGCCCATTTCGTCCGTGACCACCCGCGCCGAGGCGGCCAAGGGGGCCCAAAGCAGGGCCCAGGCCAGGGCCATGGCCAGCGCGCGCCGCATGCCTAACTCCCGCAATCCGGCCCGGAGATGGGGATCAGGGGCAGGGGTTGGGAGGCCAGGCCCCGCAGCAGGGCCTCTAAGGCCAGGGCCAAGGGTGGGGGCAGCGCCTCGCCGCCCAGGGTCAGGGGCGGCGCCAGGGGATTGCGGCCGGCCAGCTCCCGGGCCGCCTGCTCGCACCAGGCCTGGAAGGCGCTCAGCTCCGCCACCTGGCCGCGCTGGGCCGCGTCGCTTAAGCTCAGGGCCGCCTCGATCAGGGCCGCGTAGCGGGGCTGCAAGAGGATCTCCTCCAGGCGGCCCATAGACACGCCCAGGCTGGCGGGGCAGTCCTGGCCGGCCGAGGCCGGGGCGGCCAGCAAGGCGTAGAGGCTCACCCGCCTCTCCTCTAGGCGCGCGAACACGCTGCGGCCTGGGCGCAGGCGGTTCTGCTTCAGCAGGGCCTCGCGCACCCCGGCGTACACCGCCCAGGCCATGAGCTCGCCCAGCTTGCTGTGCCCGCCGCTGAGCCGGGCCGGCGGGCCCGCGCCCTCCAGCACCAGCACGTTGTCCGTGCCGGTGCCCGTGGCCTGGGCCAGCAGGGGCTGGTAGCTGCTGCGCACGTCCAGGTCCTGCAGGGCCGCGGTCTTGGCCTCGGTGGCCGTAATAATAGCCCGGGCCATGGCCCGGGGGGCCAGGCGGCGGTTGGTCAAGAGGATGATGTTGATAGTGCCCGGCTCCAAGAAATCGCCGCTGTCGGCGGCCGCGCGCTGGGCGTTGCTGCGCGCGCCGGCGGTGACCAGAGCACATACCACCAGGCCGTCCGCCGCGGCCCGCTGCAGGGACAGGTTTTGCATGTCCGCGCCGGTGAACAGCAGCCCGGTGTCCGTGGCCCGGCGACCCAGCACCCCCAGCACCCGGTCGCGCAGGCTGGCTAGCCCCCCCTGGTGGCCCAGGCGCCAGGCGGCCGGCGGGAAGTAGTGGTTGCCCACGGCCATGATGCCCGCGCGCTGGCCCTCCAGGGTGCTCAGCGCGGCCTGGGGCCCCTTGAGCTCTATGAGCAGGGTGCGGTGGCGGAAGTCCTGAATGTCCTCGCCGAACACGGAAGCTTTTTGCACGTAATCCAGCCCTAGGTTCAGAGGCCTCTGCCGCACCACGCGCCAGGGCCGCACCTGATAGGCCTTCTGCTCAAAGTAGTCGCTGTAGACCCAAGCCGAAAGCCACTGTACGAAGCGGCCCGAGTGCACCGAGACCTGGCAGGTGAGCTCGCAGGGGAAGCTGAACACGCGACCCGCGCGCACGGCCTCCACCTGTCGCCAGCCAGGCCTGGACAGGAAGGCCAGGGTCTTGGCCTTGGGTCCGCAGACGTAGACCGTCTGGGGGTCCAGCTTCTGCCACTGGGCCAGGTTCAGCCGGACCAGGCTGGTGGTCTGGCCCAGGCGGGGCGGCAGGCCGCCGGCGGCCCGGATCAGGTCATTTTGGAAGGAGTCGTCGCCGGGCACGCTCACATAGCCGGCCTGGGCGTTGACGCTCATGATGCGCAGCACCCGCCGCCGCTGCGCGGCCGGGATCAGGGCCGTCTTCTGGGCGATGAGCGCCAACTGTTCCTTGATCTCTTGGGACAGGCGCCGGGCCTGCTCCTGGCGGCCGAAGATCAGGCCCAGGGCGGCCAGGCGGCCGTGGAGGTCTGCCAGGCGCCTTGCCTGCAGACTGGCCGTGGGGATGTGACGGCCGGCCAGGGCCTTTTGGATGGCCTGGTGCGGCCCGCCTATGAAGACCAAGTCTGGTTGCAGCCGCAGGATGGCCTCCAGGGAGGGGGCGTAGTAGCCGCCCACCAGGGCTGGCTGCGGCGCGCCGGCCGGCGGGGCGCTGTGGATGGTGGCGCCCTTGAGGAGGGCGCCTGCGCCCAGGGCCCAAATGGCCTCGCTGACCTCGGGCACCAGAGAGACCACCCGCTGCGGCGTTTGCGCCAGGCTCACCTGCCTGCCGTCGTGGTCCCGGAAGCTTATCTGGGCCTGGGCCGGGACGGCCAGGGCCGCCAGCAGCAGGGCGCTCAACAACAGAGCCAGGCGCGGGCGGATAATCGGCGGGCGAAACATTTAACACCCTCTGCTCAAAGGCCGCAGGCCGGCCAAAGAAAAAGCCCCTGGTCCGAGCGGACTCAGGGACTGCACCCAGCTTACTTGACCCCTAAGCGTAAAGCCGCCGAAGCAGCCGGCGCCCCGCCGTACCTCGCAGCTTGGCGGCGCCTGGGAGCGGGCAGGTCTTCTGGCTTCCGGCTCGGGCCTACTGGCCGCGCCTTCCCGGCCCGCTTGCCCGCGGGTCAGTGGCCTAGCGGCGTTCGTCACCGGTTACAGCGGCGGGACCGCGACGGAGTCGCACCGTCTTCCCTGGGGGCCTGGCGGGCCACCCGCTCCTGTGCCCCGAATTCTGGCACGGGGCAAGGGGGCTGTCAACGGTTGGGGCCTCAGTACACGGCCAGCGCCGGGGCCCGCAGGTTGGCCGGCGCTATGGGGCACAGCCCCTCCTCGATCTGGGCCACCAAGTCCACTATGGCCTGGTTCAGGGGGGTGGGCACGCCGGCCTGCAACCCCCGGCGGCAGATGTAGCCGTTGAGAAAGGGAATCTCGCTGGGCCGGCCGCGCTCGATGCTTTGCAGGCTGGAGGAGCGTATGCGCCGGTACTTGAGCCCCACCAGGCAGATCGTCAAGTGCCGGCAAAACTCGCCCCAGGCGCCGCGGTTGGCCAGGAAGCGGTAGTAGTCCAGCCGGCCCCCGCCGCCGGGCGCCACCTTGATCCCCAAGGCCTGGGCCACGGCCATGGCCTCGCGCATGACGCCGGTGAACAGGTTGCGCGCCCGGCGGCTGGCCAGGAGCCGGCCCAGGGGCTGGCCGGTGAGCACGCCCAGGGAGTTGATGCAGGCGTTGATGATCAGCTTGGCATAGAGCTCGCCCAGGATGTTTTCGGTAATGCGGGTGGGCACTACGGCCTGCAACATCCTTTGTATGACCCGCAGCCGCTCTCCGGCCGGCCGGCCCCACTCGCCCACCACGAACTCGCCCGGCGAGGTGATCTCCAGGTCGCCCGGTCCGTGGTGGCTGGCGCCCCAGCCGACCACGCAGCCCACCACCCGCTCGGGGCCCAGCACCGTGGCCAGCTCCTCTTCGCAGATGCCGTTTTGCAGGGAAACCACGGCGGCCTCGGGCGTCAGGAGGGGCAGCAGCCGGCGGGAGGCATCGGCCGTGTCCATGGCCTTGGTGGCCAGGAACACCACCTCCAAGGGGCCGGCCAGGTCCTCGATCTGGGCCACGGCGTTCAGGCGCACGCGGCTGTGCCCGGCCGGGCTGAAGACGTGCAGCCCTGGCCCGCGGGCCAATTGCACAATCTCCGGGTTCTTGCAGGCGATCTGCAAATCCGGGTGGGCGGCGGCCAGGCGGCAGGCGGTGACGCCGCCGATGGCCCCGGCCCCGATCACGGCGATGCGGCTAAAAGGCGCATCCACGGCAGGCTCCGGCGGGGGTGCAAAACTGATGGATAATAGCACGAACGGTGGCGCGGCGGACAAGCCCAAGGCGGGGTGTCTGGCATGCGATTTTTGGAGCGGGAGACGGGATTCGAACCCGCGACCCTCAGCTTGGAAGGCTGACGCTCTGGCCGGACTGAGCTACTCCCGCTTCGGGGCGCGATTATAGCATGGGCCCCGGGAGCGGGCAATTTCAGGCGGGCCTCGTTGACACCGGCCGGTTGCTCTAGTACGGTACTCAGGGCGCTAGCGCCCCTCAGCGCCAACCATGCGGAGGCAAAAGGACCATGGCGTGCTTGGTCATAGTGGGCACCCAGTGGGGTGATGAGGGCAAGGGCAAGGTGGTGGACCTCCTGGCCGAGCAGGCCACGGCCATCGCCCGTTTTCAGGGCGGCAACAACGCCGGCCACACCCTGGTGGTGGGCGGCGACAAGTTCATCTTCCATCTGATCCCCTCCGGCGTCCTGCACCAGGACAAGACCTGCTACATCGGCAACGGCGTGGTCATAGACCCGGCGGTGCTGCTCACGGAGATGGACCGCCTGGCCGAGCGGGGCCACGCCGTGGGTCCGGACAAGCTCAAGATCAGCGAGCGGGCCCATGTGATCATGCCCTATCACCAGGCCCTGGACCAGGCCCGTGAGAAGGCCAAGGGCCGCGAAGCCATCGGCACCACCGGCCGCGGCATCGGACCCTGCTACGAGGACAAGGCCGCCCGGGTGGGCGTGCGCATGATAGACCTGCTGGAGCCCGAGGCGCTGACCAGGAAGGTGGAGGAGAACACCGCGGCCAAGAACTACCTGCTCACCGGTTACCTGAACAGCGAGGGCATCCCCGCCGAGCCCATCATCGCGCAATACCTGGAGTACGGCCGCCGCCTGGCGCCCTTCATCAGCGACGTGGCCCTGGAGCTGGACCAGGTGCTGGCCTCCGGGGGCAACCTGCTCCTGGAGGGCGCCCAGGGCACCCACCTGGACTTGGACCACGGCACTTATCCTTACGTGACCTCCTCCAACCCGGTGGCCGGCGCGGCTTGCACCGGCGCCGGCGTGGGCGTCACCCGCCTGAACCAGGTCTGGGGCGTGGTCAAGGCCTACACCACCCGGGTGGGCGGCGGGCCCTTCCTGACCGAGCTGACCGACGGGACCGGCCGCTGGATACAGGAAAAGGGCGCGGAGTTCGGGGCCACCACTGGCCGGCCCCGCCGCTGCGGCTGGCTGGACGCGGTGGTGGTGCGCCAGTCCGTGCGCCTGTCGGGCATGACCGGCCTGTGCGTGACCAAACTGGACGTGCTCACCGGCCTGGAGCGCCTGAACATCTGCGTGGGCTACCGTCAACCCAGCGGCGAGCTGCTGGAGCGGGTGCCCGCCTCCCTGACCCAGTTGGCGGCTTGTGAGCCGGTGTACGAGGAATTCACGGGCTGGAGCGAGGACATCACCGGCTGCCGGGACTACCAGGACCTGCCCGAGACCTGCCGGGCCTACCTGGAGCGCCTGGCCGAGCTGGCTGGCGCGCCCCTGGCCGTGGTCTCAGTGGGCGCGGACCGGGAGCAGACCATAATGCTCCGAGAAGCCTGGGCCTAGGACCGGGCGGCTGCCCTAAAATCGGCGCGGGCCGGGGCCGATGGCTCCGGCCCGCTTTGCGTTTGCCTAATGCACCTAAATTGCGCATAAATGGGAGGCAGCACCCGCTGTGGCGGCGGGGGGAGGTCCATGGAAGAGTTCCACTGGCAGCGCATCCTGGAGTTTATCAAGGCTACGGTGCCCTTTGACGGCCTGGGCCAGGATGAACTCCGGCAGCTCGTCTCCCAGATGGAGGTGGCCTACTTCCCCCGGGGCCAGGTGATTATCTCCCGCGGCGGCCCGGCCTCGTCCTTCCTCTACTTCATCCAGAGCGGCTCGGCCAAGGTGACCCTGCCCGACCCGGCGGCCGAGGGCGGCGAGATCCTGGTGGACGTGCGCGGCGAGGGCGATGCCTTCGGGGCGCTCAGCATGCTGCAAGGCGGCCCGGCCATCTTCTCGGTGACCGCCCGCGAGGACCTGATCTGCTACCTGCTGCCCGAGGCGGCCTTCCGCGAGCTGGCCGCCCGCCACCCGGACATAGAGCGCTATTACCGCTCTTCCCTGGCCCGCAACCTGCAAGCCATGCGCGACTCCGCCCAGTGCCAGCTCCCGCACATGGCCGGGCTGGAGGGGGTGAGCCTGGGCGCGGCCCTGGTGCGCAGCCGGGTGCGCGAGCTGATGAGCGCCCCGCCGGTGGTCTGCCTGCCGGCCACCCCGCTGCGGGCCGCGGCCCGCATCATGACCCAGCGCCGGGTGGGCTCCATGGTGGTGGCCGAGGAGGGCGCCCGCCCCATCGGCGTCCTCAGCGACACCGACTTCCGGGTGAAGGTGATGCTCAACGCCAAGAGCCTGGACGAGCCGGTGGTGGAGTACATGACCAGCCCCATCCACACCATCGCGCCGGACGCCTACGCCTTCGAGGCCCTCTTGGAGATGAGCCGCCACGGCGTGCACCACCTGGTGGTCACGGACCACGAGCGGGTGGTGGGGGTGCTCAGCGACCGCGATCTACAGGCCCTCACCGGCGGCTCGCCGGTGGGCGTGGTGCGGGCCATTGACCAGGTGACCAGCGTGGATGAGCTGGTGCGCCTGCACCCCAGCATTGACCGGGTGCTGGAGATGCTGCTCCGCATGGGCGGCGCGGCCCGGGAGATGCTGGCCCTGGTCACCGAGTTCAACGACCGGGTGACGCTGAAACTCCTGGAACTGACCGAGCAGGAGATGGAGGACCAGGGCCGCGGACGGCCGCCGCTGCCCTATTGCTGGATGGCCCTGGGCAGCGAGGGCCGCCGCGAGCAGACCCTGCGCAGCGACCAGGACAACGCCCTGATCTTCACCAACGCGCCGGCCCAGCGGGAGATGCGCATCAAGGACTGGTTCCTGGCCTTTGCCGGCCGGGTGGTGGAGGGCCTGGTGCGCTGCGGCTTCCCGCGCTGCGAAGGCGGGGTCATGGCCGTGAACCCGCAGTGGTGCCAGAGCGAGGCCGCCTGGCACAAGACCTTCCTGGCCTGGGTGCTCAAGCCCAGCCCCCAGACCCTGCGCCTGGGCAGCATCTTCTTTGACTTCCGGGCCATCTACAGCGAGGCCGACTTTCTGGAGAACCTGGCCCTGCATCTTAAGGAGGCCATCGAGACCAACCGCCTTTTCCTGCGCTATCTGGCGGCCAATGCCTTGTACAACCGGCCGTCGCTGGGGTTCCTGCGCCAGTTCGTGGTGGAAAAGGGCGGCCAGCACGCCAACCAGCTCAACCTCAAGCTTTCGGGCCTGACCCCCATCGTGGACGGCGCCCGGGTCATGGCCCTGGACCTGGGCATCGCGGCCACCAACACCCTGGAGCGGCTGGAGCAGATCGCGGCCCAGGGCATTATCAAAACGGGACTGGCCGAAGACCTGATGGAGGCCTTCAGCTTCATCACCCTGCTCAGGATCAGCCTTCACCTGGAGGCCCGGGCCGCGGGGGAGGTGCCGGACAACTTCCTGGACCCCGAGCGGCTGAACAACTTCCAGCGCAAGATGCTGAAAGAAGGCTTCCACGTGATCACCGACTTGCAGACGCTCCTGGAGCAGAGGTATCAGACCAGGCTGTTGATGTAGGCGAGGCCCTGGCGGAGCGGAGATTGCTTGGCCCCAAGGCAAAGACAAAGACTGTGTTTTGGCGTGGCGCTGCGGGTACGGAGAGCTATGCGACGAGTTGCAAACGGGCGGCGCGCCTAGGCGGGAATCAGACGTGAGCCTGGTCAAGGCCCGCCTACGGAACCTCATCGCCCGGCAGCGCTTTGCCCGGCGCGGGCTGCACCCCTTTGCCCAGGCCAACCTCCACGCCCTGGAGGGCCTGGACCCGGAACGTCCAGCCGCTGACTTCCGCTACGTGGCGCTGGACCTGGAGACCACGGGCCTGGACCCGCAGCAAGACCGGGTGGTCAGCGTGGGCGCCGTGCGGGTGGTGCAGGGCAGGGTGCGCCTGGGCGAGGTGTTCAGCGAGCTGGTCAACCCGGGCCGGGACATCCCGGCCGAGGCGGTCAAGGTGCACGGCATCACCCCGGACAAGATCGCCAGCGCCCCGCACGGCGCCCTGGTCTTCGAGGACTTCTTGGGCTTTCTGGGCCGCGACATCCTGGTGGCCCACTATGCCCGCTTTGATCTGCACTTCATCAACCGGGTCATGAACCAGCGCTACGGCTTCCCCTTGCAGAACTTGGTGATAGACACGGTGTTGATGTGCCAGGCCCTGGTGCTGCCCAGCGACCCCTACGGCATCGGCCGGCACCAGCAGGCCTGCCGCCTGGAGAGCCTGGCCGGCCGCTTCGGCCTGCCCCAGCCCGAGCGCCACACCGCCCTGGGCGACGCCCTGACCACGGCCATGATCTTTCAGCGCATGCTGGCCCGCCTGGCCGAGAAGGGCGGCGGCCGGCTCAAGGACCTGCTCAGGGTGGCCATGCTCAAGTAGCCCCTGGACGCAGGGCCGCGGCTTGGTATAGCCTGCATTTATCGAGGGAGATGCATGCGCGAAGCCCATAACATCATCGCCGCCCACGTGGGCCGGCGGCTGCGGGAACTGCGCGGCGAGCGCACCCAGAAGGAATTCGCCGAACGCCTGGCACTGAGCCAGGCCCAGTACAACCGCTACGAGACCGGCAAGCGCCTGGCCCCGGACCGGGTGCTGGCCGCCGCGGCCGCGGCCTCGGGCCTGTCGCCGGAGCAGGTGGTGTGGGGCGAGGGCGCGCCGGCCGCCGAAGCCGCGGACCTGGCCCGGGAGATCGCGGCCCTGGTGGCGCTGTTGGACGACGAGGCCCGCGAGGACCTGTACATATTCCTCAAGAGCAAGGCCCAGGACCTGGCCCGCCGACGCCGGGCCGAGGCCCGCCGGGCCCTTAAGGCCATCGAGGGGCTCAAGCAAAAGGCCCTGTAAGGCCGCCCGCACCGCAAAATAACAAATGACCGCCGGCCGCTGTCTTGCCGCCGGCGGAGTCTGTTATGAGTTGAAGCGGGTCCTGCTCAGGCGCCCAGCCCCGGCGGCAGGAAGGCGGCGGGGTCGTAGGGCTTCACTTGGCCGTCCCTGATGGCCGTTGCCATTTTTACGCCCAGATCAAAGGCCTCCTGGAGCTGCCCGGCGGTCAGCTCGCGCAGCAAGAAAGCCTTGCTCCACTCCTCGTTCTTGAGTTGCCGGGGGAACAGGCCGCAGGCGTACATGTCCCCCACCGGCGATCCATTGGCGATCAAGGCGGCCGCCTCCAGCAGCCAAGGGGTGCCCAGGTCGCAGTACTGGCGCAGCTCCGGCGGGATCATGCCCGCGCTGACGATGGTGGCCACGGCCCGGGCCTTGTCAATCAGGCGGGGCTCGGGGCAGCCCTGCATTCCCAGCATCCGGCCGGTGGGGCGCACCATGGTGAAGCAGGCCCGCTCGATAAAGGCGGTCATCAGCCCGGTGACGAAGCCGGAATGCACCGGCGAGGCCAAGATCACCCCATCGGCCTGCTTTATCTTCTCCAGCACCCCGCGCGCGTCGTCGGCAATGCTGCAAGGGGCGATGTCTGACTCCAGGTCTTGGTAGCAGGTCAGGCAGTTGCGGCAGTACTGGATGTCAAGCTCCTGGAGCAGGACCATCTCGGTCTGGGCCCCCAGGGAGGCGGCCCCGTTCAGCGCGCTCTGGGTCAATTGGCTGGTGGTCTGTTTGGGCCGGTAGGTGGCGTTTATGGCTAGAACCTTCACGATACCCTCCCCGTGGTCCGGCATTGATTCCATCCGCCGGCGGCCGCTGTGGCAGGCCGCGGCCGTACCGCCATCATGGCAAAGCTGCCCGCCGGAAAGCAACCGGCTGACGGCGGAAGACCACAGGCGGCTGGGGAATGCGGACTAGACTGGAAAGTCCACCTTGATCTTGAACATCTTGCGGGCGGGCAGGGAGCATATCTCGCTGACCCCGGTCTGGGCCGCGATGCGGGCCAGGTTCTCCTCTATCTGCTCCATGCTCTGGGCAATGAAGGTGAACCACACGTTGTACTCATGGGAGCGGCGGTAGTTGTGGGTCACGCCGTGGAAGGCGTTGACCGCGGCCACGAAGGACTCCAGCTTTTCCTCGGGCACCTGGGCTGCGCAGAGGGTGGAGGCGAAGCCCAGGTCGCGGCTGTTGAAGTTGCCGCCGATGCGCCGGATCACGCCCGATATTTTGAGCGCCGCCAGCCGGTCCAGCACCTCCTCCTCGCTCAGGCCCAGCTCCTGGCCCAGCTTGGCAAAGGGCTGGGCGTCAATGGGCAGGCGGGACTGCACCGCCCGCAGGATGGCCTTGTCCACTTGGTCCAAGGGGCTGGCGCTCACGGCTTGCTCGGCGGGGCCAGGGGGTGGCCGGCGTCGCCCAGCCAGTGCAGGACAAAGGGCCGCGGGGCCTCGAAATATCTCTGCACCAGCTTGGCCAGGTCATCGGTGAGGTTGCGTTCGGCAGCCACCAGGAAAGAGAAGTTGTTCTCCCGCTGCACCCCCTCGGCTCCCTGGGCAGCGCCCTGGGTGAGCACCCATTCGGTGTAGCCGCCGGCCAGCTTCACAAAGCCATTGCGCAGGCCTGCCATGGCCTGCACGAAGCTGAGGCCAGCCTTGGGCGTGGCCGGCACCACCACGAAATGAATATGCGCCGGGCTGCCGGCCCGCACCGGACCGGCCAGGGCCAGCAGCAGGGCCAGGCCCAGGGCAGCGGCGGCGATTCTTTTAAGCGTCATGTCACCCCCTGTTGCTCTGGGTTCAGGGACGGCACACCTTGCAGGGTGCGTAGCCCGCGGCAATGGCCCGCTCCCGGCTGGGGAAGTGCGCCGTGCAGTTGCGGCAGTTGTAGTAGCGGCAGCCGGGCCGGTGGAACTTCTTGGAGCGCACATTGCCATGATAGACGATTTTGGCGGCCGGGGCATGCTCTTTGGCCGCGGCCTCGACCCCTGTCCCGGACTGGTCCGCGGCCAGGGCCAGCGCCGCCCCCAAGGCCAGGCCCAGGCACATGACCAGGGCCAGGCCGATCCGGGCCGGCCTAGCCGTCCTCGGCCGCATCTTCAGCCCCCCCGGCCCGGGCCGGCTGGTACATGCACAACGGCTCCTCGGCCAGGTGGTCGCCGCAGGCCTCATAGGCCCGGGCCCGGCAGCCGCCGCAGACCCGGCGGTACTCGCAGACCCCGCACTTGCCCTTGAGCAGGTCCGGGTCCCGCAGCTCTCGGAACAGCTCGGCCCCTTGCCAGATGGCGCTGAAGGGCATCTCCCGGATGTTGCCGGCCGGCAGCTCCAGATAGCCGCAGGGCTGCACCCGGCCGGTATGGCTGACAAAGGCAAAGCCCTGGCCGCCCAGGCAGCCCTTGGTCACCGCGTCCAGGCCGTGGGAGGCGAAGGTCAGCTTCTCGCCGGTCTGCTGGGCCCGCTGGCGTATCACCCGGTAATAGTGGGGCGCGCAGGTGGCCTTCAGCTCCAGGGGCACCTGGCCCCGTTGGTCGGCGAACCAGTGCAGCACGTCTTCGTACTCCTGGGCGCTGATGATCTCGCCGGTGAGCGCCCGGCCGCGGCCCGTGGGCACCAGGAGAAATATATGATGGGCCACGGCGCCCAGGTCCACGGCCGACCGCTGTATGTCCTGTATCTGGGGCAGGTTGCTGCGGGTGACCGTGGTGTTGATCTGGAACTCCAGGCCTGCGTCCTTGGCTGCCTGCATGCCCGCCAACGCGCCGGCAAAGGCGCCCTGTTGCTGGCGGAACTGGTCGTGAGAGGCCGCGTCCGGGCCGTCAATGGAGATGCTCAGCCGCTTGACCCCGGCCTGCTCGAGCTTACGGGCGATCTCCGGGGTAAGCAGGGTGCCGTTCACGGCCATGACCACGCGCAGGCCCAGGTCCGTGCCGAAGCGAGCCAGGTGAAATATGTCTGGCCGCAGCAGGGGCTCGCCGCCGGTGAGGATCACGATGGGGCTGCCCAGGGTGGCCAGGTCCCGGAGAAAGGCCTCGCCCTCGGCGGTGCTCAGCTCGTCCGGGTAGCAGGCGTCCTGGGCCCCGGCCCGGCAGTGCAGACAGGCCAGGTTGCAGCGCCGGGTGGTCTCCCAGGCCACCAGGCGCAGGGCGGGGACGCCATCAGGGGAGGGCTGCGGCGGCTCGCTAGGATGGCCAGGGGCGTGCGGGTGGGGCATGGAGTCTCCTCACGATACTGTGTTACGACAAGTTTAGAGGGAGCCCGGTCGGAGCGCAAGATACGAGGGCCTAAAAGACCATTACAAAGGATGCTGTAAGATAATATTTTCCACTAGTTCTTGTATAAATACAGATGTTTTCATGGACGGCAATATCAAATGGGATGGATGCGCATAAGTATTCCTAATATCGAGTTTGTTCTGAAGCAGCTTTCTAACCTCGCTGGATATAATACCTGCAGATTTTGCAATATCGATAAACTGTCGTTCTTTTAACAGATTGAAGTCTTCCTTTTTATTCGATTAGGGTTCAATACCCCGCCGCTTGCGGCGTAGAATGCTCATGTGAGCGAGTACCTACATAAGAGCCATAATGTAACGGTATTGCTGTA
>QZKP01000023.1 GCA_003605055.1 Desulfarculus sp.
CGGCTTACCTGCCACCCACTCTTCTGATCGGTCATGAATCACCTCCGTCAAGCAATTTACTCGCTTAACTCGGTGTCCGACAAACCTGGGCTGGATCATTTTTGGGTGGCCCGGACAGCTCCGCTGTCCGGGCGCCGCAGGCGCAAGCGGTTCTGGCTTGCTTTCGAACCCTCATTGAGAACCGCTTGTCGCGTCGCTTAAGCTCCGCGACCGGGACAGGCAAGCTGTCCCGGCCACCCGCCACCCACAGTTACCTGTTAGAAAATAAAGATTTAGTGAGCGCGATTAGTAATTAATTAGTGTGAGTTCCTATATTGGAAACCCACTCTATAAAACCCTCCAGTTCGTCCGGATAGCGACACACTCTAAGTATCTCACATGGAGCGTTTTCATATTCTTGATAGATAATTATTGTCCCGCCAGATGATATCGCTTGTCTAGCAAGGGTAATAATAGCTTCCTTTAACTCTTCACTTTGTGTTGTGTGTTTTAAGTCTAAAACATTTGTATATTTAATAATAAAATTCATGCTTTTCTCCTTTTTTAGTTAATTTTCGCACTCACTAAATCTATATTTTGTATTTAAGATTAGCCGCCGTTCAATATTTATAAATATATCATGAATTGCGAAATTTGTAAACTAATATTATTTAATTTCACCTCTTAAAATAATATAATTTAATGATAATGAGCATGATTAATAGTTCTTTATGTTCAAGACTTTTACGGGCCCAGCCGCAGACATAAATCCTGTCCCTGGACCAATTACCTTTTACCGGCTTCTACCCCACAACCCCCTTCAACGCCCCCTTGATCACCTCTTCCAGCCCCGCGCCCTCGCCGGCCTCGGCGATCACCTTTTCCACCGCCTTCTTGGCCTTGGCCTCGGGGTAGCCCAGGTTCATCAGGGCGCTCACCGCGTCCTCGAACACCGGCGCCACGGCCGCCGAGGGCGCCGCGCCCTGGCCCGTGTCCTGGGGCAGGCGCCCCTCCAGGTCCACCACCATGCGGGCGGCGGTCTTCTTGCCCACGCCGGGGATGGCCGTGAGCCGGGCCGCGTCCCCGGCCCGGATGGCCTTCCACAGCTCGGCCGGCCGCAGCCCGGAGAGGATGGCCTGGGCCAGCTTGGGCCCCACGCCGCTGACCGTGACCAGGTGCCCGAAGGCCTCCCACTCCTCCTCGCTCAGGAACCCGTGCAGATGAATGTGGTCGTCGCGCACCACAGTGTGTATGAGCAGGCGCACCTCGCTGCCGGTCTCGGGCAGGTCGCAGAAGGTGGACAGGCTCACGAACACCCGGTAGCCCACGCCGCCGCACTCCACCACCACGTGGTCCGGCCGGCGCTGGGCCAGCCTGCCCGCCACCAGGGCGATCATCTGAGCCGCTCCAGGACCGCGCCCAGCCTGCGGCTGTGCAGGTGGGTGAGCGCCAGGGCCAGGGCGTCGCTGGCGTCCAGGGAGAGCCGGCCGCCGCCGGCCAGGCGCTGGGCCATGGCCCGCACCTGCTCCTTGCTGGCCTGGCCGGTGCCCACCAGGGATTTCTTGACCGTGGCCGGCGGGTATTCGTAGATGGCCAGGCCGGCCTGGGCCCCGGCCAGCAGGGCCACGCCCCGGGCCTGACCCAGGATCAGGGCGGTGCGGGCGTTCTTGTGCGTGAACACGCCCTCCACGGCCATCTCGGCCGGGGCGTGTTCGGCGATGATCCGGCTTAGCTCTTTGAAGATGGCGGCCAGGCGGGCGGGCAGCTTTTGGCCGGCCGGGGCGGAGAGAGCCCCGGCGGCGATGAGGCGGACCTTGCCGCCCGGCGCGGAGGCGACCACGGCGTAGCCGGTGCGCTGACTGCCGGGGTCCAGCCCCAGCACGATGGGCGCGGCCGCGGCCTGGGTCATCAGTCTTCCATCTGGGAGAGTATCTCGTCGTCTATGTCGAAGTTGGCGTAGACGTTCTGCACGTCGTCGGCGTCGTCCAGGGCCTCCATCAGGCCCAGCAGCTTGGCGGCGTCGGCCGGGTCGCTGATGGCCACGGTGGTGGAGGGCAGCATGGTCACCTCGGCGCTCTCTGGCTCGTGGCCGGCCGCTTTCAGGGCCTCCAGCACCGCGTTGAAGTCCCCCGGCGCGCAGTGCAGCTCCCACACGTCGCCCTCGTCCTTGACGTCCTCGGCCCCGGCCTCCAGGGCCAGCTCCGTGACCTTGTCCTCGTCCAGGCCCTCCTTGTCCAGGGTGATCACGCCCTTGGACTCGAACATATAGGCCACGGCCCCGGCCTTGGCCAGGGAGCCGCCGCGCTTGGTCAGGATGTGGCGGATGTCGCTGGCGGCCCGGTTTTTGTTGTCGGTCAGGCACGCTATGATGAAGGCCACCCCGCCGGGCGCGTAGGCCTCGTAGGTGATCTCCTCGTAGGACACGCCCTCCAGCTCGCCGGTGCCCTTCTTGATGGCCCGCTCGATGTTGTCCTTGGGCATGTTCTGGCCCTTGGCCGCGGCCACGGCCGTGCGCAGGCGGGGGTTGGCCTCGATGTCGCCGCCGCCCATCTTGGCGGCCACGGTTATCTCGCGCATGATGCGCGTGAACATCTGGCCCCGTTTGGCGTCGGCGGCCCCCTTCTTGCGCTTGATGGTGCTCCACTTGGAGTGACCGGACATGGTGCTCTCCTGATTTTTTAATCCCCGGGCCGGGGTTTCAGCCCGCGGCCCAGAATATATATCTCGCGGCTGGCCGAGCGGGAGGCCTCGGGCTTGTGTCCCTTGCCCAGCTTGAAGGCCCCCTTGACCCGGAGGATCAACTCATCCACCCCTGGCCCGTAGTACACCTTGGCCACCAGCGAACCGCCGGGCACCAGCAGCGCCAGGGCCAGATCCACGGCCGCCTCGCTCAGGGCCAGGCTGGCCGCGGCGTCCTGGTGGCCCACGCCGGTGGTGCGCGGGGCCACGTCGCTGAGCACCAGGTCATAGGCCGGGGCGTATGCCCGGAGCCCCTCCGGCGTCAGCCCCAGCACGTCGGCCTGCACAAAGCGCACCCAGGGCGGCAGGCTCACGGTGGGCGGCTGCAGATCCACGCCCACCACCAGGCCGCCCCGGCCCACCCGCTGGGCGGCGTACTGCAGCCAGGACCCGGGGTGGCAGCCCAGATCCAGCACCCGCTGCCCGGGCCTGAGGAGCCCGTACCGCCGGTCCATCTCCTTGAGCTTGAACACCGAACGGGCCGCGTAACCTTCGGTCTTGGCCCTGCGGTAAAGGGCGTCGGGTTGGCCGCGGCGGGTCATGGCTGGTCAAATCTAGCATAGGGGGGCACAGGGGACAAGGGGCTAGAAATGCAGTAATGTTGGGCTCCGGGGCCTTGGCAGGCGCGGCCGGGCCGGTCTATAGTAGGCCCCGGCGCGGCCCGGGTTCGCCGATATTTTTTTGCCCGCCCCCTGGAGGGAGACAGCCCATGGACGCCTACCAGATTTACGCCCTGTGCTACGCCGGCCCCCTGGAGGGCCCCGGCGCCCTGACCATGTGGAACCGGGACTGGGAGGCGCGGGGGCAGCGGGCCTATTATTTCTGGTGCCTGCTGGGGCCCGGCGGCCCGGTGGTGCTGGACTGCGGGGTGGGCCCGCAGCAGGCCGGGGAGCGGGGCCTGCCCGGCTACCTGAGCCCGGTGGAGCTGCTGGCCCGGCTGGGGGTGGAGGCGGCAAAGGTGCCGCACCTGGTGCTCAGCCATCTGCACTGGGACCACGTGGGCGGCGCGGCCCTGTTCCCGGCCGCCCAGGTGCACGTGCAGGAGGCGGAGTGGCGCTTCTGGAACGAGGACCCGGTGGCCCGGCGCTCCGTGTTCCAGATGCTGCGCGACGACCAGGGCCTGGCGGCCCTGGAGGCGGCCCAGGCCCAGGGCCGCCTGAGGCTGCACCAGGGCGACGCGCAGCTCTTGCCCGGCCTGGAGCTGATCGCCGCACCCGGCCACGCCCCGGGCCTGATGGCCTTGCGCGCGGCCGCCGCCGCCGGCCCGGCGGTGTTGGGCAGCGACTGCGGCCACACCTACCGGAACTACGCCGAGGACTGGCCCAGCGCCTTCATCTGCGACCTGCCGGCCTGGCTGCGTTCCATGCAGCGCCTGCGGGGGCTGGTGCAGCGGCCGGAGCTGCTGTTCCCGGGCCACGATATAGCCCTGTCGCGGGATTTTCCCGAGGTGGCCCCGGGCGTGACCCGCTTGGCCTGAGGGGGCTGGCCAGGCCGGAGCAGCTTTTTTTTACAAAAATTTTTGCCCCTCCCCCTTGCATTCCGGCAACTTGGTGCTTATTCTTCACCCCATTAGCACTCGCCGCCTTTGAGTGCTAACGGGGCCGCGGGGATGGCCCGGCCCTGGGTATGAGGATTTATTCCTTTGTAATATCGAACAATTGACAGACAAGGAGAGGGACGCATGAAGATCAAACCGTTGCAGGACCGCGTCATCGTATTGCGGGTGGAGGAGGAGAACAAGACCGCCGGCGGCATCATCATCCCGGACTCGGCCAAGGAAAAGCCGCAGCAGGGCAAGGTGATTGCCGTGGGCCCCGGCAAGGTGCTGGATAGCGGCACCAAGCTGAGCATGACCGTGAAGAAGGGGGACAAGGTCCTCTTCGGCAAGTACTCGGGCAGCGAGGTCAAGATCGACGGCGACGAGATGCTGATCATGCGCGAGGATGACATCCTGGGCATCATCGAGTAGGCCCTTTAGCCTCAGCAGGCAAATACCTACACAAGGAAAACCATCCCTTTTGGAGAGGAAGATAAGCAATGGCCAAAGAGCTGAAATATGACATGAAAGCCCGCGAAGCCATCATGCAGGGCGTGGACGCCTTGGCCAACGCGGTCAAGGTAACTCTGGGCCCCAAGGGCCGCAACGTGATCATCGACAAGACCTTCGGCTCGCCCACCATCACCAAAGACGGCGTGACCGTGGCCAAGGAGATCGAGCTGGAGGACAAGTTCGAGAACATGGGCGCCCAGATGGTCAAGGAGGTGGCCTCCAAGACCTCTGACGTGGCCGGCGACGGCACCACCACCGCCACCATCCTGGCCCAGTGCATCTATCGCGAGGGCTCCAAGCTGGTGGCCGCCGGGCACAACCCCATGGCCATCAAGCGCGGCATTGACAAGGCCGTGGAGGCCGTGGTGGCCGAGCTGCAGAAGGTCTCCAAGGCCACCAAGGACCAGACCGAGATCGCCCAGGTGGGCACCATCAGCGCCAACAACGACTCCACCATCGGCAACATCATCGCCGAGGCCATGAACAAGGTGGGCAAAGAGGGCGTCATCACCGTGGAAGAGGCCAAGAGCATGGAGACCACCCTGGAGGTGGTCGAGGGCATGCAGTTCGACCGCGGCTACCAGAGCCCTTACTTCGTCACCGACCCCGAGAAGATGGAAGTCAACCTCAGCGACCCCTACATCCTGATCCACGAGAAGAAGATCAGCGCCATGAAGGACCTGCTGCCTCTGCTGGAGCAGGTGGCCAAGAGCGGCCGTCCGCTGTTGATCGTGGCCGAGGACGTGGAGGGCGAGGCCCTGGCCACCCTGGTGGTCAACAAGCTGCGCGGCACCCTGAGCGCCTGCGCGGTCAAGGCCCCGGGCTTCGGCGACCGCCGCAAGGCCATGCTGGAAGACATCGCCATCCTGACCGGCGGCACCGTGATCAGCGAGGACCTGGGCGTTAAGCTGGAGAGCGCCACCCTGAGCGACCTGGGCACCGCCAAGAAGGTCACCGTGGACAAGGACAACACCACCATCGTGGACGGCGGCGGCTCCCGCAAGGACCTGGAGGGCCGCGTGCGCACCATCCGGGCCCAGATCGATGAGACCACCAGCGACTACGACCGCGAGAAGCTGCAGGAGCGCCTGGCCAAGCTGATCGGCGGCGTGGCGGTGATCAACGTGGGCGCGGCCACCGAGACCGAGATGAAGGAGAAGAAGGCCCGCGTGGAGGACGCCCTGAACGCCACCCGCGCCGCGGTGGAGGAGGGCATCGTGCCCGGCGGCGGCGTGGCCCTGCTGCGCTGCTTCGGCGCCGCGGAGAAGGTGCGCGACAAGATCAAGGGCGAGGAGAAGTTCGGCGCCGACATCGTCAAGCGCGCCCTGGAGGAGCCGCTCCGGCAGATCGCCCGGAACGCGGGCCAGGAGGGCAGCGTGGTGGTGGAGAAGGTCAAGGCCCTGAAGAACGCCGAGGGCTACAACGCCGAGACGGGCGCCTACGAGGACCTGATGAAGGCCGGCGTCATTGACCCCACCAAGGTGACCCGCTTCGCCCTGCAGAACGCGGCCTCCGTGGCCGGTCTGCTCTTGACCACCGAGTGCATGGTGGCCGAGAAGCCCAAGGAGGAAAAGGGCGGCGGCATGCCCGGCGGCGCCGGCGGCATGGGCGGCATGGGCGGCATGGGCGGAATGTACTAAGCCGCAAAGCCCCGCTCGAATCCTGTCAGAACCCTAGAGCCCCCGCTCCCCCCGGAGCGGGGGCTTTTTATGCCGCGGCCGCGGCCGCGGCCGCGCGGAAAACGCCTGTTCCATTGTCTATCCCCTTTCCGTTAATCCGCCGCGGCCGCGGCCGCGCGGAAAACGCCCCTGTAAAGCCGGGGCTTTTCTTTTGCCGCCAACTTGTTTAAATTAATAGCCGTTCTTACATGGAGGCAGCGGCGGTCATGGTTCTGGTCGAGGCCATCAACCTGCACATGCAAGGCCTGCTGGTGGGGGTGCTCATCTCCGCCCCCCTGGGGCCGGTGGGGGTGCTGTGCCTGCGCCGGTCCCTGCAGTGGGGCTTCCTGGCCGGCTTCGTCTCCGGCCTGGGGGCGGCGGTGGCCGACGTGTTCTACGGCGCGGTGGCGGTGCTGGGCCTGGCCTCGGTCTCGGCCTTCTTGCTGGCGCACCAATTCTGGGTGCAGCTTATCGGCGGGGTGCTGGTCTGCCTGCTGGGCCTCAAGAGCCTGCTGGCCCGGCCCCGGGAGGCGGGCCCCACCGGGCGGGTGGGCTGGCTGGCCCGCTGGAGCTCCACATTTCTGCTCACCCTGGCCAACCCCCTGCTGCCGGTGGCCTACGCCGCGGTGTACGCGGCCATGGGCCTGGGCGGCCTGGTGGGCGACTACCGGGCGGCCGGCACCCTGCTCCTGGGGGTGTTCGTGGGGGCCGCGGCCTGGTGGAGCTTCCTGGCCGTCCTGGGGGCCCTGTTCAGCGCCCGCCTGACCAGCCGCCACCTGGTCTGGATCAACCGCGCGGCCGGGGTGCTGCTGCTGGCCGTGGGCCTGGCCCTGTTGATCTCCCTGGCCCTGTAGCTCAGCGCGCCCGCTCCGCCTCCTGGGGCGAGGCCACGCTGACCATGAGTCCGTTGCACTCCGGGCAGTACGAGGGCCGGCGCACCTGCTGGTCGTGGAAGACCTGGCTGGGCTTGATCCGCTCCAGGAATTGCTGGGCCTGCTGCCAGGCCTCCTGGGGGCTGAAGTCCACGGCCGGCAGTTGCAGCGACTGCAACACCTGGCCCTCGCGGCTGTGCTGCACCACGGTCATCACCTCGGGCTGCTCTTCGCTCTCGCCCAGCACGGTGATGGTGACCAGCCCGCCCAGGCCGTCGTAGGCCGGGTTCAGGGAGCCGTGGCGGCAGTTGGCCGGCGGCGTGGACGGGTCGTTGGCGTAATGGCCCACCGCGTGGGCCAGCTCATGGGGGTCGGCCAAGTCGCGGCCGCCGGCCCGGGCCCACTGGCTAAAGGCCCCGGCCGCCACCGGCACCGGATGCACCGTCACCCCCATACAGCGCAGGAAGTGCATCAGATACCAGTTCTGCTTGGTCTGGGCGTGGTGCTCAGCCAGGCTCTGGCCGGTGTGGGGCTGGTTGTAGATGCTGCGCCAGTCTTCGTAGGCGAACACCGGCAGGCGCACCTCATTGCGGCCGGCGGCCTGGAAGCGCTGGGCCAGGTCGCGGGCCTGGTTGATGATGCGGTTCAGGTCCAAGACGGCTCCTTTGGCGGAGGATACGCTTCCAGTGTGACCAAGGGGCCGTGCAGGGTCAAGCCAGGGGGCCGGCGGCATCCCGGCCGGCGCGGGACCGGGGCGCCGGGGCGGGGCTAAAAGGAGTCCTCGATGGCCTTCTTGACCTGCTTGAGGTCCGGCTTGAGCTCCTGGGCCAGCACCAGCACCCCCTTGCGGTCCAGCACCAGCAACCCGGGGGTGGCCATGATGTCGTAGGCGTCGGCCAGGGGCAGCGAATCCTGGGGGCCCAGGTCCATGAGCCAGGGCGCGGGCAGGCCCTCCTGCTTGGCAAAGGACTCCACCGCCGGGGTCATGGCCTTGCCGTCGGTGTTGACGAACAACACTACAAAGGGGTTGCCCGCCAGGGAGCGGGCCAGGCGCAGGATGTGGGGGATCTCCTCGCGGCAGTGGGGGCAGCTCACCGACCAATAGACGATGAGCGCCACCTTGTCCTTGACCAGGTGGGCCAGGGGGAAGGTGCGGCCCTTGCTGTCGGGCAGGGTCAGGGCGGGCAGGGCCTTGCCCGGCTTGACCAGGGCCAGGGCCGCGGGCGCGGCCAGCAACAGGGACAGGGACAGGGTGCAGAGCAGGGCTTTTTTCACGGCGGCTCCTGTGCGCTGGATTATAATGGCCCAAATTTTATCAGACGTCCCGCACAAGGGGCAAATCAGCGCTGGGAGGACAGCATGATCCAGACGAGGCAGTTCGACGGCGTGACCCAGTACCGGATGGGCCGGGAGCTGGACGGCCAGGTGCTCTACTGGTGCGCGGCCTACCTGGTGGAGGACCTGCTCATAGACTCCGGCTGCGCCCACACCGCCCCGGAGCTCCTGGCCGCCCTGGCCGGCCGCGGGGTCAGGCGGGTGGTCAACACCCACCACCACGAGGACCACATCGGCGCCAACGCCCTGCTGGCCGAAAAGCTGGGCCTGGAGCTGTACTCGCCCCTGGAGGCCATACCGCTCATCGCCGAACAGCCGGAGCTCTACCCCTACCAGTTGCTGACCTGGGGCATGGCCCCCCGCAGCCGGCCCCAGCCCCTGGGCGAGGAGATCAGCACCGCCAGCCACCGCTTCCAGGTGCTGCCCATGCCCGGTCACTGCCACGAGCTGGTGGTGCTCTGGGAGCCGGCCCAGCGCTGGGCCTTTGTCAGCGACCTGTGGCTGGTGCGCCGGCCCAAGACCAGCCGCAACTTCGAGAACAACCTCCAGACCCTCACCTCTTTGCAACGGCTCAAGGCCCTGCGGCCCCGGGTGCTGTTCACCGGCATGGGGGACATAGAAGAGGACGCGGACGCGGCCCTGGGCGAGACCATCGCCTGGCTGGAGGGGCAGCGCAACCAGATCATCGACCTGGCCGAGGCTGGGTTGGAGCCCAAGGAGATCGTGCAAAAGCTCTACGGCCGCGAGAGCCCCATGTACGAGCGCACCCAGGGGCAGTTCTCCTACGAGAACTTCGTGCGCTCGTTCCTCAAGGGGCCGTAAGGTTGATTGGAGGGACGTGCCTCCCCGGAGAATAGAATATGTCGAGGGTTAACCGGAGAAGGATTTTCGGCGACAAGGTGCAGTTCAAGTCCCTGTCGTGTGCACCAGTCAACGAACTCGGCGATGTATACCTCTTCGGCGTCTTGCATGACACCTTTGACTTCAAAATCGAGTCCATTCAGGCTGGGTTCCCTGACTGCATTGCCAGGAGACAAGTTGGCCGGAACCGATGGGAAGAAGTACGAATTGAGTTTGAATATGACAGTCGATCTTTTGTGACCCACGGCCACGACCCCGCGGGTGTCGATGTGATCGTGTGTTGGAAGCACAATTGGCCTACGTGCCCTAAGGAGATCGAGATCATAGAGCTTTCAACACTGCTTGGGGACGCCGAACAGATAGACAATCAGATCAAGACAGAGAAGAAGCTGACCGCGTGGCAGGTCTTCTGTCAGGAGAAGCGTCTGCAAGGACTAAGTTTTGCTGAGATCGCCGGTTTATACCGGCAGAAAGAGAAAAACTCTACTGAAAATGGCGGCCAGGGTGCCTGACTTAATTGCCTTGCCTCATAAACCCATGACATTTGCCCGCGCGCTCAAGTGGCTCCTCGTTGCCCTGGCCGCGGGCGTCCTCGGCGTGGCGGCCTACTCGGTGTGGGTAGTTTGCTCCGCGCGGCAGCACACCATCGCCACCGTGCTGCCCCGCATCCGGGCGGCGCATTACGCACTCGCGCCCTCGGACCTTACGCCGCGCCAGCTGGAAATCCTGCTCAAGGTGGATGACCCCAACTTCTTCCACCATGGCGGCGTCGATCTTTCCACGCCCGGCGCGGGCATCACCACCATCACGCAGGGTCTGGTCAAGGACCTGTACTTCGAGCATTTCCAGCCCGGCATTGCCAAGTACAAGCAGACCCTCATTGCCTTCTATGTGCTTGACCCGCTGATGCCCAAAGAGGAGCAGTTGCGCCTGTTCCTCAACACCGCCTACCTGGGCCGCGGAGCGCGGGGATTCGCCCAGGCCGCGCACATCTACTTCGGCAGGTCCTTCCAGGCCCTCAGCGAGGACCAGTACATCGCCCTGGTGGCCATGCTCATCGCGCCCCAGGTGTTCGACCTGCACAAACACCCCGCCCGCAACGCCGAGCGGGTGGGCCGGATCAAGCGCCTGGTCAGCGGCGCGTACCAGCCCCGCGGCCTGATGGACCTGTACTACGGGAAAATGGATCCGGAGGCCCAGAAGGACCTCCCTCCGTTTTCCTACTTCGCCTCCTACTACCAATGAGCAACGTGAGCCGGCTCCGTCGCTAGGCCCCTTCCCCTCCCTTGCCCCTTCACCTCCCTCCGGGTTAAAGTGAGTCCGCCCGCGACGCCCGCACGCGCCGCGCCCAAGAGGAGGGGTGGATATATGAACGCGCCTAAAAAATGCCTGTGCCTGCTGGGGCTGGCGTTGTGCCTGGCCCTGGCCGGGGCGGCCGCGGCCGGCCCGGCCGAGCAGATCAAGCAGGCCGACGCCCTGTACGTCCAGCGGGCCGACCTGGCCAAGGCCCAGCAGGCGGCCGAGCTTTACCAGCAGGCCCTCCAGGCCGACCCCAAGAGCGAGGAGGCGGCCTGGAAGCTGGCCCGCGCCCTGTACTGGGTGGGCAACCACGCGGCCAAGGACAAGCAGGTGGAGATCTTCGACCGGGCGGTCAAGGCCGGCCAGCAGGCGGTGGCCATCAACCCCCAGAGCCTGCCCGGCCACTTCTGGCTGGGGGTGGCCTACGGCGTCTACGGCAACGCCAAGGGCGTGCTCAAGAGCCTGTCGCTGGTCAACCCCATCAAGCAGGAGATGGCCTTGGTCATCAAGATGGACCCGGGCTATGAGGCCGGCGGGGCCTACCGGGTGCTGGGCCGGCTCTACTTCAAGCTGCCCGGCCTGTTCGGCGGGGACAACGACCTGGCCATAAAAAACCTCAGGACCGCGGTGGCCAAGGGCCCCAAGCGCTACCTGAGCCACATCTATCTGGCCGAGGTGCTCATCAAGGAGGGCCAGGAGGACGCGGCCAGGAAGTACTTGCAGATGGTGGTCAGCGGGCCGGCCGATCCGGGCTTTGAGCCCGAGGACAAGGAGTGGAAGGCCACGGCCCAGAAAATGCTTAAGGGTCTGTAGGCCGGACGTGAGACGATGCGGGGCCGGTCCCTTGCCTGGGGCCGGCCCCTGGTTATGATTAGAGCATGAGCAAGCGACCCGTGGTGGACATGGCTCTCTGCAACCTGTGCGAGGGCTGCCTGGAGCTGGCGCCGGAGGTGTTCAGCCTGAACCAGGTCCACGGCTACATAGAGGTGGCCGAGCTGGGGCGCTACCCAGAAGAGAAGGTGCAGGAGGCCATCGCCGACTGCCCGGCCGGGGCCATCGCCTGGGAGGAGGCCTGAGATGCGACAGTGGAAGTGCGCGGTCTGCGGCTACCCGCACCAGGGCCAGCGCCCGCCGGACAAGTGCCCCCAGTGCCGCGCGGACCTCAACCGCTTCATCCTCTTGGAGCCCCTGCCCCCGGCCCTGGAGGGCCTGGTGCGGCAGGCCTTTGCCGGCGAGTCCAAGGCCCAGGCCCGCAACCAGGCCTTTGCCCGCCAGGCCCAGGCCGAGGACCTGCCCCAGGTGGCGGCCCTGTTCAGGGCCGTGGCCGAGGCCGAGCGGGTGCACGCGGCCGAGTATCTGCGCTATCTGGAAGGCGTGGTGGGCAGCACCGAGGACAACCTGCGCGCCGCCTTCGAGAGCGAGATGGCCGCCAAGCAGGAGCACTACCCGCCCATCATCGCCGCGGCCATCAAGGCCCGGCGGCCGGATCTGGAGTGGGCCCTGATCCGGGCCCGGGACGTGGAGGGCCGCCACGCCGAGCTGTACAAGCGGGCCTTGTCGGCCCTGGCCGGCGACCGCGAGGTGGTCTACCACGTGTGCGAGGTCTGCGGCTACGTGTTCGACGGCGCCCTGCCCCAGGAGTGCCCGGTCTGCCGCAGCGGCCCGGAGCAGTTCAAGAAGATCGAGTGAGGGGGGCGGCGGGGAGGAGATTGCTTCGTCGCGGCAAGGCCGCTCCTCGCACGACACACGGCCTTGTTGCCTTGGTGTAGGGGCAGGGTTTATCCCCGCCCTTCTTCGCCCGCCAGCAGCACCGGCAGGCACATGGCCTGGGTCAGGCACTGGCGCCAGTCCCAGGCCGCGTCGTACCAGCGGCCCATCTCCGGGGTGAAGCGCGGCCGCGGCTCCTGGTCCAGCTCCAGGGTCAAGAGCTCGCGGCTGATCTTGCGGCCGGCCGCGTCGGCCTGCCAGCGGCCCACCTCCGGGAACAAGAGCGCCTGCACCCGCCGCCGCCAGTGATGCTCTTGCAGCCACAGGCGCAGCCCGGGCCGGGCTCCGCCGGCCAAGTGGTAGGTGTACTCGGCCAGGGAGAACCCGGGGAAGGCCGTGATCTGAGCCAGGCGGCCGGCCAGGAAGTCGTACTTGTTGCGGTCCTCCACACCCTGCGGAGCCAGCACCGCACTGACCGCCGCGGCCGAGGCCCGGGCCTGGGCCAGGATGGCCAGCAGGCTGCGGCCCAGCTCGTCGGCACCGGCCGGGGCGGCCAGGGCCTGGGGCGGGTGCTGGGCCAGCCAGGCCCGCACCTGAGCCAGCCAGGCGGCGGACTCCGCCGCCGGCTCGCTCACTCCTGGCCCTGGGGCTGGCAGGAGGGCAGGTCCAGGAGGGCGTAGAGCTGCACCTGGCCCTCCACGCCCTTGAGCAGGGCCTCGAAGCCGCGGGTCACCTTCAGCTCCGGGCCGATGAGCTCCACCACCGCCTGGGAGGCGATGATCTCCCCGCCCTCGGCCTGGGCCTGGATGCGGTTGGTGAGGTTCACCGGCCCGCCCACGATGCCGTACTTGGTGCGGGTGAAGGAGCCGATGTTGCCCACCACCACCTCGCCGGCGTGCAGGCCGATGCCGGTGGCCAGGTCCGGCAGGCCCTCGGAGCGCATCTGCTGGTTGAAGTCCTCGGTGGCCCGGCGCAGCTCCAGGGCGCAGCAGACCGCCTGCTCGGCGGCGCGCCGGGGCCCGTTCTCCAGGCTGTCGAAGAAGGCCAGCAGCGAGTCGCCCAGGAAGTCCACGATGATGCCCTGGCCGGCGGAGATGACCTCGATGAGCACCGACAGATAGCGGTTGATGATGGTGATGGTCTGCTCCGGGCTCAGGCGCTCGGCCAGGGGGGTGAAGCCGCGCACGTCGGTCATCATGATGGCCACCAGGCGCTTGTCCCCGCCCAGGGCCGTGGCCTCGGGCCGGCTCATCAGGCGGCGGGCCACCTGGGGGTCCACGTAGCGGCTGAAGGTGTCGCGCAGATAGTCCTTCTGCTTGAGCCCCTCCACCATGGTGTTGAAGCTGTCGGCCAGGCGGCGGAACTCGTCGCGGCTCTTGGGGGTGGGCACCTCCACGTAGTCCCCCCGGGCCACCCGCCGGGCCGCCTGGCAGACCGTGCGCACCGCGCCGGCCACCTTGCCGGTGACCACCAGGATGATCAGCACCACCAGGGCCACCGCCGCCGCCCCGGCCACGATGTAGTGCCTCATGAAACTGCGGATGGGACCCAGCACCTTATCCCCCCGGGCGAAGAGCACCAGGGTCCAAGGGGCCTTTTGGAGGCGGTAGAAGCCGGCCACCTCCTCGGCCGGGCGGCCGGGGCCCACGAGGGTGCCGGCCGGCTTGGTCAAGAGGGCCTCCAGCACCTGGACCTCAAAGGGGTCGCCCTCCGCGCCCAGGCGCTCCAGGTGGCGGGAGCCGCCGCCCTGGGCCAGCACCCGGCCGGTGGAGTCCACCAAAAAGGAGCGCTCGCCCTTCCACTGCTCGAAGACCTTGAGCCCCTCCAGCAGATAGGCGAAGCGCACCGCCACCTCCAGGCGGCCGGCGGGCTTTTTCTCCTGGTCCTGGAGATCAAAGACCAGGGACACGGTCTGCTGTCCGGAGCTGGTGTCGAAGCGGGGGTTGGTGACCCGGCTCAGGGCCACGCGGTGCATGCCCCGGTCGAGCCAGCCGCCGCGGCCGCCCATCATGGGCCGCTGGCTCTCCTGGGCCTCCCCCAGCCAGTCCAGCTTGACCCGGGCCACCCCGGGCAGGCCGGCCAGGTGCTTCTCCCAGTCGCCGATGGTGGCCTGGGAGAGCCCCTCCAGGGAGTTGAGCAGATCCACCGCCTCGCCGGGCTGGGCCAGGCGCATGTCTATGGAGTGGGCCGCCCGTTGCAAACCCAGCAGGGAGGTCTGCCGCAGCCCCTCCATCAGGTAGCCGCGGGCGTAGAAAAAGCCGGCCACGCCCAGGCCCACCAACAGCAGGCTCACCGGCAGGAGCAGGTAGAAGATCAGGCGCAGGCGCAGGCTGGCGAATCCCCTGCCCTTCAGGCCCACGGTGCATGTATTTTCCACCGGTCTCTCCTTAAGGCCGCGCGGCCTCAGGCCTTGCGCAGCACCCGCTCGTCCCCCACCCGCATGGTCACCTGGTTGGTGTCAAAGTACTCCAACAGCGGGATGAGGTACTTGCGGCTCAAGCCGGTCAGCTCCTTGAACTGGGCCGCGTTTATGCGGCCGTGCTCCTGCAAATGCTCCACCAGGCGCCGCCTGACCTCGGCCAGGGCCTGGGCGTGGTAGTAGAGGTCCTCCTTGACCTTGACCAGCACCCCGTCGCTGACCAGCACCCCCAGCACCTGGCGGGCCCGGGCCTGGTCTTCTCCGGCGGCCAGCTCCTTGAAGTAGGGCGGGGTCAGCCCGGCCTCCTGGTAGGCGCGGGCCCAGCCCTCGCGCAGGGCCTTGTCCTGGCCGGCCAGCTTCACCTGGTGCCCGGCCAGGCGCAGCAGGTCCTTTTCCGACACCACCCGCTCCTGGCCCTCCAGGCGGCGCAGCAGGTGGGCGAAGAGCTTGGCCTCGCCCTCGGGGATCAGGCGGTTCTTCAGCTCCTCGCGGGGCATGCCGGCCTTGAGGGGGTTGGCCCGGTGGTAGTCGGCCAAGAGCTCCAGCAGCCGGCCGGCCATTTCCTCCTGCACCGCGCCGGCGATCATGCGGCCGCCTTCTTTGTCGAAGCGCACCAGCTCCTGGGCCGAGAGCATCTCGGCGACCAGCGCCTCCAGCTCCTTGGGCCCCAGGCCGGTCAGGCGGGGCAGCTCGGCGACGGTGAGGCCCGCGGCCCCGGCCTGGCGGGCGTGCACCAGCACCCGCTCCCGGGGCGAGCCGTCCCGCAGCACCTTCAAATCGGCCATGACCTCGGGGCGGCCCCGACGGCGGCGGCCGGGGTGGGGGTGGATGACCACCCCGCCGGCGATGGTGGTCACCGGCGAATAGGAGCGCAGCACGTAATGGTCCCCGGCCATCACCGCCACCGGCGCCTCCAGGCGCACCTGGCACAGGGCCTCCTGGCCTGGGCCCAGCTCGTCGCGGTCCAAGAGCAGCACCCGGCCCAGCACCTCGGCGGTGCCGGTGTGCAGGCGGATGGGCGCCCTGTGCTTGAGCGGCCGGGCCAGGCTGGCCAGGGTCTGCACCTGCAAGTCCAGCCACAGGGAGGGCCGCAGGGCCCCGGGGGTGGCCAGCACGTCGCCGCGCTCCACCTGGGCCTTTTCCACGCCCTGCAGGTTCACCGCCGTGCGCTGGCCCCGGCGGGCCTCAGCGACCTCGGCGTTGTGCACCTGCAGGCCGCGCACCTTGGCCGAGAGCCCGCCCGGATAGACCGTTATCTCCTGGCCCACGCTCACCGCGCCGCCGATGGCCGTGCCGGTGATGACCGTGCCGAAGCCCTTCATGGTGAAAACCCGGTCCACCGGCAGGCGGAAGGGGCCCGCGGCCGGCTGCTCGGCCAGCTCGGCGACCATCGCCGCCAGGGCCTGCTTCAGCTCCTGTATGCCCTGGCCGCTGAGGCTGGAGACCGGGATGATGGGAGCGCCCTCCAGGAAGGTGCCGGCCACGTAGGCGGCCACGTCTTCCGTGACCAGCTCCAGCCACTCGGGGTCCACCATGTCTATCTTGGTCAAGACCACCAGGCCGCGACTCACCCCCAGCAGCCGGCAGATGTCCAGGTGCTCGCGGGTCTGGGGCATGACCCCCTCGTCGGCGGCGATGACCAGGGCCACCAGGTCTATGCCCGCCGCGCCGGCCACCATGTTCTTGACGAACTTCTCGTGGCCGGGCACGTCCACGATGCCCAGCCGCTGGCCGCCGGGCAGGTCCAGGTGGGCGAAGCCCAGCTCGATGGTGATGCCGCGGGCCTTCTCTTCTTTGAGGCGGTCGGTGTCTATGCCGGTGAGGGCCTTGACCAGGGAGGTCTTGCCGTGGTCAATGTGGCCGGCGGTCCCCAGGACGATCTGCTTCATGAAAGGCGGCCTCGCTTATGGTGCGGTTTTCCTGCTGGTCCTTCAACTATAGGGGCGGCTGCGCGAGGGCGTCAAGCAAAGGGGGCGGGAGAAAGGAGGTTGCCGAAATTGAGGCCGGACGCCGGGGGGAGGTTGATCCTTTGCCACACTAAAATTGATTTTGGCGATATAGTGTGGCAAAATTGCACCAGGAGACGAATATGGTTATTGACGATATCTTGCAAGAGAGTGCGCAATACTACCAGGCCCGCCAGAGACGCCTGCTCGGCGCCATCCTCATGGCCCCCCCGGGCTCGCCTTGTCTGCGCCGACGCGCCGGCGGTGGCTATTGGTATCTGCGCACTTACGCTGGGGGCCAGGAGCGCCGGGAAGTTTATCTGGGCAGGGAAGACGAGCCGTGGGTCAGCCGTTTGCTGGGGCGGATTGAGCGCAGACGCTCCGCCCTGGTTGAACTGCGCGAGGTGAACAGAGCGCTGAAAAAACTGGGGGAGAAAGGGGGCGCCGTGGCCAGACACGACCTGCACCCGATTGTCCGGGAGGTATTCATTGCCCTGGGAAAAGAGGGCATGTGGCGGGCGGGGGCCATGCTGGTGGGCAGTTGGTGCTTCATGGTTTACCAGAACTATTGTGGAGTGGAGTTTTTCCCTCTACGCACCCTGGATATTGATATTGCGGTGGAGCTTCCCTACCGGGGGGATGACAAGGACCTGGGCGCGCTCTTTGAGTCCCTGGGGTTTCGGCAAGAATATAACCGGGCCGGTGGCTCCGTCACCTATGAAACCGGTGAAATCAAGGTTGAGTTGTTGAGCGAGTTGAAAGGCGAGGGCCGGAAAAAGAAAAACCCACAAGTGAAGAAATCGGGCGTCGCTCCCACGGAAGTGCGCTACCTAAGCCTGTTGTTCGACAACCCCATGCGCATCAAAATTAAAGGCGTGGGCGAGGTGTCTGCTCCTTCGCTGGCCGCCTTTTTCCTCCACAAGCTGCTGGTGGCGGGCGAACGCAAGGAGCCCGCTAAGCAAGAAAAGGACCTGTTGCAAGCGGCGGCAGCGGCCAAGTCTCTGGCGCGGCCCCCGGAGTTGCGCACAGACTTGCAAAGAATATGGGATGGCCTGCCGCAAGGTTGGCGAAAAAGAATCCTCAAACAAAAAAGCTCCCTGCAACACCTGCCGGCCGACGACGCCGGCGCCGCCTTGGGCTTGCTGGGCGGCTAACAGGTCAGGCTGCTTTTTGCCACACTAAACGGCATTTAATCAAAATAGTGTGGCAAGAAGTGCTTTCTCTTTGTCCCCTACGAATTTGCAGCCTCCGGCAATGCGCCTAGCTGCTATAGCCGACGGCCCTGGGCCTCTGGCGGGTCCTGGCCGGGGCCTGAGGCCGCGGCTTGTTGCCACACTAAAAAGGAATATTGCGTTTATAGTGTGGTAGAAGGAGGGGGGCAGAAACAAAAGCGGGGCCTTACGGCCCCGCTTTTTCGCGCCTTAGGGAATATGCCGGTTTACTTCTTGAACCACCTCTTGCGCAGGCGGCCCATCAACAGCAGGCCCGAGCCCATCAAGAGCATGGTGCCCGGCTCGGGCACCTGGCCGCCGGGCGGGTTGTTGATGAAAGAGTCGCTCTGGTCGCCGGCGATGGAGACCACGTGCAGGCCCACCATGAAGTCCCGGTCGTTCAGGCCCGCGATCAGGGAGTTGATGGCCGCGCTGGAGGAGAAGTTCAGCAGCAGGGTGAGGCTCTCGCCCGGGTTGATGCCGTAGGTGGGCGAGGGGTTGCTGGACTCGGTGGCCAGGGCCGCGAAGGAGGTCTTGAAGCCGTAGGCGTCCCCGCCAGGCAGGTTGCCCGGGTGCGCGCCGGGTATGAAGGTGACCAGGCCCACGTTCAGGTCGTTGCGGATGTCCATGCTGCCCACCAGGCTGAGGGCGTCATAGAAGTAGATCTCCGCCACCACCGATTGCAGGACGCTCTGGTTGGTGAACCGAAACAGCATGGTGTCCGTGTCGAACTGGGAGACGTTAAGAAGCACGTTCACCTGGTCGCCCACCGGCGAGTTGTCGGTGATCCGGCTGAAGGTCAAGCTGAAGGGGTCTATGCTGTCGGCCAGGGCCGGGGACCAGGATGCCAGGGCCAACACCAGGGCCATGGCGGCGAGTATCTTTTTCATCACGCGGACTCCTTCATAGCATGATTAGCTTTCAGCAGGCCGGCCCCAAATAAGAAGCCCCGGCCAGCGCCGGCCGAGCCTGACAGGCTCGCCCCACCGACCGGGACGCGCACCCCGCACTAAGCCGGACTCTACTCACCACAATATAACCTTTAGGTTGTGTCAGGCCCGGCTTAATTGGCTATGTAAATAGATTAAAGCGCTTTTGGCGCGCGCGCCACTATTTTTTTGCCTCAAGCATCTCTTTGGTCCCGGGCGGAGCCGGGGCCACCTTAAAGCAGTTTTTTCGCCTTTGGCGTGCCAACCACCCCCGGCCCCGGCCCCAGCTTGTTAAGTGGCGCGCCGACCGGCATAATTAGCCCCATGTCTGAACCTACCCCCGGCGTGGTGCTGGCCCTGGACGTGGGCGCCCGGCGCATCGGCCTGGCGGTGAGCGACTCCCAGGGGCTCACGGCCCGGCCCCTGGGCGTGCTGGAGCGCCGGGGCCGCGACGCGGACGTGGCCGCGCTGGGCCGCGTGGCCGCAGAGCAAGGCGCAACGCGCCTGGTGCTGGGCCTGCCCCGGCGGCTGAACGGCGGCCTGGGGCCGGCGGCCGAGGGCATACAGAGCCTGGGCCGGCGCCTGGGCCGGCGCCTGGGGCTGCCGGTGGAGTTCGTGGACGAGGCCCTGTCCACGGCCGAGGCCCAGGAGGTGCTCTTGGCCGCGGACCTCAGCCGGGCCCGGCGGCGGCAGGTGGTGGACCAGGCCGCGGCGGCGGTCATCCTGCGGCGCTATCTGGCCGGCCAGGGGGAGCGGGCGTGAGGCGCCTGCTGCGGGTGATCCTGGGCCTGGTGCTCTTGGCCGTGCTGGCCGTGGGCGGCTACTGGGCCGGCAAGGACTGGCTGCTGGCCCGGCCGGCCGGCGCGCCGGGGCCGGGCCGGGTGGTGGAGATACCCAAGGGCGCCGGCCTGAACCGCGCGGCCCAGGTGCTGGCCCAAGCCGGGGTGGTGGAGCAGGCCCAGCTCTTCCTGCTGGCCGGGTTCCTGACCCGGGAACAGGGGAGCATCAAGGCCGGGGAGTACGAACTGTCCCCGGCCATGAGCAACGCCACCGTGCTGGAGCACCTGCGCCACGGCCGGGTGAAGCTGCACGCCATCCTGCTGCCCGAGGGCTTCACCCTGGACCAGATCCTGCTGCGCCTGGCCAGCTTCCGGGTGCTGGAGCTGGAGGCGGCCCTGGGGCTGGCCCGGGACGCCCAGTTCATCGCCTCCCTGGGCATCCAAGGCCCCGGCCTGGAGGGTTTTCTGTTCCCGGACACCTACCGCCTGCCCCGGCAGTACGGGGCCCGGGCGGCCTTCACGGCCATGGTGCGGCGCTTTGAAAAGGCCTGGCGGCCCCTGGCCCCGGCGGCCCAGGCCCACAAGCTGACCCGCTGGCAGGCGGTGACCCTGGCCAGCATCATCGAGAAGGAGACCTCCCTGGACCGCGAGCGGCCCCTGGTCAGCGCGGTGTACCACAACCGGCTCCAGCGGGGCATGCCCCTGCAGGCCGACCCCACCGTGATCTACGGCCTGGGGCCGCAGTTCGACGGCAACCTGACCCGGGCCCACCTGGAGCAGGACACGCCCTACAACACCTATTTGCGCCCCGGCCTGCCGCCGGGGCCCATCTGCTCGCCGGGCCAGGCCAGCCTCCAGGCCGCGGTCCAGCCGGCGGCCGCGCCTTATCTGTACTTCGTGGCCAAGGGCGACGGCAGCCACGCGTTCAACGTGACCTACGAGGCCCACAAGAAGGCGGTGAACCTCTTTCAGCGGCGGGGCAACAAGCGGCGCGCGGCCCCGGCCCAGCCGCCGGGCTCCTAGGAGGCGGTGGCGGCTCATGGGTGCGCTGAGGCGCGGCTGGGGCTACTGGCTGCCTAGGGTGCTGGTGCTTATCTTCGCGGCCTCGGTCTACCTGCCCCTGCCCCGCTTTCTGGAGGGCCTGACCCGCGATGAGCTGGTGCTCTGGCTGGCCCGGCTGCTGTGGGTGCTGGGCCTGCCCCTGGCCCTGGCGGCAGCGGCCTGGCTGCTGTGGCAGGTGCGCCGGCGCCGCGGCCGCTAGCCCTGCCCGCGCCCAAAAAACAGCCGCCCCCGGCCGGGGGCGGCTGGCTGGCCCTGGGGCGCAGCCGCATGATCCTTGCCGGTCGTGGACCGGCCAGGATCAGTCAACCCGGCGCGGCGCGTATCCCTTGATGTTGACAGCTATGGTCACCACCTCGTCGGCGTAGCGCTGGCCCTTGCACTTGACCCCGCTGAACTTCACCGTCACCTGCCAGCTGCCGGGCTGGGTGGGGGTGCCTTCGATGCGGGAGTAGTCGAAGCGCAGCCCCGGAGGCAGGCTGCCCGACAGGCGCTGGAAATCCTCCGAGGTCCAGGTCGCGCCGCATTTCGCCTGGGGCTGAGCGTACAGATGGTACCCCACTTGGCCCTGTATGTCCTGGTAGTGGATGCCCAGCGTGGCCCCCTGCTTGAGGGCCTGGACCGCCGTCTTCTGCCCCTTGCGGCGGGCCACCGCCAGGGCGGTCTCGCCATCGGCGTTCTTCGGGGACGGGTCGGCCCCCCGCATCAGCAGCAGGCGGATGGCCTCGGGCCGGCCGTGGTAGGCGGCCAGCATCAGGGGGGTGTAGCCCTCGAAGGCCGTGGCGTTGATCTCCGCCCCGTGGTCCAGCAAGTAGTTAATGATCTTGAGGTCGCCCTTGATGGCCGCGCCGTGCAGGGCAGTGCGCCGGAAGAAGCTCTTCTGGTGGATGTCCGCCCCGCCCTGCACCAGGGCCTGCACGCAATCCAGGTGGCTGTACTCGGCGGTCAGGTACAGGGCGGTGACCCCATAGGCCCCCAGGGCGTTGGGGTCGGCCCCCTGGGCCAGCAGATAGCGCACCACCTCCAGGTGGCCGCTCTCGGCCGCCATCTGCAGGGGCGTCTTGTACTCGCCGGTGATGAGACCCTTGTCCTCCAGGTCAGCCCCCTTCTGGGTCAGCTTCTGCACCTGGGTCAGGTCACCGCGGCCGGCCGCCTCCATCAGGGCGGTGCCCCCGCAGCCGGAGAGGAGGCCCAGGGCCAGCAGGCCGCAGGCCAGGAACCAGAAGGGGCGTTTCAGTCGCATATCGCTCCTTGGGGCGGGCCCGGCGGGGATCACTGCACCCGGCGGGGGGCGTAACCTTTGATGTGGATGTCTACGTTCACCACCTCGTCGGCGTAGTGGCGGCCCTTGCACTTGACCCCGCTGAACTTCACCGTCACCTGCCAGGTGCCGGGCTGGGTGGGAGTGCCCGCGATGCGGGACCCGTCGAAGCGCAGCCCCGGAGGCAGACGGCCCCACAGGTGCTTGAAATCTTCCGAGGACCAGGTGGCGCCACATCTGGCCCTGGCAGTGGCGTACATGTGGTGCCCCACCTGGCCGCTGGTGTCCCGGTACCAGATGCCCAGGGTCCTGGGCCTGGCCGGGCGCGCCGGGGGGCCGAAGTCCGCGCAGGCGGACAAGGCCCAGGCGGAAAGCAAAAGGCCGGCCAGAGCTAGGATTAGTTTCCTGTGCCTTCTCATCCTCTCCTCCTGGGGGTCAATGGCTAGAAACACCAATCTACTGCACCCGGCGGGGGGCGTAACCCTTGATGTTGATTTGCACCTCTATCTCTTGAGGAGGGGTGACTCCCTCGGGGCACTTGAACGGCGGCAGGCGCAGGGTGATGCGCCACACGCCGGGTTGGGTGGGAGTGCCGGCGATGAACAATGAGTTGCAGTTGCGGAAGGCCAGCCCCGGCGGCAGGGACCCGTTTATGATCAGGTCCCGGGTGCAGCTTCCGCTGCGCACCGCCTGGTGCACGGGGCCCCAGGTGCAGCCCCGCTGTTGGGAGGTGGTGCCCTTATAACGGTTGAGCTTCACCGGATTGATGTCCAGATGGTATCCCACCTGGCCGTTGACTGGCTGGCCCCACACCCTGTGGCCGCTGAATCCGGCCGCCCCTGGCGGCGCGGCCAGGGCCACGACGGCCAGGAGGAGCAGGGCGCACAGACTCTGCCTGGATTGCGCGTTTTTCACCGTCTTCTCCTCCCGGTTTCCTTGCTTGCCTCGGACTCAGGGCGAGGTCAGCTTCCCTCGCACCTGCTGGAACTGGGGCGAGTCAACCTCCTTGGCCTGATGGAAGCGGGGGTCGGCCAGCAGGGGGTTGAGCTCCTGCATGCGCGCGACGGGCTCGGGGTGGGTGGCGTAGAGCCGTTCCAAGAGGCCCTTGCCTTTCCTGCCCCGGGCGTAGCGGCCCAAAAAGGAGCTCAAGCCGGTGGGCTTGATGCCGGCCCGGTAGAGCATCTCCACCCCCCGGCGATCGGCCTCGCGCTCGTCGTCGCGGGTGAACTTGTAATAGGCCAGGTCCTTGACCCACCGCTGGACTAGGCGGCTGATAACGGGGTCGGCGCCGAGGCCGGCGGCGGCCAGGCTGAGGCCCCAGGACTTGGCGAGCTTGGCCAGCTCCTTGACCTGGTGGCGGGCGGCGACGTGGCCGATTTCGTGGGCCAGCACCCCGGCCAGCTCGCTTTCGTTCGCCGCGTATTTCAGCAGCCGCCGGTTGACGTAGACCACCCCGCCGGGCCCGGCGCAGGCCAGGCCGCAGGCCCGCTTGATTCCGTCCTCCGCCCCGGGCTTGATCCTATCGATCACCTTGAAGGTGTAGGGCAGGCCCGGCCGTCCGGAAAAGCGCGACAGGCGCCAGCCCAGCCTCTGCATGTAGCGGTTGACCTGGGGGTCGCTGACCAGCACGCACTGGTTTTCGATCTTGGCGGCCACCTGGCGGCCCAGATCGATCTCCTTGTCGGCGGGGATCAGCAGAGAGTAGGCCCCCTCGCCCGAGGGCTGCTCCTTCTGGCTGGGCGCGGCGGCCACCCGCAGGTTGAAGCGCTCCACCGCCGCGCTGTAGGCCGCGATCTCCTGCTTGAGGGCGGCCATGTTAGCGCGGCAGCGGGCGTCCTGGGGCGAGCCGGCCGGCACCGCCGCGCAAAGCCGGTTGTGGGCCTGCACCCGGGCCACCAGGCGGTCCCATTGCCTGACCAACTCGGCGCGCTGTCCGCTCAACTCGGACCGCAGGGCCGGGGCCAGGTCCGCGGGCACCTGGGCCGGCTGGGGCACTTTGGCCCCGGCCGGGGAGGCCAGGGCGCTCAGCAGCAGGGCCGCCACCATTAGCCCCAGGGGCCCAGCGGCGGCCGCCCGCCTCATTTTCCCTCCTTCTTGGCGGCTTGGCCTTCCTTGCTGAGGTCGATGATATAGGTGTTCAGCATGGTTTCGTTGTGGATGATCTTGTTCTTCACGTCGCTCTGCTTCTGCTTGAGCTTGGCCTCCAAGACCTCCAGATTGGGCTTGAGGTCCGGGTACTGCTCCTTGCTTTTTCTGATCACCGCCAGCTCCTGGTCCAGCTCCTGGTGCTGGCCCTCCAGGGCCTGGCGCTCCTTTTGCATCGTTTTTATCCGGCGGTCGCCCTTGAAGCGCTCGGGGACCACCACCCGCCGGCCCAGCACCGGGTCGGGCTCCGTCACCTGCACCGGCGGTGACGAGCTGGGGGTGAAGGTGGGCAGGGGTGCCTTGAGGCCTGGGGTGTCGAAAACCTTGCCGCCCTGACCCTTGACCTGCCTTTGGTTGGCGCCGGCCGCAGCCTTCTGGCCGGCCGCCTTGGCCGCGGCGGCCTCTTGCAAGGCCTTGGTCTTGGCCGCGGCGGCCAGGGCCTTCTTATGCTCCCGCCGCTGGCTGGCCAGCTTGTCGGCCAGGGTCTTGGCCTTGCGGCGGGCCTCGGCCTCGGCGGCGCGCACCTGGGCCTCCCGCTTGCGCAGGGCCTCCTCCCCCTTGCGCAGGGCCTCCAGGCGAGCGCGCTCGTCGGCCAGGCGCTTGCGGCGGGCCGCCTCCAGGTTGGCCTGCAACTGGGCCTGGCGCTCCCGGGCCCGCTTCAGGTTGTGCAGCAGGTTGGGGTTGTGGGGGTCGTACTCCAGGGCCCGCTGGAAGTAGAGGATGGCCCGGCCATAGTCGCCCTTCATGTAGGCCGCGTATCCCAACTCGTTGGCCTCGTTCAGGCGCATGCCCCGGATGCGCTCCAGCTCCTGGGGCGAGGGTCCCCGGGGCTTGGGCGGGGTGTAGATCTT
>QZKP01000052.1 GCA_003605055.1 Desulfarculus sp.
CAAGGAGTCTGAATTCAGGTTCAATTACCGAGGGCAAAACCTGTATGCTATCCTACTCAAACTAATCAGGCAGAAACCCCTCAACTAGTCTAGGCCCTATAAAATATATTCCTTCACTTACAGACCAACCTATCCAATTTTATTCGTGTTTCATCAGCTATTCATCCAAAGATGACGATTTCGCCTGCAGGCTGCACGCGGACCTGCAAAGCAACAAAGTTCGCGTTTGGTTCGCGCCCGAAGACATGAAAATTGGTGACAAGATTTGGGACCGTCTGGACCGCACCATCCGCATACACGACAAATTACTGCTTATCCTTTCCGAACATTCCATTGACAGCGATTGGGTTGAAAAAGAGGTTGAGACGGCATTCGAAAAAGAGCGCCAAAATCCCGGCAAAACGGTCTTGTTCCCTATTCGCCTCGACGGCGCAGTGATGGAAACTAATAAGGCCTGGGCTGCTGATATCCGCCGTACACGCCATATCGGCGACTTCACAAACTGGAAAAATCACGACTCCTACAAAAAGGCCTTCGACCGCCTGCTGCGCGACCTCAAGGCCTCGGAAGAATAGCCCCTCCCCTGCCCTCAAACATAAGCCCCCGGGCCGCGCGGCCCAGGGGCTTGGTATCAGCCAAGCGTATTTTCTAGGCCAGCGACTCGGCCATGATCTCGGCCAGGTCCTTGACCGCCAGCTTCTCGTCCACGTTCTCCGTCTTGGCGCTGTCGGTGAACATGTTGATGCAGTACGGGCAGCAGGTGGCCAGCACCTCGGCGCCCTTGGCCACGGCCTCGCGCACCTTGTGGGTGCTGAAGCGCTGCTCGGGCTCGGTCTCCATCCACAGCCGGCCGCCGCCGCCGCCGCAGCACAGGGCCAGGCGTTGGTTGCGGCCGAACTCCAAGACCTCGGCGCCGGTGGCGGCCAGGAGCGCCCGCGGCTCCTCGAACACCTCGCTGTGCCGGCCCAAATAGCAGGGGTCGTGGTAGATCACCTTCTTGCTGAACCCGCCCAGCTTGATCTTGCCCTCATCCAGGAGCTGCTTGAGCAGTTGGGTGTAGTGCACCACCTCGAACTCGCCGCCCAGGGCCGGGTACTCCTGGGTGTAGGTCATGTAGCAGTGCGGGCTGGTGGTGATGATCTTCTTCACGCCCTTGTCCTGGAACAGCTTGATGTTCTTCTGCGCCAGGTTGCCGAACTGCTCCTCGTCGCCCATCTTGCGCAGGGCCTCGCCGCAGCAGGACTCCTCGTTGCCGATGATGCCGTAGCTCACGCCGGCCGCATTCAGCACCTTGACCAGGGCCTTGGCGATGTCCTGGGAGCGGGGGTCAAAGGCCGAGGTGCAGCAGACCGAGAGGAAATACTCCTGGCTGCCGTCGAAGCGGGGAACGGTGAGGCCCTGGGTCCAGGCCTCGCGCTTGTCGCGGTCCTCGGACCAGGGGTTGCCCTTGGAATGGATGGAGCCCATGATGGACCGCAGGCTCTGGGGCGCGGCGCCGCTCTCGGCGATCATGGCCCGCATGGCCCGCACCACGTCTATGATGGCCACCTCCCGGGGGCAGTTGACCACGCACAGCTTGCAGGTGGTGCAGGCGTAGAGGATGTCGTCGGACTCGAAGCCTTCCAGGCCGAGCTGGCCCATCTTGATCAGTTGGCGGGTGCGGAAGGGGCTGTCCACCGCGGGCCAGGGGCACAGGGCCGAGCAGAGGCCGCACTGCATGCACTGGTAAAGCGTCTCGCCGCCCATCAGGGCGATGGCCTGGGAAACCTCCAGGAATGGCGTGGCGGGCATAGATAGAACTCCTTGTGGCAAGATTAGGCCGGCCGCGCTGCCCAGGGGGCGGCGCGCCGGTGGTGCGGGCGCCACGATTGCATAGCATCAACCCTGGGGGGTGTCAAGCGCGGCTTAACCTCAGGCCAGGTGCTCCTTGAAGGCGGCCAGGGCCTGGGGGATGAGCGAGCGCACCACGGCCTCGGGCTCTATCTTCAGGCGGCGGCGCACCCGCTCGAAGCCGGGGTAGTCCTCGGTCAGGCGCGGCGGCTCCGGCCCGAACTCGGCCTGGATGGCCCGGTTGCGGCTGGCCAGATCCAGGATGGAGTATTTCTGGGCCGGGCCCTCGGCCAGCCAGCCCAGGCGGTGCATCAACTCCCAGCGCACCTGGTCGGCCAGGAACAGGAAGGCGTCCAGGGCCTCCAGCTTGGCCCGTGCCTCCAGGTTGTAGAAGCGCTCGCCCGGCCCCCAGCCGTGCACCCCCAGCACCACGTCGTACAGGGCCAGGGTGGCCTGGTGCTTAAGCTCGGCCAAAGCCCCCAGCACGTGGGAAGGCAGGTCGGCCAGGCGCTCCTCGGGCCGCGGCCGGTGGCCCAGCCGCTGCGGCCAGCGGCCGAAGGCGGTCCTGGCCATCTTTTGGGCCCTGGCCTGGGCCAGGCTGACCACGCGACCCATGGGTTCCGCCTCTTGCCTGCGGGCCTACTTGAGATAGGCCCGAGCCTCCTCGGCCGCGGGCAGAGTCACCAGGAAGGTGGCCCCGCCTTCGCTGCGGTTGTGCACCTCCACCTGGCCGAAGTGCCGGGTGACGATCTTGTGCACGATGGACAGGCCCAGGCCCGAGCCCTGGTCCTTGGTGGTGAAGAAGGGGTTGAAGATGTTGTGCACCGCCTCCATGGGGATGCCGCCGCCGGTGTCGCTGATTTCCCCGGCCACGTACTGCTTGCCCTCGCGCACCACGGTGAAGGTGCGTACGGTCAGGGTGCCGCCTTGAGGGCTCATGGCCTGGATGGCGTTGATCACCAGGTTCAGGAACACGTGCTTCACCTGGCGGTCGTCGCAGTACACCATGGGCAGATCCGCGTCGTACTGCTCCACCAGCTGCACCTTCTCCTCCTCCAGGTCCCGGCTGAGCAGCTCCAGGGACTGCTTGATGATCAGGTTTAGGTCGTGCTCTTCGAAGTTCCCCCGCACGTCCGAGGAGAAGTCCAGCATCTCATTGAGGGTGCGCTCCAGGCGGGACACCTCGTTGATGATCACGTCCAGGTAGGGCGTGATGGACGAGTCGTCGCCCACCTTCTTGCGGATGCGCCTGGTGAAGCCGCCGATGGAGACCAGGGGGTTTCTTATCTCGTGGGCCACGCCGGCGGCCACCTCGCCCAGGGCGGCCAGCTTGTCCGCCTCCAGCAGGCGGTTGCGCATGTGGGCCAGCTCCTTGTTGGCGCTCTCCAGGTTGCGGTACAGCCGGGCCGTCTCCAGGGCCAGGCCGCCCAGGTTGGCCATCATGCTCAGAAGTTTCAATTCGCGCTCGGCGATGGAGCGGCCGCTGACGAAGTTGTTGACCACCAGCACGCCGATCGCCTTGCCCTTGGCGAACATGGGCACGCAGGCAAAGGGCTGCTCCATGCCCAGGGCCTCGGCCACCTTGCGGTTCACCCGCTCGTCGTGCAGCGGGTCCTCCACCACCACGCTGGTGCCCTGGTCTACGCACAAGGCCACCACGCTCTGGTCCGGAGTCAGGGGAAGCTCCACTTTGCTGAGGCGCTCGTCCACCAGCAAGGCACGCCGCGGCCGTTGCTCACGCAGCTCCAGCAGGCTTTGCCTGAGCTCCTGCCGCTGTTCGCCCTCGCCGTTCTTGGACATATTGGCCACCGGCCGCAGCACCTGCGCTTCCTCATCCACCAGGAACAGGATCACCCGGTCATGGTCTAGGCCGGCGGGGTGTATGACCGCGGTGAGGATGATGAGCACCGTCTCGTCAAAGTGAATGGTGGTCATCAACACGGTGCTGATTTCGTAAAGGGTGGCCAGGGCCCCCACCATCTCCTCGTTGCGCTGGGCCAGCACCTCCACGCGCTGGAAGATGATGGCGTTCTCCAGGGCGGCGGACACCGTGGCGGCCATGGTGCCCAACAGGTTGCGGTCGTCGGGGTTGAAGCGGGGCACCGCGTCCTTGTCCATGGCTATCTTTTCAAAGACGCACAAATGGCCCTGGTAGGGCCCCTTGAAGGCCAGGGGCACGCACAGGCCGCCGTCCGGGGCCTCACGGGTCGCCGCAGAAGCGTGGTCGGCGCCGGCTGCCAGCAGACTGCACTCCTGGCCACACTCCGCCCGCTGCAGGCACTCGGCGGGCACCCGGCCAAAATGGGCCCGCATCAATGGAGGGTCCACGCCGGGGGCACTGATGCAGATCATGCCTCCCCTGGCCCCCAGCAGCTTGGCGCACATGGAGGCGGTGGTGTCCAGAAGCTCGTTCACCTCAATGGTGGAGACGGCGGCCCGGCCCAATTCGGAAATGACGTTTAGTTCGGCGATGCGGCGTTTGGCCTCGAAGTACAGGCGATGGTTGCGGATGGTGCCGGCCATCTCCCGGGAGACCATCTGCATGAGCTGCACTTCCTCGGCTGTCAGGCTGCGGCCGGGGGCGAAGACCAAGAGCAGCACCGCGTACAGGCGGTTGTCGTCCATCACCGGGAACGCCGCGGCCAGCTCCGATTCCTGGCACAAGGCGTCCACGGCCGGGTCGCCGCTGGGCAACTCCACCGCGGTGAGGCTGGGCTTGCGCTCCTGGGCCGTTTTGCCCAGCACCCCTTCGCCGAAGAACACGCTCAAGGGGGGGTCCCGGCGCTCCTGGCGGGGCCAGAAATTGGCCTGGGTCAGGCGGCTGCCCACCTGCTCCTGCAGGAAAAGCACCGCCACCCGGGAACCCAGGTGGGAGTTGATGGTGCCCAGAATGCTGTCCAGGCGCTCGTTGACGTCCACCGAGGCGTTGGTGATCTCCACCACGTGGGCCAGGACGTCGAAGCGCTTGTCCTCGGCCATTTTCAGCCGCGCCTCCGCTGGGCGGCGTAGTTTTGCGCCTTTTGATATATGTCCACATAGAGGGGCGCGGCCGCCTGCCAGGAGAAATCCTGGGACATGCCCCGCTGCATGATGCCCCGCCATTCCTGGTGATTTTTGAAAGCCGCCACCGCCTTCTGCACCGCCTCCAGCATGGCCGGCACGTCGTAGGGCTCGAACTTGAAGCCGGTGCCAGGCCGGGCGGCGTGGTGGTTGAGCACGGTGTCGTCCAGGCCGCCCGTGGCCCGCACCACCGGCACCGTGCCGTAGCGCATGGCCTGCATCTGGTGCAGGCCGCAGGGTTCGTAGCGGCTGGGCATCAGGAGCATATCCGCCCCGGCCATGATCCGGTGGGCCAGGTCCATCTCGTAGCCCACGTGCACCCCCAAACGGCCGGGGTGCAGGCGCTCCAGCTCCTTGAGGCGGGCGTGGTAGTGGTCCTCGCCGAAGCCCATCACCACCAAGTCCAGGCCCAGGTCGAAAAGCTGCTCCATGGCCGCGGAGATCAGGTCCAGGCCCTTGCGGTCCACCAGGCGGCCCACCACCGCGGTCAGGGGCCGGCCGGAATCCTGCTCCAGGTGGAACAAACGGGCCAACTCCTGGCGGCAGACCGCCTTGGGGTCGGGGTTGTCCACGCTATAGTTGGCCGCCAGCCGGGGGTCCCTGGCCGGATTCCAGGCCTCGTAGTCCAGGCCGTTGATCACCGTGGTCAAACGGTCGCGCCGCTTGCGCAGCACCCCGTCCAGGCCGAAGCCCATTTCCGGAGTGAGTATCTCCTCGGCGTAGCGCTGGGAGACCGTGGAGATCATGTCCGCGAAGACCAGGCCGGTCTTGAGGAAATTGATTTGGCCGTAGAACTCCATGGCCTCGGGAGTGAAGTACTCCCAGCCCAGGCCGGTCAGGGGCATGTCGTAGTGCCAGAACAGGCCTTGCTTGCCCAGGTTGTGAATGGTCATCACCGAGGCGGTCTTGGCGAACAAGGGCTCCTGGGCGTAGATGCTTTGCAGATACACCGGCACCAGGCCCGTGGTCCAGTCATTGGCGTGGAACACGTCCACCGGCCAGCCCATGACCCGGGCCAGCTCCAGGCAGGCCCGGCTGTAGAAAATAAAGCGTTCGGCGTTGTCCTCATAGTCCCCGAAGGCGTTGCCATACAGGCCTTCGCGGTCGAACAGGTGCTCGTGTCCGATAAGGTAGTTGGTGACCCCTGGCCCCGAGGCCTGGGAAAAGACCTGGGCCTGGTGGCGCTTCCAGGAGACGGGCACCTCCAGGGTGACGTCCAGCCTCTGCAGGCCGGCCTCCATCTGCGCGTCCAGGCGCGGTTTGGTGGTCACCACGGCCACGGTGTGCCCCAAGGCGCCCAAAGCCAGGGGCAGCTCGCGGGCCACCTCCGCCAGCCCCCCTACCCGCTTGTAGGGCCACACCTCCGGCGTCAGGTATAAAATCAACATACTCTCGTACCCCTCTTCTTTTATTTGAATATAACACGCCGGGGCGCATAACAAAACAAAGCCGGCCGCCGCGGTGGTGCGTTGACACACAACTAGTCCAAGGCTAATCTGGAACCCCTGAGGCGAGGATAACCCTTGCCAACGGCGGGGATCATGTCCAAGCTATCACGACCCAAACCTCTGGGCCTCTTGCTGCTGGTGGTGGGCCTGCCCATTCTGGCCTGGAGCGTGGCCGAGCTGTTCTGGGACCTGGCCTTCTGGACCGAGCGCGGCCTGCAGGGCGCCGGCCTGATGCTCTTAAAACGCAGCATCGTCTTCAAGTCCATCGGCCTGCTGGTGGCCCTGGCGGCGGTCTTGGCCGGCGGTCTGCTCTGGCGGCGCCGGCTCAACCGGCAGGTAGACTCCCTGGTGGAGGCCTGCCGCAGCATGGCCCTGGGCGAACCCTCCCCCCTGCCCGACGCGCCCAGCTCTCTGGGGGAGCTCAACCGCCTGGCCCTGGCCATCCAAGTCATGCACGAGGCCCTGCTGGACTACCTGAGCCTCTACCGGCGGTTTTTCAATGCAGCGCCGGACATGTTTCTCTCCTTGGCCCCGGCGGGCAAGCGAATATTGGACGCCAACCTGGCCTTTTGCCGGGCGGTGGGGCGGCTCAAGGACGAGGTGCTGGGCCAGCCGGTGGAGCACTTCGTGACCCTGGACAAGGGCTGGGACGAAGCCTTGGCCGCCGGCGGGGAGCTGCTCACCGGCCAGATCAAAAGCAAAGGGGGTAGTATAAACATTGAGGCCAGCATTACTCTGGAGGGCGGCCCCGAGGGGCAATCCTGGGTGCTGGGAGCCATCCTGCGGGACGTGACTCTGCGCGACACCCTTTACGGCGAGCTTCTGCGCAAGTCCACCGCCCTGGAAAAGGCCCTGGAGGAGATCAAGGACGTGGAAGAACTGAAGGACGAGTTCCTCACCACCCTCAGTCACGAGCTCAAGACCCCCCTAGTCTCCCTCAAGGGTTTTCTGCAACTGCTCAAGGACGGCCGCGGCGACGCCAAGGAGACCCCCAACTATTTGGAGATATGCTGGCGCAACCTGACCAAACTGGAGAAGCAAATCAACAACCTCTTGGATTTGGCCCGCCTGAGCCATTCCAAGGAGCAGTTCGAAATGGAGCGGGTGGACCTGGCCACGCTGGTGCGTACCGGGGCCGAGAACCTGCGGGCGGCGGCGGACGAGCAACGGGTGCGCCTGGATCTGGTCGCGGTGTCCGCGGGCGAGTTGACGGTTTTAGGCAACCTGAACAAGCTGATCCAGTTGGTGGACAACCTCCTGGTCAATGCGATCAAATATAATAAAAGGGGCGGGGAGGTTAAGGTCGGGCTGCGGCGGCAAGACGGGAGCGTGGTCCTGACCGTGGCTGACTCCGGGGTGGGCATAGACCGGGAGCACATGGCCGCCATCTTCAACCGCTTCTATCGGGCCGACATCACGGGCACCGGCCGCCTGGAGGGCCTGGGCATCGGATTAAGCCTGGTGCAGGAGATAGTCAAGCTGCACCGGGGGGACATCAAGGTGGAGAGCGAGCCGGGCGTGGGCACCACCTTCACGGTCAAGCTGGAGGCCCTGACATGAGCCGACCCCTGATTCTGTTGGTGGAGGACGACGCGGACACCGCCGCCCTCTATAGCGCCGTGCTGAGCGCCGAGGACATGGAGGTGGTGCGCTGCCGGGATTGCCGCCAGACCCAGTCCTGGTGGGAGCAGGCCGCCCGGACGCCGGACCTGTTGGTGGTGGACGTTGGTCTGCCCGATGGCAACGGCCTGAATCTTTGCGATGAGCTGCTGCGGGGGATCAACGGCGGCGAGAGGCCGCCGATTCTGGTGCTGAGCGCGTACGGCGATCCGCGCATGCCCAGCCGCTGCCGCCAGGTGGGAGCCCAGGCCTTTATGGATAAGCTCTCAGACATGGTGGCTTTTGTAGATAAGGTTAAGGAATTACTATATAAATATTCCAAGAATAATAAATAAGGCAAAATAGCCCTATTTTAATACCTAGTTTAATAAAAAGGTAAATTGTGCCCGTTTAAGTCGGTTAATTCTACCTGTCTAAAAACTGTTTATTTATAATTTTAAGTAAGTTGTATTATCGCCAGGCAATAATAAATTCTACCGTTCCAGAATATCCTCGTTTAGTAAAAGCGGCGGCGACTAATTTTATGAGTTTTTTCCAGTTAATGATCCTTCAGCCCATCCCCGGGGCCATTAGCCCCAAAAAGTTGCGCCCCGGATTAGCCACTTTCCCTGCCTGCCCCTCTCGGGAAAGTATGGTCATCCGAAGCGCAACCGCTATTTATACGATGCAATAGTCAGGCCACTTTCGTAGAAGATTTCAGTATGATATTGAAAACTACGATTGGAACCCGGCTTATGTATCCGTATCTAGTCGCGGGTGAAAAGGAAATGCCAGGCAATGGTCATCAGCACCAGGCCGGTGATGCCCACCAGGATGATGAACATTAGGTTGGCCAGAAAGTTCCCCTCGCTGATGGTGCGGGGCATCAGCCAGTTGAACAGGGGCACGATCAGGGCGAACAGGCCCAGGCCCAGGAAACCCAAAATAACGCCCGCCGCTTTTCGCCCCATCCTGGACCACCCCCGGTTATGCTCCGCATGGTCTGTCCGCCTGGTTGTCAATATAGCGGCACCGGCCCAACCGATCAAGCGTGGGCGTCCGAACCCCTTGGCCGCGGCCCAGTCTTAATCGATGATTTTCACATAGGCCTTGGCCCGCAGCTCCTTCATCCATTCCCGGAAGCGATGCTCCAGGGCCTCGCGCTCCAGCTTGCTGCGTATCTGCTCACGCACATCATCCAGGGGCAGCCCCGACTGGCCGGAGCGCGACAGCAGCTGCATGATCACGAAGCCCTGGGGTATCTGCAGGACCGGGCTGACCTGGCCAGGTTTCAGTTCGGCCAGGGCCTGGCGCATGGCCGGCAGCAGGTCGCTGGCCTTGATCTTGCCCAGGGAACCGCCCCGGTTGGCCCCTGGTCCCTGGGAGTGCTTCTTGGCCAGGGCAGCGAAGTCCCCGCCGGCCTTGATTTCCTGCAGGATGTTTTCAGCCTTCTGGCGCACCAGATTGTCCGCACCGACCCCGGTGCCGGGCGCCGCGGTCAGGAAGATGGCCCGCAGTTCCACCTGGTCCAGGTTGCTGTACTCAGGCTTGTGCTTTTTGAAATACTCCTCCACCTGGGCGTCGCTTATTACCACCTGCTTTTGCACTTCGACGCCGATCAGCTTGTGCTTGAGGATGTCCTTGCCCAGGTTTTCCCTGTATTCCTCGGGAGTCAAGCCTTGGCGGGAGAGGCTGGCCACGAAATCTTCCTCGCTGAGGTTGTTGGCCTTTTTGATGCGGTTGATGTAATGCTCCACCTCAGCCTCACTCACCTTGAGGTTCAGCCGCTTGACCTCCTTGGCAAAAAGCTTGTCGTCTATCAATCGCTCCAGGGCCAGGCGCCGGACCTGGCTGGGCGGCAACTCCGCGCCGCCCTGGGAGGCCTGCAAGCTGGCTAATTGGGCCTTGGTCTGGCGGATGGACTTTTCCAGGTCCACGGCGGTAATCACCTCGTTCCCCACCACGGCCACCACCCGGTTGATGACCTGCTCGGCCGCGGCGCGGCCCCCCATTAGCAAGGACAAGCTGCATATCGCTGCCAGCAAGATGCGGTTCCGCATTAGTTACTCCCTGCCTGCTCCAGGCGGCCTGTATCTATGAATTGCGTATGATACCAAACTGTTGCCTTGGAAAGCATCTCCTCAAGCCAGGCCGCGGCGAGATCCTCTTGGCGCTGGGTGGCCAGTTCCCGCCGGATGCGGCTGGAGGCCTGCTCCAGGGTCAGCATCGTGGCCGGTCGCTTGCCCATCACCCGCACCACGTGAAAGCCATAGGGGCTGGGCAGGGGGCCAGCCAACTGCCCCGATTTGAGGCCGAACACCTTGTTTTCCAACACCGGAGGCATGTGCCCCCGGGAGAGCCAGGCGGGCCGCTCCCCTTCGGCCAGGGGCGCGCCCAACTCGGCCGCGGCCTGACCCATGTCCTGCCCGGCCGCCACCCGGTCCACTAGCTTCTGGGCCAGCTTCCGGTTGGGCAGCAGGGCGTGCTGGGCCAGTATCTGCTCGGGCCGGCGGTACTCGTCCTGATGCTGTTGGTAGTATTGCTGCACATCCTCGGGCGAGATGCGCACCCGGGGCAGCACCACCAAATTCAGGATTTTTTCCATCAGGCCTTCCCGGCCCATTTCCCGGCGCCACTGGTTGTAGTTTATACCGTGCCCGGCCAGGGTTTTCTTGAAATCCTCATCGCTCAGGCCCCGGCGCACGTCCTGCTCCTGGCGGGCCAGTTCCTGCTCGTTCAGCTCTATGCCCCGCCGGGCCCCCTCGGCCAGGACCAACTCCCGCCTCACCAGATCATGCAGCACCGCCTTGCGCAACTCGGGCGTGAGTATGGCTGGGTCGTTGCCCAAGCCCATGAAGGCGGCTCGGGAGAGAAAATCCTGCAAAGTGATGGACTTTTCATCGACACGGGCCAGCTCCGGCGCCTCCGGCGGCCCACCGCCCGAGCAGGCCGCCAGGCCCACCAGCAGCAGCGCCAGCGCCCACTTGCAGGCGGCGCTCCAGCCCGCCGGGGCTGGACAGGATGAGATTTCTTCAACCATGTTGAGAAGTTTAGTTACCATCCGCGCCTATATATTGCAAGAATTCCTTGGCCCCGGCCAGCGCCCCCTGGCCCGGCGGCAGACGTAGTTTCACCCGTCCGTCCGGAAACACCCGAACCCGCTCCGGCTGCCCCTGAGCCATGTCCAAGAGGCGCTCCAGATTCAGGTTGCCGGTGTGGCTGAAATAGGCCATGAGCGAGTCAGCCGACAGGTCCAAGCGGTCGGCGCCCAGTTGCCGCAGGAGCACCTTCAGCTCCACCCCCTGCAACAGGTTGGCCGCCTGCTCCGGCGGCGGACCGAAGCGGTCGCCCAGTTCCCCGGCGATGGCCTGCACCTGCTCCTCGCGGCGCGCCGCGCTCAGGCGGCGATAGAGGTTCAGGCGCACCTCGGGGTCAGGCACGTAGGACTCGGGTAGATAGGCGGGCAGGCCCAGCTTGAGCTGCGGCTCGGGGCCCTCAGGCGGGGCCTCGCCTTTCAGGCGGGCGATGGCCTCCTCCAGCATGCGCACGTACAGCTCGTAGCCCACCTCCGCGGCCACGCCGGTCTGGGCCTCGCCCAGGAGGTTGCCGGCCCCGCGTATCTGCAGGTCGTGCATGGCTATGGCGAAGCCGGCCCCCAGGTGGGTGAAGTCCATCAAAGCCTTGAGCCGCTTGGCCGCCTGGCGGCTCAGGGACTTTTCGGACTGGATGAACAGACAGGCATAGGCCCGCTGTCCGGCCCGCCCCACCCGGCCGCGCAGTTGGTATATCTGGCTGAGCCCCAGCTTGTCGGCCTGGTTGATGACGATGGTGTTGGCGCTGGGGATGTCCAGGCCGGACTCGATGATGGTGGTGCAGACCAACACGTCCAGCTCCCGGCGCACGAAACCCATCATCACCTTTTCCAACTCCCGCTCGGGCAACTGGCCGTGGGCCACGCCCACCCGGGCCCGGGGCACCAGGCGCTGCACCAGGCGCACCATCTTGCCGATGTCCTGCACCCGGTTATGCACGAAGAAAATCTGCCCTCCCCGCTCCAGCTCGCGCTCGATGGCCTCCTGCACCGCCCGCGGCGAAAAGGGCGCCAGATAGGTCTTGATGGCCTGGCGGTCCTCGGGCGGGGTGTTGATCACCGACAGGTCCCTTATTCCCGACAGGCTCATTTGCAGGGTGCGCGGGATGGGCGTGGCGGTGAGGGTGAGCACGTCCACCAGGCGCCGCAGCTTTTTGAGTCGCTCCTTGGCCTGCACGCCGAAGCGCTGCTCCTCGTCCACCACCACCAGCCCCAGGTCCCTGAACTCCACGTCCTTTTGCAGCAGGCGGTGGGTGCCGATCACCACGTCCACGGCGCCCTCCTTCAGGCCCCGGAGCACCTGCCTTTGCTGGGCGGCGTTCTTAAAGCGGCTGAGGCTCTCCACCTCCAAGGGCTGGTCGTAGAGCCGGCTGACGAAAGTCTGGTAGTGCTGCTCGGCCAGCACCGTGGTGGGCACCAAGAAAGCCACCTGCCTGCCTTGCGTGGCCACCAGGTAGGCCGCCCGCAGCGCCACCTCGGTCTTGCCGAATCCCACGTCGCCGCAGACCAGGCGGTCCATGGGCCGGGCGGCGGCCAGGTCCGCGATGACCTCCTCGATGGCCCGGGCCTGATCCGGCGTCTCCTGCCAGGGGAAGGAGGCCTCGAACTCCCGGAAGGACCGGTCCGGCGGCTGGAAGGGTTGCCCCTTGTGCACGCTGCGCGCCGCGTACAGATCCACCAGGTCGTGGGCGATGGCCTCCACCGCCTTCCGGGCCCGGCCCTTGGCCCGGGCCCAGGTTTTGCCGCCCAGGCGGTCCAGCTTGGGCCGGGACTGCTCCGGGCCGCGGTACTTGCTTATCAGGCCCATGCGGTCCGCGGGCAGATACAGCTTGTCCTCCCCTGCGAAGATGAGCAGCAGGAAGTCGCTCTCGGCCGGGCCCACGGCCACGGTGACCAGGCCCTGGTAGCGGGCCATCCCGTGATCCAGGTGCACCACCAGGTCCCCGGGTTCCAGGTCGTCCAGGGCGGCCAGCATCTCCGACAGGCGCGGCGGGGCCTGCTGGCGCACCAGCCTGGGGGCGCCGAACACCTCGTCCTCGGTGACGAAGACCAGGGGCAGCTCCGCGGGGCTGAAGCCGGCGGTGAGCCCGCCCTCCAGCAGGTACAGCCCGGCCCCCTGCCCTCCCCAGGTTTCCCGCGCCTGGCCTATCACCTGGACCGCCACTTCCCGCTCGCTGAGCAGCTCGCCCAGACGCTGCACCTGGGAGCGGGAGCGGCAGACCAGGGCCACGGTCCGGCCCTGTTCCTGCTGGCCCTGCACCCAGGCCAGGAAGCGGGCGATGAGCGAGCCCTCGCCGCTGCGGCTCAGCTCCTGGTGCAGGCCCGGGTGGGTAGCCGCGGACAGGCGCACCAAAGGGGCCTGGCCCGGCTCGGCCGCACCCAGGGCCAGGGCCTTGAACATGAACCGCGGCCGCTCGGCCAGGCGCTGGGCCATCTGGGCCGGGGTGCGCCGCAGCAGGGGCGGGGACAGGGCGATACGCCCCTCCTCGCGGGCCTCGCTGAAGCCCGCCTCCAGTTGCTCCTTCTCGGCCTCCAGGCGGGCCTCAACCTCGGCCGGCTCCAGCACCACCTGCCAGGCCTCGGCCGGCAGATAGGCGAACAGATCGGCCGCGTTCTCATAGAACAGGGGCAACAGGGACTCCAGGCCGCCGAAGGGCGCGCCCTGCTCCAGGCGCTCGTGCAGCTCGGACAGACGGCGGGTGGACAGCCCCTCCTCGCGCACCAGGCGGCGCAGGCGGCTCAAGGCCCGCTCCACGGCCGGCGGCGAGAGGTCCACCGGATGGCAAGGGATCAGGCTGGCGCTGGCCAGCGGCAGTTGCGAGCGCTGGTCCGAGGGGTCGAAGCGGCGCAGGCTGGCCACCTCATCGCCGAAGAACTCCACCCGCACCGGGTCGTCGCTCAGAGGGCCGAAGAAATCCACCACCGCCCCGCGCAGGGCGAAGTCGCCCACCTGCTCCACCAGCGGCACCGGGGTGTAGCCGCCCTGGCTCAGGGCCCGCGCCAGGCGGTCGCGCTCCAGGGCCGCGCCGGGGGTTATCTCCAGGGCGTTGTCCACCAGGTATTCGGCCGGGCAGAGGCGGCCCGCGGCGGCCGCGGCCGAGGTGACCACCATGAGCGGCTGCTCCTCGGACAGCAGCTCCCAGAGCACGGCCAGGCGCCGGGCCGTGACCTCGGGCGGCGGGTCCAGGTCCTGGTAGGGCGAGACCTCGTAGGCCGGGAACAGCCGCACCGGACCCGTCCCCTGCCCGGCCCCGGCCAGGAAGAACTCCAGGTCCCGGGTGAGGGTCTCGGCCAGGGGCAAGGTGGGACAGACCACCAGCATGGTGCGCGGCCGGGCCAGCCAGACCCTGGCCAGGGCAAAGGCCCGGGCCGCGCCCTCCAGGCCGCCCAAGAGCACTTGGCCTTGCTCCTGGGCCAGGGCCACGGCGCGCTCCAAAGGCTGGCCCAGAGGCCAAGTTGATCGGCCCCCAACCATTACCCTCTCTGATTCTGCGGAGTTAATCATCCCCAGCCGCTACAACCAATTGTGGATAACTTGCCAGGAGCGGCCGCATTCCCCCTGGCAGAACCCGCAAAATGCCTCTACAGATAATGAGCAACAAAATAACGTAGTTATATCCGACAAGCCTAAAAATATCCTTTACGGTGATCGCCTGGACAGGGGCCTGGGCGACAAAGACCCATTTTATCCACAGGTTGGCAACAACCTTAAAGCGTCTGCTGCGGCCCTGGCATCCAAAGATAACTCAGCCCGGGCCTGGCGGCAAGCGAACCTCTGGCCTGGGAGGCCGGGTCCGGCTCGGGTATACTGGGGCGGTTGATTTCTTGGCGCCCTGATTTGACAAGAGAGAACGGCTTGCCCTCCCCCGTGTACATCGCCAACGCCGGTCTGGGCCACAACGCGGGCCTGCGTCTGGGGCTGCCCCTGTCCCTGCTCAGCGGACGGCCCCTCCGGCTCAGCGGCCTGGTGGACGACCAGCCCCGCCCCCGGCCCGGCTTGGGCCCGGGCGGGCTCACCGCGGCCCTGGCCGCGGCCCGCGTCAGCCAAGGCCGCTTTCAGGGCGAGTTGGGCGCGGGCAGTATGGAGTTCACCTCCGGGCGGGTGCAGCCCGGGGACTACGCCTTTGACCTGGCGGGCCTGATGCCCAGCGCCGCGCCCCTGAGCCTGGTGCTGGAGACCCTGCTGCTGCCCCTGGCCGCGGCCCAGGGCCCCAGCGGCCTTATCCTGCGCGGCGGCAGCCACGTGCCCGGAGGCCCCACCAGCGACGAGCTGGCCCAGGTGCTAGTCCCGGATTGGCAGGCCCTGGGGCTGAAGCTGAACTACAGCGAGATAGCGCCTGGCTTCTTTCCGGCCGGAGGCGGCGAGGCCGAGATACACCTCCAGCCGGCCGGGCGCCTGGAGCCCTTGCAGGCCGAGGGGCCCTTCCAGCCCCGGCAGGTGGGGGTGGAGGTGCTCATCGCCGGCCTGCCCCTGCACCTGGCCGAGCAGACCCTGCGCGGGGCCCTGGAGCGGCTGGAAGTGCACGGCCTCTCGGGCCGGGGCAACATCCGCCGGGCCCGTGGCGGCAAGGGCCAGGCCCTTTTGGTCTGGGCCGGCGACGGCCGGCTGCGAGTGGGATTCACGGCCCTGGGCCGGCGGGGCGAAAGGCCCGAGGCCCTGGCCGTGGAGGCGGTGGAGACCCTGACCGGCTTCCTGCGCAGCGGCGCGGCCCTGCCCGCGGACACGGCCAGCCGCCTGCTCTTGGCCCTGGCCTGCGCCCAGGGGGTCAGCCGCCTGATGGTCAGCCACGCCAGCCGGGGCCTCAAGGCCGCGGTGGAGACCATCGAGGCCTTTTGGCCGGGCACCGTGCTCCTGGGCCGGAGCCGCCCCAACGAAGCCTTGGGCCTGCGCGTGCAGGGCCGCGACTGGGGCCGGGCGCTCTAGATCAATCCCTTCGGCAATCAGCCCCTACCAGAGGGCCCAGACCGGGCAGGAGCCGTCGGGCCAGTGGTCCGGCCAATCCTTGAGCTGGGGCGCGGCCGGGGTCCGTCCGCCGCGCATCAGGGCCAGCAGCTCGTCCTGGCCCAGGCCCGGGAAGGACAGCAGGCTCAGACCCCGGAGGCTGGGCCCGGGCTTGACCCCAGCCGCGGCAACGAGGTCCGCATAGTCTGCGGCCAGCTCCTGGGCCTCCCGGGCCAGTTCACCGGCCAGGCCGGCTCCCCACTTTTCGTCGGCCAGACGCTGGGCCAAATGCCCCAGGCGCTGGCGCAGCAGGTCCAGGCGCGGCTCGGCGGCCAGCCTGGCCGCCAGGGACAGCAGGGCCTCGTCTTCCAGGCCGCAGAGGTCCGGCAACAGCAGGCGGGCCGCCTCCTGGGCCAGGGGGTTGTCCGGATGTGGGCTTACCGGGCCCATTTGCAGGGGCGACACCGCCCCGGCCGGCGAGCGCAGATCCTTAACCGGCGGCTGCACCAGGGCCGCGGCCCGCTCCAGCAACAGGCGGGCGGCCTCGCCGCTGGCCGTGGCCAGCCAGGCGCCGCCCAGGTCGGTCTCGGCGGCAAGGGTGGCCCAGGCCGAAAGGCGTTGGCTGAGCAGATGTTCCTGGGGCAGGCTGTAGTCCACCGGCGGCAGGCGGTCCAGGAGATGGGTCTCATAGTCGGCCGGCTGGTGGTCCGCCTGGTCATGGCCCATGGAGTGGGCCAGCCGCTCTTGGCTCTGGCGGGCCTGGGCCAGGGCCTCCTCCAGGCCGGCCGCCTCCTGGTCCTGGATGTGGGCCAGGTGCAGGAACAGGTCCGCCTCCACCTGGGGCAGGGGCGGCCCGGCCTCAGACCCGGAGGCGCGGTAGTTTTTGATCTGGCCCATCAGGGAGCGGAAGGTCTCCGGCGGCGGAGGTGGCTGCACCCCGGCCTTGACGGCCTCCACCTGGCCCGAGCCCTGGTGCAGACGCACCCACTGCTCCCACTGGCGCAGCAATTTGGCCGCCTGCTGGGCCTGGGGGGCCGCGGCCTGGTCCGCGCCGGACCGCGGCCGCCGCACCTGCACCAGCGCCTGCCAAGCCTGGGGCGCGGCCAGGGCCTCGGGGCCCAGGCTGGGCGGCTGCAGCACGGCCAGGGACTCGAACAACGGCGCCAACCCGCAGAGCATGGAGCGCCTGAGGGCGGTGGCGGGGAACATGAGCGCGACCAGCGGCATGGCTAGGGCCTCCCTGCCCCGGCCGGCCCTGACGCGGCCTGGGGGCTGTGGTACAGTGGACAGGCTGATTCCTTTATACACCAGGGCGGCAAGGCCGGGGGCGGTGTGAGCATGGACCGGAGGATTTTTGACCAGAAGCTGAGCGTGGAGGGCACCAGCCTTTACCTGTTGATGACCGCCCTGTCCGACCAAGGCGCCACTCTCAGGCGCGAGACCATGCTGCCCATGTGGAACGCCAGCCCGGAGAAACTGGACGGTGCGCTGAAGGAATTGGCCGGCCGGGGCATCGCCGGTCAAGATGCCGGGGGCGCCTGGTTTCTCAACCCAGCCACCCACTGGCGGCCGGCTTAACCTGCATTACCCCTAGCCTAACTTATTGCCGCTTGCGGTCTCGGCCGCTGGAGGGCCCACTTTCGCTCAGAGGCCTTCCTTCGCTCAGGCGTTCGCGCTGGTCTTTGCGATAGGCCCGGTAAGAGACCATCTGGTCCGTGCTGAGCACCTTGGCCAGGGAGGCCTCGGTTGCCGAATCCACCTGGCGCATGCGCGCAAACAGCTTATTCATCGCCTGGATGCTGCCGTAGCGGTCGCCCTCGGGGCGCAGGCGCTCCTTTTGCTCCTCGCTCTCCTTGAGGATGGACCGCACCTTGGCCGCCAGCTCGGGGGTCAGTTTTAATCTTATCCTGAGGTCACGCATGGTGCGGTCCAGCCAACTGGTTGTATCCGTGGCCGCAGCAGCGGCCTGAGAGCCGGGCGGGGCGGCAGGGTATTTGAGTTCAGCCCTGCGGGCAGGGCCGTCCAAACCGCCGCTTTGGGGCGAGGGGCCGCCGCAGCCCAGGGTCAAGATAAATAACAACAAAGGCAGCAGGTATCGCATCATGTCAGGCGCTCCTGGCCAAAAAGGCCGCGCGTGGCTGGCCTCCCACCGGGGGGCGGCAGATAGTAATCAATATTCATTCGCCATCATTTTAACATTGGCCGGCAATAAATTGCTCAGCAAGGGTCGGGCAGATGGCGGTCCGCTGTCTAAACCAGCACCATCAATCCCTCCAATCGCCGCAGACCAGCGTACACGGCCAGCACCTGATCGGGGCTATCCACCTCCACGTCCAGGGTCACGGCCAGATACTTATGGCCCGCGGAGGGCCGGCTGCGCACCTGGCTATCCTCATTGAGCGGACCCAACACCTCCTCGGCCGCCAGGCGCACCCGCTGCAAAAAGCCGTTGTCGTCAAAGCCAATGATCTTGAACATGTAAGGACCGGGGAACCGGTGGTGCTCCATCAACAGCGCCAGGGTCTCGGCCTGGGCGCGGCAGCCTTGGCAGATGCAGTCTGGGTGGTGTGGGTCCATGCGGCTTCCTGATTAGGGAAGAGTTTGCCTCTCGGGTGGGAATTTTTAGTTTCTCAATGCTAGCCGGGCCCGGTTGGGCTGTCAAACTCCACTGCCTGCCCAGGCCCCATCTTGACACCCCAGGGGCCGGTCTGCTATTCAACGGGCTCCTGGTGACAAATCATCCACTTATGGTGGCCGGGAGCTCTGCATGGCCCCATGCGCCGTCCATCCAGACTCGAGGGGACGAGGTTTGCGGTGAGTCGTCAACTCATCAGCGGCGCCCAGGCTCTGGCCGAGGCCGCCTTGCGCGCCGGCTGCCGCTACTGTTTTGGCGGCCCGCCTGGATCCCTGAGCCCCGCGGCCGAGTACCTGGCCGCCCGCCTGCCGGGGATGGGCGGGGTCTTGGTGCCGTCCCACAGCGCGCAGGCGGCCATCAGCATGGTCATGGGCGCGGCCATGGCCGGGGCCCGGGCCTTGACCTTCTCCAGCGGGCCGGGCCTGAGCCGCATGCAGGAGGGGCTGTCCTGGCTGGCCGGCCTGGAGCTGCCCGCGGTGGTGGCCAACTTCAGCCAGGGCGGCCCTGGCCCGGGCAACCTGCACCCGACCCAGAGCGACTATTTCCAGGCCACGCGCGGCGGCGGCCATGGCGACTACCGCACCCTGGTGCTGGCTCCGGCCTCTTGCCAGGAGATGGCCGATCTTACTGTGAAGGCCTTTGCCCTGGCCGACGCCTATCGCAACCCGGTCTTGATCCTGGCCGACGCCTTGTTGGCCCAGCTCATCGAGCCGGTGGAGCTGCCCCCGGCCTTGGCGCCGTCCGTGCTGCCGGCCAAGGACTGGGCCCTGGGCCAGGGGCTGGAGCGGCCCCGGCGCTGCCTGGCCCTCCGGCAACCAAGGCCCAAGCTGCTGGAGAACCACAACTACAAGCTGGTGCGCAAATACGACGCCATCACCCGCGACCAGATTGCCTGGCAGGGCTTTGCCTTGGAGGACGCCCGGCTGTTGGTGGTGGCCTTTGGCAGCGCCGCGCGCATCGCCAAGGGCGCGGTCAAGCGGGTGCGCGAGCGCGGGCTCAAGGTGGGGCTCTGGCGGCCCATCACCCTTTGGCCCTTCCCCAGCCAACCCCTGCGGGAGTTGACCCGGGTGGTGCGGCATCTGCTGGTGGTGGAGATGAGCGCCGGCCAGATGGTAGAGGACGTGCGTCTGGCCGTGCAGGGCCAGGCCACGGTGGAGCTTTACGGCCGGCCGGGCGGGGTGGTGCCCACGCCGGACCAGGCGGCCCACGAGATCAGCCACTATTACCACCAGGCCCACTTGCAGCGCCTGGGCCGGCGGCGGGGAGGCGGCGCATGAACCAACCCCCTGCCCTGCCTTCGCGCCTCCAGCCCGCCCCGCTCCCCTACTGCCCGGGCTGCGGTCACGCTGCGGTGCACGGCCTGCTGGTCCAGGCCCTGGCGGAGCTGGATTTGGCCGGCCGCAGCATCCTGCTGCCCCCCAGCGGCTGCGCCCGTGCCATGTGCGAGCACCTGGAAATGGACATGGGCCAGGCCCCGCGCGGCCAGGCCCTGGCCGTGGCCACGGGCCTGAAACGGGTCCTGCCCCAGCAGGTGGTGCTGGCCTATCAAGGCGACGGCGAACTGATTGCGGGCCTGGATCAGGCCCTCCTGGCCGCGCAGCGCGGCGAAGGCCTCACCCTGCTGTTGGTCAACAACAGCGGGCCGGCCCCATACGGCGGCCAACGGCCGGCGGACGCGTCTCTGGACCTGGGGCGCCTGCTGGCCGGCGCCGCGGGCTGTGTGTACGCCGAGCGGGTGGGCCTGGCCGGCGCCGAGCAGGTGGCCCGGGCCGGACAGGCCTTGGCCCTGGCCCTGCGCGCCCAGATGCAGGGCCTGGGCTTTTCCCTGGTGGAGGTGTTGGCCCCCTGCCCGAAGCGCTGGCGGATGGCCCCCGCGCAGGCCCTGGCCTGGAGCGGCCGCGATATGTCCCAAGCCCTGCCCTTAGGGGTGCTCAAGGACGCCGCTCACGCGGAGGCGGAACCATGACCGTCAAGGCCGTGCTGGCGGGATCGGCTGGGCAGGGCGTGCCGGCCCTGGGCTTTTTGCTGGCCCAAGCCGCCTTTGAGGCCGGGAAGGAGGTCACCTGCCTGTCCTCCTTAGCCCAACTCCTGCCTGGCGGGCCGGAGGACTGCACCGTGGCCGTCAGCCAAGAGGAGATCGCCAGCCCGGTGGCCAGCTCGCCCCAGATCGCCCTGGCCCTGGACGAGGCCGGCCTGGCGCGGCTGGTGAATCAGGTGGCGGCCGACGGTCATTTGCTGATCAATTCTAGTCTGGTACACTCGACGGTGCGGCGCCAGGACCTGCGCCTGCTCTTGCTGCCGGCCGGCCAGATCGCAGTAAAGTTGGGCCGGGAGCAGGCGGCCCCCTTGGTGATGCTGGGGGCCCTGGCCCAGGCCACGGGAATGGTGAGCCTTAAATATCTGGAGCGGGCCCTGGCCGCTGCCGAGGACCAAAAGCCGGAGCTGGAACTTGACCTCCGCGCCCTGCGGGCCGGGGCTGAGCAGGTCCGCCGCGCGCACAGCTAAGGAGTGAGGAGATGACCGTCAAGCAGTTGACCATCACCATGCCCAACAAGCCCGGCCAACTGGCCTCGGTCAGCGAGATACTGGGCGACGCCGGGGTGAATATCCTGGCCTTTTTCGTCTCCACCTCCACGCCCGGCGGTGACGGTCTGATGCGCTTTGTGGTCAACAACCCGGAGAAGGGTTTGAGCGTGCTCGGGGCCCAGGGCCTGAACGTGACCGAGGAGGAGGTGATCGCGGCCGAGACCCCGCACCACGCTGGCGGTCTGCTGGCGGTGCTCAACCCCCTCAAGCGCGAAAAGGTCAACGTGGACTACATCTATCCCTGCATCCAGACCGGCGAGGCCACCATCCTTATCATCGGCACCGCCGGCCAGAACAAGCAGGCCATCAAGAGCCTCAAGAAGGACTGGATTCGTCTCTACGGCCCCGAGCTCTACAGCATGTAAGCCCTTCCCGGCCGGCCATCCGGCTCCTCCCATACCCGAGGCATTGGGACGCGCCTCCCTGCCGGGGCGCGCCTTTTTTTGCTTGGCCTGGCCGCACTGGGGCCTTGTAAAAAAAATTGCCGTTGTGGTAGCTAAGTGATGTTCCGCCCGCCCGGCCGGCTGGTTCCGGCGGTGTTGCATAGGAGGCTGCCATGAACGCGTCCCAGATCATCCTGCCGCACGCGCAGGCCACCCCGGACAAGACCGCCATCATCTTCGCGGACAAGCGCTTTTCCTATGCCGAGCTTAACCGGCTGGTCAACCGGACGGCCAGCGGCCTGCTGGCCCTGGGGCTGCGGCCGGGCCAGGTGGTTTCCTTGTTTCTGCCCAGCCTGCCCGAGCTGATCGTCAGCTATCTGGGCATCGCGCGCGCCGGCCTGACCGTGAACGTGGTCAACGCCATGCTGCGCCGTCAGGAGGTGGAGTACATCCTCAAGGACTGCGCCTCGGCGGCGGTGATCGTGGACCCCAGCCGCGAGGCCATCATTGACCAGGCGGCCGGGCAGGTGCCCTCGCTGAAAACCAAGATCGTGCTGGGCGGCGAAGACCTGAGCTGGGAGCAGATGCTGGCCCAGGGCGAAGACCAGTTCTACCCTGTTGCCACCAGGGGCAGCGACCTCTGCCACCTGATGTACACCTCCGGCACCACCGGCTGGCCCAAGGGAGTGATGGCCACGCACCTCAACGTCTGGCACAACAGCACCAAATTCGGCAAGGTGCACTATAATCCCCAGGACACCATCATGGTGGCCACGCCCATTTTTCACTGCTGGGGCCTGGTCAACGGCACCTTCGGCATGCTGGCTACCGGCGGCACGGTGATCACCGTGGAGCGCTTCTATCCCGAGCAAACCCTGGATGACATAGAGCGGCGGCGGCCCACAGTGTTCATCGGCGTGCCGCCCATGTACAACCTGATGCTCAAGGACCCGGACCTGCCCCGGCGCGACCTGTCCTCGGTGGTGTTCTGCCTATCCGCGGCCACCAAGATGCCCGAGAGTATCATCGGCCAGATACAGGACAGGCTGGGCTGGCGCTACGCCGAGGCCTGGGGGCTCACCGAGGTCACCTGCGTGGGCACCACCGCGCCCTACCATAAAACCCGGGTAGGTTCCTGCGGCCGGGGCCTGGACGACGCCCAGATCAAGGTGGTGGACGCCCAGGGCCACGTCCTGGGTCCGGGCCAGCAGGGCGAGCTGTGCGTGCGCGGCACCTGCGTGACCAACGGCTACTTGAACCGCAGCGAGGCCACGGCGGCGGTGTTCGACCGGGACGGCTGGTTCCACTCCGGCGACGTGGCGGTGATGGACGATGACGGCTACGCCTACATCGTGGACCGCATCAAGGATATGATCAACGTGGGCGGCGAGAAGGTCTTCCCTTCGGAGGTGGAGGACATGATGCTGGCCCACCCCAAGATCAAGGACTTGGTGATCGTGGGTATACCCGACGAGCTCAAGGGCGAGGCGCCCAAGGCCTTCATTCAGCTTCAGGAGGGCCAGAGCGCCACCGCCGAGGAGATTCGGACGTTCTGCAAGCCCCTCATGGCGCCCTACAAGGTGCCGGTGGCCGTGGAGTTCGTGGAGTCGGTGCCGCGCTCGGCCGCGGGCAAGGCCCTGCGCCGGGAGCTGCGCGACAAGCAATGGAACCAGAGCGCCTAGCGACAGCGGCCGCGGCCGCATAGCAACGAGGAGAAAGCATGGCCTACAAATATCTGCTCAGCGAGGTAAAGGAGCGCATCGGCGTGATGACCCTCAACCGCCCGGACAAGATGAACGCCCTGGGCGTGGAGTTCGAGGAAGAGATCACCGACTGCCTGCGGGGTTGGGCCGCGGGCGAGGAGGTCAAGGTGGTGATCCTCCAGGCCAACGGCAAGCTGTTCTGCTCGGGCCATGACCGCACCGAGATTCTCAATGCCCCGCCGGCCAACATCCGCCGTTTGTTCCAGACCTCTTTCAACATGATGACCGCCATGCGCCAGGTGCCCATGCCCATCATCGCCCAGGTGCACGGCATCGCCATGGCCGGCGGCTGCCATCTGGCCGCGGGCTGCGACCTGATCGTGGCTGCGGCCGAGGGCGCCAAATTCGGCATGACCGGTATGAAGATCGGCTACAACTGCACCACGCCCACGGTTGCCGTGAGCCGGGCGGTGGGCCAGAAAAAGTGCCTGGAGATGCTCTTCACCGGCCGGCTCTACACGGCGCAGCAGGCCCTGGAGATGGGCCTGGTCAACATGGTGGTGCCTGACGACAAGCTGGCCCAGGAGACCTGGGCCCTGGCCCAGGAGATCGCCCGGGGCAGCCGGGTGGTGCTGGGCATAAGCAAGCAGGCCTTCTACGCCCAGATCGAGATGACCGAGGCCCAGGCCTATCACTACGCCAAAGAGATGATGGCCATCAACGCCCTGTTGCCCGATGCCCTGGAAGGATTCAGCGCCTCCATCGAGGGCCGCCCGCCGGTCTGGAAGGAGAAGTAGGCGCCCGCGCCGTTCGCAAGGAACGAAGACAAAGGCCGGGGCGGACACGCCCTGGCCTTTGCTCTGCGCAGGTTGGCGTTTAGGAAGCCGGCTCGGGAAATGCCATGGCCTCCACAAAGCAATCGGCGAATTTCGTATGAGCGGCGAGTTCCAGGTACTGCATGTGTTGGGCGATGTCTTGGGCCAGGCGTCGTTGTCCCAGGCTGGC
>QZKP01000029.1 GCA_003605055.1 Desulfarculus sp.
GACGAGGGAAGCGGTGCGCGATAGCCGAAAATTGTTCTTGGTTGATTTCCATGCGCGCATTATCGCGCATTTTGATCTTAAACGCAATTAGTGTTAACAGGCCCTAGGCTTCCCCCGCCGGCTTGGTCTTGTCGGTCTGCTCCATGGCCGCCAGCTTGGCCTTGAGGTCAGCCACCTCCTGCTTGTAGCGGTCGGCGTCCTCGGCGGCCGGGGCGAAGGGCTCCATGGCCGCCTCGCTCTCGGCCCGGCGCTTGTCCTTCATCTCCTCGGCCCCCAGGTAGGTGGCCAACAGGCCGCCCAGGATCAGGATGGGGGGGATCACCCCCTTGAGCAGCCAGAGGAACTCCTTCCACCAGGAAAACAGGCCGATGATGCCCAACAAGAGGGCAATCAGTCCACCCACCAGGGCCACCATGGTAAATCCTCCTTGGCAGTTCGGGCCGCAGACTGCACCCGGCGTGGTTATGGTCACGGGCCAGGGGGCGCGGCCTGGCCCCGCCCCAACGGCCTGTTTCATCAGTAACACGGGTTTGCGGTGGCTGTCAATTTTTAGCCGCGCCCTATGGCCCGGGCCCGCCAGCCGCCGCCCGGGTCCAGGGCCAGCTCATAGACCCGCCCCGCCTGGTCGGCCAGGCGCCAGCGGCGCTGGGGCCGCTGTCCGCGCTCGGGCGCGGCCCGCAGCTCCTCGGCCAGCAGCCGCACCGTGAACCAGCCCGCGCCCAGGTCCAGGGCCAGGGGGGTCTCTTGGGCCCGGCCACCGGCCAGGAAGCGGGCCCGGGCCGGCCGCCAGGGGCCGCGGCTCTCAGGAGCGGAAGGCCCCAAAGACCCGCTCATCGCCCGCCCCCCGCTCCAGGAGCACCCGCCGGAACTGCTCCGGCCGGGGCACGCCGAACAGCTTCAGGGCCGGGGCCGGTTGGTCCTGGAGGTAGATGTACACGTGGGCCACGCCCAGCAGGCGCTGGGTCAGGCCCCGGCGCAGGTCCACCCGCCGGATGTCCATGATCGCCGCCGCCTGCCGGCTGTGGCTGGGAAAGCTCTTTTCCACCTCCACCTGCGCGTCGCTGACCCGGTAGACCCGGGTGAAGCGGGTGATGATGACGAAGGCGGCCAGCAGGGAGGCCAGGAGCTGGCCCAGTTCCGGGCCGATGAAAGCCTGGGGGTTGACCAGGGGCCCGACTAGGAAGACGAAGATGCCGAAGTAGTACACGCCGAAGGCCCGCCAGGAGGGCCGGAAGGCGCGGTAAAGGCCGATGGGCGTCAGGCTCATGGGGACCTCCCAGGGTTTGCCCCAGCCTATAATGCCGCCGCGGACGCTACAAGCCTCTGTTGGCGCCGCCGGGTGGGCGGGGCCTAGCGCAAACTGGCGAAGCGTCCGGCCCAGCGCTTGCGGGCGCCGGAGGCCCGGGCGCAGTCCGGGCAGATGGCCTCTTGCATGCGGGTGGGGGCGTGGCGCTCATCCAGGCGGCCGGCCACCAGGTCCAGATAGGCCTCGGGCAGGTAGGGCCGGCCGCAGCGGGAGCACTCCACCAGGGGCAGCTCCTTGATCACCGTGCCGGCCAGGCTGACCTTGCGGGTGCGCTGGTCGTCCAGGAGCTGGATGGCGCCGGTGGGGCAGGCGTTGGCGCAGGAGCCGCAGCCGGTGCAGGCCGCGGCCGCGTGGTGGAAGTCCAGGAGCACGCCGCGGCCGGCGGGGGTCTCGCTCAGGCGCAGGGCCTGCACCCCCACCTCGGCGCAGGCGCTCTGGCAGAGGCCGCAGCCGATGCACAGGTCGCAGCGCAGGCAGCGTTGGGCCTCGTGCAGGGCCATCTGGTCGCTCAGGCCCAGCTCGGCCAGCGCGAAGCTCTGGGCCCGCTCCTGGGGCGGCAGCTTGGGAATATCGGCCCGGCGCAGGCGGGTCTTTTCCGCCGCCGCCACCGGCAGGGGGTCCACGAAGGCCCGCGGCCGGGGGAACTCCAGGGACAGCTCCACGGCCTGGCCCTTCAGGTAGGCGTCCATGGCCTTGGCCGCCCGCTTGCCGGCGGCCACCGCCTCCACCACCGTGGCCGGCCCAGTGACCGCGTCGCCGCCGGCGAAGAGCCAGCCCAGGCTGGTCTGGCCGGTGGCCGGGTCGGCCAGCACCGTGCGGTCGCAGAGCCGCTCGTCGTCGGCCCAGGGCCCCAGGCAGGACAGCTCCGGTCTCTGGCTGATGGCGGCGATGATGGCCCCGGCCGGCAGCACGAACTCGCTGCCCTTGACCGGCAGCGGCCGGCGGCGGCCGGATTCGTCCGGCGGGCCCAACTCGGCGCGCAGGCAGCGCAGCCCCTCCACCCGGCCGCGGCGGCCCACGATCTCCTTGGGCACGGCCAAGAAGACGATGCGGACGCCCTCGGCCAGGGCGTCGTCTATCTCCTCCTCGCGGGCCGGCATCTCCTCGCGGGTGCGGCGGTAGGCGATGGTCACCCGGCAGCCCAGGCGACGGCAGGTGCGGGCCGCGTCCATGGCCGCGTTGCCCCCGCCCACCACCACCACCTCCTCGGCCGGCGCGCCCTGGCCGCCCAGGGCCACGCCCCGCAGGAAGCTGATGGCGTCCAGCACCTGGGGGTAGTCCTGTTCATGCGGCAGGCCCAGGGAATATCCCTGGTGGGCGCCGATGCCCAGGAACACGGCCTCGTAGCCCTGGTCCCGCAGCTCCTGCAGGGTGAAGTCGCGGCCCAGGGCCGCCTCGGTCCTCAGCTCCACGCCCAGGTCCAGGATGGCCTGCACCTCGGCGGCGATCACCTCCCGGGGCAGGCGGTAGGCCGGTATGCCCAGCAGGGCGGTGCCGCCGGCCTGGGGCTGCTCCTCGAAGATGGTCACCTGGTGGCCGGCCAGGGCCAGGAAATAGGCCGCGGTGAGCCCGGCCGGGCCGGCGCCGATCACCGCCGCCCGCTGGCCGCTGGGGTCGGCCTTGGCCGGCAGGGGGTAGCCGCCCTCGGCCAGGGCGTGGCGGGCGGCCACGGCCTTCATGGCCCGTATCTGGATGGGCTGGTCCAGTTGACCGCGCAGGCAGATGCCCTCGCAGGGGGCCGGACAGATCAGGCCGCAGATGTAGGGCAGCGGGTTGTCCTGGCGGATCACCTCCACGGCCTGGCGGTAGCGGCCCTGGCCGATCAGGGCCAGAAAGGAGGGGATGTCTATGCCCGCCGGGCAGGTGGCGTGGCAGGGGGCCACCAGGGGCTTGAGGCAGTCAAAGGCCACGCAGGACAGGCCCTGGGCGTGCTCGCTCCACTCCTGGGGGAAGTAGCGCAGGCTGCTGACCAGGGGCCAGGCCGCCGGCGAGCCCATCTTCTTGAGCTGCCGGGCGATGGCCTCCAACTGCACCAGGTGGTCCGGGCCGCCCTTGCGCAGGCTGAGCTGGATGATCAGGCGCACCGCGTGCCAGTTGAGGGTGCGCGAGGCCTCGCGGGGGTGGTCGCCGATCTGGGCCAGGCGGATCAGGGCCCGGCGGGTCAGGTCCACCAGGCAGCGGTCCTCGCCCACCGCCCACAGGGTGCCCAGGCCGGGGTTGACCCCGGCGCTCATCATCTCCTCCGGGGACAGGGGGGTGTCCGCCCGCTCCGGAGGCAGAAAGCCGCCCACGCCCGAGTCCAGGGCCAGGGCCTTGACCCGGCCGGGCTCCTTGAGCCCCTCGGCCTGCTCCAGGACCTGGGACAGGGCGGCGCCCAGGGGCACCTCCACCAGGCCCGGCCGCCGGACCCGGCCGCCCACGGTGACCAGGCGGGTGGGGGCCAGGCCGCCGAACCCCCAGGGCGTCTCCGGGGCGGCGAGGATGTGCTTGATCTGGTACCAGGTCTCCAGATAGTGCACCAGTTGGGGGCGGCCCTCGCTGGGCTGGGGCCGGGCGGCGCCCACGGTCACCTCCAGCTCCAGGGCCTGGCCCGCGGGCAGCCCCCGGCGTTTAAGCTCGTCCATGTCGTCCAGCAGGCGGGGGCGCAAGGAGGCCAGCAGCGGGTCCAGCAGGATCAGCACCCGGCGCGCGCCGCTGACCAGGTGGGCCAGGTACAGGGCCTCGATCAGGCCGTAGGGGTCGCCGGACAGGAGCTTGGACTCGGTCAGGGATTCGGGGTCCCGCATGCGGGCGTCCACCAAGAGATCGCCATCCTCGCCCTGCTGGATAAAACCCCACCAGCGGATGAAGACCGGCCCGGCGGTGTGGGTGCGCAGGCGCAGGCCGGACTCCCGCAGGGCCACCACCGCCGGCAAGGGGTCCAGGTGGTCGCGGGCAAACCCGCCGGCGGCCAGATACTTGTCCAGGGAGGCCAGCTCCGGGTGCAGGATGCGCTCCAACAGAGGCTGGGCGGGCTGTGGTTTGCGCTGGGCAGACATGGCTCTTCCAAATGCGGTTGCCGCCGGGGCGGACTGCCTCGGCAAGGGGATTATATAACTTTTTTCACGAGGGGGCAAAAAGTAGCATTTGGCAACCACCTCAAATTTCCAGCAAATTAATCGGGAAAGCCCCCGGCTGTAAGGCCGGGGGCTTTTTTGGGCTGGGTTAATGCTAGCTTAGGCCTGGAGGGCTCTGTAGAAGGGCTGGCCGGCCAGCTCCAGGGCCCGGCGCCGGCGGGCGCAGGCCGGGCAGATGCCCCGCTCCACGTGGGGCACCGCGGCCGGGCCCACCCGCTTCTTGAGGTGGTCCAGGTAGGCCGGCGGGGCGTAGCGCTGGCCGCAGTCAATGCAGATGGATAGCTCGTGGTCCCGGACCACGGTGCCGGTGATGATGGTCCGGCGATGGCCGTCGGGGGTGTCCTCCACCCGGATGGCGCCGGTGGGGCATACGCAGGCGCAGGCCCCGCAGCCCACGCAGCGGGTGGCCGGCCGGGTGAACTGGGCGAAGACCAGGCGGTCGGCGGCGGTGTCCTTCAGGCGCAGGGCCTCGGCCCCGATCTCGCTGCAGACCAGTTGGCACAGGCCGCAGCCGATGCACAGGTCGCAGCGCAGGCAGCGGCTGGAGGCACTCTGGGCCGCGGCGTCGTCCAGGCCCAGCTCGATCTGGTGGTAGTTGCCGGCCCGGTCGGCCACCTGGCGCATGGGCATCTCGGGCCGCTTGAGGTTGGTGCGGGCCTGGGCGCTGACCGACAGCGGCGGCACCTCCTCCCGGCGGCGGGGGGACACCTCGGCCGGGTCAAAGGGGCGGCCGCTCAGGTAGGCGTCTATGGAGGCCGCGGCGCGTTTGCCGGCCCCCACCGCCTCCACCACGGTGCGCGGGCCGGTGACCACGTCGCCGCCGGCAAAAACCCCTGCCTCGCGGGTGGCCAGGGTGGCGGGGTCGCTGCAGATGAGCCCGCGCTGCACCTCCACCGCCGAGCCCACCTCCACGCAGGCCAGGTCCGTGGCCTGGCCGATGGCTAGGAGCACGTGGTCCGCCTCCAGGGTCATGGTGCGCTCCCGGTCGAACTCCGGGCTGAAGCGCCCCCGCTCGTCGAACACGCGGGTGCAGCGCTGGAAGGTCATGGTGCCGTCGGGGTCTATCTTCAGGGGGCCCCAGGAGTTGTGGATGGCCACCCCCTCCAGGAGCGCCTGGTCTATCTCGTCGGCGTGGGCCGGCATCTCGCGGCGCTTCTCCAGGCAGACCATGTCCACCCGCTTGCCGCCCTGGCGCACGGCGGTCAGGGCCACGTCAATGGCCACGTTGCCGCCGCCCACCACCACCACCCGGGGGCCCACCTGCACGTCGGCCCCGCCGCGCACGTCCTTGAGGAAGTCCAGGCCGCCCAGCACAAAGGGCTGGTCCACGCCCTCGATGGGCACCAGGCGGCTCACCTGGGTGCCCACGGCCAGGAAGATGGCGTCATATCCCTGGCTTTTGAGCTGCTCCAGGTTCTCCACCGGGGTGCTGGTCTTGATCTCCACGCCCAGGGAGCGGATGCGCTCCACCTCGGCCTCCAGCACCTCGTGGGGCAGGCGGTAGGCCGGGATGCCGTAGCGCAGCATGCCGCCGGCCTCCTCCTGGGCGTCGTAGATGGTCACCTGGTGGCCCTTGAGGGCCAGGAAGAAGGCGGCGCTGAGGCCGGCCGGTCCCGAGCCCACGACGGCCACCCGCTTGCCGGTGGGGGCCTCGGCCTCGGGCCGGGGATACTGCCCCTGGTCGGCCAGGGCGTGGCGGGCGGCCACGGCCTTCATGGCCCGGATGCTGATGGGCTGGTCCATCTCCCCGCGCAGGCAGGCGCTCTCGCAGGGGCCGGGGCAGACCAGGCCGCAGACGTAGGGCAGGGGGTTGTCCAGAGAGATGCTGCCGGCGGCCTCGAAGTACTTGTGATGCCCCTCCAGGGCCAGGAAGGTGGGGATGTCTATGTTCGCCGGGCAGGTGCGGTGGCAGGGGGCCAGGGGCCGCCGCAGGCAGATGCCCTGGGGGCAGCTCCGGCGCTCCAGGTGCTCGCTCCACTGCTCATGGAAGTAGGTGAGGGAGCTTTGCAGGGGCCAGGCCGCGTTGACGCCCCGGGTGGCCATCTCCCGGCCCAGGGCTGAGAGTTCTTCCAGGTGGCGGGGCAGGCCCTTGCCGCGGCAGAGTTCGGTGACCATGCGCAGGGCGCGGGTGATCAGGGTGCGGTTGTTGCTGGGCTCCTGGCCGGCCAGCACCCAGTAGCGGTACAGCACCCGCCGGGTGAGGTCCACCAGGCACTGGGCGCTGCTGAGCAGCTCCAGACTGCCCAGGCCCGGGTCCACGCCCGCGGCCATGAGCTCCTCCGGGGCCAGGGGTATCTGGGCCGCCGGCGGGGGCAGGTAGCCGCCCATGCCGCCGTCCAGGGCCAGGGCCAGGGGCTCCTGGCCCGGCGCCACGCCCTCGCCCAGGGCCAGCACCACCTGCCACAGGTCGCTGCCCATGGGGGCCTCCACCAGGCCGGGCTTGTTCAGGGCCCCCTGCAGGGTGAGCAGGCGGGTGCCGGTGTGGCCGCCGATGCCCAGGGCCGCGTGCCAGGCCGCGCCCAGGGACATCACCAGGGTGACGTGGTACCAGGTCTCCAGGTCGTGCATCAGGCAGGCGCCGGCCTGGGGCGGCGGCGTGGGGTGGGCCAGGATGGAGGGCTGGTGGTCGCTCACCAGCTCCAGCTCCAGGCTCAGCTCGCCGGCCGCGTGGCGGGCGGCCGCCTGCTCGGCGGCGTTGAGCAGCCCGGCCGCCTGTCCGGACAACTGCGGCGGCAAGAGCACCAGGCTGCGCCGGGCGCCGGTGGCCCAGGCGGCCACGTACAGGGCCTCCAGCAGGCCGTAGGGGTTCTTGCCCAAAAGTTCGCCGCCGGCCAGATGGCGGGGGTCCAGCTCGCTGGCGTCCACCACCAGGGTGCCCTGCCCTTCGCGGCGCAGGAAGCGCTGCCAGTTCAGATAAACCGGCTCGGCGTCGCCGGAGCGGTCGCGCAGGCCGGCCGAGCGCAACTCGGCGATCACCTCCACCGGACTGGTGGCCCGGGCCCGCTGCAGGCCGGTGAAGCCGCCCAGGGCCAGGTAGCGCTCCAGGCCCCCGGCGGCCACCTGCTCGCACCAAGCCAGCAGGGTGCGGCCCAGGACCAGGGACAGGCCGGTGGCCGAGGTCTGCACGGGCTAGGCCGCCGGGCTGAAAGCATCGGAGGCCACCGTGGCCGCGAAGCGCTGCCGCCGGTGGTCGGGCAGCTTCTCCGCCACTCCGAAGTCCAGGCACTGGGTGAGGCACTTGGTCACGCAGGCCGGCTTGAGCCCCGCGTCCACCCGGTCCTTGCAGTAGTCGCACTTGACCGCCTTGGAGGCGGTGGGGTTCCACTGGCAGGCGCCCCAGGGGCAGGCGGTGATGCAGCTCTTGCAGCCGATGCACAGGCTGGGCTCGATGAACACGATGCCGTCGCTGCCGCGCCGCTGGATGGCCCCGGAGGGGCAGACGTTGAGGCACCAGGGCTCCTCGCAGTGGAAGCAGGGCATGAACACGAAGCGCACCCGGGGGATGGCCTTGACCTCCACCGGGCCCACGGACATGTTCTTGCACAGGGCCGGCCCCACCGGCAGGTTCTTGTTGGTCTTGCAGTGCAGCTCGCAGGCCAGGCAGCCAATGCAGCGTTCGGCGTCTTGCAGCAGATAGTATTTGCTCATTTCTTATCCCATCCCCTCGCCAAGGGTTCCCGCGCCGGCACTTAAGCCTTGCGCACCGTGACCACGGTCTCGGTCATGTTGTTGCCGCCCCCGGCCTTGTCGTAGTCGGTGAGCTTGCCCTTCATCAGCCGCTGGTCGGCCATGCCCCGGCCAAAGGCCCGGGTCAGCAGGGGCACCGTGCGGCCGAAGCCGTGCACCATGAACACCGCCTCGGGGTGGATGAAGTCCGTGACCTTGGCCGGGCCCTTGGCTTTGGTGCCGTTGCTGGAGACCTCCACAGTGTCCCCGTCGCTGATGCCCAGCTTGGCCGCCTCCTTGCTGTTGATCCACAGGGAGTTGGTGCTCATCAGCTCGTGGAGCAGGGGGTTGTTGGTGCTCTGGGCGTGGGCGAAGAAGGCCACCCGGCCGAAGACCAGGTTGAAGGTGCCCGGCTTCTTGGCCGGCGGCTCGTCAAAGGGCGCGAAGGAGGGCAGCCCGGCGTCGCTGAGCATGGTGGAGACGAACTCGATCTTGCCCGAGGGGGTCTTCAGCTTCAGGTCTTTCAGGCGCTCGCGCAGCACCGGCTTGTCCACCTGGGAGAGCACGCCCTTCTCGCGCAGCTCCGCCAGGCTCACGCCGGTGCCCTCCAACTGGTAGCGCCAGATCTCCTCCAGGCTCTCGAAGTCCAGGTACTCGCCCAGGCCCAGGCGCCGCAGTATCTCCCGGAAGATCCACCAGGCCGGCCGGCTGTCGAAGCGCGGGGCGATGCACTGGTCCCGGAGGTGCAGGCTGGGCTTGGGGCCCTTCTTCTCGGCGATGACGTTGCCCCGCTCCAGATAGGTGGACTCGGGCAGGATCACGTCGGCGAACCAGGCGGTCTCGGAGTAGTTCACGTCAATGGCCACGATCAGATCCAGCTTGTTCAGCGCCTCCTGCACCGCCTCCGGGTCCGGGAAGCCGCTCAGGGGGTCGTGGCGGTAGGCGAAGTAGGCGGCCATGGGGTAGGGGTCGCCGGAGAGGATGGCCGGGAACAACAGGTGCATGATCCCCGGGCCGGCGTCCCAGTGCTTGAACTTCCAGCCCACGCCGTCCACCCGCTTCTCCTTGACCTTGGGGATGCGGTCCACCAGCTTGTTGATGCCCTTGAGGCCGTAGTCCCCCGGCCCCTTGCCGATGATCAGCCCGCCGGGGCTCTCGATGGCGCCCAGGAGCACGTTGAGGATGTGGGCGGTGCGGCTGGTGTAGAAGGACTGGTGGTGCCGGGCGGTCATCCAGCCGGCGTGGAAGATCACCGCCGGCGCGTCCGCGGCGATCTCGCGGATGGCGGCCTTGATCTCGCTGGCCGGCACGCCGGTGACGCCCTCGGCCCACTGGGGGGTGTACTCGCGCACGAAGGCCTTGAGCTGGTCCAGGCCCACCACCCACTTGTTGACGAACTCCGCGTCGTAGAGGTCCTCATTCAGCACCACGTTGATGAAGGCCAGGTTCAGGGCGTACTCGGTGTTGGGCCGGATCATCCAGAAGCGGGTGGCCTTGGAGGCGGTCAGGGTGGCGCGCACGTCAATGTAGAGGCACTTGGCGCCCTTGCTCAGGGCGCCGATGAAGTCCTTGGCCTCCTTGACCTGCAGGGACTCGATGATGTTGCGGCCGTAGAGGATGATGTGCTTGGCGTTCTTGATGTCCATGCCCAGGTCGGTGCGCCCCAGGCCGAACAGGCTCTGGGTGGCGTGGTGGGCGTTGCGGCCGCAGGTGCAGTCGTGGGTGAAGTAGTTGGGCGAGCCCAGGGCCTTGACAAAGGCCTTGGTCAGGTCGTTGAAGGGCCCCCCGCGGTCCGACAGGCAGACGGCCCGGCCGCCGTGCTTTTTGATGATGGCCTTGAGCTTGTCGGCGATGTAGTCCAGGGCCTCGTCCCAGGAGGCCCGGCGCCACTGGCCGCCGCCCCGCTCGCCGGTGCGGATCAGGGGGTACTGCGGCCGCTCGTCGTCGTACTCGAAGACCAGCCCCGCCGCGCCCTTGGCGCACAGGCTGGTGCCCATGGCCTTGTCATGGGGGTTGCCCTGAATCCAGACCACGCGCCCGTCCTCCACCTCCACTTGGATGGGGCAGCGCACCGCGCACATCCCGCAGAGGCTGTAGACCGTGCGGCGTCCGGGGCTGTCCACGCCAGTTACGTTAGGCGCCTTGTTGGAATCCATGCTACATCGCTCCTTGTAAACTGCGGCCCGACTCCGGGAAAAAACCGCCCGACCGGGCCACCGCTCACCGGCCCGCGCGCGCCCGCCTGGGAGGCCGGGGCCAGAAAACTAAAGATAATATTGGTTGCTAACCATACACCCCACCATCCCTACGGGCAACGTAGGAATGGCCGACCAACAGCCGCGCGCTCAGGCCGGAGCCCGAGCACTTTGTCACATAAGATATAACAAAAGCACCGGATAGTCCAGGGGCCGCCCAATAGGGCCGGGCAGAGGACCGCTTTGGCCAAGCCCGCTTAAATAAAGGACAACTGCGGGCCGAACTCCCTCCGGCAAGCCAGTAATAGGTTGACGCCTCTAGGGGGTGGGTGGTACATAAGCGTGGGAGCGGGGCCTTTCGCCCATGGCCGCGCGAACCTATCGTTAGCGAGGCGATTGTTCGCGGAGGGATGGCCGAGTGGTCGAAGGCGGCGGTCTTGAAAACCGCTGAGCGCAAGCTCCGTGGGTTCGAATCCTACTCCCTCCGCCAGACACTTTAGCCCGAGCCCCCGCGCGGACGGGGGAGACAGCCAACCAAGTCCCTTTGGGGCCGGCCGCGGAGAGATGACCGAGAGGCCGAAGGTGCTCGCCTGCTAAGCGAGTGTGGGGCCATAAAGCTCCACCGAGGGTTCGAATCCCTCTCTCTCCGCCATTACTTTATCCGCGACGGCGCCCGGGCAGCAACGGCCCGGGCCTCGTCGTCAGGGCCCAGCGGCCCCTGACGGAGGGCGCCGTGCTCTTCGCCCAGATCATCGCCTTCATCCTGGTGATGGTGGTCTTCGAGGCCTACCAGCCCGGCCCGTCTGAGCTGGGCGCCGGCGAGTCCTACCTGGGCAGCGCCGTGCTGCTGGCCCTCTTGTGGGTGCTGGCCCGCCTGCGGGTCAGCCTGTTCCTCTCCCGCCTGGCCGGCCCCCGGCCGCCGGCCGACCCGGCCCGGGCCGCCCGCCGCCTGACCCTGCACCTGCACCTGGCCGCCCTGATCTGCCTGTTCGCCATGATCACGCTCATGGAGCTGAAGGCCCATTTGCTGGCCATCCCGGGAGTGACCACCTGGGAGACCCTGCGCGGGCTGATCGCCGTGGGGCTGTATCTGCTGCTGCTGCGGGTGGTGTGGGCCTCGGCCCACCGCCTGGAGCAGGCGGCGGGCCTGCCGCCGATGACGCGCCGGGACTACCTCTGGGGCCAGGCCCGCCTGGTGGCGCCGGTGGTCTTCCCCTGGTTCGCGGTGTCCTTGATACGCGACCTGATCGTGCACGCCTGGCCGGCGGCCGCCGCCTGGCTGGACAGCGGCCTGGGCGGCCTGGTCTATATGGCGGCCTTCGTGGCCCTGCTGGCCCTGTTCTTCCCGCCCCTGGTGCGGGCCTGGTGGGGCTGCCGGCCCCTGCCGCCGGGCCGGGAGCGCCAGGTGGCCGAGGCGGTGCTGGACCACGTGCGGGTGCGGGTGGGCGGCATCCTGAGCTGGCCGCTCATGGGCGGGCGGCTGCTCACCGCCGGCATCCTGGGCCTGGCGCCGGCCCTGCGCTACCTGCTCATCACCCCGGCCCTGGCCCAGGCCCTGGACAACCAGGAGCTGGCCGGGGTGGTGGCCCACGAGGCCGGCCACGTGCGCCACCGCCACCTCTGGTACTACCTGGCCTTTTTCCTGGGCTTCTTCCTCCTGGCCTACGCCCTGGCCGACCCCCTGGCTCTGCTGTTGGCCGGGGCGGTGTACTGGCTGGCCGGCAGCGACTGGGGCCTGCGGCTGCTGGCCGACCAGGGCCTGCGCGGGGCGCTCAGTCTGCTGCTGGCCCTGCCCCTGCTGGTGCTGTTGATCCTCTACCTGCGCTTCGTCATGGGCTTCTTCATGCGCCACTTCGAGCGCCAGGCCGACTTCTTCGCCCTCACGGTCATGGGCGAGGCCGGACCCCTGGTGGCGGCCCTGGAGAAGATCGCCCGGATATCCGGCGACAGCCGGCGGGTGCCCTCCTGGCACCACTTCTCCGTGGAGCAGCGGGTGCAGGCCCTGGAGCGGGCCCAGGTCCAGCCCGGGCTCATCGCTGGCCAGGCCCGGTTGCTCAGAAAAGGCCTGGCCGTGTACCTGGCGGCCCTGGCCCTGTTCCTGGGTGCGGGTTATGGGGTGCAGGCCCTGAACCTGGACCAAGGAGTGCGCCGGGCCACCCTGCTCCGGGTGCTGCAAAGGGAGGTGCAGGCCCAGCCCCACGACCCCCGCCTGCGCCTGAACCTGGGGGTGCTGTTGTTCGAGCAGGGCCGCGAGGAGCAGGCGCTGGAGCAGTTGCGCCTGGCCGTGCGCCTGGCCCCCCAGGACCCCGAGGCCCTCAACGGCCTGGCCTGGCTGCTGGCCACGGCCAAGGGGCCCGGCCTGCGCGACCCGCGGCTGGCCCTGGAGCTGGCCCTGCGGGCGGTGGCCATCTCGCCCAAGCCCCACATCTGGGACACCCTGGCCGAGAGCTACTTTGTGGCCGGCCAGCCGCAGCGGGCCCTGGCCGCGGCCCGCGCGGCCCTGGCCGCCAAGCCCACGGAGAAGCGGGACTACTACCAGGCCCAACTCAAGCGCTTCGCCCAGGCCGCGGGCGAAAAGCGGCCCTGAGCCCGGGGGCGGGCGGCCAGGGCTGCGCGGGCCCGGTAGTAGACGTTACCTGTAAAAAGCGATTGCCTATAGGTACCCCAGGGCCCGCAGGCGGGCCAGGACGATCTCCTCCTCCTGGGGGGTGTAGGCGCTGGGAGGCGGGGCCTGGGGGCCGGCGGCGAAAGGCTCCGGGGCCTGGCTCTCAGCCGCCGGGGAGGCGGCTTTCTCGGGCGGGGGGATGGACTCGGGGCGGCTCATACCAGGGGCCGGCCGTCCATGCTGGGGGGGGTGGCGATCTTCATCACCGACAGCAGGATGGGGGCCACGTCCTCCAGCTTCAGGCCCTGGCCGGGCAGCTCGGCGCGCAGCCCGCCCAAATAGAACAGGGCGTCCTCGAAGGTGTGCATGCCGCTGGTCTCGGGCGAGGCCAGGAGCCCCTTGACCCCCACGTTGGCCTTGAAGTCAAAGCCCGGGGCCGGCTCGATGACCAGGTCCGGGGCCCGGGTGAGGTGGGGCCCGCGGTAGATGTCCTCCCGGCGGTGCACCTTCTTGACCAGGGCCTGGCCGGTCTCGGGGTGGCTCAGGCCGCCGAGGCGGTGGATCAGCTCCTCGCGCAGATCCTCGTAGGGCCGGCCCTGGCCCACGCTGCCCATCTGCTCGCGGCCCTGCAGGTTGATGTAGATGCGGCCCGGGATCAGGCTGTAGGCCTTGCTGTCCGGGTGCTGGTTCTTAAGCTCCTTCTTGCCCCGGCCGAAGAGCAGGTAGCCGTTCTGCTCCAGCCAGTGGTTGATATAGACCACGCCCAGGGTGCGGGTGAAGCCGTGGTCGGAGACCAGCACCAGGGGGCAGCCGGGCGGGAGCTGCTCTATGAGCTCGCCCAGGTAGGAGTCCAGCAGGCGGTAGAAGTCCTCGAAGCGCTGGCCGGCCTCCTCGGCGCCGTCCTCCCAGGCCGCCCAATAGAAGTGGTTGATGCGGTCCGGGCCGGTGAGGTGGAGCTGGAAGAAGTCCCAGGGCTCCTCGTTCATGAGCTGGAAGCAGGTCTTGAAGCGCCGGGTCATGGTCTCGCCCAGCTCGCTCAGGAACATCTCGGGCTCGCTGGTGGCCAGGCCGATGTCCACCTCGATGCGGTAGTCCATCTCCATGAGCCGGGGGGCCAGCTCCACGGGATAGGTGGCCTGGGCCAGGTCCGGGCTCAGGAAGCCGGCCACCATGAAGCCGTTGACCTTGCGCGGCGGGAAGGTCAGGGGCACGTTGATCACCCCCACCCGCTTGCCGGCCCGGCCCAGTATCTCCCAGAGGGTGGGGGCCTTGATGTCGCGCGAGGTGGGTATCAGGGTGGAGAAGGGGTTGGGGTGGCGGTCCACCAGGCCGAAGATGCCGTGCTTGCCCGGGTTGACCCCGGTCATGTAAGAGGCCCAGGCCACGGTGGAAACCGTGGGCAGCACCGAGTCCAGGGACACCAGGGCGCCCTGGTGGAACAGGCGGCCCAGGTTGGGCATGACCCCGCTGGCGGACATGCGGCGGGCGAAGGTGTGGGAAACGCCGTCCAGGCTGAGCACGAAAAGCTTGTTCTCGGGCTGGGCCCGGCTTAAAAGGCGTTTGATTATCCCCACTTAAACTCCCTATTCCAAAGACTTTTTCCGACGACAAATTTATAGGCCCCCCCCGCGGGTGTCAAGACAATTGCATGGCCGGCCGCCTTGCCAGCCTTGACTTGACCGGGCGGTGTGGTAGAAAGCTGAATTCTTAAGATGTAGCAACCACGACAGCCAGTGGGAAAAAACCAAGATGGACTACAAGAGCACCCTCAACCTGCCCCGCACGGACTTCCCCATGAAGGCCAATCTGCCCCAGCGGGAGCCGCAGATGCTTGCGCACTGGCAGCAGACCGGGCTCTACGAGGCCCTGCGTGAGCAATCTCGGGGCCGGGTGAAGTACATCCTGCACGACGGCCCGCCCTATGCCAACGGCCACATCCACATGGGCACGGCCTTTAACAAGGTGCTCAAGGACATAATCGTCAAGAGCCGCCAGATGGGCGGCCTGGACGCGGTGTACGTACCGGGCTGGGACTGCCACGGGCTGCCCATCGAGCACGAGGTGGACAAGAAGCTGGGCGCCAAGAAGGCGGCCATGGACCAGCTCACGGTGCGCAAGACCTGCCGGGCCTACGCCGAGAAGTTCATAGACGTGCAGCGCAGCGAGTTCATGCGCCTGGGGGTGCTGGGCCAGTGGTTCGATCCCTACCTGACCATGGCCTATGACTACGAGGCCGTCACCGCCGCGGAGTTGGCCAAGTTCTACGAGCAGGGCAGCGTGTACCGCTCCAAGAAGCCCATCTACTGGTGCAACTCCTGCCGCACCGCCCTGGCCGAGGCCGAGGTGGAGTACGCCGACCACACCAGCCCCTCCATCTTCGTGGCCTTCCCGCTCGTGGACGACCTCAGCCAGAAATACCCCCAGCTCAAGGGGCTGGACGCCTACCTGGTGATCTGGACCACCACCCCCTGGACCATCCCGGCCAACCTGGCCGTGGCGGCCAACCCGGCGCTGGACTACGTGGCCGTGGAGCACCGGGGCCGGGCCTACATCCTGGCCGAGCGCCTGGCGGCCATCAACATGGACGCCTTCGGCTTTGAGGGCTGGAAGGTGCTCTGCCGCATAGACCCCCAGGACCTGGAGGGCGTCAAGGCCCGCCACCCGCTCTACGACCGGCCTTCAGTGGGCGTGCTGGCCGATTACGTGACCCTGGAGGCGGGCACCGGCCTGGTGCACACCGCCCCCGGACACGGCCGCGAGGACTACGAGACCGGTCTCAAGTACGGCCTGGAGGTGTACTCGCCCGTGGACGACCGGGGCCGCTTCACCCCGGAGGTGGAGTTCTTCGCCGGCCAGGAGGTGTTCGCGGCCAATGAGAACGTGGTGGCCAAGCTGAGGGAGAAGGGGGCCCTGCTGGCCACCGAGGAGATCAGCCACTCCTACCCCCACTGCTGGCGCTGCAAGCGGCCGGTGATCTTCCGGGCCACGGCCCAGTGGTTCATCTCCATGGAGGCCGGGGAGCTGCGCCAGCGCACCCTGAGGGCCATCCGGGAGGACATCCGCTTCGTGCCCCGCTGGGGCCAGGAGCGCATCTACGGCATGATCGAGAACCGCCCGGACTGGTGCATCAGCCGCCAGCGCTCCTGGGGCGTGCCCATCATCGTCTTCCAGTGCGCCGGCTGCGGCGAGCACATCCTCACCCCGGAGATGGCGGCCAAGGTGGTGGCGGCCTTCCGGGCCGAGGGCGCCGACGCCTGGTTCGCCCACAGCGCCCAGGAACTGCTGGGCGGCCTGGCCGCGTGCCCCATCTGCGGCCACACCGAGCTGATCAAGGAAAAGGACATCCTGGACGTGTGGTTCGACTCGGGCACCAGCCAGGCCGCGGTGCTGGAGCCCAACCCCGAACTGGCCTGGCCGGCGGACCTGTACCTGGAGGGCAGCGACCAGCACCGGGGCTGGTTCCACAGCTCGCTCCTGTGCGCCATGGGCACCAAGGGCGCCCCGCCCTACCGCATGGTGCTGACCCACGGCTTCGTGGTGGACGGCGAGGGCCACAAGATGAGCAAGAGCCGGGGCAACGTGATCCCGCCCCAGCAGGTCATAGACCAGTATGGCGCCGAGATCCTGCGCCTGTGGGTGGCGGCCGAGGACTACACCGACGACATCCGCATCAGCCCGGACATCCTCAAGCAACTGGCCGAGGCCTACCGCCGCCTGCGCAACACCCTGCGCTTCATGCTGGGCAACCTCCACGACTTCGACCCGGCCCGGGACGCGGTGGCGCCCGCGGAGATGGGCGAGATGGACCGCCTGATCCTGCACCGGCTGCAGGAGCTGACCGCCCGCTGCCGCAAGGGCTACGAGGAGTTCAACTTCCACCCCGTGTTCCACGGCCTGCACAACTTCTGCGTGGTGGACCTGTCGGGCTTCTACCTGGACGTGATCAAGGACCGGCTCTACACCAGCGCGCCCTCCTGGCCCGGCCGGCGGGCGGCCCAGAGCGTGCTTTTCCGGCTGGCCGACACCCTGGTGCGCCTGGCCGCGCCGATCCTGTCCTTCACCGCGGAGGAGGTCTGGCAGCACCTGCCCGGCGCCAAGGAGCGCCACCCCTCGGTGCACATGGCCGCGCTGCCCGCGCCGGACCAGAGTCTGCTGGATGCGGAGCTGGCCGGCCGCTGGGAGCGGCTGCTCCTGTTGCGGGGCGAGGTGAATAAGGCCCTGGACATTGCGCGCAAGGAAAAGCTGGTGGGCAACTCCTTGCAGGCCGTCCTGACCCTGGCCTGCGCGGCGGACACCGCCGCCTTCCTGGAGGCCCACCGCGGGGCCTTCAGCGAGATCACCATGGTCAGCGGCCTGGAGATCGCCGGCTCCCTGGACCGAGCCACCCTGGTCAGCCAGGAGCTGCCCGGAGTGTCCATCCTGGTGCAACCCACGCAGCACGCCCGCTGCCCCCGCTGCTGGCAGCACCCGGGCGACGTGGGCCGGGACCCGGAGCGCCCCGAGCTCTGCGGCCGCTGCGCCCAGGCCGTGCGGGAGCTTTCCTAGGGTGGCCCGCCGCCTGGTCAGGCTGGCGGTCATCGCCCTGATCCTGGCCGCCGCGGACCAGGCGCTCAAGGCCTGGATGCTGCACCTGCTGACCCCGGGGCCCGTCTCGCTGATCCAGGACCACGCCCGCCTGATCCTGGTCTATAACACCGGCGCGGCCTTCGGCAGCTTCGCCGGCCTGGAGGGCTCCCGCTGGCTGCTCATAGCGGCCACCCTGACGGCCCTGGGCCTTGCGGTCTGGGTGGCCGCCGGCCGCCTGGGCGCGGCCCGGGGCATGCTCTGGGCCCTGGGGCTGATCTGCGGCGGGGCGCTGGGCAACCTGGTGGACCGGGTGCGCCTGGGCAAGGTGCTCGACTTCGTGGACCTGTACTGGGGCGCCTGGCATTGGCCGGCCTTCAACCTGGCCGACGCGGCCATCACCCTCGGCGGCCTGTACGTGGCCTTCCTGCTGCTCAGGGGCAAGACCTGAGCACCGCCCGGCCGGGGCCTGCTACAATAGGAGGGACCCATGTACCCCATCCTGTTTTCCATAGGCCCGGTCGCCGTGCACACCTACGGGGTGCTGCTGGCCCTGGGCGCGGCCCTGGGCCTGTGGCTGCTGGGCCGCCTGGCCCGGCTGGCGGGCCTGGACGCCGATAAGATCTCCTCCCTGGCCATCTGGCTGCTCATCAGCGGCATAGTGGGCGCCCGGCTGCTGTTCGTGCTCCTGGAGCCGGCCCAGTTCCTGGCCCAGCCCTGGCGGGTGTTTTTCGTCTGGGAAGGGGGCCTGGTCTTTTACGGCGGCCTGGCCGCGGCGCTGGTGGTGGGCCTGTGGCTGATCCGGCGCTGGCGCCTGCCCACGCTGACGGTCCTGGACTGCGCGGCCCCGGCCCTGGCCCTGGGCCAGGCCGTCGGCCGCCTGGGTTGCTTCGCGGCCGGCTGCTGCTACGGCCTGCCCTGGCCCGAGGGCTGGTGCGCGGTGAGCTTCAGCGACCCGCTCACCCTGGCCCCGCCCAACCAGGAGCTGCACCCCACCCAGCTCTACACCTCGGCGGCCCTGTTTATCATCACCGTCCTGCTCTTGTTCCTGTGGCGCCGCCGCCGCTTCGCCGGGCAGATATTCTTCGCCTACGGCCTGTTGCACGGGGTGGCTCGGGTTATAATCGAACAGTTCCGCGGCGACTGGCGGGGGGAGCCCCTGGGCCCCCTGACCCCTACCGGCTGGTTCGCTCTGGGCTTGGCCGTGGTGTCGGCGGGGGCGCTCATTTACCTGACCCGCAGGCACGCCAACGCAGCAAAGGGAGGTAAGCGTGGAATTCCCGGCTGACCGCAGGTATCACCCTGAGCACATGTGGGCCCGCCTGAAGGGCAAAATCGTCACCGTGGGCATCAGCGACTACGCCCAGGACCAGTTGGGCCAGGTCAAGTACCTGGACCTGCCCGAGCCGGGCCAGGAAGTGATCGCCGGCGAGGAGATGGGCGCCGTGGAGAGCGCCAAGAGCGTCAGCGACCTGATCAGCCCGGTCACCGGCGAGGTGGCCGCCGTGAACCTGGAGCTGGAGGGCGACCCCGCCCTGGTCAACCAGGACCCCTACGGCGACGGCTGGATCGCCAAGATCGTCCTGGAGGACCTGGACCAGGTGGAGGCGCTCTTGGAGGCCGGCGAGTACGAGGCCAGCCTGGGCTAGGACCGCCGCCGCCAGCCTATCCGCCTTATTGCCCCGGGCCGCCCGCCAGTGCTCAGGCCTCCTCCGGGCCCTGCACCCGGTTGCGGCCCGCCTGCTTGGCCGCGTACAGGCGCTGGTCGGCCTTTTTGACCACCTCCGGAAAGCCGCGTCCGTCGGCGGGATAGGCCGCCACGCCCAGGCTGGCGGTCACCTGGGGCGCCGGGCTGCCGTCGGGCAGCAGGAACCGGGCCTGCTCCAGGGCCCGGCGCAGCTTTTCGGCCACCACCCCCGCCTCGTCGGCGCGGGTCTCGGCCAGGTGCACCAGGAACTCCTCGCCGCCGTAGCGCACCACCCGGTCGCTGCCGCGCACGTTGTCCACCAGCAGGGCGGCGAAATCCGCCAGCAGCTTGTCCCCGGCCTGGTGCCCGTGGGTGTCGTTGAACGCCTTGAAGTGATCAATATCCAGCATGATCAGGGCGTAGCGCCGCCTCTCCCTCTGGCCGGCCAGTTCCTCTATCTCCACCAGCTTGTCCAGGGCGGCCCGGTTGCGCAGGCCGGTGAGCCGGTCCCGGTAGGCCATGCGCTCGGTGAAGGAGAACACCTTGAGCACCACCCGGTCCAGGTAGAAGATGACCAGGAGGCCGGCGATGATGGCCAGACCCAACTGCACCGCGAAGAAGGTGGCCATGGCCCGCCAGGTGTTATTGGTGTTCTGCTGCAGGTCGCTCCTGGTGGCCCGGTGGTGTTCGTGCAGGCGCAGGTAGTAGGCCATGAAGATGTGGTTGAACTGCTCCGCGGCCGTCCGCAAACGCTGGGCGCTGTCTTGGCAGTCACCGCTGAACACCGGCTCCAGCTCCGCGCGGTATTTATTAAACTCGCGGGCCATGCCTTGGGTGAGGGCTTGCACGCCATGGCCCTGGCCCCCCACTGGCTGCCGGGCATATTCCAAGAGCAGGGCCAGGGAGTCCTTGGCCCTGGCCAGGTCGCGCCGGAAGCGCAATTGATGGGCCGGGCCGCCGCTGGCCACAAAGACCTCGGCTTCCATGAGCATGGCATGAATGGCCGAGTGAAAGGTTTCGCCCTGCTGCAGGTGTTTGGTGATGTCCACCAGTTGCTCTATGTTCCCGTGCAGCGCGCTGATGGCCCGCCAGTACACCCCATAGGTGAGCAACAACACGCCGAAGAGTATGGCCACGGCGGCCTTGAAACCCAGGTGTTTGATTTTAATCAATGTCCCCCTCGCAAGCTCCGTGGTGCCCGAAGGTCATTAATTATATACTGCCAGGAGCGACCGCCCCCAAGCAAGGCCGCCAGCGGTAGTGTCTCAGTTAGGGCCTCGACAGATATACTATATATGTGTATAGCATCAGGCGAGATGGGTGAGAGCCAACAAAAAATTGCTTCCGGGCAATTTTGGGCTTGCGTCTCCTGCAATGCGTATATACATTTGTAGATACAGCACAGGAAAGGAGACACCCATGGCACCAGTAGTGGCAAAGTGGGGAAACAGCCTTGCTATAAGGCTGCCGATGCACATTGCCAGGAGCAGTGGTATCAGTGAGGGAGATAGGGTTGACATTAAAGCCAGCGAAAGTGGCTGTGTAACTCTTTCTCTCCGGCGGCCTAAGTATAGCTTGGAATCCCTAGTAAACCAGATTACCCCTGAGAACGTCCACAGTGAAACTGACTGGGGCGGCCCAGAAGGTGGTGAAATCTGGTAATGGATTCTTATGTTCCCGATGCGGGCGACTTGGTTAAACTAGATTTCACTCCTCAGGCGGGAAGCGAAGAAGCAGGATGGCGGCCAGGCTTAGTTTTGTCGCCAGCCAGTTATAACGGGCGTTCAGGGCTTATGATTGTATGCCCTGTTACCAATCAGGTAAAAGGCTATCCGTTTGAGGTACCACTACCGCCGGGACTCCAAATTCAAGGAGTAGTTTTGGTAGATCATATTAAGAGTCTTGATTGGATAGCGCGGAGAACAATTAAGAAAGACACGGCACCGCAGGCAGTGATAGATGATGTTTTTGCAAAGCTATCAACGTTGCTGCCAATTAACAACTCTTAGTGGGGGTTGTTTGTATGCCTAAAGGACCTCGCGGCGAGGAGCGGCCGGCAGATGTGATCGGGTGTGCCGTCACGGTCGCCAAAGTAGCCACCGGCGAAATTGAAGAAATCCTAGAGGAGAAATCCGGGCGGGTGAGGTCTGGCAAAATTGGTGGCAGGGCCAGGGCTGAGAACTTGACTCCAGACCAAAGACAACAAATTGCCAAGAAAGCTGCCAACGCACGCTGGGCAAATCGCGCCAAAAATTCCAAAAAATAAGGGGGGGCAATGACAACCCTGGCGGCTCTGGCCACAAAAGACGCTTTGGTGATGGGTTGTGATAGCCTTGGTTCGGTAACAAAACAATTTGTTGATCCATATTTATTTGCAGCAAAGTTTATAGATATGCAACATGGCTGGAAGTTGCGGCTAGATAAAGATGGTACTCCACTATTGAAGGGATTTAGAGAGGTTTGGGAGCTATCGCAATCTGTTCCATATAATCATATGACTCATGTAGATAAACTTTTTTCGTTAAGACCATTAGAAATGGGTATTATGACAACGGGCATTGCCTCAATTGGTGATCGGACAATTAAAAGTTTAATTGGTGAATTTAAAAGAAAAGAGCGTTCATTCAAGGTAAAACCAAGGCCAACCAATTATACAGTAAAGAGCATCGCCAATAAATTTTTAAGTTTCGTAAGGCCATTCTATGACGCACAATATCCACAAGGGAGGCTTCGGCCCGGATTAGAGTTTATGATTGGTGGCTATGATAAAAGACAAGACGTACCTAAAATATATAGAATCTATTTAGAAGACCCAAAAATAGAACCCACAATAGAAGATTTTGGGGTAGTCTTTGGCGGACAAATGCAGGAAATTCAAAGGATTATATTTGGCACTGATACACAAAACAAAATAAGAATTATAGGAAGAGTGGAACAACTTTATGAATTATATAGGACGCGCCTGCAAGAATTTCTTAATGAAAAAGGCATCAAAGAGAGCTTGCCAACCCATGAGAAATTCAATAATGAGCTGCAAGTTTTCAAGGAATGGGATTTAGATGGCTTTGAAGCAAATTGGGGGGATTTTTCGGACCAAAATGCGATAGAATGTGTTAGCTTTTTTGTCGAAATAATGGTAAAATCGCAGCAGTTTAGTAGTACAATGCCGACGGTGGGAGGAAATGTAAGAATAGGGCTTATAAATAAAAGTGATGGTTTTAGGTTTATTTCAAAAGAAGAGTTTGAACATCAAGGCCATACAACACCGAAGGAGGTGGGCAACAATGCGTAGTTTGAGATATATAACTATTGGTGAGCAAAAAAGGTATGCAGAGATTGCTAAGGCCCACGGGATAAAGGGATATAACCCCACAGCAACCTTGGTTTGCCGGGAAAGCGAAGAAAATGTCGAATCATTTGAGGGCCTATACCCCCGCAGTGCAACCACTGGGAAAGAAAAGAAAAAGAAACAATCTGCCCAAACCGAAAAAAATGCTTGACATTTAAATTTGTGCTTATTATATTAGGGGCATGAACAGGTTGCCCCTAGCTAAGCGCGTCCAAATCCTTAACATGCTTGTCGAGGGCTCCAGCATGCGGGCCATATCCCGCGTGGTGGGCTGTTCTATCAACACAATCAATAAGTTATTAGTGGACGCTGGCAATACCTGCCTAGAATTCCATGACAAGATGGTGCAGGGCGTGAAGTCGCGTCGGATACAATGCGATGAGATTTGGAGCTACTACTACGCCAAGCAAAAGAATGTCCCCAAGAGCAAGCAGGGCGAAGCTGGCGACATATGGACCTGGACGGCCATAGACGCTGACTCCAAGCTGATCTGTTCTTGGCTGGTAGGGGATCGTTCAGCCGAAACGGGTTATGCCTTCATGCAGGATTTAGCGACCAGGCTAGCTACCCGCGTTCAACTGACCACAGACGGCCACAAGGCTTACCTGGAAGCCGTAGAGGGTGCCTTTGGGGCGGATATTGACTTTGCCATGCTGGTCAAGATGTATGGCTCACCGCCCGAAGCTGAGAAGCGATACAGCCCACCCGAGGTAATAGGCTGCGCTGTCACCCCCATTACCGGCAAGCCAGACCCCAAGCACATATCAACCAGCTATGCCGAGCGTCAAAACCTCACCATGCGTATGAGCATGAGGCGCTTTACCCGCTTAACCAACGCATTTAGTAAGAAGCTAGAGAACCACTGCCACGCGCTGGCGCTGTACTTCACCTATTACAACTTCATCAGAGTGCATAAGACGCTGAGGGTTACGCCCGCAATGGAAGCCGGTCTCATTGACCACCTAATGACCTTTGAAGATTTGGTGGCCTTGATAGATCAGCGCGAGGCCCAGCTTAAAGAATCAAACTGAGACACTACCCCGCCAGCGGCCAAGGGCGGCAGCGCAGACGCCCGCCCCTTTGACATCCCCGGGGCAGAGGCATAAACTAAAGCCCAGTCTTAACTGCGTGAGGAGGGACCCATGTGCGACTGCTGCGGCGGGCACGAGCATGCCCATGTGCACATGCATGAGGACGGCACCCAGCACGACCACCCCACCGACAATCAAGCCAATCTTTGTCCGCTTCTTCATCGCCAATTCCTCTCTAGTTCCGCGGAAGGCACACCGACAACCGCCCCATCCATACCCCCCAATATCCCTCTAACTGGGAACTCTCCACCGCCCGGGCCACCGCGCTGGTGCGCCACTTCATTGAACAGCACCACCTGAACCCGGCCCGGTTCTCCGCCGCGGGCTACGGCGAGTACCTGCCCCTGGCGGATAACGCCAGCGATGAGGGCCGCCGCCTTAACCGGCGG
>QZKP01000076.1 GCA_003605055.1 Desulfarculus sp.
CGCCCTCTGCATCTGGGACTGCACCTCAACCCGATAATCCGCGTCGTAGTAGTACTCCCGACCAAAACTTAACCCATATCCCTGCCGCCACCAGTCAGGATAAAATCCTACCCCAAGGGGTATGTGCTTTTGCTCGTCGGCCATTGGTTGCCCCCAGACTCTGCCCCCAGCGGTCCCTATGCGGGTTGCCCGCTTTGGTATGATTATAAGATCATCTTTACGCCCGGCGTTAGTGTAGCCGGGCAGTGCTGAGTTGACAAGGAAATCGTGATCAAGACTCAAGCCCGTCATGAAAGAGGCGGAGAAAGGGCAAAAGCTATCTGGGACGAACTCATGCCCATGCGCCGCATGGCCGCGATGATGACCACACCCTCCACCGGCAGACGCCGGGCCCTGCGGCGGGGTCGGGAGGGATAATGTGCAGCCAGGCTATGCTGCCCTGCTGGTAGCGGGCCAGCCACTTGTAAGCCGTCCGTCGGCTCACCCCCAGCCCCAAGGCACCGGGCTCACTTGCTTGCCTTCCCTAACCCTCGCCGCCCTAAAGGCGCTACTGTAAGCGTTGGTCCTGGCATTTTGATGGAGGTTGTTCGTGCGGCTATTCCAGTTTGGATTCGGTGATCTAACAACCACCAGCCTCCAAAACAAGCCGTGTGAACAACCTCCTTAGCAATTACACTTGCCGTCCAAAGGCCCCGGCGTGCGGCCCAAAACAGGTCGAACCCCATTTAGCATCAGCAGGGTTCAAAAAGCAAACTCGGGGTCCTGGAATAGCAGGCCTCTACAGGCCAGTAACAGGCAGCTACAGCCCCCAGCCCCAGTACTTGAGGTACTGCGGGAAGTCGGCCAGGTTGCTGCGATAGCGGTTCCAAGGCTTGAGGCTGGTGTACAGAGGATTGTCCGGATCGCCGTAGACCTTGTCCATGCCCACCAGCCAATCCAGGGAGAACCAGCCCAAGAGAATCGTCTCCCAGGGCTTCCAGGCGCCCTTGACGTGGCCCTTGAACAGGCCCTGCTCATAGAACAGGCTGGTGAAACCCTGGCCCAGGGGCAGACGCCGGAGTCCCTCGGCCGGCAGCAGCTCGGCGCCAATCAGGGTGAACAACCGAAGGTCGCTCAATTCGGTCCTGGGCAGTATCCGAAGGTCCATGACCCGGTGCTCCCCCGGCCGGACTACCACCAGCAGGCTGGGGTCGGCCAGTCCGGCGTAGTCCAAGCGCGGCGGCAGGCTCTCGCCGTAAATCGTGAGCGGCTGGCCACACCAGTCTTCGGGATAGGCGTCAGCAGGCGTGAAGTTGGTGGGCAGGCTGGCCGCGTAGCAGCCGCAGGTGCCCAGGGCGGTGACCAGCACCGGCTGCTGGGCCTGGTTCAAGGTCACCACCACCAGCAGGCCCATATTGTCGCCCGCGCCGATGAAAAAGGGAATCAGGCTGGCCGGGGTGGCGGGAAAGTGCACCCGGTAGATGAGGTTTGTGTATCGGCCCCGAGAGGTCTGAAAGGGCACCACCCGCCAATACACGGCCGGCCGGGAAGTGTCCATGCGGATCACCTCCTGGCCGGCGGGGTCCAGGCTGGCCACCGGCCGGCCGATGCGGTTGTACTCCTGACCATGGTTATGCACCAGAAAGGCCGGGGCGAAGCGCCTTACCAAGTCCGGCGTCTGGCCCTGGGGCTGGTACATTGCCGGCCGCGCCGCTGGCTCCACCCGGGACAGGTGCATGCAGCCCGAAGCGGCCAAGAACAACGCCGCCAAGGCCAGGAGCAGCAGACGCGGTGTGTGGTGCAAGGCGCCTCCGAGGGCGGGCCGCGGATCAGCTGGCGGCTCGCACGGGCATCAGGCGGTTACCACCAGGAGATGATCTCCTGGTTGGCGAATATCAGCTCCACCAGCTTGTCGTAGTCCGACTCCTGGTAGAGATTGTAGCGAGTGGCGGTCTTGCCCTGGGCCATGGCCTCCAGGAGCAGTTGGGTGCTCTCATTGGGTTCGGTCTTGAGGATGTATAGCAGAGACATGGCGCCCTCCTAGAACGGCACGACAAGCTGATAGGTCTTGATCTTTTCTACCATCTGCTCCAGGGGCAGGTACTTCATGAACTCGAAGCGCTCGGCGTTGGCCTGGAGGTTGGTGTAGCACTCGCCCTCCAAGTCCTCGAGCATCTCCAGGTTCTCCTGGAACTCCTCCGGGGTCTTTTCCGCGGGCAGCTCTATGAGCGCGTCAATAAAAAAGCAGGCAGCCCAAAGGTTCTCCACCAGCAGGCCCAAGGTGGAGCGCAGCCCCTCCCAGGAGTCCTGCGCCTCGTTGACCAGGATGCAGACTCTCTTAATATCTTCCATGGCTCCACCCCTCCTACAGCACGATGTAGCGGTCGCACCACTCGATGATCTCGGCGTGGCGCATCTGGGTGGCGAAGTCTTTCTCGTCCACCACCGGCACAGGCTTTTGCAGCTTGAAGGCCTCGAAGTTCACGTTGCACAGGGCCACGTGGGCCTCGCCCTCCAGCTCCGGGAATCGCTCCTGCTGGGTGAGCAGCACGCCGCGGTTGGTGAGAAAGACCTTCACCTCCTTGCCCGCCTTTTTGGCGGCCCGGCAGACGCCGATGAGGTGCCCCAGGTTCTGGTCCGAGGAAACAAAGATGCCAAGTTTGTCGGCCATACGCGCGTTCTCCTTTGCCTAAATCGAGCACAGCCCGTCTGGGGCTGCTGGGCAATCCCCGTTGGGTTAATAGGGTAATGGCCACCCAGCCATGGCGCAACTTTTTTTGCACGCACAAACGCGCGTAGGGCTAATTTAACCGACCGCGCCCAAAATCGCCAGGGTGCAGGCCCTTGTCAAGCCGGGGTCCGTTTGTTAGAAATGAGGGCAACCTACTAGCCGGTCGGCCGGGGCGTACTGGTGAAAATTATCCGTTTTTATTGCACTTAGTCTGGAGCGGTCCATGATCGCCGCTGCCCTGGACCTGGGCTCCAACACTCTGCGGCTCCTGGTGGCCGAACTAAAAGGTAAAGATTACCGCGACCTGGCCCGGGGTCTGGCCACGCCCCGCCTGGGCAGGGGCCTGTCGCCCGGCCAGGCCCTGCACCCCCAGGCCAAGGCCGCGGCCCGGGAGCAGGCCGGCCGCTTCGTGGCCCAGGCCCGGGAACTGGGCGCGCAGCGCATCGCCCTGGCCGCTACCGCCGCCTGCCGCCTGGCCAGCGACGGCGCGGCCTTTGTGCAGGAGCTGGGGCAAGAGCTGGCCCTGGATGCGGCCCAGGTGCTCAGTGGCGAGGAGGAGGCCCGGCTGGCCCGGGTAGGGGTGCTCAGCCGGCTGGAGGGGGAGGCTCAGGGCGCCCTGTTGGTCGACGTGGGCGGCGGCTCCAGCGAGGTGAGCGAGCTGACCGGCGAGAGCCCCTTTGTGCTCAGCCTGCCCCTGGGCGCGGTGGCCATGAGCGAGGCCCATCTTAAGGGCGACCCGCCCTCCCCGTCCGAGCTGCTGGCCCTGCTGGCAGCAGTGGGCCGGGGCCTGGCGCCCCTGGCCGGCTGGCCGGCTGGGCGCCTGGTGGCCACCGCCGGCACCGCGGCCACGGTGGCGGCCCTGATGCTGGACATGAAGGTCTATGAGCCCGGCCGGGTGAACAACCTGGAGGTGCGCCTGGCCGATCTGGAGGGGCAGTTCATCCACCTGTCCGCCCTGCCCCTGGCCCAGCGGCGGCAGGTGCCCGGCCTGGAGCCGGAGCGGGCTGATATAATACTGGCAGGCATGGCCATCCTGCGCGGGCTGCTGCTTACCCTGGAGTTGGAACGGATGACGGTCATGGACGCGGGCCTGCTGGAGGGCATCCTCCAGGAACTGGCCGCCTCTTAGCCACATTGGAGATATCAGGCATGGAAGTCCTTAACCTGACCGAAGGCCTCACCTTTGACGACCTCTTGCTCACCCCCGGCCACAGCCGGGTGCTGCCCCGGGGCGTGGACACCTCCACCCAGCTCACCCGCCAGGTGAGCCTGAGCATCCCCATCGTCTCCGCGGCCATGGACACGGTGACCGCGGCCGACACGGCCATCAGCCTGGCTCGCCAGGGGGGCCTGGGCTTCATCCACAAGAACATGGGCATCGCCGACCAGGCCCTGGAGGTGACCAAGGTCAAGAAGTCCGAATCGGGCATGATCGTGGACCCGGTCACCGTGGGGCCGGGCACCAGCCTGCACCAGGTGCTGGAGATGATGGAGCGCTACCGCATCAGCGGGGTGCCGGTGGTGGTGGGCAGCAAGCTGGTGGGCATCATCACCAACCGCGACCTCAGGTTCGAGACCAACCTGGACCAGCCGGTGAGCCAGGTGATGACCAAGGACAACCTGGTCACCGCCCGCGAAGGCATCACCCTGGAGGAGTCCAAGGCCATCCTGCACAAGCACCGCATCGAGAAGCTCTTGGTCACCGACGAGCAGGGCAACCTCAAGGGCCTGATCACCATCAAGGACATCGAAAAGCTGCGCAAATACCCCAAGGCCGCCAAGGACAACTACGGGCGCCTGCGGGTGGGGGCCGCGGTGGGGGTGGGCGACGAGGCCCTTACCCGAGCCGAGGCCCTACTCAAGGCCGAGGTGGACGTGATCGGCGTGGACTCGGCCCACGGCCACGCCCAGGGGGTGCTGGACACGGTGGCCGAACTAAAACGGGCCTACCCCCAGGCCCAGGTGGTGGCCGGCAACGTGGCCACCGCCGCCGGCGCCAAGGCCCTGATCGAGGCCGGGGCCGACGGGGTCAAGGTGGGCGTGGGCCCGGGCAGCATCTGCACCACCCGGGTGGTGGCCGGCGTGGGTATGCCCCAGATGAGCGCCATCTTCGACGTGGCCTCGGTCACCGATGCCGCCGGGGTGCCCATGATCGCCGACGGCGGCATCAAGTTCAGCGGCGATATAACCAAAGCCCTGGCCGGCGGCGCCCAGGTGGTCATGATCGGCTCCCTGTTCGCCGGCACCGAGGAGTCCCCCGGCGAGACCATCCTGTTCCAGGGCCGCCGCTACAAGGTCTATCGCGGCATGGGCTCCATAGACGCCATGCGCGAAGGCAGCGCCGACCGCTACTCCCAGCGCGAGACGGACAAACTGGTGCCCGAGGGCATCGTGGGCCGGGTGCCCTACCGCGGGCCCCTGTCCGACAGCATCTACCAGCTGGTGGGCGGCCTGCAGGCGGGCATGGGTTACGTGGGCGCGGAAAACCTGGCCGAGCTGCGGACCAAGGCCCGCTTCGTAAAGATCACCGCCGCGGGCCTGCGCGAGAGCCACGTGCACGACGTGACCATTACCAAGGAGGCCCCCAACTACCGGGTGGAGTAGAGTTGAGCGACATCCACGCGCAGAAAATATTGGTCCTGGACTTCGGCTCTCAGACCACCCAGCTCATCGCCCGCCGGGTGCGCGAGGCGCGGGTCTATTGCGAGATACACCCCTGCACCATGCCCCTGGCGCAGATCAAGGCCTACGCCCCCAAGGGCATCATCCTCAGCGGCGGCCCGGCCTCCTGCTACGAGCCTGGCGCGCCCAGCGTGGACCAGGGCATCTTCGCCCTGGGCGTGCCCATCCTGGGCATCTGCTATGGCATGCAGATCATCACCCACCTCATGGGCGGGGTGGTGGCCCGGGGCGCCAAGCGCGAGTACGGCCCCTCCAAGCTGACCCTGAGCAAGTCCGTGGGCCCCTTCCGCGAATTCGACCCTGTGGAGCCGTTGCAGGTGTGGATGAGTCACGGCGACCGCATCGAGCAGATGCCGTCGGGCTTCGCCACCCTGGCCATCACCGGTAACTCGCCGGTGGCGGCCATGGGCGACCTCAAGCGCCGCATCTACGGGGTGCAGTTCCACCCCGAGGTGGCCCATACCCCGCGTGGCGCGGAGATGCTGGCGGCCTTCGTGCTGGGCGACTGCGGCTGCCAGCCCATCTGGACCATGCACAACTTCGCCGAGGCCACCATCGCCGACTTCCGGCAGCGCCTGGCCGGGCAGAAGGTGATTTGCGCGCTGTCGGGCGGGGTGGACTCCTCGGTGGTGGCCCTGCTCCTGCACAAGGCCATCAGCGAGAACCTGACCTCCATCTTCGTGGACAACGGCGTGCTGCGGGCCGGCGAGGTCAGCGAGGTGGCCGGCGTGTTCCGCGACGTGTTCGGCCTGAACCTCATCGTGGTGGATGCGGCCGACGCCTTTCTGGACCGGCTGCAGGGCGTGAGCGACCCGGAGGAGAAGCGGCGCATCATCGGCCACACCTTCATCGAGATTTTCGAGGCCGAGGCCAAGAAGATCGGCTCGGTGGAATATTTGGCTCAGGGCACCCTGTACCCGGACGTGATCGAGAGCGTGTCCTTCAAGGGCCCCAGCGCGGTGATCAAGAGCCACCACAACGTGGGCGGCCTGCCCGAGAAGATGCGGCTGAAGCTAGTGGAGCCGCTGCGGGAGCTGTTCAAGGACGAGTGCCGCGAGGTGGGTCGCGAGCTGGGCCTGCCCGAGTCCATCGTCAGCCGGCAGCCCTTCCCCGGCCCGGGCCTGGCCATCCGCATCCTGGGCGAAGTGACCCGCCCGCGGCTGAAGACCCTGCGCGAGGCCGACGCCATCGTGCAGGAGGAGATGCGCGGCGCCGACCTGTACACCAAGGTCTGGCAGAGCTTCGCGGTGCTGGTGCCGGTCAAGACCGTGGGGGTCATGGGCGACGAGCGCACCTACGAGGACGTGGTGGCCCTGCGCATCGTGGACAGCGTGGACGCCATGACCGCGGACTGGTCGCGGGTGCCCTATGAGCTCCTGGCCAAAATCAGCAGCCGCATCATCAACGAGGTCAAGGGCGTGAACCGGGTGGTGCTGGACATCTCCAGCAAGCCGCCGAGCACCATCGAGTGGGAGTAGCGCTCCACCCTTGCCGCCAGCGCCGACCTCGGCGGGCCGCACCGTCATACGACCTCGCTGATCATAGCCTGGGGACCGCAGCATGACCCCGTCCTTCGTCCATCTGCACACCCACTCCGCCTACAGCCTGCTGGACGGCGCCATCCGCCTGCCCGAGCTCATGGTCAAGGCCAAGGAGTTGGGCATGGACGCGGTGGCCATCACCGACCACGGCAACATGTTCGGGGCCATCCACTTCCAGCAGGCGGCCAAGGAGGCTGGGATCAAGCCCGTGTTGGGCTGCGAGGTGTACGTGGCCCCCGGCGACCGCCGGGACAAAGAGCACCGGCCCGGCCATGAGGTGGCCCACCACCTGGTGCTCCTGGCCGAGGATTTGACGGGCTACCAGAACCTGGTGCGCCTGGTCAGCGCCGGCTACTTGGAGGGCTTCTACTACAAGCCCCGCATAGACCTGGAGCTGCTGCGCCAGCACCACCAGGGCCTCATCGCCATGTCCGCCTGCCTGCACGGCAAGGTGCCCGGCCTGCTCTTGGCCGAACGGCCGGAGCAGGCCGAGGAGGCGGCCCGGGATCTGCTCAGCATCATGGGCGAGGGCAACTTCTTCATTGAGCTGCAGGACGCCGGCCTGCCCGAGCAGAAGAAGGTCAATCCTGGGCTCATAGACCTGGCCCAACGGCTGGGTTTGGGCCTGGTGGCCAGTAACGACTGCCACTACCTGAACCGCGAGGACCACGAAGCCCACGACGTGCTGCTGTGCATCCAGACCGGCAAGACCGTGGACCAGGCCGAGCGCATGAAGCTCTCGGGCGAAATCTACTTCAAGTCGCCCGCAGAGATGGAGATGCTCTTCGGCACCGTACCCGGCGCCCTGGCCAACACCGTGGACATAGCCCGGCGCTGCACCGTGGAGATACCCCTGGGCCAGTTCCGTTTCCCGGTCTTCCCCTTGGACAACGGCCAGACCGCCGAGGACCTGCTGCGCGAAAAGGCCCGGCGGGGCCTGGAGCGGCGCTTCCGGGATCTGGCCGCCCAGGGGCGCGAGGTGGACCAGCAGTCATACCGCGAGCGCCTGGCCTACGAGCTGGACCTGCTCTGCCGGACGGGCTTCGCCGGCTACTTCCTGGTGGTGGCCGACTTCATCAACTGGGCCAAGGACCGGGGCATCCCGGTGGGGCCCGGCCGCGGTTCGGCCGCCGGCTCGTTAGTGGCCTATTCCATGCGCATCACCGATCTGGACCCCATCCGCTACGGGCTGATCTTCGAGCGTTTCCTCAACGCCGAGCGCCTGTCCATGCCCGACATCGACGTGGACTTCTGCTACACCCGCCGGCCGGAGGTGATCGAGTACGTCACCGAAAAGTACGGCCCCGACCGGGTGGCCCAGATCATCACCTACGGCTCCATGCAGGCCCGGGCGGTGATCCGCGACGTGGGCCGGGCCCTGAACATCGCCTACAACGAGGTGGATCAGATCGCCAAGCTGGTGCCCACCAAGCTGGGCATCACCCTGGAGGAGGCCATCGAGGCCGAGCCGCGCCTGAAAAAGCTCAGGCAGCAGGACCCCCAGGTCAAGAAGTTGCTGGACATCGCCCGCTCCCTGGAGGGCCTGCCGCGCCACGCCTCCACCCACGCCGCCGGTGTGGTGATAGGCGACGTGCCCCTGAGCGAGGTGGTTCCTCTGTACCGCAGCCCCTCGGACGAGGCGGTGATCACCCAGTTCGACATGAAGTGCGTAGAAAAGGCCGGGCTGATCAAGTTCGACTTCCTGGGCCTGAAGACGCTGACCGTGATCCACCTGGCCGTGCAGATGGTGCGGGCCAACCACGACCCCAACTTTACCATCGAGAACATTGACCTGGAGGACAAGGCCACTTACGAGCTGCTCTCGCGCGGCGACGCCACCGGCGTGTTCCAGTTGGAGTCCTCGGGCATGAAGGAGCTTCTGGCCAAGATGAAGCCCGAGACCTTCGAGGACATCATCGCCCTGGTGGCCCTGTACCGGCCCGGCCCCCTGGAGTCGGGCATGGTGGACGACTTCGTGGCCCGCAAGCACGGCACCAAGAAGACCTCCTACCTGCTGCCCGAACTGGAGCCGATCCTCAAGGAAACCTACGGCGTCATCGTGTACCAGGAGCAGGTGATGGAGGTCGCCGGCACCTTGGCCGGCTACTCCCTGGGCGAGGGCGATATCCTGCGCCGGGCCATGGGCAAGAAGGACCCCCAGGTGATGTCCCAGCAGCGGGAGCGCTTCCAGCAGGGGGCCCTAGACCACGGGGTCAACCGCAAGACGGCGGCCGAGATATTCGACCTGATGGAGAAGTTCGCGGGCTACGGCTTTAACAAGTCCCACTCCGCGGCCTACGCCCTGATCGCCTTCCAGACCGCCTACCTGAAGACCCATCATCCCCTGGAGTTCATGGCCGCCCTCTTGACCAGCGAGGTCAGCGACACGGACAAGGTCATGGCCCACATCGGCGAGTGCCGCGAACACGGCCTGACCGTGCTGCCGCCGGACATCAACCTCTCGGGCCGCGACTTCACGGTCAGCGATGGCGCCATCCGCTTCGGCCTGGCCGCGGTGAAAAACGTGGGCCACGGAGCGGTGGAGTCCATTCTGGAGGCCCGCGGGCAGGGCGAACGCTTCTCCGGCCTGCACGACCTGTGCGAACGGGTGGACCTGCGGCGGGTGAACCGCCGGGTGCTGGAGAGCCTGATCAAGTGCGGGGCCTTCGATGCCACCGGCGCGCACCGGGCCCAGCTCATGGCCGTGCTGGACGAGGCCCTGGAGCAGGGGCAGCGCCTGCGCCGGGATCAGGATTCGGGCCAGGCCAATATCTTCGACCTCATGGGCGGCTCGGCCCACCAGGAGACGTCCCCGGCCCTGCCCGCGGTGCCGCCCTGGAGCGAGGCCGACATGCTGGCCTACGAAAAAGAGGCCATCGGCTTTTATATATCCGGCCACCCTCTGAGCGAGTACCAGCAGGAGATCAAGCGCCTGGGCACCCTGGACACGGTGAGCGTGCAGGCGGCCGGCGACGGCATGACCGTGCACCTGGTGGGCGTGGCGGTCAAGGTCAAGGAGAAGATCACCAAAAAGGGCGACCGCATGGCCTTCGTGGACCTGGAGGACCTCAAGGGCAGCGTGGAAGTGATCTGCTTCCCGGACTGCTACGCCCAGGCTGAGCAGTACCTCAAGGGCGAGGAGCCGCTCATGGTGCGCGGCGTGGTGGACAAGGATGAGCGCGGGGTCAAGGTCAAGGCCGCGCGCATCGAGCCCCTGGGCCAGGCCGCGCGCAACATGACCACCCGCCTGCGCCTCAAGGTGGAGGCCGCCGGCCTGACCCGGGAAAAACTGGTGCTGCTGCGCCAGACCCTCAGCCGGCACCCGGGCTCCTGCCGGGTTTCCCTGCACCTGAATGTGCCGGGCAAGGGCGAGGCGGTGCTGGCCCTGCCCGGCCAGTACCGGGTGGACCCGGCCCCGGAGCTGGTGGAGCAGGTGAACGCCCTGTTCGGCCACCCGGTGGTGGAGTCGGTGCTCAGCGGAGATTAGGAGGGCGCGCGATGTACAGAGCAGCCTCGGTGGTCTTGATCCTGGCCCTGTTCCTGCTGGCCGCCTGCGCGGGCGTCAGCCGCTTCGGGGCCGTGGAGGAGAGCCTGCAGAGCGAGATCGGCGTGCTCAGCTATGACGAGGCCGTGGCCCGCTGGGGCCAGCCCAGCACGGTTTCCCAGGGCAAGACGATGTTCACCGCCTATTGGCTCAAGGAGCGCAGCCGCGGCTGGGTCAAGGACCGGCTGTGGCTGACCTTTGACAACGAGAAGAAGCTGCTGCGGGCCTTCCGCTACACCAGCAAGCCGTTTGAATAACTCTCAGGAAAATATAAAGACAGGTTGGGAAGATGTTGGGCGGCCTCGGGCATGATTTGTGCTCCCGGCACGGCGTCTGGCGTCTGACCGCAGTATGAGACTCCCCTTTATATGAAGGCGCTATAAGAGGCGCGCTATTTTTTTATTACCTTCCTTATTCCAAGCCTCATTTCCAGAGATTGCTGCATCGCGGCCAGGGGCCGTTCCTCGCAGCGACACTTTACTTGCTCCTGTTTCTCGCCGGGCTGAACCGGACTGACAAACAACAAAACAGCGGCCCCGTGATGGCCGCTGTTTTGTTGGGCGTGGCGCTACTTGGGAACCGTCGGCGGGCCCAGCAGGTTGTTGCTGATCACAATGCGCTGTATCTCGCTGGTGCCCTCGTAGAGGGTGAACACCCGGCAGTCGCGGTAGTGGCGCTCCACATTGTACTCGGTGCAGAAGCCGTAGCCGCCGTGCATCTGTATGGCCTGGCCGGCCACCCGCTGCACCATCTCGCTGGCGAACAGCTTGGCCATGGAGGCCTGCATGGAATAACGCTGCCCCAGGTCCTTTAGCGAGGCCGCATTTAGGCACAGCAGCCGCGCGGCCTCGATCTCGGTGGCCATGTCCGCCATCTTCCAGCGCAGGCCCTGGAAATCGCTCACCGGCCGGCCGAACTGCTCCCGGCTCTGGGTGAACTCCAGGGCCTCGTCCAGGCAGGCCGTGGCCACGCCCACGGACTGGGCGGCGATGCCGATGCGGCCGCCATCCAGGCAGGACATGGCGATCTTAAATCCCATGCCCTCCTTGCCCAACAGGTTGCCGGCCGGGATGCGGCAGTCCTCGAAGATGAGCTGCACCGTGTCGCTGGCCCTGAGCCCCAGCTTGTCTTCCTCCTTGCCGATGATCAGCCCCGGCGCGCCCTGGGGGACCAAGAAGGCGCTGATGCCGCGGTGGCCCTTGCCGGAATCGGTCACCGCGGTGACGATGATCATTCCGGCGTTGCGGCCGGTGGTGATGAACTGCTTGCTGCCGTTTAGCACCCACTCGTCGCCGCGCAGCTCGGCCTTGCTGCGCTGGGCGCTGGGATCGGAGCCGGCGCTGGGCTCGGTGAGTGCGAAGGCTCCGATGCACTCGCCGGCGGTCATGCGCGGCAGCCAAGAGGCCTTTTGCCCGTCGCTGCCGAAGCGCACCAGGGCCTCGCAGCAGATGGAGTTGTGCACGCTCATCACCACGGCCGTGGAAGCGCAGCCGTAGGCGATCTCCGACAGGGCCAGGGCGTAGCTGACCGTGTCCACGCCCACGCCGCCGTACTCGCTGGGCACCATCATGCCCATGAAGCCCAGCTCGCTCATCTGGCGCAGGTTATCGCGGGGAAACTCGCGGCTGCGGTCCCGTTGGGCCGCGGTGGGCAGGAGCACCTCCCGGGCGAAGTCCCGGGCCAGGGTCTGGATCATGAGCTGCTCTTCGCTGAGCACAAAGGCCATGGCCGTCCCCCCGAATCTAGGGCGTGTAGAGCACCACCAGGCACTCGCACACGCTCTGGCCGGTGTTGCGCAGGGTGTGCACCAGGGCGGAGTTGAAGTGCAGGCTGTCGCCTTCCTGGAGGTCGTTGACGTTCTGGCCCACCTTGACCTGCACCTGGCCCTTGAGCACGTAGATGAACTCCTCGCCCTCGTGCTGATAGCCGGCGCCCTCTAGGTCGCTCACCGGGTCTATGGTGATCAAAAAGCCCTTAAGGTGGCGGTTAAGGGCCTCGGGGGTGAGCACCCGGTAGGAGTAGCGGTCAGTGCGCACCTTCACCGCTTCGGCCCGGCGCTCGGCGGCCTCGCTCTCTTCTTCGTCCTTTAAGAGCAGGCCGCTGTCCACCTCCAGGGCGCGGCTGAGGGTGAGCAGCAGAGCCACCGGCGGTATGAGTTCGTCCTTCTCGATCTGGGCCAAAGTGGCCAGGGCCTGGCCGGTTTCGTTGGCCAGGGTCTCCAGGCTCAGGCCCCGGCTCTCGCGCAGGCGCCTTATGCGCTGGCCCAGTGACTGATGCTTTTTCTCGCGTGCCATGCTTGCTCCTTCTGGCGGGGGCCTACTCCTGGCCCAGGACCTTGCTCAATGCCTGTTGGCTGAGGGTGTAAGGATCGGCCCGACCGCTGACGACCTGCTCCACCATGGCCTCCAGGCCCTGCTCCGGGCCCAGGCGGCCCAGCAGCCGCTCCATGACCCCGGCTTGGATCAGGTCCATGAGCTCCCGCCGAGCCCCCTCGCGCCGACGCTGGGCCAGCAGCCGGCCCTCGTCGGCCGTGAGCACCTGAAGGTGCCCATCCAAGGCCTGCATCAACTCTGGCAGGCCGCGGCCGTCCAGGCCGCAGGTAAGTATGACCGGCGGCTCCCAACCGGAACGGTGCTTGGCGCCGCCGCTCAGGGCCAGCATGTTCTTCAGCTCCTGCACCGTGCGGCCGGCCCCCTCCCGGTCCATCTTGTTTACCACAAAGATGTCGCCCGCCTCCAGGATGCCGGCCTTGATGGCCTGGATGTCGTCGCCCAGGCCGGGCACGGTTATGATCACCGTGGTGTCGGCGGTGCGCACGATCTCCACCTCGTCCTGGCCCACGCCCACGGTCTCCACCAGGATCACGTCCTTGCCCATGGCCTCCATGACCGTCACCACCCCCCGGGTGGAGGAGGTCAGCCCGCCGAAGTGGCCCCGGGTGGCCAGGGAACGTATGAACACGCCCTCGTCGGTGGCGTGGCGCTGCATGCGGATGCGGTCGCCCAGGATGGCCCCGCCCGAGAAGGGGCTGGTGGGGTCCACGGCCACCACGCCCACGGTCAGTCCCTGGGCGCGGAAGCGGCCCACCAGATCGTCGGTGAGGGTGGACTTGCCCACCCCTGGCGAACCGGTCAGGCCGATGATGCGCGCCCGGCCGGCGCGCGGGTGCAGCAGCTTGAGCACCTCGGTCCAGCCCGGCTGGCCGTCGTCAATATCGCGCATCAGGCGGGCGATGGCGCGTACGTCGCCGGCCAGCACCCTATCGGCTCGCTCTTGCGGTGTCATAATCCTTGGCTATTAAGGGGAGCCCCGGGGCCTCCCCTTCCCTATTCCTGGCGCCCGGGCGCGGCTACTTGCCCTTGAGCAGGTTGCGCGCGATCACCAGACGCATGATCTCGTTGGTGCCCTCGTAGATCTGGGTGATCTTGGCGTCGCGCATGTGGCGCTCCATGGGGTATTCCTTGCAGTAGCCATAGCCGCCCAGAATTTGCACGCCCTCGATGGCCGCTTGCATGGCCGAATCCGAGGCGAACATCTTGGCCATGGCGGCCTGCTTCTCGAAGTGCTTGTGGTTGTCCTCCATCCAGGCCGCCCGCAGGAGCAGCAGCTCGGAGGCGTCCAGGGCGCAGGCCATGTCCGCCAGCTTCCACTGGATGGCCTGGAAGGCGCTGATGGGCTTGCCGAACTGCTCCCGCTGTTGGGCGTAGGCCACCGCCTCCTCCAAGACGGCCCGGCCGATGCCCAGGGCCTGTGAGCCGATGCCAATGCGGCCGCTGTCCAAGGTGGTGAGCATCTGTTTGAGCCCGTCGCCGGGTTGGCCCAAAAGGTTGGCCTTGGGGATGCGCGCGTCTTCGAAGACCATCTCGGCGGTGCCGGAGGCGCAGATGCCCAACTTGTCCTCCACCCGCCCAACTGAGAAGCCCTTGGTGTTCTCCAGGTCCACGATGAAGGAGCTGATGCCCTTGTACCCGGCGGCCTTGTCCGTGACCGCGGCGATGACCGCGTAACGGGCCACGTTGCCGTTGGTGATGAACTTCTTCTCGCCGTTGAGCACCCACTGATCGCCGTCGGGCACTGCGGTGGTGCGCATGGCCGATGGGTCCGAGCCGGCGCCGGCCTCGGTGAGGCCGAAGCAGCCCTCGCACTGGCCGCTAGCCACCGGCTGGAGGAAGCTCTGCTTCTGCTCCTGGCTGCCGAAGGTCATCACCGGGAAGCAATAGAGCGAGTTGTTGACGCTCATGATCACGCCCACGCTGGCGTCGCCCCGGCTGACCTCGGACAGGGCCAGCACGTAGGATACGTAGTCCAGGCCCGCCCCGCCGTACTCCTCGGGCACGGCGATGCCCATGAAGCCCAGCTCGCCCAGGGAGCGGCAGGCCGCGTTGGGGTGCTCGTGAGTCTGATCAAAATGGGCGGCCTGGGGCTTGAGCACCTCATCGGCGAAGCGGGCCGCGGTGTCCTTGACCATCTGCTGTTCTTCAGTCAGCGCGAAGTTCATCTATAACACCCCGTGGTAGTGATTAACGGCCCGGACAGGCCGGGCCGTCCAGGTTTTACTTGTTCAGCCCGCCAACGAAGTTGGGCTTGCGCTTCTCCAGGAAGGCCTTCATGCCCTCGGCCTGGTCCGGGCTGGCGAAGCAGGTGGCGAAGTGCTCTGACTCCATGGGTATGGCCCGCTCCAGGGCCATGTCAAAGCCGCCGTTGATCAGTTCCTTGACGGCGCGGGTGGCCACGCGGCCCTTGGCGGCCATGCCCAGGGCGGCCTTCTTGGCCGCGGCCATGAGCTCGGCGGCCGGGAATACCCGGTTCACCAGGCCGATGGCCTTGGCCTCCTCGGCGCTGATGATGCCGCCGGTGAGGCACAACTCCATGGCCCAGCCCTTGCCCACCCGCCGGCTCAGGCGCTGGGTGCCTCCAAAGCCGGGGATAATGCCCAGGTTGATCTCGGGCTGGCCAAACTTGGCGTTGTCGGCCGCGTAGATGAAATCGCAGGCCATGGCGATCTCGCAGCCGCCGCCCAGGGCGAAGCCGTTGACCGCCGCGATCACCGGCTGGGGCAGGTTCTCCAGGGCGAAGAGCACGTCCTGGCCCTGGCGGGAGAAGAAGCGGCCCTCCAGCGGGGTCATCTGGCTCATGGCCGCGATGTCCGCGCCGGCGATGAAGGCCTTGTCCCCGGCGCCGGTGAGGATCACCGCCCGCACCTGGTCGCTGTCTCTGATCGCGGCCACGGCCGCGGCGATCTCGCCCACCACCAGGGGGCTGAGGGCGTTGAGGGCCTTGGGCCGGTTCACGGTGATGGTGGCCAGGGGGCCTTCGGTCTCAAAAAGAATCGTTTCGTATGCCATGATTCGCTCCTAATTCCTGCCGCCGCTGGCTGCGGATTATCTCTCCAGCACCATGGCCGCGCCCTGGCCGCCGCCGATGCAAAGGGTGGCCAGGCCCAGCTTGGCGTCGCGCTTGATCATCTCATAGAGCAGCGTCACCAGGATGCGGCCGCCCGAGGCGCCGATGGGGTGGCCCAGGGCGATGGCCCCGCCGTTGACGTTGACGATCTCCGGATTGAAGCCCAACTCCTTGGTCACGGCCAGGGCCTGGGTGGCGAAGGCCTCGTTGGCCTCGATAAGCTCGATGTCCTCCACCCTGCCGCCGTATTTGGCCAGGGCGGCCTTGGTGGCGGCGATGGGGCCCACGCCCATGTAGGCCGGGTCCACGCCGCCCCAACCGTAGGACTTGATGCCGGCCAGGATGTTCAGGCCCAGCTCCTCGGCCAGCTCCCGGCTGGTGACCACCAGCGCCGCGGCGCCGTCGTTGATACCCGAGGCGTTGCCCGCAGTCACGGTGCCGTCTTTCTTGAAGGCCGGCGGCAGCTTGGCCAGGGCCTCCGGGGTGGTGCCGAAGCGCGGATGCTCATCCGTGTCGCAGACCTTGGGCGCGCCCTTGCGCTGGGGTATCTCCACGGGCACGATCTCGTCCTTGAAACGGCCGGATTCGATGGCCGCCTGGGCCCGTTGCTGGCTGGTCAGGGCCAACTGGTCCTGGTCCTGGCGGGTGATGCCGTACTTCTCGGCCACATTCTCGGCGGTGAGACCCATGTGGTAGCGGTTGAAGATGTCGAACAGCCCGTCGTGCACCATGCTGTCCACCAGCTTGCCGTCGCCCATGCGCAGGCCCCAGCGGGCCCGAGGCACCAGGTAGGGGGCCTGGGTCATGTTTTCGGTGCCGCCGGCCAGCACCACCCGGCTGTCGCCCAGCATCACCGCCTGGGCGGCCAGCATGACGCTCTTCAGGCCCGAGGCGCAGACCTTGTTCACGGTGAAGGCGTTGGACTCCACCGGAATGCCGGCGTGCACCTGCACCTGCCGGGCCACGTTCTGGCCCAGGCCCGCGCCCAGCACGTTGCCCAAGATGCACTCGTCCACCTGTTGGGGCTGGATGCCCGCCCGCTTGACGGCCTCCTTGGCCGCGGTCACGCCCAGATCCACCGCTGAGACATCGGTGTACATGCCGCCGAAGCGACCCACTGCGGTGCGGGCCGCTCCTACGATTACCGCTTGCTTCATTTTTCGCTCCTCAATAGTGACGCTTTGCTGCGCTGTGTAACTTGCCCGCCGCTGGTCAGCGGCGATCAGACGTTTTCCACGATCAGGCTGACGGCCTCGCCGCCGCCCAGGCACAGGCTGGCCATGCCCGTGGCCGCGCCCTGGTCCTTCAGGGCGTAGATCAGGGTGGTCAGCACCCGCGCCCCAGAGCCGCCGATGGGGTGGCCGATGGACACCGCCCCGCCGCAGACGTTGATGCGCGCCGGGTCCAGCTCCAGGGTGCGCTGCACCGCCACCGAGGAGGCGGCAAAGGCCTCATTGATCTCGTGCAAGTCAATGGCCTGGGGGGCCAATCCCTGCTTGGCCGCCACCCGGGGGATGGAATAGATGGGCGCCACCAGCACGTATTTGGGGTCCAGGCCGGCTGAGCCCTGGGCGCCCACCTTGACCAGGGGCTTAACGCCCAGCTCCCTGGCCTTGGCCGCGGACATCACCACCACGGCCGCGGCCCCGTCATTCAGGGAAGAGGCGTTGCCCGCGGTCACGCTGCCGTCATTCTTGAACACCGGCCGCAGGGAGGCCAGCTTGTCCAGGTTGGGCTCCATGAGACCCTCGTCCCTGTCCACCACCACCGGCGCGCCCTTCTTTTGGGCGATGCTCACCGGCACGATCTGTTCTTTGAACTGGCCCTCATTGTCCGCCCGCAGGCTCTTGCTATACGAGTCAAAGGCGAACTGGTCCTGCTCCTGGCGGCTGACCCCGTACTTCTCGGCGCACAGCTCGGCGCTCATGCCCATGTGGAAATCGTTGATGTGGTCCCAGAGCCCGTCGCAGAGCAGGGCGTCCACCACCCTGTTGTCGCCCATGCGGTAGCCTTGGCGGGCGTTCAGCATCATGTAGGGCGCATTGGACATGCTCTCCATGCCCCCGGCCACCACCACCTGGGCGTCCCCGCAGGCCACGGCCTGGGCCGCCAGCATCACCGCCTTCAGCCCCGAGCCGCAGACCTTGTTCACCGTGATGCAGCCCGCGTCATAGGGCAGGCCGGCCTGGAGCGCCGCCTGGCGGGCCGGGTTCTGGCCCAGTCCGTGCGGCAGCACGTTGCCCATGACGCACTCGTCCACCTGCTCCTTATTCAGGCCGGCCCGGGCCAGGGCCTCCTTGATCACCACGGCCCCCAGCTCCGTGGCGCTCAGGGGCGACAGCGCCCCCAAAAACGAGCCCACCGGCGTGCGGCAGGCGCTGACGATCACTACCTCGTGCATGCGTACTCCCTCCGTCGGCGGACCATTTTAGGGCCGTCCCGTCCGCAGGCTGATTACCTCCGGTCCTGGGTGCCGGGCTTGTTCTCCGGGCCCCGGGGCGAAAAGAAGGGGGTGGCTATCACCCGGCGCACCCGGTTCAGGGCCACCAGGCCCTCGCCCTCGGCCTCCAGGCCCTGGGCCTGCAAAAAAAGGGTGCCCTCGCGCAGGATCAGGCGGATGGGGTCAACGTCCACGCGCTGCTCAGGCCCCTCGCCCTCCAGGACCAGCACCACCCGCCGGGCCTCGTTGACCGCCTGTTCCAGGGCGCTGAGCACCGTGGGGTCGCAACCGAAGCCGTCGGCCACCACCACCCCGTCCACCGCGTCGTTGAACAGCGGCCGCACCGACTCGGGCAGTTGGGCCACCAGGGTGCGCAAGCCGGCCAGGGCGCCCATGGCCAGCGCGAAATCGTTGAGCCGGGTCAGCTCACGCACCGCCAGTACCAGGGCGAACAGGTCGGCCAGGCTCAGGCCGCTGACGTTGAAGGTCAGCTCCTTGTCCAGCACGAAGCCGCCCCGCCGCCGGGAGAAATGGAACCCAAAGCCCATGGCCAGCAAGGCGTCGCGGTCCTTGTAGAACTGGCGGCGGGAGATGGCTAGGCGTCGGCACATGTCCTCAGGGTTGCGACGCGGGTGGGTCTTTACGTCGCATATGATGTCCATGAGCCGGGCCAGACGGCGGCTGTTCATGCCCCTCCTTCTAGCTGGTCCAACTCTACATAGCTGATCCTACAGGCCAAGTCAAGAAACGGCGCCCGAACCCTACGCCCGTTTTTTACCTCTCGGTTCAGGCCTGGTCTAGCCGGCCCGTCCCTCGTTGACAGCCTCGCGAGGCCTGTTCTATAAGAAGGGACCGCCCGCGGGCAGGAGTTTTTTAGGGGAGAGCGCCTGGATTTGTCCGGCTTTCAGGAGAGGTTCTACCGCGTCTGGCGCGGGCAAGGGGGCATGGTCGCCTTCCGCGCCTGCGTAAAAGAGACTGATCTGTGGATCCTGGCCCCTGGCCAGATGCAGGACCAGGCGGTGGATTCCATTATTCGGCACCGGCGAGGGTTGGAGCAGTATCTGCTGGCCAACCCGTCCTTCTTGCACTCTCTGACCCCCCTGCCCCCTGACCCCCTGGCCCCGCCCCTGGTCAAGGCCATGCTGGCCGCCGGCCAGACCGCTGGCACCGGCCCCATGGCCGCGGTGGCCGGGGCCATCGCCCAGGCCGTGGGATGCGACCTCAAGGCCCTGGCCGGAGCGGTGGTGGTGGAAAACGGCGGCGATCTGTATCTGGACGCCGGCTGGGACCTTACCGTGGGCCTGGGTGCCGGCGGTTCGCCGCTCTCCGGCCGCCTGGCCCTGGCCATCCCGGCGACCCGGATGCCCCTGGCCCTGGCCACCAGCTCGGGCACCGTGGGCCACTCCCTAAGTCTGGGTCGCGCCGACGCGGCCACGGTCCTGGCCCAGGACGGGGCCCTGGCCGACGCCGCGGCCACGGCCCTGGGCAACCGGGTGCAGGCGCCGGCGGACCTGGCGCCGGCCCTGGATTGGGTCAGCGCACTGCCCGGGGTGCTGGGCGCGGTGATCATCCTGGGACGCAAGCTGGCCGCCTGGGGCCAGGTGGAGCTGGTGCAGACCGACCCCCAGACCGGTCCCCAAGGCCAGGCGTGATGCGCATAGGCGTGCTCGCGGACACCCACCTGCGGGAGGTGGACCCGGCCTTTGCGGAAAAGGCGCACCGCCACTTCGCCGACGTGGACATGATCCTGCACGCAGGCGACCTGACCAGCCTGGCGGTCCTGGAGGCCCTGGAGGCCCCACAGGTGCTGGCTGTATGCGGCAACATGGACGGCCCCCTGGTGGCGGCGCAGCTCCCGGTCACGCGGGTGGTGCAGGCCGGAGCCTTCAAAATAGGACTCATCCACGGCTGGGGCTCGCCTGTGGGGCTGGCCGAGCGGGTGAGCCGGGAGTTCAGCGGGGTGGACGCGGTGGTGTTTGGCCATGCGCATCTTCCCACTAACCATAAAAAGGGCGCTATACTGTTATTTAACCCAGGTTCGGTTGCCAAGGGCTTCCGGGGAAGCGGCACAGCGGGTATCCTGGAAGTGGGCAAGGAAATTGCGGGCCGGATCTTCACATTCTAGGAGTTGCTGTTGATGGAATCTCTATGGGCCCCCTGGCGCATGACTTACATTCTGGATGAAGACAAGGCAGCAGGCTGCATCTTCTGCCTGGCCGGCGACGGCAAGGGAGCCGACGACCTGGTGTTGGGCGTGGGGATCCACGCCCTGGTGATGATGAACAAATACCCGTATAACAACGGCCACCTGCTGGTGGCCCCCCGCCGCCACCTGCCCAGCCTCAACGATCTGGGCCAGGATGAGATGTGCGATCTGCTGGATTTGGTGCGCCGCAGCATCAACGCCATCAAGCAGGTGATGAACCCCGCCGGTTTCAACGTGGGGCTGAACCTGGGCCGGGCGGCCGGGGCCGGGATCGAGGAGCACCTGCATTTTCACGTGGTGCCCCGCTGGGACGGGGACACCAACTTCATGACCGTCTTTGGCGAGGTCAGGGTCATCCCCGAGCACATCAAGGCCACCCGCGACAAGCTGCGGCCCTTTTTCGCCGATCTGAAGTAAGGGAAAGTATGGGTTATATAAAAATCATCGTCATCTCGGCGTTGGTGGCCCTGGCCATCACCTTCATGATCCAGAACATCGGCCCCCTGAGCCATCCCCTGTCCCTGCGCCTGAACCTGTTCTTCCTGCATTGGCAGTCCACCCCCTACGCCACCTACCTGGTTATCCTCTTGGCCTTTTTCATCGGGCTGTTGGCCGCCAGCCTGGTGGGCATCTTCGAACGCTGGCGCCTGCGCAGCCAGACCTGGAGCCAGAAGAAGGAAATCGAGAAGCTGCACCGCGAGCTGAGCTCCCTGCGCAACCTGCCGGTGACCGGCGACGCAGTGGTGGCCGGCCAGCCGAAGGTGGCGGCCAACCACCTGAAGGCCGACGCCTCCCTTTTGGGGCCCAAGGGCCTGAGCAGGCCCGAGCCCCTGCTCAAGAGCGAGACCCCGGTCAAACCCGCGACCCCCAGCAAGCCCGAGCCCCTGACGGGACCCGCCGCCGCGCCCAAGAGCGAGCCCCTGCCCAAGACCGCCGCACCGGCCAAGCCTTCACCCCTGGGCCTGCCCAAGGCCCCGGCCCCGGACAAGCCCAAGTTCCCCGGGGAGAAGGACAAGCCCTGACCATGGACACCATCCTTCTCACCCTGGGCGGTTACTCGCTCACCGTGGCCAAGCTGGTGACCGGGCTGATCCTGGTGCTGGCCGGTCTGCTCTTGGGCTGGGTGTGGGGCCGCGCCGGCGCCGAGGGTGGAAGGCGTAAATCCAGCGGCCTGGATCAGTCCGTGCGCAGCGCCAGCGACGACGCCTTCATGCGGGGCATCAGCCACCTGATGGCCGACCACACCGACCAGGCCATCGAGGAGTTCACCAAGGCGGTGACCCTGAACTCCGACACGGTGGAGACCTATGTGGTGCTGGGCAACCTCTTCCGCCAGAAGGGGGAAATCGAACGGGCGGTGCGCATCCGCCAATCCATCATCGCCCGGCCCAACCTGGACGCCTCGGTGCATCTGCAGGCCATGTTCGACCTGGGCCTGGACTACAAGAAGGGCGGCCTGTTCAACCGGGCAGCCGACGCCTTTGACGAGGTGCTCAAGGCCGACCCCCGCCATGTGGAGGCCTGCCGCCAGATCGCCACCCTCTACGAGGAGATGCGCGACTGGGAGCGCGCCTTCGAGGCCCGCCGCCGCCTGGACAGGCTCACCCACAGCGACAGCCGCGAAGTGCTGGCCCACTACAAGACCGAATACGGCAAGGAGCTGATGGTCTCCGGCCAGCTGGAACGGGCCGAGGACTCCCTGACCCAGGCCATCAGCGTGCACAAGAACTGCCTGGACGCCTATCTGCACCTGGGCGACCTGGAGTTGGCCCGGGGCAGGGCCCGCCGGGCCCTGAACGTGTGGAAAAAGGCGGTGAACCTTTCGCCGGAGTACTCCCATCTGGTAATTTCGCGGGTCAACGCAGCCGAGGAGCCGTTGGGCGAGGCGGCGGCCGAGAGCTTCTTTAACGAGATCGAGCCCGAGCAGGCGGCGGTGACCACCCTGCTGGCTCTGGCCCAGCACTACCACCAGCACGGCGACGACGAGCGCGCCCTGTCCATGCTCAACCTGGCGGTGAAAAAGGCCCCTCATTTGCTGGACGTGCACCGCCTGCGCGGAGAGGTGCTCTTGGCCCGGGGCGAGAGCAGCCAGGCCCTGCAGGCCTACGGTGAGCTGCTCAAGCAGATCAACGGCGACTGGGCCCGCTACCAGTGCAGCCAGTGCGGCTTCGTCTCCCACCAGCTCACCTGGAAATGCCCCCGCTGCCACCAGTGGGACACCATGAGCCCCCGTTCCCACTGAGCCCCTTCCTCCGGCCCCAGTGGCCTTGACACTGGATTTTTGTTATCTTTTGGGCATGCTCGGCGCGGCCGCGACCGCCCGGCAAGGGCGCCGGTTTTCATCGGAGGAAGATAGGGCCTGAACCAGTATGACCGCCTCTCCCCTCAGCCCCCCCCCCCCCCCCCCC
>QZKP01000060.1 GCA_003605055.1 Desulfarculus sp.
AAGGAGTCTGAATTCAGGTTCAATTACCGAGGGCAAAACCTGTATGCTATCCTACTCAAACTAATCAGGCAGAAACCCCTCAACTAGTCTAGGCCCTTACAATAAATGAATTTGATGGCCAAATCGGTCAAGGGACACAAAGGAGCAAAAGACATGCCTAGGAAAATAATCGCTTTGGCAACGTGTCTGGCCTTGGGCCTTACCCTGCTGGGCGTGGGTTGCGGCTTGCAATCATCCACTTATGAAGGCGCCGGGGTCGGCGGGGCTACCGGTGCCGTGGCCGGCGCCCTCTTGGATTCCAACGCCTGGCGGGGCGGGGTCATCGGCGGCGCCTTGGGGGCCTTGGCTGGCGGGGCCATAACCTACATCGCCACCCACGCCTCCCGACAGGCAGCCCAGTCCAATCGGCCGGTGGCCTACACCAAGAACGATGGCACCGAGCGTGTGACCGCGACCCCAACGGGGACCCGAGGCAACTGCAAGGTTGTCAAAGAACGCTATTACAAGAACGGCGAGATGTACAAGGAAGTGGAGCGCGAGGTCTGTGAATAACCTGCCGGCCTTTGCACCAAGCCGCAGTCTCCGGCCGGGGCGTTTCCGCTCCGGCCGGCTGCTGTGATAATGTGGGAACACCTTAGCGGATTAGGCTGTGGACAACGAAAAAAACAAGATGCTGGCCGTGTTCGGCGGCGACGCGGTACACGGCGGGGACGTGTGGGGCTGGTCCCGGGTCCTGGGCCGGCCGGTGCGCGAGATTTTGGACCTGTCGGCCTCGCTCAACCCCCTGGGCCCGCCGCCGGGTCTGACCGAGGCGGTGCAGGCGTCCACGGAGCTGGTCTGCCACTACCCCGACCGCCTCTGCTACGACCTGCGCCAGGCCCTGGCCGCCAAGCTGGGCCTAGACGCGGCCTGCCTGCTGCCGGGCAACGGCTCCACGGCCCTGATCCGCATGATCACCCGGGTGCTGGACCTCCAGCAGATCATGCTCCTGGCCCCGGCCTTTGGCGAGTTCGGCCGCTCCCTGGCCCTGGCCGGCCGCCACTTCCACTACCTGATCATGCGGGAGCGCAACTCCTTCGCGCCGGTGGAGGCCGACCTGGAGCGCGTCTGGGAGGAGCAGCCCTCGGCGGTCATCCTGTGCAATCCGGTGAGCCCCACCGGCCAGTTGGTGGCCCCCGATGTCTTGGACAAGCTTCTGGCCAAGGCCCACCGCCGCCGGGCCTGGGTGGTGGTGGACGAGGCCTTTATTGACTTCGCGCCTCCCGAGGCCCGCGCTTGGGCCCTCTCCCGGGTGCAGGACTACCCCCATCTGGTGGTGCTGCGCTCCATGACCAAGTTCTATTGCATCGCCGGCCTGCGTCTGGGCTACGCCCTGGCCCACGCCGACACCCTGGGCGACCTGGCGCCCATGGGCCAGCCCTGGTCGGTGAACACCTTAGCCCAGGCCGCGGGCGTGTACTGCCTGGCCCAGAGCGAGTACGAGGAGCAGACCCGGACGCAGGTGAGCCAGTGGCGCGCGCAGCAGGCCGCATCCCTGGCCGAGCTGGGCCTGATGGTGCTGCCCAGCCAGGCCAACTACATGCTGTGCCGCCTGCCGCTCGACGGCCCCACCGCGCCCCAGGTGGCCGAGTCCTGCGCCCTGCAGGGGGTACTGGTGCGCGACGCATCTTCCTTCGTGGGCTGTGAAGACCATCATCTGCGGGTGGCCGTGGCCGCGCCCGCGGACCAGCCGCGGCTGCTGGCGGCCATCAAGCAGGCCCTGTCCGGCCGCTGACGGCCGAAACCAGAGGAAAGAATCATGATCGCACAGCTTTCGGTGTATCCGGTGGGAACGGGCAGCACCAGCCTGAGCCAGTACGTCAAGCAGGGAGTCAAGGTAATTCAGGAATCAGGCTACACCTACGAGGTGGGCGGTATGTCCACCTCTGTGGAGGTGCCGGACCTGGACGCCCTGTTCGCCCTGGTCAAGAAGGTCCACGCCGCCCACCTGGCCGCGGGCGCCCAGCGCATCGTCATTGACCTGAAGGTGGACGACCGCCGGGACCAGAAGGCCAGCATCGCCCAGAAAAAGCGCTCGGTGCTGGGCTGAGCCCGCTCAGCGGCCTGGCGCCGGCGCAGGGGCCGACCCGCGGCGAAAGACGCTGTAGAGCCCGTTGGACCAGGCCGGGGTCAACCGCGGGTCGCGGCCGGCTGCGGCGACCGCCGCCTGGTCCGCCTGCCGGCGCAGTATCAGCCAGCCCAGGCCCGGCCGGTCCATGCGGGCCTGGTTCACGGCCAGGCTCTCGTTCCAGTAGTACTTATCGCCCGTGCGGCCGCTGAACAGGGCCAGCACCCGGGGGTAGGCGTAGAGGTAATGGTCGGCAGGGCCCAGGTTGCGCTGCACCCAGGCATAGAGCGCCTTGTCCGCGGGCCGCTGCACCACGTCGCCGGAGTAGCTCCACAACAGGGCCGTATTGAACAGGTTCAGGGCCAGGCCGGCGAGCAGGACCGCCCGCAGCAGGGCCTGGGGGCGGAAGCGCTGTAGCCTACGGCTGCGGCCGAAATAGGCCAGCAGCCCCTGGGCCAGATATATAACCAGCAGCCCGGCCACCGGCGCATAGAAGCGGGGGCCCTCGTTAAAGGGCCACAGCAGGATCATCACCATGTACAAGGCCACGAAGGCGCAGATCAGGCCCCAATCGCGCCAGGGCAGGCCCCTCTTCAGCCAGCCCCAAGCCGCCAGGCAGATCAGGGCCAGGCCCGCCGCGGCCTCCACCCCGGCCAGCAGCCACTGGCCGCCGCGAAACAGCGGGAAGTAGAAGCCCAGCACCTTGGCCAGCTTGGCCGGCAGCATGCGCGCCAGGCGGGCCAGCCAAAAGGCCGGGTCGTGGAACAGCCCCAGGTACTCGCCGGCCGAGGCGGCCCACAGCTTCACCAGCACCATCATCGCCGCGCCCGCCAACGCCGTTAAGAGCGCCGCGGCCCAGGCCCGCCGCCGCAGGGCCAGGTACAGCACCGCCGCCCCCACCAGGGCCACGCCCGCGGTGCGCACCAGCAGCGAGGCCGCAGTGAAGGCCAAGGCCAGGGCCAGCCAGCCGCCCCGGCGCTCGCCGCCGTCGCCGTAGTTCAGAAAGGCCCAGATGGCTCCGGTGACCAGCAGGGTAAAGGGCACGTCCGAGAGCACACTCTGCTTGAAGACGAAGAACCAGGGCGCCAGCAGCATGAACAGAAACACCCACAGCGCGTTCTCGCCGCCCAGGCGGCGGCGGGCGATCAGGGCCAGCAGCCAGGCGCACAGGGGCCAGAGCAGCATTGCCGGCAGCTTGAGCAGCACCAGGTCCGGGCCGGCCAAGTGCAGAATGGGCGCCAGGAGCAGGGGGAAACCGGGAGGGTAGCTCTGGGCCAGCACCCCGGGCATGAACACGCCGGAGTTGTAATCCCGACCGGCCAGGATGTTCTGGGCGATGATGATGTAGTGCGCGAAGTCGCCGCCGGGCGGGTGGCCGGGCTTGAGGGTGGTCAGGTTGAGGGCCAGGAACAGGAACACGCCCAGGCCCGCGATCCAAGGCCCGGCCCGCCGCAGCCAGCGCGGTTGCGCTTCGCCGGCCACGGCCTCAGGCGCCGGACCAGCGCTGGAACAGATCATGCTCCAGGCCCAGGGCGTCCAGGGCCTTGCCCACGCTCTGGCGCACGAGGTCCTCTATGCTCCGGGGACGGTGGTAGAAGGCCGGCACCGGCGGCAGGATCACCGCGCCCAAGTCCGCGGCCTGGGCCATCAGGCGCAGGTGCCCCTTGTGCAGCGGAGTCTCACGCACCATCAGCACCAGGGGCCGTTGCTCCTTGAGGGTCACGTCCGCGGCCCGCACCAGCAGGTTGTAGTCAAAGGAGTTGGCCACCGCCGAGAGCGTCTTGATGGAGCAAGGCGCCACGATCATGCCCCGGGTGCGAAAGGAGCCCGAGGCCGGCGGCGCGGCCAGGTTCTCCGGGTCGTACGCCGCCTGGGCCAGGGACCGCACCTGTTCCAGGGAGTAGTCGGTTTCCAGGGCCAGGTTGCGCTCCGCGGCCCGGCTGATGATCAAATGCGCCGGCTGGCCCAGGTCCCGGAGCACCTTGAGCAGCTCCACGCCGTAGATGACCCCGCTGGCCCCGGTTATGCCCACCAGTAGCGGCAAGCCCATCTATCTCTCCCTCTGCTCCAGAAGCCGCTCCCGCAACAGGGCCACCAGCTCCCGGCCGTTCCGCCTAACCTGGGTGATGCCCTGTGGGTCCAGGCCGTCCCAGTGGCAGCCGGCCGTCACCACCACCCGGCAGTTCAGGCTCGCGGACAGGGCCTCGGCCGCCTCTTGGGCCAGGCGGTCCTCCTTGTGCCCCACATAGGTGAACACCGAGGCCGTGGCGCTGGTCTGCTGGGGGTCGGCCAGGGAGGGCCGCGGCGTGGCCATGGCCACCGCCCCGATGTGCGGCGCCTGGCCGCCCCAGATGCACACCAACAGGTCCGCGCCCACCCAGCGCGCCTCGGCGGCCAGTTCATAGCCGCCGCGGTTGATCTTCGCGTTTGCGCCTGACAGCCCCTGCGTCACCCTACCCCCGTCAGCGGCCGCCGGCCTTGTTTAATTTCTGCCAGCCGGCCAGTATTTCCTCGAAGGCCGAAACCGGCGCCGCCCCGCGCACGACCACCCCGGCCACGATATAGGAGGGGGTGCCGTCCAGATTGAAGCCGGCGCCCTCATCCAGGTCCTGCTGCACCCGCTGGTTCAGGGCCGGGTCGGCCAGGTCCTTGGCCAGGCGGGCCTTATCCAAGCCCAAACCCGCCGCGATCTGCTGCACCGCGGACAACCCCTGCTTCTGCACCCGGCGCTGATCCTGGAACACGCGGTGATAGAACTGCCAGGCCTTGCCTGGGCTCTGGCGGCCAATGGCCTCGAAATAAATCGCTATGCGCTGGCCCAGATCCGAGGCCGGGCTGTGTTTGAGCAGCAGCCGGAACTTGTCCGGATGCTTTTCCAGCAGCCGGGCCACGTTCTCGGCCCCCACGGCGCAAGAGGGGCAGAGGAAGTCCGAATACTCCACGACGATCAGCGGCGCCTGCTGCCTCCCCTGCCAGGGCCGGCCGGGCTCTAGCGTGGGCTTCAGGGGGTTGCGCAGCCCCTGCTCAATGGACTGCAGCCAGCGCTGCTGCTGCTTTATGCGCTCGCCCTCGGCCACCAGTTCGTACAGGGCCACCTTTTCCTGGGCCAGCACCTCCAGCACCAGCTTGGGGTTTTGTTTGAGCAGGGCCCGGAGTTGTTCGCGGTCCATCTCCGACTGCTTATCTGGGGCCGCGCCCTGGCAGGCGGCTAAGGCCAAGATCAGAACCAGCGGTAGGTAACGTTTTAACATGTTGCACCCCGACCGGGGCCGGGCCCCGGCGTCAGCGGCATGGATGAAAGTTGCTCCTAAGGGGAAGCTTGCCACAACCAGCGCCCCCGCACAACCGCTTGAGGCGCGGCCGGCCGTTTAGGCCCCGGCGCTGGCCGGTGCCTGGGTGTCGTGGGCGGGTTTGCTGATTATCCGATTCCTGCCGGCGCGCTTGGCCTCGTACAACGCCTGGTCCGCCCGGTTCAGCACGATGTCCAGGGGCTCCTTGAAGCGGCAGTCGGTGACGCCGATGGAGACCGTGGTGTGCAGCCCGTCGGCGATGCCCTCGAAGTCAATCTCCTCCACGGCGCGCCGCAGGCGCTCGGCCGCCGGCAGGGAGGCCGGCAGGGAGGTGTTGGCCAGGACGGCCAAGAACTCCTCGCCCCCGAAGCGGGCGAAGTAGTCAATCTCGCGCAGCGCCCCCTTCGCCTGGCTGGCCACGGTCCGCAGGACCAGGTCTCCCACGTGGTGGCCATACCGGTCATTGACCCGCTTGAAATGGTCCAGGTCCAGGAAACAGACCGCGAAGCGGTACCCGCCGCGGTCCACCAGGGCTTTTTGCCCCTGCAGGATGCGCATGATTTGCCGACGGTTCCAGACTCCGGTCAGCTCGTCGGTGATGGCCAGCTTCTCGATCTTGCCCAAGGCATGGGCCAGTTGCTGGTTCTGCCGGTTGGCGGTGGTACGCAGGTTGCTCAGGTCCGCGCCCAGCATGGAAATGATGCCCATGGCCAGGCCGAAGACCACCCACTGGATGACCTCCAGGCGCAGGTCCTGCACCGTGACCTGGAAATAGGCCCACCCGAAAATCACCAGGCCATAGGAGGCCAGGGCCAGGCTGCTGATGAAAAGGAACTGGGCCAAGCGCAGGCGGAAGGCACCGAAGACCACCACCACCAGGTAGTACATCAAGAGCATCATGCGCACCGGCGGCGCGAAAAAGATCACGGTCATCTCATACAGGGTGGCCCAGCTCATCTGATACAGGGTGAGGCTGGGGTCCTTAAAGCGCCGGTTCAGGCCGGTGATGATCAGCAGAGGAAAAACCAGGTGCATGAGCCAAAAAAGCGAGAACAGGCCCATGAATTGTTCCGGGGAGAGCCACAGGAGGTGCCAGCGCAACAGGAGCCAGGCGATGATGGTGTGGATGCCGTAGCCTATCAAGGCGTAGGCGGTGCGCTTGAGGCGTAAAACCTGTTTGGGGTCCTTGAGTGTGGTGAAGATCACTCGATTTTTTCCACGGAAAATTGACTCACGCCAGATTGTACGCGTGCATGGAATTAAAAAGCCACTGTTAATAGACATTTAATATCCATCGGCCCCCTTCGCGGACTTAATGGCCCCAAAAGAGCCGGTCTGGGGGTTGCGGGCCGCCAACTTGGCCCGGCTGGGACGGCATTGCAAAAGGCCTCGGCCGTCGCGAGCGCAAAGGCCTTGTCTTGCCCGCGGCCAGTGCCCATGATGGATTGTATAAGGAGGCGGCCGGTGATATTTTTGCAGAACATAGAAAAGATGCGGCGCCTACTGGGGCCGGTGGCGTTCCATACCCCCCTGGCGCCCTCGCCCCACCTGGGCAACCTGGTGGGAGCCGAGGTCTTCCTGAAGCTGGAGAACCTCCAGCGCACCGGCTCCTTCAAGATACGCGGGGCCTACGCCCGCCTGCACCGCCTGGCCCAGGAACGCCCCGGCGCAGGGGTAGTGGCCGCCTCGGCCGGCAACCACGCCCAGGGCGTGGCGGTCTCGGCCCGGCTGCTGGGGCTCAAGGCCGTGATCTTCATGCCCGTGGGGGTGTCGCTGTCCAAGCGCGAGGCCACCGTGGCCAGCGGGGCGGAAATCCGCCTGAAAGGCGAAAGCGTGGCCGAGTGCCTGGAGGCCGCCCGCGCCCTGACCCCGGAGCTGACCCTGATCCACCCCTACGACGACGAGCAGGTAATCCTGGGCCAGGCCAGCCTGGGTCTGGAGATTCTGGAGGACTTGCCCCAGGTGCAGGCGGTGGTGGTGCCGGTGGGCGGCGGCGGGCTCATCGGCGGGGTGGCCGCGGCCATCAAGGCCAAGGCGCCCAGCGTGCGGGTGGTGGGCGTAGAGCCCAGCCTGGCCGCCTCGGCAGCGGCGGCGCTGCGGGAGGGCCGGCCGGTGACCGTGGCCACAGAGCCCACCCTGGCCGATGGCGCCTGCATCAGCCGGGTGGGCGAGCTGACCCTGCCCCTGATCCAGCGCTACGTGGACGACATGGTGCAGGTGGCCGAGGAGCACATCGCCCAGGCCATGCTGCTGCTCTTGGAGCGGCGGCGCATCGTGGTCGAGGGCGCCGGCGCCCTGGGCCTGGCCGCCTTCCTGGCCGAGGCCGTGCCCGCGCTCAGGGGCAAGCGGGTGGTGCTATTGATCTCCGGCGGCAACGTGGACTCCAACCTGCTGGGCCGCATCATAGACCAGGGCCTGGTGCGCTCGGGGCGCATCTACCGCTTCTCGGTGGTGCTGCCCGACCGGCCGGGCGCCCTGGCCGGGCTCTTGACCCAGGTGGCCGCGGCCCAGGCCAACGTGTTGCACATCTCCCACGACCGCCTGGCCAAGGGTCTGCCGCCCCGCCAGAGCCGGGTCAGCCTGGAGATCGAGACCCGGGGATTCGCCCACGCCCAGGAGGTGGCCGCCGGGCTGGAAACCAAGGGCTACCCCGTACAGCCGGAATGACAAGCGCCGGCCCTTGCATTTAGCCGTAATTCTGCTAACCTGGCTCCACCGCCCGCACGCTGATCAATCAGCGGAGGCCTGGATTGCCATGACCAGCAACCCCAACCTGCCAGAGATTTTCTCGCCCCAGTCCCTGCGCGAGCTGCTGCCCCCGCAGCGGGCGGACGAGTTCTTCGGCGCCCTGTACGGCGACGCTAAGGACGGCGCCTATGACATCGGCCTGGCCTTCGCGGGCCGGGAAAACGGCCGCCTGGTTTTTGAGCTGCAGCTCCGTCAGCGGCCGGGCAAGTGCCTGGCCTGCAACCTGACCTACGGCCTGCCCCAGGTCCTGGGCCGCCACCCGGTGATCAACCTCAAAGGCCTGGTGGCGGGCATCGGCCGGCTGCTGGGCGCCCCAGGCGAGCTGGCCTGGGAGCTGGGCCGCACCCGGGAGGTATCCCCCGCGCTGCACGTAATACCCCTGCGCATCAGCCTGCCGGGGTGAGCATCGAGCCATGAAAAAAGGGTCCGGCCGCGGCCGGACCCCATAATTTTGCCTCATGCGCACGCCCTCAGGCGCTGCCCTTGACAAAGGCCGCGGCCTCCAGCCCGGCCACGCAGCCCTCGCCCACGGCCTTGGCCATCTGCCAGGGCGGGCCGGTGATGTCCCCGGCCGCGAATATGCCCTCCACGTTGGTGCGGCCCTTCTTGTCCGCCAGCACGTACTGCATGTTCTCCGGGTCCAGGTTCACGCCCAGGGAGGCGGCCAGCTCTATGGCCCCCTTGGCCCCCAACTCGATGAACACGCCTTTGACGGCCAGGCTCTGGCCGTTGTCCAAGAGCAGGCCGTCCACCTCTTTGTCGCCCTGTATCTCCTGGGGCCAGGCCCCCTGGTGCAGGATGACGGCGCTGTCGCCCAGGCTCTCGGCCAGGGGGCCGCTCACCTCCAGCTTCCGGCAGACCAGGTGCACCTCGCTGGCGAAAAACAATAGTTGCAGGGCCCCGGCCACGGCGGCGCTCTCCCCGCCCACCACCGCCACCGGCAGGCCGCGGAAGAAGTTGCCGTCGCAGTCCACGCAGTAGCTCACGCCGCGGCCCAGCAGCTCCTTTTCCCCCGGCACGCCCAGGTGGTGGCGGGAGATGCCCATGGCCAGGATCAGGGCCTTGGCCGTCAGGCGCCGGCCGCCCTCGGTGCTGAGCAGGAAGCTGTTGTCCAGCTCCCGCTCGATCTTGATCACGTCCTCGTCCAGGAAGCGGGCCCCGAACTTCTCGGCCTGCTCCCGGCCGGCCGCGAGTATCTCCCCGCCGCCCATGCCGGGCATGCAGCAGAAGTTCTCCACGTGGGCTTTGTACAGGCTGCTCTTGTGCCCTCGGCCCAGGACCAGCACCGAGCGCTTCTTGCGGGCCGCGTGGATGGCCGCCTGCAGGCCGGCCGGGCCCGTGCCCAGGATCACGATATCGTATTTTTCAGCGGACACGTCTCGTCTGACTCCCGATGCAGATGGTCAGCGCGGCCGCGGCGCGGCCTGTGCCTGTTAATCAGAATACCCTGAAAATGACCCCAGGCGAACCGCGTTGGCGGCGGGGGCGCTAGTCGTCGTAATTTTGATTAAGCTCGTGCAGGACCTTGGCCACCCGGATGCGGTACTTGCTGAACAGGTGCTCCTTGCCGCGCTGCTGGGCGGCCCGGTGTTGGGGGAAGTTCTTCCAGGCCTCCACGGACGCCTCGTCCTCCCAGAAGGACAGGGAGCATATCTTGCCCTCGTTGGGGATGCTCCGGAAGCGCTCCATGGCGATGAAGCCCGGGGCCTTAAGCACGTGCTCGCGCAGGCTTTGGGCGATCTCCAGGTAAGCGGCCTCCTGGCCGGGCTTGAAGTACACCTCGAATATCACCGCGATCATGGCGTGCTCCTGGCTGGGTTGGTGGTGCCGTGGGTTGCTGGCGGCACCGGAGACCTGATGCGCAAAGAGATTTGGTGCCCCCGGCCCGATTCGAACGGGCGGCCTACGGCTTAGGAGGCCGTCGCTCTATCCTACTGAGCTACGAGGGCAATTGGCCTTGCGGAAGCCAACCTTAGCACAGCCGCCCCGGGCTGCCAAGCGGCCCTAGTGCAGCTTTTGGCCGTCCTTGCCAGTCGGCGGCGCGGCCGGGGCCGCCCCCTGCCCAGCCGCTCCCCGGCGCCGCATCTGCATCTCCAGGTACCCGCGGCTGAAGGGATAAGGGCCGTCCAGGAAGTGGCGGCAGGGGTAGAGCTCGCAGTCGGCCGAGCAATAGGCCAGCTTGCGCTGCACCGCGCACTGGAGTATGGGGCAGACCCCGCCCAGGAGCCTGAGTTGGGCGGCCAGCTTCTTGTGGGCCTGTCCTTCCAGGCCGGACCCGCAGGGGCTGCACTTGCCGCTGCGCATCAGCCCGCAGGCCAGGCAGTTGATGCCGCAGGCGCCGGTGCCCTCAGTCACGGTTTTCTTGCACCAGGCGGTGCACCATGAGGTTGGTCAGGGCCCAGAGGCCGTCCAGGGCCAGGTGGTGGTGGGCGTAGGCGTCCAGGCCCACCACGGCCCGGGGCCCGAACTCCTCGTCCCCGGCCCAGAGCAGTGCGTACAGGGGGATCATGGGCAGCCCGGGCACCCGCACGGCCACGTCCGCGCCCTCCACCTTCTCGCCGCCCAGGGCCAGGGCCCGGTCCAGGAGGCCCTGGGGGTCGCGGCCGAAGCGCTTGGCCAGGGGCTTCTTGTTGATGGCGTGCGGGCCCTGGAAGAACTGGGCCCCGCCGGGCAGCTCCTGGGGCGTGACCAGGCGGCCGGCCGGCGGCACTCCCCGGGAGCGGCTCAGGGTGCTGACCAGCACCAGGCCGGACTGGAAGCTGACCGGGCGCTCCGGCTGGTCCAGGCGCCAGACTCGGCGCTGGGCCGGGTCCACGGCCAGGGCGCGGCCCAGCAGGCAGAGCTCGAAGCGGCCATCTTGCCAGAGGGCGCCGGTGGCCTGGGCCGCCTCGGACGGCGGGCGGGCGGCCAGGTCTTCCCACAATGCCGGCGGAAGCTGGTCGGCCCAGCGGAAGAGCTGATTCTCCCCGGGATCGACGGACATGGCTATTCCTGCTCAGGCTGCAGGCTGGGCTTGAGCCGCCGGCGGTAGGGGCGCACGCCCTTGTTGCTGTTGTGCTTGGACCCCGCCCGGGTGCGGGCGTAGAGCTCCAGGTAGCGGGCCACGGTGCGGCGCATCTGGTGGCGGGGAACCACCTCCTGGATGCCGCGTATCTCGCCGTAGTAGGCCGGGAACAGATAGGTTTCGCCAGAGGTCTCCAACAGGGAGTCCGAGCGCACCGCCTGCTCATCCACCTCGAAGCCGCGGGCCTTCATCACCCGGGGGCCGGTGAAGATCACCAGGGCCCCGGGCTCGGCCAGGCAGACGTCGCCCAGGGCGGCGTAGGAGGCGATGGCCCCGCCGGTGCTGGGGTCGGCCAGGATGGAAATGTAGGGCACCCCGGCCCTTTTCAGCCGCTCCACCGCAGCCACGGTCTTGGTCATCTGCATCAGGGCGATGATGCCCTCATAGAGCCGGGCGCCGCCGGAGCAGCACACGCTGACCAGGGGCCAGCTCTTGCGCAGGGCGTACTCCACGGCCAGGCGGAACTTCTCGCCAAAGGCCACGCCCATGGAGCCGCCGGCAAAGGAGAACTCGCTCAGGGCCAGCACCGCCGGGTAGCCGTGGATGGTGGCGTGGGCCGTGACCAGGGACTCGTTGAAGGAGCTCTTCTGCTTGGCCAGGAAGTCGCGGTAGTAGTCGTGCAGGTCCTCCTCGGGCAGCAGGTCGAACACGGTCATGTTGCGGAACAGCTCGTGGAAGGAACCCGGGTCGGTCAGGGCGCTGACCCAGCCGGCGGCGTCCAGCACGTGGCGCTTGCCGCACTGGGGGCAGATCTGGAAGTTCTTGAGGTAGTCCTCCAGCGGGATCAGTGCCCCGCAGCCCTCGCCGGCCGCGCCCTCGGTCTCCTGGCCGCAGCGCACGTAGTTCTGGCCCGGATCCACCACGTTGCCGTCCCCGTAGTTGTCCTCCAGGTGGATGGTGGCGCCGCTGGGGTCGCTGATGATCTTGAGCTGGGGCGGGGCCTTGTAGAACTGCTTGAGGGGCTTCTCCACAAAGCGCTTGATCTCAAAAAACTTGCCCGGCGCGATCACCCCCAGCTCAGAGGATTTTTCCAGGCGCTGGTCCATGAGCTTTTCCAGGCGGCGGCGGAACAAGTCGCGGATGGTGCGCTCCAGATAAGCCGCTATGTTGTTGCTCACGCCCGGGGCGTCCATCACGCTCTTGGTCTGGGGCACTACGGCGTCCACCACCCCGAAGTGCTTGAGGTCCCGGGCCGTGGACCTGCTCACGGCCAGGGCTTCATCAATGCGCGCCGGATCCCGGAAGATGATGGCCGCCACCGACTCCGGAGGGGCGGTGGCGTACATGGCGTCCTCCAGCACCGCCCGCCGGTCGGCCACCTGCATGGCCAGGGCCCCGCCCGAGCCGCCCTCGCCGATGACTATGCTCACCGTGCGGATGGGCACGTTCAGGTAGGCCCGAATCAGGTGGGCGATGAAAAAGGCCTGCAGCCGCCGGGCGGAGTACATGGATATGTCCGCGCCGTAGGTGTCCACCAGGGACAAGAGCACCGATTCCTCGTGGGGGCCGGTCTCGGTCAGGCGCCGCAGCAGCCTGAGCACCTGGGAGTGTTCGTCCGCGTTGAGCATGCCCCAATTGTGCTTGTTCACGTCCTTGCTGGTGCGGAACTGCTCGGGCTTGGGCTTTTGCTGGGCCACCACATACACCCGGCGCTCGGCCAAGTGTCCTTCCCCCATGATCAGGGCCTCGCCCTCGGCCTGGTAGTCGCGGAAGTCGGCGAACAGATGCCGGATGATGTCCGAGGAGCGCGGTCGGAATGGATGCCGGGTGCGGTTTTTGAATACTTCCAAAAGGCTCAAAGGTGATCTCCTGGCACGGGAGATGGTCAGCTAGTCCGGCTGAACGCCCAAGGACTCACTTTACCAGGCTAATCCTATTGATGGAGGCCTGGGGTGTCAAGTGACCGCACATTTTAACAAAAATCCAGCGTAGCCGCAACCGAGCGCCCAGGAAAACACTTGCCAGCCCGGGGGCGCTCTGTTATAAATCCCTCGCACTAGACTGGGGCGGCCTGGCCCCGGCCGGGCCGGCCAATCGGCTATGGTGGCTATAGCTCAGTTTGGTTAGAGCGCCAGGTTGTGGCCCTGGAGGTCGAGGGTTCGAGTCCCTCTAGCCACCCCAAATTTTCTAGTACTGATATTCAGAATAACTTTGTCTATAGTTCCCGTTTCTCCGAGTTTAAGCTACAATCAGCATGACTGCGAAGCCGAAGACGGCACGCCCCCCAAGAGCCCGACCACCTTCAGCTCAGAAGAACGCATGCTGTAGTAGCCGTCTGGTGGGCCTGAGCCGGCGATCTGGGCGCAAACGAGCGGCCAAGGTCGAAGCAGAGGTCGAGGCGGCAAGGGCTGAGCCGAATCAATCACGCGCGGGCTTAAAGAGCGCCCTACATCAATACCGTTTTTGCTTCGATCAAGAGCGGGCTCAAGGAACGGGCGGATGAAGTAACTCTTAAAAAATACTTTTAATGGAAGGAGTAAATATGGTTATAGACAGTTCAGTACCGCCGGCTAGTATACCTTTTTGCCAAATTTGTGCTTCTCATGCAACGTACGATCATCAAGCTAATTCTTTTACCGAGTTGTTTTGGTGTAGGTGTCCACGGTGTGGAGACTACTTGGCAGACAACTCGGTAATTACAGCACTTAATACCGAAAAAGATCCCCTCGGAAAACATGGCAGTAGGGCCAGAGCCAACCTATCAGCTTTAATCAGGTCACTACAGTTTCAAAAGCCCAAGGGACCGTGGTTAAAACTTAATTTCTTTTCACTCGAAAGCGGCGATGAGTTGCGTAATAGGTTTGACTCAATTCGCACTCCGCGTTTCCACGAAATGGCCGATAAATTACTTTTGGCATTTGAAGACGAGACAAAACATGCCGGCGACGAAGTTGTGTTAGACAGACGTCTCCCGGAATGGGAAGCGAAAGCATGGGCGCTCAACGAAAAAGAATTGCATGAAATTCTTTCCTATCTCAAGGCCGCCGAAAGGATACAGTTAATGAACGTAGAGGCTCCAACAAAAAACATCATTCATGCTAAAATTTTGCCCATTGGCTGGAGGCATCTTGAAGATTTGGCCAAACAAAGGCCAGAAAGCGAACAAGGTTTTGTGGCCATGCCTTTTTCCGATGAATTTAAGCTACTTTTTGAAAATGGTATTAACCCGGCCATTTGGCATGCCGGATATAAACCCCTGCATATAGGAAGGCAAGACGACTTAGGACGGATTGACGCGCAAATTGAAGTTGAAATTAAGCGCAGTAAATTTGTGGTGGCAGATTTAACGCACGAAAATAGTGGGGCAGTATATGAGGCTGGTTATGCTCGTGGCTATGGAATTCCCACGATTCTGACCCGTCAAAAATCTGAGCTTGATGATCGGTCAAAAAACCACTTTGATATCCGCCAGATCAGAACCCTAGCCTGGGAAGACATCCATGACCTTGCCGACTTTGTAGAAAAACTAAGTTACAGAATTCAACTGAATTGCGGACAAGGCCCCGTGAAAATACCCGAGGAGGAGCGGGCCAAACTTGCAGAAAAATATCCTGGGTTATTCAGGACCGCTTCCGATTTGGATGAGCTTCTTTGACCAAGGTCATAGTAGTTGGATCGAAAACGGGATTGCCTATATACGAACTTGGAGTAAATTGCTAGCCCATGATACAAGTTCAGAGAGTCGGGGTAAAATGGTACGCGGCTGTAAATAATATTAGAGCGCCAGGTTGTGGCCCTGGAGGTCGAGGGTTCGAGTCCCTCTAGCCACCCCAAACAATATTGCTCTGAGCCTGTGGCCGGCGTTTTTTGTTGCCTGCCCTTACTCCCCTCACCCGGGCAACTAGAATAATTTCCTGCCTTTTTCGCGGTGATTTACTCCCAATCCTATTTTTGTTAATGTGCGGTCTGCGTCTTTTTTCCGCCACGCCCGGCCCTGTCCTCGGGCCGGGGCCTGGAAAGGGAGCTTGTGCCGGTGCCCGCGACCTCACGCCGCAACATCCACCTAATCGCCAACCCCTCGGCCGGCCGGGGCAAGGCCAGCCGGGTCGCCCGGCGGCTGATCCGCGCCCTCGGGCAGCGGGGAGTGCGCTTTCAGCAACACACCACCCGGGGCCGGGGCCACGCCGAGGAGCTGGCCCACCAGGCCGTGGAACAAGGCGCGGACGTGGTGCTGGTCTGCGGGGGCGACGGCACCCTGCACGAGGCGGCGCAGGCCCTGGCCCACAGCCCCACCGCCCTGGCCCCCTTGCCCGCTGGCCGTTGCAATGACTTCTGCCGCTCCCTGGGCCCAGGCCTGGGTCCGGAGCAGGTGGCCCAGGCCATGCAGAGCGGCCAGAGCCGGGTGCTGGACCTGGCCCGGGTCAACGGGCGGGTCTATTGCACGGTGGGCGCGGTGGGCTTTGACGCCGAGGTCACCCGCTACGTGGACCAGATGCGCTCGCCCCTGTGGGGCAAGCCGGCCTACATCTACGCGGTGCTGCGGGTTCTGAGCCGCTATGACTTCCCCGAGGTCCGCCTGACCTGGGATGAGGGGGAGTACCAGGGGCCCATCCTGATGGCCGCGGTGGCCAACACCCCCACCTACGGCAACGCCATACGCATCGCGCCCGAGGCCCGGGCCGACGACGGCCTCTTGGACGTCTGCCTGGTGCGGCCGGCCGGCTTTTTCCGGGTGGTGGGCCTGCTGCCCACGGTGCTCAAGGGCCAGCACGCCGGTCTGCCCGAGGTGAGCTTCCTGCGCACCCGGCGGGTGAGCATAGAGAGCAGCCGCCCGGTGCCCATGTGGGCCGACGGCGAGCCGGTGACCAACTCGCCCCTCTGCGTGCAGATAGAGCCCGGGGCCCTGCGCATGCTGCTGCCCGCCGGCTGATCCGCCGCCGCTATCCCTTAAACCTGCAACAGGCTCAAAGCGGCCTGGCAGCCGAACAAGGCGCCCGGCACGGACGCCAGCAGGCTCCGCTCCTTGAACAACACCGCCAGATAGGCCAGGTAGGCCGGGGCCAGCACCCGGTGGTAGCTGAAGGAGTGCCCCCAGATGGACTCGCCGCCGAACAGCGGCACCAAGAGCAGGCCGGCCAGGAGCCACAGGTCCAGGCGCTGCCAGCCCCGCCACAATAGGAGCGCGGTCAGCCCCAGCAGGGCCAGGAAGCCCAGGCCCAGGAACACCTCGCGCCCATGGATGGGCGATAACAACAGGCCCAGGCTGCCCAGCAGCGGCCAGGTGAAGTTGCCCGCGTTGGACTGCTCAAAGGCCGGGTGTCCGAAGCGCTGCCACAGCCAGAGCTGCCAGGCCAGGCCCGCGGCCAGGGGCAGGAGGTAGGCCAGCAGGCCCCGCCGGCTGAGCAGCCAGCACCAGGCCGCGGCCAGGGCCGGCGCCACGGCGTAGTGCTCCTTGGTCAGCACCATCAGGACCAGGGCCAGGGAGGCCCACCACAGGGCGCCGGCCGTAATAGCGTACAGGCCCCAGGCCAGGAGCAGATTGGCCAGGGGTTCGCTCAGGCCCAGCCACACCGGCTGGAACAGGCCGTAGGCGCACAGGAAAAACAGGGCCCAGGGCAAGGCCGCGCCCAGGCGCGCGGCCAGGCGGCACATGATCAAAAAGGCCGCCAGCAGGCAGGCCAGGTTAAAGACCAGCATCAGATTGGGTAGCCGGTCTTTGTCCCCGCCGCTGAGCAGGTTCAGCAGCAGGGGATAGAGCATGCGCTGGTAGCGGTAGGCAGGGGAGTCAATGTTGGCCCAGGCCCCCTGCCGGGCCCAGGGGTCCTGGGCCATGTAGAGGAAAAACTGGCCGTCGTAGCCAAAGGCCTCCGGCCGCAGCACCGCGCCCTGGGGCACCCAGCGGGGGTCCTTGGCAAAGTGCCGGCCCAGGTCGATCAGAGCCGTGGGCTGGCCGCTGCCCCGCTGCTGCGACTCGGCGTATAAAGCCAGGCCGCTGACCGCCAGAAAGGCGGCGATCAGTGTCCCGTAGGTCAGCAGCGTCCCCAGCCAGCGGGAGCGGCCGCGGCCCCCCCAGAGGGTGGCCAGCCCCAAGGCCAGGGGGCCGACGCAGACCAAGAGCAGGTAGGCGTCCCAGGCCAGGAGCAGGCGCAGGTCCAGGACCCGCGCGGTGAAGGCCGCGGCCAGGCCGGCCAGGGGCGGCAGCAGCCAGGCCCAGGTGCGCCAGCCCCACCAGAAACCGGCCCGGCCGCCCCGCCAAAACAGGGCCGCCAGCACCTGGGCCAGCAGAGCCAAGAGCACCGGCCCCAGCCAGGACCTGGCCGTCAGCTCCCGCACCAGGGGCTCGCCCAAGAGCAGGACCAGGCGGGGGAAGTTGTTGTTCACGCCTTGATAGTTCTGCACCCGCAGGCCATTGATGCGCACCGGTTGGCTGCTGAGATTGGCCACCCGCAGGGAGTTGTCCATGGCCCCCGAGGAGGTGACCCTGAACTCGGCCCGGCCGCCGTCCCGGTGCAGGGCCTCCACCGGTATGCCGCTGAACCAAAGGGTCAGCCCCCCGCAGCCCCCCTGGGCGCAGAAGACGGACACCCGCAGGCCGCGCACGGTCAGAGGCAGGGCCTCCAGGCGCACGGCCACGGATTGGGTGGGCGCCACGGACAATGACGGCGACTCGTCATAGCGCAGGGCCTGGCCAAAGCTGCCCAGGCTCATGAGCGCCAAGGCGGCCACGGCCAGGCTGGCCAGGGGCCAGAGCAGCCAGACCGCGCGGCGCGGGGCCGGCCGGGGCGCAGGATGGGCGGAAAAAGATGGGTGCATATCACCTTTCCCCTGGCGGAGCTAGCCCCACTTTAAACCAAAAGCAGTGCCAGAGACAAAGGCGGACGGCGGGCTGGATCAGCCCAGGTCCAGTTGGGCCGGGTCCTGCACCGGCCGCTGGCAGGCGAAGTTTTGGCACAGGTAGGCCGTGGCCCGGCCCTCCAGGGCCTCCATCTGGGCCGTGAAGGGAGCCAGGGCGGCCAGGCGGGCGGCGGCCCCGGGCTCCGTGGGCCGCAGCAGCAGCACGCTGCGGGGCAGGAAGGTCCGCTGGATGCGTTGCAGCATGGCCCGGGTGTCCGCGGCCCCTGCTGCGCCGGCCACCACCAGCTCCTGGCCCGGCCCCAGAGCGAAATCCAGGACGTTCATGAACTGAGTGTAGGCCATGGGCTGCTGGGACACGACGGGCGCCAAGGCCCGCAGCAGGGCCTGGGCCTGCTCCTCAAGGCCGCTGTCGCCGGTCAGGCGGGCCAGGCGCAGCAGGTTCAGGGCCGCGGCCGAGTTGCCCGAGGGCGTGGCCCCGTCGTATATCTCCTTTTCCCGGATGATCAGGTTCTCGCCGTCCGCGGGCGTGTAGAAGTAGCCGCCGGCCTTATCGTCCCAGAACAGCTCATTGCTCAGCGCCGTCAGAGCCAGGGCCCGCTCCAGGTGGGCCGGGTCCAGGCCGGCCTGGTACAGCTCGATGAGGCCCCAGGTGTAAAAGGCGTAGTCGTCCAAATAGCCCGGCCCGCTCAGGTGCCCCTCACGCCAGCGCCGGTGCAGGCGGCCGTCCGGGTCCGTGAGATGCGCCTCGATGAACTCCGCCGCCCGGGTTGCGGCCCGCAGGTAGGCCTCATCGCCCAGGGCTTGGTGGCCCTTGGCCAGGGCCGCGATCATCAGGCCGTTCCAGGCGGTGATCACCTTGTCGTCCTTGAGCGGTCGCACCCGCTCCTCCCGGACCGCGAAGAGCCTCTGCCGTGCCTGCGCCATTTGCGCGGCCAGCTCCGCCGGGTCGCGCCCTTCCTCCACGGCAAAGGCCGCTAGGTCGCGGGTGAGGCGGGGTATGGAGCGTCCGTGCTCGAAATTGCCGCCGGGCGTCACGTCGTAGAAGCGGCAGAACAAGCCGCCCAGCTCCGGACCCAAGGCCTCCTGCACCTGCGGGGGCGTCCAGACGTAGAAGCGCCCCTCCTCTCCCTCGCTGTCCGCGTCTTCGGCCGAGTAAAAGCCGCCCTCGGGCGCGGTCATGTCCCGCATAACGTAGGCGGCGATCTCGTCGAAGGCCTGGCCGTACTCCTCCTGGCCGGTGAGCTGGAAGGCCTCGGCAAAGGCCAGGCCCAGCATGGCCTGGTCATAGAGCATCTTTTCGAAGTGGGGCACCAGCCACTGCGCGTCCACCGAGTAGCGGTGGAAGCCCAGGCCCACCTGGTCGTACATGCCGCCGCGCCACATGGCCAGGAGCGTGCCTCCGGCCATGGCCAGAGCCTGGCTTTGGGGCTGGCGCAGGTGCCAGCGCAGCAGGAAGGTCAAGTGATGGGGACTGGGAAACTTGGGCGCGTTGCCAAAGCCGTGGTGCTGCTGGTCGTAGATGCGGGCCAGGCCCTCATAGGCCTGCTCCAGGGCGTCCTCGCCCAGTTCCGCGCCCCCGGCCGGGGCCTGGGGTTGCAGGGCCTGGGTGATTTGTTCGCTGGCCTGGATTATGCGGGCCCGCTCCGGGCCCTCCCAGCGCCGGGCCAGCTCCTGCAAGACCGGTATGAACCCTGGCATGCCGTAGCGGCTCTGCTTGGGGAAATAGGTGCCCGCGTAAAAGGGCTTGCCCTGTGGGGTAAGGAACACGGACAGGGGCCAGCCGCCCCGGCCGGTGAGAGCCTGGCACACGGCCATGTAAACCCCGTCCAGGTCCGGCCGCTCCTCGCGGTCCACCTTGATGGGCACGAAGTGCTCGTTGAGCAGCCGAGCCACCTCCGCATCCTCGAAGGACTCGTGGGCCATGACGTGGCACCAGTGGCAGGTGGCGTAGCCGATGGACAGGAAGATGGGCCGGTCCTGGGCCCGGGCCTCGTCCAGGGCCTCCGGGCCCCAGGGGCGCCAGTCTACCGGGTTGTGGGCGTGCTGCAAAAGATAGGGGCTCTTTTCCTGGAGCAGGCGGTTGGCCATGTTCTCGCGTCCGCTGGTGAGGAGCGGTACGGGGTCTTTCAAATACCGGCCGGAAAAACATGCGCGGGCCGGTGGGCGGCGGCCCGCGGGCGAGGGCCTTACTCCTCGGCCTCCTCCAGCCTGCCCTTGTGCTTGGTGCCGCAGGCCGGGCAAACGATGTCTATCTCCTTCTCGTCGCCGATGAACTTTTCCCGCAGCTTTTCCGGGCCCAGGAAGGTGACGTCGCCGCAGGCGCATTGAGGACACTCCGCGCGCACCATGTACTTTCTCTTGGACATTGCTCACTCCCGGTTTGGCTTTGTATGCAGCCGCCTCTTGGCTTCGCGTATTGAAATATTTTAATATTGTACCATCCAGGTTACACAGGCAAGCCGGCCTTCCCCGGGCCGGGCCTTGACCGGACCACGGCCGGGGTTCATGCTGGATTTGACGGGCGCAGCCGCGGACTCGCCGGAAGGGATAAAGGAGGGAATCATGCCCAAGACAGCCCTGTTGACCCTGTTGGTGCTGCTCGCGTTGGCCCTCTGCGCGCCGGCCATATCCGGCGGCGGCCTGCCCAAACCGGACGCAGCCAGCGTGTGGAGCTACATCACCAAGGATTCGCCCTACCAGAAATGGCAGAGTTGGCCCGACTACCAGGGCCTGCACCGGGCCCGCTCGCCCCACGGCCCCTACAACAAGGTTTACGTCAACCAAGCGGGCCTGACCTCCAAGAAGGCCCCGGCCAACTACGGCACTCTGGAGGTCAAGGTGGCCCAGACCAAAGAGGGCCAGGTGCGGGACATCACCGTGCAGTACAAGGTCAAGGGCTACAACCCGGCGGCCGGCGACTGGTTCTGGGCCGTGTACACCCCCCAAGGCAAGGTCAAGGCCTCTGGCAAGGTGAATGGTTGCATCCGTTGCCACGGTGCCGCGGCGGACAACGACTACATTATGGTCCATTCCTTCAAGTAAACCCGGGGGCCCCGTGGAGCCGCAATACCTGTTGTTCGTGCATCCCGTCTGGCAGGTGGCAGCCACTCTGGTGGGGCTGTACGCGGCCTGGCTGGGCCTTAAGCGCCTGCGCTCCCTGCACCTGGGCCACAGCGTGTCCTTCCCCCGCAGCCGTCACGCCCTGGCGGGCAAGCTGGCCTTGGGCGGGATCATCCTGGGATCGCTGGGCGGGGCGATCATGGTGCGCTGGCTGTTCCGCCGCTGGGTGATCCTCGGCGCGCACGGCTGGCTGGGCCTGGTGGCGGTGGCCCTGGCCCTGTTCGGCCTGATCACCGGCTTGATCCTGGAGCGCAGGCCGGCCCCGCGCAAGGCCCTGCCCCTAGCGCACGGTCTGATCAACCTGCTGGTGCTGGCCCTGTGCCTGGTGCAGTTCTACTTCGGTGAGCTGCTGCTGGGTGCCCTGGCGCCGGACGATTGAGGCCTGGGCCCCGCGTTGACACCCGGGCGGTCATGACCTAGACTGGCACTGAACCGGTCCGCCTTAGCCTGCCCTGTCGAGGATGCCTCCCATCATGCCCGTTCGCATCTCCACGGCCAACGTCATCACCCTGCTCAGACTGCCGTTGTTGTTTTTAGTGGTGGCCCTGCTCTATCTGCCCGGCGCGCTTCCGCCCTTCCTGGCCCTGGCCCTTTTGCCCGCGCTTTACCTCATGGACTGGCTGGACGGCTACGTGGCCCGCTTCAAGAATGAGGTGACCAGCCTAGGCGGTGTTTTGGACATCGCCTTGGACCGGGTGGTGGAAAACGTCCTTTGGATCGTGTTCGTGCACCTGGGCAAGGTGCCGCTGTGGGTGGGGCTGGTGTTCATCACCCGCAGCTTTTTGGTGGACGGCCTGCGGGGCTTTGCCCTGGCCAAGGGGCACAGCGCCTTTGGCATGATGCACTCGGCCCTGGGCAAGTTCCTGGTCACCGGCCGCTTCATGCGCGGCTTCTACGGTCTGGCCAAGGGAGTGACCTTCGGGTTTCTCACCCTGGGCCTGGGCCTGGAGGCTTTGGGGCCCCAGGCCGCGGGCCAGATGCCGTTGGTCTTCGTGGCCGGCCCGCTTCTGGTATATTTATCCGTGTTCCTCTGCCTGGCCCGCGGAATCCCGGTGCTCTTGGACATCCGCCGGCTGGTGGGATAGCCTAACCCCTTTCCCGATTCGAAGAGGCGCCGTGCGAACGCGACCCGCTGCCTTTTTTGACGTGGACCGGACCCTGGTGGTGCCCACCTCCATGGAAAAGGTCTTCGTGCCCTTTTTGATCCAGCGGCGCTACCTGCGGGCCCCGGACCTGGCCCGCTACGTGCTGTTCCTGGCCTTGG
>QZKP01000067.1 GCA_003605055.1 Desulfarculus sp.
CTGGCGGCCGGGCTGCTGGCCGCCGCGCCGGCCGGGGCCCCGCCGGCCGCGCCCGGCGAGGTCATCGCCGCGGCCACGGCGGACCTGGACCGCGACGGCCAGCAAGAGACCGTGCAGGTGGTCATGCAGAAGGGCCGGCGCTGGCGAGACGATGAGCCCTGGTGCGGCCAGGGGGACAAGTGGTCGGGCCAGTTCGTGCTGCGTCTCTGGCGGGGAGGCCGGCTGCTGGATGAGCGGCCCTTTGCCGCCCTGTTCTGGCCGCCGGAGCAGCAGGGGCAGGAGGCGTTCTTCTGGGCCCCGCGCTTCAGCCTGGTCCTGGCCGACTACAACCAGGACGGCCGCCTGGACTTCAACCTGGGCCAGTACGGCGCCTGCAACGGCAATGTGTACCGGCTGTTCACCGTGACCGCCGAGGGCCGCCTGGCCGTGCTGCCCATAGAGGGCCGCTGGTTCCTGATGGTTTCCCCGCCCAGCCGGGATAACTCCACCCGGGCCATAAGGGTGGAGGGCGGGGCGCTGACCCACTCCTACTACGACAACACCAGGGGCCGCCGCATCACCTATCGCTACCGCTGGGACGGGGCGCGCTTTGTGCCCCTGCCCTGAGGCTGGGTTTGAATCGCCGCCGCCTCTGTGGCCTGTCGCTCGACAGACCCGGCGTTGACGGCCAGGCGCTAACAGGAGAAGATCAACTTGCGATACAGCGCCCACCCGTAGATGAATTCCCGGATTTCCTGGACGCGCGGTTTCTCATCGACCTTGCCGCTACGAATGGAGAATGCGGACGGGACGGAGAGAATTCGGTTGACTAGGCCCATCCTGTCCCATGTTTCACCGCCGTCCTTACAGCCAGGGTTGAGCCACTGAACGTAGAGGAAGAAATCTTTGTCGATCAGGTAATCTAGCGTCTTGTGAACTTCCTCGGTGTACTGCATAGAGCACAGGACAATTCGACAATCCTGGTTATCGAGAATGTCTCCTACATATTCGCGCCGTTCTTCGAAGGAACCACTGACCAGGAACACCTCGACGCACTCATTGGGCCGTAAGTTAAGGCTGTGCGTTGACTTGCTCCGGCGCACTGTCCTGCCAAACAGCGTGTTCCAGGTTTGGGATTTGCCGGCATCACGATTGCCCAGCACGCTCACGAGTAACCGATCCTCCCTAACCACCCCTCCTCCTAACTTAAGGCGTGCGCTCGCTGCCCCTAATCGCAGGGCTGCCGCCCGGCGGCTCTAAAAAAGAAGGCCGACCCTAAGGGTCGGCCAGATGATTCAGAAAAATTTTGGCGGAGAGAGAGGGATTCGAACCCTCGGTACCCCTTGTGAGGGTACACACGATTTCCAATCGTGCACCTTCGGCCAACTCGGTCATCTCTCCGCAACGGCGCAATACACCGAAAGCAAAGGCAGATGTACCCGATTGGCCGGGCCCTGTCAACCGTGGCGGGAGGCCTGGTTTAGATGATCAGGGGCGGATGGCCGCCGTAGTCCGGGCCGGCCGGGCCGAACACCGGCGCGGCCGGGGCCGGGGCCTGCCTGGGCGGCGCGGCCTGGGGCGCGGCCAACGATGGCGACAGGCACTCCAGCACCTGGGCCTTCCAGTCCGGGCGCAGGTCCAGGGCGGCCAGGGGCAGGTTGCCCCGCTTGACCGCCTCCACGGCCAGGATGGCCGGGCCCCGGGGGTCGTCGCCGTACACGCTGGCGGCCAACTCGGCCAGTTGCTCCAGCATGGCCTCGGCGTGGCTGAGGTGGCTGGGGTCGCCGGCGTCGAAGGCCTGGCCCACGAAGGGCGCCGGACCCAAATCGGCCTGCCGCCGGGCCGGGGCCAGGCTGGCCTGGTAGGCCGCCAGGGCCTCATCGCCGTGCAGGTCGCTGGGCTGCACCTCCACTTGGCCGTCCTGGCTCAGGCGAAGGAACTGGGCCTTGACCCACTGCTCATAGCTGGCCCCGCGGGCGTCGGCCGCGCGGCGGGCCTGGTTGAAGTCCTCCCACTGGGGGTACTTCCAACGGGGCCGGAAGCTGGTGAAGAAGGTTCCCAACAGGCCCAGGTTGCGGCGGCGGGCGCGGTCCCAGATGTCCATGAACTCCTGGGTGCGCTCATGCCACCGCAGGTCCTGGTAGTCCTGCAATGCGCTCTGGCCCAGCTCCCGCTCCAACTGGGCGTCGGCCGCGGACAGCTCCGGGGGCTCCTGCTCGGCCCAGGAGGCCAGGTCGGGCTGGGGGGACTCCAGCTCGGCGGCCAGCTCGGCCTCCAACTGGTCCAGGATGTTGCCCTGGGGCTCGGGGGCCGGCTCGCGGCGCTCCCGTCGCTCGGACCGGGGCTCGGCCGGGGCCTGCGGCCGGGCCTTCACCTCGCTCAAGACCCGGCGCAGAAGTTGCTCGGTCTGGGAGCGGTCCAGGTCCAGCAAATGGTCCTCCAGGCGCTGGTAGAGACGGCGGGCCAGGTCGTCCACCTCCTCGTCGCTGGGCGCGGCCGCGCGGCGGGACAGGGGGGTGGGCCGGGATACGGGCGCCGGGCTGCGGCCCAGGGCCTTGAGCCCTTGCGGCGTGGGCAACACCTTGGGGGGGGTGCCGTTGTTGCTATGATCCAGGTCCACCAGTCCCTCTCGCTCCAACTCCTCCAGGTACCCGAGCACAAGTTGCTGACTGAGGCCGGTGCGGTCGCGCACGTCGCGGCTGCTGATCCAACGATCCTCGTCGGCCAGATCCGCCACCGCCTCCAGCACCTTGATGCGGGTGGGGTCCGTGGACTGCTTGGAGGCCAACCAGGAGCTTAGACGCACCGGCTCCCTCTGCGGCCTGTCCTCGTTGTACTTTCTACTCACCATGGCCTCTATCCCAGAAGGAGCTTCGCGGTTTGAAAAAGCAATTCCAATGCCAAAGTTCCTTCTGGTCCCTCCTCACCCATGCGGTCCCGCCTGACAACCATGTCTGGCCTAGAGCGCAATTAGCAAATCCTCTGCCTCTGAGTCTACAAGCTATATTATGGATTTTTCGTGGTTATTGTCAACTGCCTCTTGCGGGATTTTTTTAACTTACACGGGAGCACATTATATTGGGTCGCCACATGTTGAGCACCACAAGCTGTGGTGGGAACCATTATGGTCTGTTCTTACCCGCAGTTATAAATTTTGGCCCTGCGCCCTAAAAAAAATCGCCTTGGCCGGCGCGCGAAGGCCGGGACGCCCGGCCCGCCGACCCGCGGCCGCGCCCCAACCCGGGCCTCCAGGTCCAGGCCGCGGCCCCCTGGCCCAGGCCCGGCAGGGATAAAATAGCCGTCAATATTTTGGCAATACGCCAACAAAATGACAATTTGAGCTGCGGACCGCTGGGCCCTGCGGCCGGGCCCGGGGGCCTATTTGATGCCCGGGCCCTGCTGGAAGCGGTTCTGCAGGTCGGCCAGGAGCGGCACCACCAGATATATCACCAGCAGCAGCTTGAAGGGGCCGGGGGGCAGGGTCCGGGGCGGCAGATAGGGCGCGCGCTGCCAGGCCAGCCGCCGCACCAGGGAAAGGCCCAGCAGCACCTGGAACACGCCGGTGAGGATGGCCGCCAGGTTCAGCAGCAGCAGCTCGCCCAGCCCCACCGCCGCCGGCGGCCCGCCCCCGCGCACCAGGTGCAGGACGCCGCGCAGCAGGTTGGCCGGCCCGCCCATGACCTGCGTGAACAGCAAGACGCCGCCCAGGGCCCAGAACAGATGCAGCAGCTTGGGAAAGATGGTGTCCGTGCGCAGCAAGAAAAAGCCGGCCCCCAGGGCCAGGCTGAAAAGGCTGTAGGCGGCCAGGGCCTGGGCCGAGAACAAGAAGGGCACCAATTCCCGGGCCTTGAGGCTGATCTCGTTGCTCAGGGCGGCGCCCACCACCGCCGGGATGGCGGGATGGGTGGGGGAGAACTTGAACAGGGCGTAGATGGCCTGGTCGGCCGAGCCGGACAGCCCGGCCAGGGCCGAGGCCATGCCCACCGCCGCGATGCGGTAGCCCATGAAGTACTTGGCCAGCACCAGCAGCAAGATGCCGGTCAGGGCCCAACTGAGAATGGTCAGCGGCTGGTTCATGAGGCGGAACTCCAGGGACAGCACCCCCACCCGGGCCAGTAAAAACAGGCCCAGGAGCACCCACACCGCCAGGGTCAGGGGGCGGGCCAACTGGGGGCTGAACAGGACCTGGCTGGAGAACACCTCGTAGGCGCGGCCCAGGGCCCAGGCGCCCAGGATCAGCATGGCCAGGCGGAAGGAGAAGTTCTGCACCGCGAATAGCAGGCGGCTGCTGCGCCAGAGGTCAGGGCTGTCGTAGTGGGGCCGGGAGGTGGCGGAGGGATACATCGCGCTTAGAAGCCCTGCTCCAGGTTGCGATAGGCCGCGGCGAAGGTCTGGCCGTAGACCCCCAGCACCCCCTGCTCCGAGGCGTGGTTGGCCATGCCCTCCAGGGAGACGCCCACCAGCAGGGCCTGCAGGGCGTCCTCGGGCCGCTGGGCCCGCCGGATGGCCTCCTGCACCGAGTAGAGGTTGCCGCGGCCGTCGGGCACGATGGGCAGGCCGCGGAGCAGGTCCTGGCGGCCCACGGCCAGCGCTCCGTAGGCCAGCACGGCCGCCGGGTCTTGGGCCAGGGGGCTGCCCTCCAAATAGGGCGCCTTTTCCAGCACGGCCTCGCTGATGACCGCCTTGAGCGGCAGCCGCCGCGCGCCCACCGGCACCAGTATTCCATCCAGGCAGTAGTTCAGGGTCTCCAGGGCCAGGTCGGGGTTGGGCTGGCCCAGGTTGTAGTCCACGGCGCTGGCGGCGATGGCCCCCAGGATCAGGCGGGCCTGAATGCGCGGGTCGTGCACCTGGGCGCTGATCTTGGCGATCAGGGGCCGGCTGCGCTCCACCACCATGAGCCCCTCCTCGCGGGACTGGTTGAGGTACACCGCCACCGCCGCGCCGGCCCCCAGGCCGAATTCCTGCGCGTTGTCGTACACCTCGCGCACCCCCAGGCCGCCGTGGCGCAGGCTGACCCCGGCCCGCCAGGTCTCGGCGACCTGCCGCCGCGCGCCGCTGAGCCACCGGCCCCCCTGGGCCTGGACCTGCTGCACCCCGGAGGCCAGGGCCTTCTCCAACAGGGCGCGCTTGTCGCGCGCCTGCTTCCATTTATGGTAGCCCTCGTCCTCTTGCCGGCGAAAGTGATCCCGCAGGCGCTGGGCCTCATCCTGGAAGCGCTCCCGGTGGCGCTCGGCCACCTGCCGCAGGGCCTCCCGGCGCTGCTGGGCCTGCTGGCGGCGCTCGTTTTGCAGGCTCTGGGCCGCCCGGCGGGCCAGGTCCCGGGCCTGGCGCTCGCCCGGGCTCAACTCCTGGGCGGCCGGGCCCAGTTGGGCCTGCACCTGCTCGCGTATCTTGTTCAGGGTCTGTTTGACGCGGTCGCTCCAGCGGGCGTGGGCCGGCGGCGCGGCCAGGCCCAGGGCCAGGGGCAGCAAGAGCAGCCAGACCAGGCGGGCGGCCCAGCGCCAACCCCGGGCAGACCCGGGCGATGGGCAGGAGGCCGAGGCATGGCTATGGGCGGGCGGCATATCGCCCCTCCGCGGGTCAGGACCAAACGCCGGTTGGAACCTAATACATATCTATTCTAACAGATAGCGCCCGGGCCGTTAAGGCCCCGGGGCAATCACCGGCGCTCATTAGGGGACTGGATTATGCTTAGCACCGCGGCGACGGCGAGTCAAGCGGGGCGGGGGTGGGGAGAGTCAGGGTATGGCTTGCTTGGAGGCCCCGCCGGCCAGCGGGGATCAGGTTCAGCACGCGGGCGCGTTCAAAGCCGGGCTGGGAGCGGATGAAGGTTTGCAGGGCGAACAGCACTAGGCGCATTTGCTTAAACAAACAGCCATCTTATACATAGCGCAATAAATAATTGCGCATAAAATTACTCAACTGACTGTATTAATTAGGCTTATTTGATGCATTATCGCAAACCAAAAATTCGTTGCGTATAATTATTTTTTGAGACGATCTTCAATTTTTTCGATGCGCCGTGTAAGCTTACTTTCAAGAAGATGCATTTCACTCATATATGAGGTATTATTTTGCTGTAAGGTTTTGTTAATTTGCTCTATATTTTTGTCTATGTTCGTTATGGATTGTTTATTAGACTTTACTTCTCCATTTAGGTTATAAAGACTAGAAAACCCCCACGCAATTGCAGCTATTAGCAGCCCCACAACAGCAGAATAGACTATTTCAATTATAGTAACCCCCTTTTTAGGAGTTACCTCGGGTACGGGGGCCGTATAAACAGGAGGGGCTGGGGGCAAACTGGCGGAAGTTGGCACTGTAGGCGATACATCATCGTTTGTAGAAATTTGTTCACGAAAAGAGTCTCTTTCAGAATATCCCGTAGCACCGCCAAACGTGTCTGTTACGCGATAATCGCGCAATCTTTTCCTATAAGCCTCGCGGTCTTTAGTGGTTTTGATTTTATTGAATGCCAAAACGTATGGCCTTGTTATGAATTACTATGTGGAAGGGTTATATAATTTCTTCAATTTTTCCAAGAGCAACTCTTCCCTGTTTTTCTTATACCGAGCATAGTGATCCGGCACTAATTCTTTAACATATTTACCAGAGGGGATAAAATAATATTGAAAATCTAAGCTAACTCTTAACAAATCAGGGTCGTAAGTTATATTTTGTCCCTCTTTTTTCTTTGAGGAAACCTCAATTATTATAGTAGAATAATCGTCCCTATCCTTTAGCAAGAAAGATTTTTTTGCGGGAACTTTATAAATAGCACGAATCTCACAGGTGTCAACTATAGCTTTTTCAAGCCTAATGCTTAGTAAGGCATCTGAGATTATTTTCGCCGCATTTTGTGAGTAGTTAAATTCCGTTACATCAACAATGCCAATTCTATCAATTTTATCTAATGAATTAATCAAAGGTAAAATAGTCGAACATATTTCATTGAACATAGAAGCCAACTCTTCATCCTTAAAATTCCAATGTGAATTTTTATTATAAGACAAGACTATATTATCCATATCGATCCTTACTGAGAAATCATCATTTTTATCTCTGACTTTGGCGGCCCTGCCATCCCCCGTCCAGTCAATATTTATAAATAATTCTTGGGGAAAAAAGTTGGTTCCGTTTAATGCAACTAAGCTATCAACAGTGGCACCTATTTTATCCCAGAGACCAAAAGTACGCTTATGCCTTAGTCCGAAAATAATTTGTGTGCTCTCGTTTTCCATAATAGCGTGTCCTCTAAAGCAATATAGACCTACCTCTTGCGACTAGCCGTGTTCCTGTCATAACTGGGATGAAACAAATTACGTATTGATATCATAGAAAAGGATGCCTTTTAAATCAATTCTTATTACTTCAGCCTCCGCAGCCCCGTGGCTACGCTGGGTGGCCCGCCAGCTTCTCTGTCGAGGTGCCGCAGGCGCAAGAGGTCCGAGCCCGCCGCCGCGCACAATCCCGGCCTACCGTTAACCCCAACCGCCACGCCCGACCTCTTTTTGCTCCGCTTGGCTGCGCGACCTCGGCGACTATGTTGCCGGGCCACCCCGACCCTTCCCTGATTTGTAGGGGCGGGCTTATCTCCGCCCGCCCGCAGCGCCTAGTTGGCCCGGTGCCTGAGCGGCTCGCCGCGCTTGAGGCGCTCGATGTTGGCCGCCACCTCGCGGCTGATCTGGTCGAAGGACTGGGCCGTGACCCCGCCGGTGTGGGGCATGGCCACCACCCGGGGGTGGGTGAGCAGCGGGTTGTCCGGCTGCACCGGCTCGCGCGCGAACACGTCCAGGCCGGCCCCGGCCAGGCGGCCGGCACCCAGCGCCGCCAGCAGGGCGGACTCGACCACCACCGAGCCCCGGCCCACGTTCACGAACACCGCCCCCGGCGCCATGGCCGCGAAGGCCGCGGCGTCAAACAGCCCCACGGTGCGGGGGGTGGCGGTGAGGGCGGCGATGACAAACTCGGCCCTGGGCAGCAGCTCCATAAGCTCGTCCGGCCCGGCCAGGCGCTCCAGGCCCAGCTCCGCGGCCAGCCCGGGCTCCGGGCGGGCCTTGACGGCGCTGACCTTCATGCCCAGGGCTATGAGGCGCCAGGCCAGGGCCCGGCCCACCTTGCCCAGGCCCACGATCAAGGCCCGGCCGCCCATCAGGGCCCGGCCCAGGGGCGCGCCCCAGGGCCCGGCGGCGAAGTGGCCCTGGGCGCTGGTGAAGCGCCGGGCCGCGGCCAGCATGAGCAGCAGGGCCTGCTCGGCGGTGCCCTCGGCGTTGAAGGTGGCCACGTCCGCGGGCACGTTGCACACCGCCACGCCGGCCGCCGTGGCCGCGGGGATGTCCACGCCCTCCAGGCCCACGCCGAACTGCTGGATCAGGCGCAGGGACGAGCCGGCGATCACCTCCCCCGGCACCCGGGCCATGGTGGGGATGAGCACCTGGGCCCCGGCGCAGGCCGCGGCCAGCTCCTCCTCGCCCACCGCCGTCACCTCGTCGTGGGGCAGCAGGCTCTTGAGGACGGGGATCATGTCCGGGAAGTTGTGGCTGGCCTTGATGATGCGCATGGTCTCTTCCGAAGCGGGCGGGAATTTCTTGAGGCAGGGCCTCCGGCGCGGCCAGCGGCCTAGAACCCCAGCTTCTCCAAGAGCTCCTGGGCGGCCTTGAGGTCGGGCAGCGAGGGCCGGCCAGGGGCGGGCTCTTGGTTGGGGGCCAGTTGCTGCAGGGCGCGGTCCACCTGCTGCTGGGCCGCCAGTTCGGCCTGTTCGTTGTCCAGGCCGAGCTGGGCCTCCTTGGCCTGCAGCTTGGCCCCGGTGCTGACCAGCACCACCAGCATCTGCACCAGCAGATCGCCCAGCAGGCGCATCATCTGGCGGTCGTGGCGGCCGCCGGTCATCCCGCCCATGCCCTCCACCATGTCCTGCAACCCTTGCAGGCTGCGCTCCAGCCGGCCCAGGTGCTGGGCCTGGGCCAGGCCCTGGCTGAAGTCCTCCTCCCCGGCGCCGCTTTCGGGCAGGGCCGAGGCCGCCTGCCCCACCTGCTCCAGGAGCTTGTCCAGCCGGGACAGGAGCTGGGTCGAGGGCGGGGGCGGGGCCTCCACCCCGTCAGGACTCGGCAGGGGCAGCTCCAGGTCCGGGAAGATCTGCTCGGCGGTGCCCTGCATCTTGACCAGCACCTGGCGAAAGCGCTCGCTGTCCGTGGCCGCCTCCAGGGTGTGCAGGACCGGCAGCAGGGGCAGGATCAGCTCCCGCTCCCGAAGCTGGGCCATGGCGGCCAGGCCGTCCAGGCCCCGGCGCAGGCGGTCCTGCTCAAAGGCCTCCGCCTCCTGGGCCATGGCCCGGATGTGCTTGCGCACCGTCTGGTTGGCGCAGTGCTCGTACAGCGCCTGCAGGAACTGGTCCAGGGACAGCCCGGCCAGGGCCTCGGCCGCCGCCCCCCGGGAGGCGGCCAGCTCCCGGCGCAGGGCCGCGGCCACCTGGCCCAGGGCCTTGAAGGGCGGCCGGACCGGCCCCTCGCTCCAGGTGAGCTGGCGCTGGGCCTGGCGGTCGTCCTGCTCCACGGCGCGCAGCTGGCTGACGATCTCCCGGGCCTTGCCCAGGGCCTCGCCCATCTCCTGGGCCACCCCGCCGCTAGAACCGTTGTGCTTCTCTTCGGCCCGGGCCAGCTTGACCAGGGAGCTGGCCAGGCGGCGGGTCAGGGAGCCCAACTCCCGGAAGAAGTCGTGGCTGATGGCGTCGTAGAACTCGCGGTCCGCGCTCAGCGAGGGCAGCGCGGGCGCGGCCTCGCGCAGCGCGGGCGAAGTCTCGCCGGAGGCGGACGGCGGCGCGTGCGGGTCCGTCCAGGGGGAGACCTCGGCCGAGGGGGGCGCGCCGGGCAGGGCCGGCCGGTCGGCCAGCGGGGGCAGCAGGCGGGCGCCCTCGATCAGGTTGGTGACCTTGACCTCGTACACCGCGTCCGGCGTGCGGATGGTCATCAGGCCGCCCTTGAACTCCAGGCTTATCTCCGGCGGTTCGTCCTTGGGCATCTAGTCTTCCGTTACGCTTGCTTGAGACTTTTGCGGCCGGCCGGCCCCGGCCGGCCCAGATAGCGGTCCCGCTCGGAGAACAGGCAGCCGCAGTACTGCTGGCGGTACATGCCCGCCGCCTGGGAGGCCTCCACCCCCTGGCGCCACTGGGGCCGCCAGTCGCGGTACAGGAAGGGCACGCCCCGCTCCGCGCCGACGGCCTGGCCCAGCTCCCGGATCATATCGTGCTTCTGGCGCACCGAGTAGAGCAGGCTGCTGGTGAAGGCCTCAAAGCCGCCCTTCTTGGCCACCTGGGCCGCCCGGCGCAGGCGCTGGTGCAGGCACAGCCGGCAGCGCTCGCCCTCCCGGAAGGCCACCATGCGCATCCAGGCCTCGGGGTCATACTCGTCCTGCACGATGAGGGGCAGGCCCTCCTCGTGGGCCCAATGGCTCACGCCGCCCAGCCGCCGCTGGCTCTCGGTGTAGGGCTGGATGTTGGGGTTGTAGAACAGCCCCCTCACCTCGGCGCCCTCGTCCCGCAGGGACTTCAGCGGCATTATAGCGCAGGGCCCGCAGCAGATGTGCAGCAAAACCCGCATGATAAAAGCCTGCTACTGATTCTAGGGGATTACGGCCCGATGCGCCAGGGGCTTTTTCAGCCTGCGGCCCGCTCCAGCTCCAGCACCAGCATCCAGCCCAGGGCGGCCAGGCACTCCAGGTCCAGGATGTTGGGCGCGGTCAGGTCGTAGAACAGCTTGGCCTCGGCGGGGAACTCCTCGTCCGCGTCGTAGAACTTCAGGCGCAGCGGCAGCTTGGGCAGGGCCGCGAAGGCCAGGGTCACGTCGCGGGCGCTCTCTTGCTCCACCCGGCCGGCCAGGGCCTGGGCCGCGCGCACCAGCGCGGGCAGGCGGCCGGAGAAGTGAGCGGCCAGGCGGCCCTCCACGGCCTGGGCCATATAGCGGGCGAAGTCCGCGCCGCCGGGCAGCTCCCGGTAGGGCACGAAGCGGCCGGCCGGCTCGCCGCGGCCCTGGCGCAGCAAATACCAGGCCAGCACGATGCGGTGGGTGACGGGCGCTTCGCCGCCGTCGGCGGCCCGCACCCCGGCCGGCCCCACCAGGTAGTCCCGGCCCAACAGCGGCGCGAAGGCCGCGCCGTCCCGCCAGGCCAGGCCCAGGTCCGCGGCGTGGGCGGCCAGGGGCGCGCTGTCCAGGCGGGTGACCAGCCCGGCGTAGACCTTCTCGTAGGCGTCGGGGGACTCGGAGTCAAACAAGCTAGCCCGCATGTTTCATGAGGATCGTGCGCCCGGCTGCGCCAGCCCCCGGCATACTGCGTTGCCGGCTTCGCTCACGCCTCGATGTAGCTTTGGCTACACCTGCGGCGCTCGCTCGCCAGACGCCTTGTCTGCCGGCGGCTGGCTGTGCCGGACGCGGGTGCAAACCGTACCCTGGTAATGTCGGCACCTTTTTCATAACGGCCCCATGAATGTTAGTTCGCTGTTTAATGCCGCCCAACCCTCATGAAACATGCGGGCTAGATTTCCTCGGGCACCCAGTCGGCCAGCAGGCGGTCCACCACCTCGCGCACCGCGCCCATCCCGGCCGGGGCCTCGCTGACCAGGTGGCAGGCCTCGCGCACCCAGGCCGGCGCCTGGGGCGGGCAGGCGGCCAGGCCGGCGATGGTCAGGGCCGGCAGGTCGTCCAGGTCCCGGCCCAGGTAGCAGACCTGCTCGGTCTTGCAGGCCAGGTCAAAGGCGGTCTGCTTGAGCAACAGGCCCCTGTCCCCGCCGGCCGGCCGGTACAGGGCCCCCAGGCGCTGGGCCAGGGCCTCGGCCGCGGCCAGGCCGGGCCGGGAGATGAGCACCAGGCCGCGTCCGGCGGCCAGCCAGCCCTCCAGGGCCCAGATGTCGGGCCGGAAGGTGAACAGGCTCTCGGAGCCGTCCGGGGCCAGCAGGCTGCGGCCGTCCGTGAGCACCCCCTCCACCTCCAGCATCAGGGCGCGCACCGCGGCCAGGCGCTCTTCCAGGGTGCGCTCGGCGGCTGGGGTCTTGGGCTCCAGGCTGGGTATATCGCTCTGCATGGCGCTCCCGTTCCTTGGCGGGGGAAGGAAAACCGGGCCGGAGCGCGCGGCTCCAACCCGGCTAATGTAACCCCGAGCTGGCGCGGGGCAAAGGGTTTTTTGACGCCTCAGGCCAAGAGGTCCGCGGCCCGGGCGTTGGTCAGGTTGATGGCCAGGGGCCCGGTTATGCCGCTCATGCCGCTGCGCTCCGCGGCCGTGGCCAAGAGGCTGGCGCTGATGGGGTGGGCGATCTTGCCGGCCTTGTCCACCGCCGCCTCGGCGTTGGTGATGACCAGGTGGGGCATGATCAGGCTGAAGGCGTAGTTGACCCCGGACTCGATCTCCCCGCCCGTGAAGTTGATCTGCACCTTCTTGCGGGTGTCGCTGCCCAGGTCGCTGAGGTAGGTGTCGCTGGTGTAGGAGGGGAACTCCAGGCTGAGCGTGAGCTCCGGGAAGGCGGCGTGGGTGGGCTCGGCGATCCGGTCGTTGCCGCCGGCCAGGTGGTCGCCCGCCAGGCCCCGCCGCAGGCTGAGGCTGAAGCGGCTGGGGGTGATGAGGTCCCCGCTGTCCAGGGCCTCATCCTCGGCGTCGTTGATCATGAAGGCGCCCTGGCGGAACAGCACCCGGTTGCCCGTGGCCGGCGCGGCCAGGGCGGCCAGGCTGGCGTTGGTGTTGGCCCCGCTGTCGGTGTTGATGCTGCGGCCGTTGCAGATCAGGTTGAAGCTGACGCTGAGCGGCTGGCCGGCCTGGCCCTCTATGGTGAACCCGTCCACCTTGGCCGAGGCGAACTCGTGCACCGAGAAGCCCTTGTACACGGCCAGGGTGCCGAACAGGCCGTCCAGGTCCCCGGCCATGCGTAGCTGGTGGTCAAAGCCGCCGGCGCCGTGCGGGCTGGGGCTGCCGGCCGCGCCCAGGGCCAGGGCCAGGAGCACCCCCAGGCCCTGGTAGCGCAGATAGGCGCTCAGCTCGCCGCTGCAGGTGATCAGGCCCAGGTCCCGGTCCGCGTGGAAGCTCTGGCCGGCCGAGTCGTCGGGCAGGTGCTCGATGCTCTGGCTGATCTTCTCGCCGGTTACTAGGAGCACGTCGCCTTCACCGCAGGCCACGGCCGTGCCCCAGGCGCTGGCCTTCTTAAAGGCCGCCTTGATTTCCTTTCCGCTGCTCATGGTCCTCTCCTAAGGTCTTGGTCCGTTGCTCTAAAGGGTCGCCAGGGGCGACTCATAGGTCACCCACAGCTCCAGGTCGAAAAGGCCCAGGGGGTCGCCGGCCCCGCCCTCGTACACCTCCAGGGGCCCGGCGCTGGTGCGCGCCCAGTGGGGGTTCAGGGCCGGGTCGGCCAGGGCGGCCAGCACGCTGGCGGCCAGGGCGTCCAACTGGCCGTAGTCCTGGTCCACGGCGTGCACCGCGCCCCACAGGTGCAGCACCAGCCGGCGCTCGGCGGTGCGGTCGCTCTGCTCCACGGTCTCCACCCGCTCGTTGAACAGGCACAGGCCGGGCATCTGGTTCATCTCCGAGGCCAGGTGGATGCCGCGCAGCACCTGGGCCGCGGCCAGGGCCTGGCCCTGGTCCGGGCCCATGGCCCGCAGGCAGTCCATAAGGTCTCCGATGATCTGGGCGCGGGTCATTTCGTCGCCTCCCTCAGGTTGCGGGCCAGGGCCGCCCGCAGGGCGCTGAGCGCCTGGTCGCGGCCGGGCCGCAGATAGGGCCGCGCGGGCAGCTCCACCTGCTTTTTCTGCACCCAGCGGCCCTGCACGCGGAACTTCAGGTAGCGGGCCTTCTGGGCCTGGATCACGGCCCCAAACTCCTGGGCCGCGGCGTAAGGGGCGTCCGCGTACAGCTCGCCGATGTACAGCCCGCCCTGCTGGTACACCCGCCCGCCCAGGCTGCGGGCCAGGCGGCCCGTGCGCGCCTGGGGCCCGCCGTGGCCCGGGCCCAGGCGCCGCCGGGCCGCGGCCAGGCCCTCGGCGACGGCCTGGGCCAGGGAGTCCATGATTAGCGCGGGCAGGCGGCGCTCCAGGCCGGCCAGGGGGTCGCTGGCCGGCGGCAGCAGGCGCAGGCTGATCACAGCAGGCTCCGGTTGCGGTAGCGCTCCAGCACCGCCTGCACCTGGGGCAGCAGCGCGCCGCCGTGGTAGCTCACCGAACCGTCGGCCAAGGTGCGGGCGGACACGCCCAGGCGGCCCTGGCCGGCGGCCGACTCCTGGAAGCGGGCGGCGGTCTGCTCCACGGCGGCCTGGGCCAGGTCCGCGGGCGCGGCGCTGAAGCCGGCCCGATACACCAGGCCCACGTTGTGCCAGCCCCGGGGGAAGACGCCGCTGGTCAGGCTGACCACCCCGGCGGCCGCGTCCAGCGCGTAGCCGCTGCCGCCCGCGGCCGGGGCCACCTCGCGGCCGTCCACCACCAGCGTGGTCAGGCTGATGACCGGGTACTGGGGCAGCAAGAGCTCCGGGTAGCCGCTGCCCGAGAGCAGGGCGTTGGCCGGGTCATAGTCTGGGTCCTCGGCCAGGTGGGAGTAGTCCCGGGCCCTGAGCTTGCGGTCGCAAAAGGCGTTGAACTGGGCGCTCACCGCCTCGATCAGGCCCTCCAGGAGATCATCGTGGTCAATCGCGGTGAGCCCCAGGTAGCGCTTGACCGCGGCCAGGGTGGTCAGGGCGTCAAGGGAAAGGGCCATGGCTAGCTCCGGGCGGGGGTGTCGGGTTGCGCCGGGCCCTTGGCCGCGGGCGCGGCCAGGAGCGCGGTGTGCCGGGGCGGACTCGTCAGGGCGGCTGAGGCCATGTCTGGCTCCTGGCCCCAGGGGCCGGGGGGCCCCCGGGGCGTGTGGGTTTAGGCGGTGGGCACCGCGCTGAGCATGGCGAAGCGCTTCTCGTCGCTCAGGTTGAAGCCGATGCGCACCTCGGCCAGGAAGGCCGTCTGGTTGTAGGAGAAGTAGGGCTCGGCCCAGGGGTTGGTCTTGACCACCAGCCCGTGGCGCAGGCCCACGATGGCGCTGCCCGCGAAGTCGCCGGCGAACAGCCGGGTCTCGTTGGTGCCAGCGCCCAGGTTGGTGAGGATGTTGGGGTCGCGCACGAAAGGCTCGCCCCAGACCCGGGGCCGGGCGTCCTGCTCGGCCCGGGGCTGGCCCGGCTGGCGGTAGATGTAGTCGCCGTTGGCGTCCTTGAGGGCCATCAAGACCTTCTCGGCCTTGGGGTGGCCCAGGACCGGCACCTCGGCCGCGTGCGGCGCGTTCTCGTACACCGCGAAGATCAGGCCCGCCAGGTGGTCGAAGGAGAAGTCGCCGCTGACGCTCAGGGCGTTGGTAGTGATCTTGCCCGCCAGGCCGGTGACGGGGTCAATGGCGGTGCCGGCCCCGCGCAGGCAGGCCACGTCAAAGGCCTGGCCGATGGTCTCGGCGAACAGGGCGCGCAGCACCTGGTCCACGCCGGGGTCCGAGTCGTCCAGGAGCTGGTTGCTGACCACCACCTTGACCGCCAGCACGTGGGCGGTGACGGCCAGTTGGCCGAAGGTGGGCTCGCTGCGCGGCTTCTCGCCGTGCTCGGCCCCGTCGCCCAGGCCGTAGGTCTCGGTGTCCGTGGCCTCGGGCACCCAGTAGGCGGTGAGCCCGCCGCTGATGGTGGGGAAGGTGATCTGGTGGCCCTGCATGGGCACCTCGCGGCAGAGCCCCTTGACCGCGCTGTAGTTGTTCACCAGGTTCAGCACCTCGCCGGCCTGCTCGGCGGGGGCCAGGTAGCCGCCGGCAATGGTGGCGCCCTCGCGCAGGTCCTTGGCCCGGGCCGCGGGCAGGGCCTTGAGCTGCGGCCCGGCCACGCTCACCAGCTCCGAGGCCTCCAGGTGGCGGGGGGCCTGGCCCATGCCCAGGCGGCGCACGTCGCCCAAATAGCGCGACAGCCCCACCTGGGGCCCGGGCCGGGCCGGGCCCAGGGCCACCTGCTTGGCCTCCACCGTTGCCAGCACCTTTTCCAGGCGGGCGTCAATGAGGCCCTTGACGGTCTCCTCGTCCAGCTCCAGGCCGGTGGCCTGCTCCAGGAGCTCGATGATCTTGTTCTGGTTCATGGCTTCTCTCCTAAGGTTCGCGGTTCAGTCCAAGAGGCCCCGGTGATAGTCCAGGCGGCGGGCGATCAACGCCCGCAGGGCCAGGGAGGCCAAAGCTCGTCTGGCCGCCTCGGCGGAGGGCCTGGGCTTCGCCAGAGCCGATGCGATGGCCGGCCTTGGGGTCTGCGCCAAGGGCGAGGGTGGTCTCTGCGCGGCCGGCGGCGGGGGTGGCTGCAGACCGCTGAGGCCCAGGGAGACCAGGGCCTCGGGGTTGGCCGGCAGGGTCACGCAGGAAATCTCGTAAAGCTCTTGCCTTTGGTAGCGGGTGCCGGTGAGGGAGCGGCCATCTACCTGGTGGGTGACCAGCTCGCTCTCCAGGGGCGCGAATCCCACCGAGAAGGCCCGCAGGTAGCCGCCCTTGTACAGGCGGTAAATGGTGTCGGCGAAGGCGTACTCCTCGGGCCGGGGGAACTGGGCCTGGAACAGGAGCCGGTCGCCCTGCACCTTGATGGCCAGGGCCCGGGCCACCGGCGGGCTGGCGTAGTCGTGGGCCCAGGGGATCACCGGGTTCTTGAGGAAGTTGGTGAAGTCCCAGCCCGCGGCCTCGATCAAATCGCCCTGGCGGTCCACCGCGCCGCTGGAGGCCACGGCCCAGAAGGTGCGCTGTTCCTCGTCGGCCCGGCCCACCGTAAAGTCCATCACCTTGTGCACCAGTCTCATGACGCTCCTCCGCAGCGGCCGGCGGCCAACTGCTCTAGGGTCTGGTTCAGGCTCAGGCCGCGCTCCAGGCAGGCGGCCAGGCCGGTTTGCAGCTCCAGGCGGCGGGCCGGCGTGAGGCCAGGGGGCAAGAGATTGCTGATGAGCCCCGGCCGGGCGGCCAGCTCCTGGCGCACCCGGGCGGGCGACCAGCCGTGCAGCCGGCCTTCCAGCCGCGGCCAGCCCTGGCGCAGGGCGCGTTCCACCTCCTCCTCCAGGCCCGCACTCTTGAAGCCGGCCTCCAGCAGCGGGCCGGGCTGGCGCGGCAGGGGCGCCTCGCCCCAGGGCACCGGCGGCCGGCCCTGGGCGGCGCGGGCCTCGTTGATGGTGATCACCCCCCGGTCCAGTTGCTGCATGGCCTCGCGGTGGGCCTGGGCCCGGTCGCTGGGCACCGGGTTGTCGTGCCGCAGCACCAGGCCGGCCCCGTAGCGGGGCAGCAGGAAGGCGTTGAGCACGTCCTCCCATAGCTCCAGGCGGGGCCGGATGCACTCGGCGTTGAAGGTGATGTCAATGCCGGTGGCGTTGGCCCGGTTCACGTCCTTGACCAGGCCCAGCTTGCCCGCCGGCACCCCGTAGGCGGCCAGGATGTTGTCCTGGGTCCAGCCGGCCAGGGAGGCGAACTCGAAGTCCTTGGAGGAGTAGGCCAGGGGCTGGGCCTTGAGCCCGCCGTCCAGGATGGTGGGCTCGAACACGTGGGCCAGGCCCTGGTGCTTCTGGCGCCAGCGGGTGAGCACCCGGCGGGCCTCGTCCTCGGTCAGGCGCTGGTCCGTGGCCAGCACCACCTCGGGCCGGGCCGAGTTGCGGAAGAAGTTGCGCTGGTAGATGCGCACCGCCAGGTCTATGTCAAAGGCGTGGGCCATGGCCTCGATGGGGCTGGCCCCGTAGATGAGGCTACTGGGGCTGGGGTGGCGGAAGTAGAGCACCTCCGCGGGACGGTAGGGGATGCGCTGGCCCTGGGGCCCGCTGAAGACGAAGCCGGTGATGGCCCGGCGGGTGTCGGGCCCGGAGCTGATCTCGATGAGGTCCGCGGGCGACAGCGGCCACAGCTCGGCCGGACGGCCCAGGGCGTTGTCCACCACCAGCAGGAAGGCCATGCCGGTCAGCTCCAGATGGGTGGCCAGGGTGTGGCGCATCTGCCGGCCGGTGAGGATGGGGTTGGGCCGGCGCAAGAGGTCCAGGACCGGGTGGCGGATCACCTCGGCGCCGCCGGCCTCCGGGCCCCGGAACAGGCGCAGGGGCACCCCGGCCAGGCGCCGGGCGATGGCGTTGACCGCCGCGTAGACCCAGCCCTGGTAGGCGGCCAGCTGCCGGCCGCGGGTGCCCAGGCTGGGGCTGGAGAGGAAGGGCGGCGGGCCGGGCGGCGGGGGCGGCAGCTCCAGGCGCTTGTTCACCAGGGTCGCGATCTTTCGACTCAGCCAGTTGTTCATGGGCACCTCACCACACGTTGGGCCCCGACGAGCGCAAGAGGCTCACCGCCCCCTCCAGGGCGTCGGGGCCGTCGTCGTGTACGTTGGGGGAGGGGAAGTGGAGCAGTTGCTCGATCAGCTCGGCCTGGTCTGCCTCCGCCGGCGCGAAGCGCACCGCGCCCCGCTCCACCAGGGGGCTCAGGCCGGCCAGGCGCAACTGCTTGCTCAGGCGGTGGGTGACGCCCCTCAGGGGCAGGCTCACCCGGGCCTCGGCCGCGGCCCGGCTGAACTCTGTGAGCAGCAGCCGCTGGAAGACGTTGTCCTCCACCCCGAAGACCAGGTAGCCCAGCCGCTCCTGCCGCCGCAGCACGGCCCGCACCAACTGATCCAAGGAGCAGCGCCGGATGAAGGCGTCCAGCACGTAGAAGACCTGGGCCGCGGGGTCCAGGCCCACGCTGACCACGGCCTTGTAGTCCCCGCTTTGGCCCTCGGCCAGGGAGGGGTCCAGGAAGCCGGCCACGGCCAGGGCCTTGCCCTCTATCTCGGCCGGGTGGTAGGAGCGGAGCCACTCCTCCTGGAACAGCCCGGCCTGGTCCAGGGGGTTGTTCTGCTTTTCCTTGTTAAAGGCCCGGCTGCCCATGAGGGCCTTCTGCCTGAGCAGCTCGGCCGCCGGGTGGCGGGCGGGCCACAGGGAGCGGCCCTGGTCGTCCAGGGCCCGGTACACCCGCCGGGTGAAGCGGCGCCAGGGCTCCTCCGGGGAGAGGATCATGGTGGCCAGGGCCGAGCGCCGAGCCAGGATGGTGCCGATGATGAACAGGCTGCCGCCCGGGTCCAGGGCCGGGTACACCGCCTGGGTGATCCAGTTCAAGAGATCGCGCACCAGGCGGGGGTTGCGCACATTCTTGTCGTTCTCCAGGTCGTCCAGGATCACCAGGTCCGGCCTATGGCGGCCGTGCTTGAGGCCGCGCAGGCGCTGGCCGCTGCCCCGGGCCAGGACCCGGGCCCGGCCGCCCACGATGAAGTCGCCCACCGGCCCCGAGACCTGGCAGCGGGACCCGAAGTCCTGCACCAGGCGCTGGTTGTGGGCCAGTTCCAGGCGCAGATACCCGGCCAGGTCCGTGGCCAGGTCCGCGGTGTCAGAGCCCAGCACCACGAAGCGGCGCTGGCCGAACAGGACCTGGTGCAGCACGTAGCCGAAGGAAACCAGGGTGGTCTTGGCGAAGCCCCGGGGCGCGGCCACCACCACCGGCACCACCGCTGATCCCCGGGGCCGCAGCAGGTCAATCAGCTCGTAGTGGAAGGGCGCGCAGTCATCAGAGAAGTAGTGGGGCAGGTAGGTGCGGCAGAAGGCGAAGAAGTCGGCCCGGGCCTGGGCCAGGCGCTGGGCCTGGGCCGGGGCCTGGGGCCCGAAGCCCCCCACCTCGGCCTGCAGGCGGGCCACCACCTCGGCCGCCCGCTCGCGAAAGCGGGCGCTGGTCAGGCGGGCGGCCAGGGCGGACACGGCTAGCCCTCCTCCACCAGGCGGCAGAAGAAGCGGTCCAGGAGCCCGGCCAGCCAGGTCAGGCGCTGGGGGTCGGTCTCCTGTTCGGCGGCCAGGGCGGCCAGGCGCTCGCAGACCTCCACGGCCGCGGCCTTGAGGTCATAGCCCTCCTTTTCCAGGCGGGCGCAGGTGGCGCCGATCTTGGCCAGCTCGTCGGCCTCCTTGGGGCCCACGAGCCCGCCGGCCGCCAGCTCCTCCACCCGCCGGCCCAAGAGCTCGCGCAGGGTGGCGGCCGCGCCCCGGGGGTCGGAGAACCAGACCCGCCGGCGCTGGGCCCAGCGGCCGGCCGCGGCCCAGGCGGCCACCTGGGCCGCGTCCAGGCCCAGCTCAGCGGCGATGGCCGGGGGCTCCAAGCCGGGTAGATAGCGGGAGCGGGCCCGGCGCTTGAGCTCGTGCAGGGGCCGCTCCATCAGGACTCCAGGCTCCGCAGCTCGACGGACAGGGCCTTGTACTCGCGCACCGCCGCCACCAGCTCCTCCATGGCCTGCTGGGCGTGCTCGATGCGGATGGCCTCCACGCCGTCCAGGTTGTAGAGGTAGTAGTGGATGTCCTTGCTGAGCCGGTCGATCTTGATCTCCAACTGGCTCAGGCGCTCGCGCTTTTCCTCGCGCAGGCCCTTGGCGATCAAACGGGAAGTCTTGTCCATCGCTCACCTCAACAGTGCTTGAACCACCTGGAACAGCAGCCAGAGGGTGAACAGGCCGCCGGTGTAGGCGGCCAGCCGGGACTCCAGGCGGTCCAGGCGGTTGTCCACGGCCTCCACCTGGCCGGCCTGGCGCTCGATGGCCGCCAGCAGGTCGGCGTTGACCCGGCGCTGCTCGGAGGTGGACATCTTGAGCACCGTGTCCAGCCGGCTGAGCTGGCCCCGCAGGTTCTCCAGGGCCACCTTTATCTCCTCCTCGCCGGTCAAGGGCCTAGCCTTGGCGTGATCGCGGCCCAGGGGCCGGGGAAACGGGAACCTGGCCGATGTGCGCTTGCATCTCGCTCCTCCTCTGCGGCGGCCGCGGCCGCCGGCTGATGATCCGGGCCCCAGCTTAGGCCGGCCGTACGGGGCGGGCCACACAGGGGCCGCACAAATGCATCTCCCCGCAATCTGGCGCGGCGGCGTCTCCGGAATCTGTCTCCGGCCGGGATGGTTTTTAGGCTGCGCTGGGGGATAGGGGCGGGGGCGGCTAGGCCTGGCTGCCGGCACGGCGGGGGCTGACGATGTGGCGCACGTGGCGGGAGCTCAGCCCCCAGCGCCGGGCCAGGGCGCGCACGTTGGCGCCGTTGAACTCCCGGCGGATCATCTGGTTGCGCACGCTGAGCAGCGAGCGCTCCAGCTTGGGGAAGTACACGCTGTTGCCCGAGAAGACCTGGGCCAGCTGCATGGTGGGCTCCAGGCCGATGACCTCGCTCATTTCCTGGTAAACATCGGGCAGCTCGCCGGGGTTCACCTGCTTCATCCAGTCCGGGACCAGGTCCTGCTGCGGGGAGAATCCTGCGCTCATCAGAGCCTCCTTATCGCTTTGCGGTTAAAACCTCTGCTGCGGGTGTGCTATTAATGGGCAGCCTTCTAAGCGGGCACATTATATCCTTTATGGATATATGTCAACAAAAAAATCTTACTATTGTGGTCATATGGGCTGGAAAAGGATGGGGGCGGCCCTGGCCCTGGGCCTGCTGTTGGGGGCCGCGGCGGGCTGCGTATATCAGGAGGTGCAGCCGCACCCGCCGGTCTACTGGCCGTCCCCCGCCGCCCCGCCCCAGGCCGGCCCGCACCTGGCCTGGCTGGCGCTTTTGGCCGCGGGCCTGGTGACCTTGGTGGGGGTGGGGCTCAGGTTCTTCCACGGCGCGCAGGCCCAGGAGGACGGCCCGCCCCTGGACCGGGAGGACGCGGCCCTGCTGCGCACCGCCCGCGACGCCCTGGGCCTGCTGCTGCGCAAGCACCTGCGGCGGCTGGCGCCGCTGGTCCTGGGGCGAAGGCGGTGAAGAGGGATAAAAGAAAGGAGGGGATAAAGCCCGCCCTTACGCCGAAAGGTTTGTTGTCGGGTCAGCCCCCTTTCTTCGGATCAGAATTTTCTTGGGTGGCCCCGACAGCTCGACTGTCGGGGTCGCGCAGCGCAGCGGAGCGACAAGAGGTTCACCCAGACCTGTCTGGTTTAAGAATTTGCCTGTCTCAAGCCATCGCAGGAAAGGGAGGATCGCCACGGAGCGGCGCGAGAAAGGACCGTTCCTCAACAACCGCTCTCTGCACCGCTCCTCGCGATGACGGCTAGGCTTTATTTGAGAGGGCAGGGGCCGTCCGCCTCGAATAAAACAGGGCGGGGATAAACCCCGCCCC
>QZKP01000051.1 GCA_003605055.1 Desulfarculus sp.
TCTGCTCACGGAAGCGCACCTCGCTCTTGGCCGGGTGTACGTTCACGTCCACCAGCTCCGGATCCAGGCTGAGGTGCAGGACCACCACCGGCCGCCGGTCAGAGGGCATCAGCCCGTGATAGGCTTGGTTCACCGCGTGCAGGAGCACCCGGTCGCGCACGAAGCGGCCGTTGACGAAGGTGTAGACCTGATCCGCCGCCGCCCGGCTGAGCGAAGGCAGGCCGGCCAGGCCGCTGAGGGCGATGGGGCCTTGCTGCTCATCTACGGCTAGCATGTCCTCGGCCGCCTGGCGGCCCAGCAAGCCGGCCACGCGCACGGCCAGGTCCTGGCCGGCGGGCAGGTCGTAAAGCGCCTGGCCGCCCACAAGGTAGCGGAAGGCCACCTCGGGCCGGGACAGGGCCAGGCGCACCAGGGCCGCGGCCAGGTGGCCGCTCTCGGTGGCCTGGCTTTTGAGGAACTTGCGCCGGGCCGGGGTGTTGAAGAACAGGTCCTTGACCTCCACCAGGGTGCCCATGGGGCAGCCCACCTCGCTCACCTCGCGGATGACGCCGCCCTCCACCCGCACCTGGCCGCCGGCCTCGGCCCAGGCCGGCCGCGAGCGCAGGGTCAGGCGGCTGACCGCGGCGATGGAAGGCAGGGCCTCGCCTCGGAAGCCCAGGGAGGCCACCCCCACTAGGTCCTCGGCGCTGGCCACCTTGGAGGTGGCGTGGCGCTCCAGGGCCAGCAGCAGGTCGTCCGGGCCCATGCCCGCGCCGTCGTCCACCACCCGGATCAGGCGGCGGCCGCCGGCGGCCACATCCACCGCGATGCGGCCGGCGCCGGCGTCCAGGGAGTTTTCCACCAGCTCCTTGAGCACGCTGGCCGGCCGCTCCACCACCTCGCCGGCGGCGATCTGGTTGGCCACCTCCTCGGGCAGCAGGCGTATGGCGGGAGCTGGGGGAGCAGGGTCCATGGCTAGAAGGTATAGCACAGGCCCCGCGCCCCTGGCCACCGGCCGCCTTGCCAGGCCGGCCGGCGATGGTGTAAGCTGGCCGCGCCGGGGATGGGCTGCATAGGTTTATCCTCGGAGCGGGCCCCCGCCGGGAACGTGGAGTGCCTTCTTCCTTCCGGCGGGCGGCCTTGCCTAACCTCCGGAGGTCCGCCATGAGCGTAAAAAAGGAGACCCCGCCCCCGCGGCCGAACCCCCAGGAGGAGGCGGTGCTCAAGGCCGCCAAGGAGATCGCGGTCAAGTTCATCGAAACCGGACGGATGTCGCTGGCCGCCTTTGACGAGGCCTTCCCCCAGATATATCGCGCCATTCTGAACGCGGTGCGCAAAGACAAGAAGTAGGGCGGGACCGCCAGGCCGAAGGCGGGGGCGGGGCGCACCCCCGCCCCGCTTTTTTTCAGGAGGCTTGGTCCTGCTCCGGCGGGTCGCTCTGGTAGTACGCGCGGTTGAGGTACAGCCCGCCCGGCGGGGCCTTGGGTCCGGCGAAGAGCCGGCGGCCGGCCGCGGCCATCTGGGCCAGGGCCGCGGGCTCCAGGTCGCCGCGGCCCACCTGCACCAGGCCGCCCACCAGGTTGCGCACGCTGTGGCGCAGAAACCCGCTGGCGCTCAGGCGCACCCGCAGCAGACCGTCGGCCTGGGCCGTGACCTGGGCCTGGCTCAGGCGGCGCAGGGTGGAGCCCTGGACCTCGCTGCCCTGGCTGGCAAAGGCGGCCATGTCCACCTCGCCCCGCAACTGGTCCAAGGCCTGGGCCATGGCCGCGGCATCCAGGGGCTCGGCCAGCGGCCAGCAGAAGGGCTCCAGGAACAGGCCGGTCTTGGCCGCCGGCAGCAGGTAGTAGTCGTAGGTCTTGCCCCGGGCCTGGAAGCGGGGGTGGAACTCGGCGGCCACCGGCCCCAGGGCCCGCGGCCAGAGGCCGGAGGGCAGCAGGGCCCGCAGGCCCCTGAGCATCTGGGCCGCGGGCAGGCGGCTAGTCGTGTCAAAGGCCGCCACCTGGCCCCAGGCGTGCACCCCGGCGTCGGTGCGGCCGGCGGCGTGGACCCGGATGGGCTGGTCGCAGAGGGTGCCCAGGGCCGCCTCCAGGGCGCCCTGCAGGGTGGGGGCCTGAGGCTGCACCTGCCAGCCGGTCCAGCCCTGGCCGCAGTAGGCCAGCACCAGGGCCAGGCGGCGGGCCCCGCCAGTCGGCTCCCCGGACAAAAAGGGCACGTCGTGCGGCGGGAAGGCGCCGGCCAGGCGCGCCCAGAGGGTGTCGGCCACGCGTCCGCCCTACGGCGTCAGGGCCAGCTCGGTCAGACCGGCGGTCTCGGGCAGACCCAGCATCAGGTTGGCGTTCTGCACGGCCTGGCCGCTGGCGCCCTTGGTCAGGTTGTCCAGGGCCGAGAATATCTTCAGGACGCCGCTGCGGGGGTCCCTGGCCACGGCCAACTGCACCCGGTTGCTGCCCCGCACCTGCTTGGTCTCGGGCAGCCTTCCTTTCGCCAGCACGCGCACAAAGGGCTCGGCGCCATAGGCCCGCTGCCAGCAGTCGCGCACGGCCTGCTCATCGGACCCGCCCACGGCCTGGGCGTAGATGGTGGAGAGGATGCCCCGGTCCATGGGCAGCAGGTGCGGGGTGAAGGTCAGCCGCACCTCCTGGCCGGCGGCCAGGGAGAGCTCCTGCTCCATCTCCGGCGTGTGCCGGTGGCCGTCCACGCTGTAGGGCCGGAAGTTCTCGTGCACCTCGCCGTGCAGCAGGTTCAGCTTGGCCCCCCGGCCGGCCCCGGAGACGCCCGAGGCGCTGTCGGCGATGAGCCCCTGGGGGCTGATCAGCCCGGCCCTGAGCAGCGGCACCAGGGCCACCAGCACGCTGGTGACGTAGCAGCCGGGGTTGGCCACCAGCCGGGCGGCCTTGATCTGCTCTCGGTAGAACTCGGGCAGGCCGTAGACCGCCTCGGCCAGCAGCTCCGGCGCGCTGTGCGGGGCGTACCACTTTTCATACACCGCCCGGTCCCGGAGGCGGAAGTCGGCCGAGAGGTCCACCACCTTGGCCCCGGCGGCCAGGATGGCCGGCGCGGCGGCCATGGCCGCCTTGTGGGGCACGGCCAGGAACGCCAGCCGGGCCGAGCCGGCCAGGGCGGCCGGGTCGTGCGGCGTGAAGCTCAGGTTCAGGCCGCCCTCCAGGGCCCCGAACACCGCCTCCACCGCCTGGCCCTCATACTGCGAGGAGCTCACCGCCGTTAGCTGCAACTGGGGATGGCCGGCGATGAGCCGCATCAGCTCCACCCCGGTGTAGCCGGAGCCGCCCATGATGGCCACGGGAATCATCTTTGCTCCTCCCAAGAAAAATTTAAGGGGAAGGCCCGCTGGGACCTTCCCCTGATAAGCGGGACTGGCGCGCCCCTAACGCTTGGAGTACTGGAAGCGGGCGCGGGCGCCGGCCTGGCCGTACTTCTTGCGCTCCTTCTTGCGGGCGTCGCGGGTGAGGAAGCCGGCCCTCTTGAGGACCTTGCGCAGCTCGGGGTTCATCTCCAGCAGGGCCCGGGCGATGCCATGGCGCAAGGCCCCGGCCTGGCCGGTGTGGCCGCCGCCGCGCACCGTGGCGAAGACGTCCACCTTGTCCAGGTAGTCGGTCAGGGCCAGGGGCTGGCGCAGGAGCTGCAGCAGGGTGGCGCGGGAGAAATACTCGTCGGCCGCGCGGTGGTTGATGGTGATCTGGCCGCTGCCCTCGCCGCGGACCCAGCAACGGGCCACCGAGGTCTTCCTCTTGCCGGTGGCGTACACGCGGTTTTCGCTCATCATAAACTTCCTCCCCTAGCCTTCCAGGGTCAGGGGCTGGGGTTGTTGGGCCTGGTGCGGGTGCTCGGGACCGGCGTAGACCTTCAACTTGGTCAACAACCGGCGGCCCAGGCGGTTCTTGGGCAGCATACCCTTGACGGCGAAGGTCACCAGGCGCTCGGGGTGCGTTGCCAGCATGCGCCGGGCGTCCAGCGAGGTGAGCCCGCCGGGGTAGCCGCTGTGGCGGTGGTACATCTTCTGGTCCAGCTTGCGGCCGGTGAGCCTGACCTTGTCCGCGTTGACCACGATTATGAAATCGCCGGTGTCCAGGTGCGGGGTGAAGATGGGTTTGTGCTTGCCCCGCAGGCGCATGGCCACCTGGCTGGCCAGACGGCCCAGGGTCTGGTCCGTGGCGTCCACCACGTACCACTCCCGGCTGATGTCTTCATTTTTGGCTACAAAGCTCTTCATTGTCTAAGGCCTTGCTTATAACGAGGTTTCGCGCTGGGGCCTGGGGCCCCTGCGCCCAGTCGAAGCTGTATTTATAGGGGAGAGCCCGTATTCTGTCAAGGGCTGAAAATTTTTGGGCCTGGCCCCTAGCGGCCCAAGGTGAGCAGCTCGCCGAAGCCGCCCAGGCTGAAGGCCACGAAGAAGCCGCGGTCGCGCACGTCGTCGATGTAGAAGGCCCGGAAGCCCCAGCACTGGCCCTGGTAGCCAATCTCGTAGCGGGTCTCGTAGTCGGTCTCGAAATCAAAGTCGTGGCGGTTGACAAAGGACAGGAACCATTCCTTGGTCAGCACCACCTTCAGGGAGGTGTTGAGCTGCTTCACGCCGCCTTGATTGTAGCGGTAATCCACGGTGAGGGTGTCGCCCCGCTTGTTCTTGGTCTCCGCCCAGAAGTCCAGGCGGGTCCAGGTGTTGTCATAGGGGTTCCAGGCCACGTCGCTCTGCATGTAGATGCGTTCGTTGGGCAGGAACTCCACGCGCGCGGTCACCTCGCCCCAGACGCGGGAGGTGCTGTCCACCCGGTACTGGTTCAGGTCAAAGCTGTGGGACAAGTTCATGCGCAGGAACTCGCGGTAGGTGGGCTCGATGGCCCCGGTGTTGGGGTTGGCGGCCATGACCTTGTAGGTCAGGGCGTTGTCCACGCCGTAGGAGAACTGGTTCACCCGCGTCAGGTCGTTGCGGGCCAGGAGGGCCACGTCGGTCTGGTCGGCGCCCGGGTTGTAGGAGTAGGTAATGTTGGGCCGCAGGGAATGCTTGACCTTGAAGGGGTCGGCCGCGCTGCCGAAGTCATAAACCCGGTAGAGGTAGGTGGAGGTCTTGTTGGTGAAGCTCCACTGCTGCAGGCTGCCGGTCTTCTTGTGGCTGGGGTCCTCGGTGTCGTCCAGGCTCACCGAGTAGAAGCGCTGGATCCAGGTGAACTTGGGCTCCACCTCCACGTAGTCGCTGAAGTTCAGGGGCAGGGAGATGGCCGGCGTGATGTCGCTGGTGAAGCCGGTGCTGCCTTCCTCGCGGTAGTTGTAGACGAACGAGGAGCCCATGGAGAAGTACAAGGGGGTCTTGCCCAACTGCTGGGTGGTGGCGTCAAAGGAGAAGTAGGGCGCCTGCTGCAGGGTGCTCTTGTTGTCGCCGGAGGTGTCGTCGTAGTAGAGCACGCCGGCGTTGAAGCTGGCCGCGGACCAGAAGCGGCTCAGGTTCACCCGGTTGGTGCGCACCAGGGAGGTGTTGGGGTCCAGGATGCGGCCGAACCACTCGTTGAAGCGCTTGTTGCTGGAGTCGTAGCCGGTGTAGCCGAAGACGAACTCCCGCAGGTAGTCCTGGTCGCTTACCAGGTCGATATCCGCCTTGAGATCCAGGGTGTTGTTGAAGAACTTCTGGTCGGCCATGCCGCGGAACCAGTAGCGGGACTTGTAGGGCTTGGCGTTCTCGCCCTCGTCGAACAGGGTCTGGCCCATCTGGTCGTTGGGCATGTAGTCGAACATGAACATGCCCTTGGAGCCGGCGTCCAGGTTGTAGCGGTACTCCAGGCCCACGTCCACCCCGCGCTTGGTCATGTAGTTCAGGGTGAGGGTGGCGTCCATGTCCTCGCCCAGGGTCTGGTAGTAGGGCAGGCTGATGAAGAAGCCGTCGTTCTTGGAGTTGCCCAGCTGGGGCGGCAGCACGCCGGACTGGCGCTTGAACTTGGCCGGGAACATGAGGTAGGGCGACCAGAGCACCGGCACGTTCTTGATGCGGAAGGCGGTGTTCGTGGCGGTGCCGAAGCCCTCTATGGTGACCTGCATATCGTCGCCGGTGATCTTCCAGGCCGGGTCCGCGCCGTCGCAGGTGGTGAAGGTGCCCTGCTTCACGCGGTAGGTGTCCTTGCCGGTCTTCTCCATCTCCTGGCCGCTGAGGTAGAAGTGGTTGGCCTTGATGAAGACCCGGCCCTGATAGATCTTGCCGGTGCCGCTGTTGAGGTTGACCACCATTGACTTGCCGGTGATCACCTGCTCCGGGGTGATCAGGCGCACGCGCCCCTCGGCCTCGGCCACCATGGTTTTGGCGTCCAGGCGCACCCGGTCGGCGATGAGCCGGGTGTTGCCGCGGGCGATCTCGACCTCCCCCTCGGCGGTGTAGATGGCGTTGCGCTCGTCATAGGCCACCCGGTCGGCCCGCACGTCCACCGGACCCTGGGCGTCCACGGTGATGAGCGATCCCTGGGCCCGTGCCGGGGTGCAAAAAAGGCCCGCAAGGCCGGCCACGATGATCAAAACCAGGCTGACTTTGTAAAGGCCCTTCATTCCTTGCACGTCCACCTCCCCAAAAGGGCGCCGCGCAGAATTCCTCTGCCGTTGTCGCAAATTAGCAGATGCGGAAAATTAAGGCAAGTCGGTTTTATGGCGCCCGCTGAGCAGGGCCCGGGCCTCGCCCACGGTGAACAGAGAGCCGGTGACCAGGACCATGCCCCGCCGGCCGGCCAGGCGCCGGGCCCGGGCCAGGGCTCGGCCCAGGTCGGGCTCTATCTCCCCGGGGGGGGCGCCCGGAGGCGCGGCGGCGGCCAGCGCCGCCGGGTCGGCCGCCCGCTGGTACGCGGGGCGGCTGTAGATCACCCGGTCGGCGGCCGGCAGGAGCAGGGACAGGATGCGGCCGATCTCTTTATCGGCCATTACGCCCACCACCATCACCAGCGGCCGCCGCTGGCCCTGGATGCGGGGCAGGCTGGCCAAAAGCGCCCGGGCGGCCGGCGGGTTGTGGGCCCCGTCCAGCCAGAGGGTGGGCTGGCCCGGGCCGCTGGGCCACTGCTCCAGGCGGCCGGGCCAGCGCACATGGGTCAGGCCCGCCCGCAGGTGCCCGGGGCCCAAAGCTAGGCCGGCCTGGGCCAGGGCCTCGGCCGCGCCCAGGGCCAGGCAGGCGTTCAGCGGCTGGTGTCTGCCCACCAGGTTGGTCTCCAGGTCCGGGAGGACCCAGAGCCGGCCCCGGAGGTCGAAGCGGCCGCCAGGCCCCCGCCGGAAGCGCAGCTCGCGGCCGCGGCGATACACCGGCGCGCCTAAACGGGCCGCGGTCTGCTCCACCAGCCGCCGGGCCGCCGGCTGGGTCACGCCGTGCACCAGGGGCACGCCCGGCTTGATGATGCCCGCTTTCTCATAGGCGATGTCGCGCAGATGCCGGCCCAGGTACTCCTGGTGCTCCAGGCCCAGGTTGGTGATCACCGTGGCCAGGGGCTCGCAGATGTTGGTGGCGTCCAGGCGGCCGCCCAGGCCGGTCTCCATGATGGCCAGCTCCACGCCCTGGTCCCGGAAATGGGCGAAGGCCATGGCCGTGACGAACTCGAAGAAGGTGGGCGGCTCGCGCAGCTCCACCACCGCCCAGACCCGGCTGGCCAGGTCCATGACCTGGCGCTGGGTTATCTCGCGCCCGTTGACGCGGAAGCGCTCGCTGAAGCGCTCTAGATGGGGCGAGGTGTAGAAGCCCGCCTTGATGCCGGCGGCCATCAGCGCGGCCTCCAGCATGGCCCCCACGCTGCCCTTGCCGTTGGTGCCGGCGATGTGCAGGCAGGCCAGGCCGCGCTGGGGGTCGCCCAGGCCCCGCAGCAGGTTCTGGGTGGAGCTGAGGCCCAGCTTGATGCCGAACTTCTGCAGCTCGTAAAGCCGCTCCAGGGTTTTTTGGTAGGCGCTCATCTTTTGCACGGGCCTCAGGCCGGCTGCAGGTTGGCGTACTCCAGGAGCAGTATCTTAAGCCCGTGGCGGGCGAAGTGCACGATGATCTTGGCCTCTCCCTGGTAGCCCATCACCTTGCCCTGGCCGAAGGTGTTGTGCCGCACTTGGCCGCCCACGGCAAAGGGGCGCTCCTGGCGCCGGCTGCCCCGGCTGACCGGGGCAGCCGCAGCCGCGGCGGGCGCGGGCACCTCGAAGACCGCCTCGGCCGGCCGCTCCACCAGGCCGGGAGGCAGGTCCTCCAGGAAGCGGCTGAGCTGGTTAGGGACCACCCCCGCGTCGCGCTGGTAGGACTCGCGCGGGGCCAGGATGGTCAGCTCGTTGGCCGCCCGGGTGCAGGCCACGTACATCAGGCGGCGCTCCTCCTCCAGGGCCTGGGGGTCGCCCAGGGAGGGGTAGGGCGGCAGGCGGCCCTCGGTGGCCCAGAGGATGAAGACGTGGGGCCACTCCAGGCCCTTGGCCGAGTGCACGGTGCTCAGGGTCAGGCGCCCCCCCTCCCGCTCGCCGGCGTAGGTGTTGGGCGGCTCCAGCACCACCTCGGCCATGAACTCGCCGAGGTCGTTGTATCCGCGGGCCAGGCCGGGCAGCTCGCCCAGGTCCTTGAGGCGGCGGGGGTAGTCCTCGTAGGCCTCCCGGCACAGGGGCTCGTAGTAGTCCAGCACCGCCTCGACCATCTCCATTGGCTTGGCCTGCGGGTCGCTGAGCTGCGCCAGGAGCTTGACGAGCAGCTCCATCTGGCCGCCGCCCAGGCGGGGCGCGCCGGCCAGGCGGGCCAGGTACTGCTCCGGCGCGGACCCCTCCACCAGATGGCGGATGACGCCCTGGGCCTTCTTGGGCCCCACGCCGGGCAGGAGCATCAACAGGCGCTGCCAGGACAGGAAGTCGCTGGGGTTGGCCACCACCCGCAGATGGGCCAGGGCGTCCTTGATGTGCGCCGCCTCCAGGAAGCGGAAGCCGCCCACCTTGACGAAGGCGGTGCGGGATGCGGTCAGCTCCAGCTCCAGCTCAAAGGAGTCGCGCGAGGCCCGGAAGAGCACGGCTATGTCCTCGGGCGGCGTGCCGCCGCGCAGCAGCCCCTGGATGCGCTCATTGACCAGGCGGGCCTGGCCGCGCTCGTCCTTGGGCCGGCGCAGCACGGGCTTGGCCCCGCCCAGGCGCTGGCTGAACAGGCGCTTGTCGTACTTGTGCCAGGCCTGGGCCATCACCTCGTTGGACAGGTCCAGGATGGCCTGGGTGGAACGGTAGTTCTGCTCCAGCTTGACCACCTTGGTCTTGGCGAAGAATTCGGGGAACTCGAAGATGTTTTCCAGGCGCGCGCCTCGGAAGCGGTAGATGCTCTGGGCGTCGTCGCCCACGGCCATGACGTTGTGGTGCTCGCTGGCCAACAGCCGCAGGAGGCGGGCCTGCACCGCGTTGGTGTCCTGGTACTCGTCCACCAGGACGTGCTGCCAGTGGCTGGACAGGCGCCGGCGCAGGTCGTCCTGCTTGCTCAGCAGCTCTTCGGCCGAAAACAGCAGGTCGTCGTAGTCCAGCAGGCTCTGTTCTTGCTTGGCCTGGGCGTAGCCGGCCGCGGCCCGGCTGATCTCCTCCAGGTAGGGGAAAAGGTGCCCGGCCCACTCCTCCAGGGCCTCCTCCAGGGGCTCCTCCAGGTTGCGCGACTTGCTGATCAGCTCGATGATGCTGCGGACCTGGGGAAAATGGCGGTCGCCCGCGGACTTGAGCCCCAGCTCGTTGATCACCCCCCGCAGGAGCTGCTCGCTGTCGCCGCGGTCGATGATGGAGAAGGCCCGGCTCAGGTCCAGGCGGGGGGCGTGGGCCCGCAGGATGCGGTGGCACAGGGAATGGAAGGTGCCGCCCTCCACCCGGGCGCAATCCGGGTTCAGGGCCCGGGCCCGGGAGAGCATCTCCTGGGCCGCCCGGCGGGTGAAGGTGAGCAGCAGGATGCGCCCCGGGTCCACCCCCCGCTCCACCAGGTAGGCCACCCGGTGCACCAGGGTGCGGGTCTTGCCGCTGCCCGCGCCGGCGATGACCAGCACCGGCCCGGCCGGGGCGCCCACGGCCAGGCGCTGGGCCGGGTTGAGGCCCTGCAGCGCGGCGTAGTCCAGGTCTGCGGGTGGCTTGCTGCTCACGAGGCGGCGAAGTGGCCGGCCAGGGCCGCGATCAGGGCGGGGAGGGTGAACTGCGCCGGCTGCACCTGCACCTTGAGGCCGTACTCCCGGGCGGTGTCGGCGGTGATGGGGCCGATGGCCGCCACGATCGGGCGCCCGGCCTGGTTGGCCGCGATCAGCTCCGGCCGGCGCTTCAGGGGCAACAGGGCCATGAGGTTGTGCACCGTGGAGGAGGCGGTGAAGGTGACGGCGTCCAGGCCCTCATCCAGGGCCCGGGCCAGCTTGGCGGCCGAGCCGGCCGGCGGCAGACTGCGGTAGGCCGGCACCACCTGCACCAGGTTGCCCCAGGAGGCCAGGGTTTCGGGCAGCACCTCGCGGGCCTCGGCCGCCCGGGGCAGCAGGATGCGCTGGCCGGTGAGCCCCTGCTCCTGCAGGGCATCTAAGAGCCCCTCGGCTTGGAAAGTGGCGGCCGTCACGTCGGCCGCCAGCCCGCGGGCGGTCAGGGCCGCGGCCGTGGCCGGCCCGATGGCCGCCAGCTTGGCCGCGCACAAGGCGCGCACGTCCCGGCCGGCCTCCCGCAGGGCCCTGAAAAAGGCCTCCACGCCGTTGGGGCTGGTGAAGATCAGCCAGTGGAAGTCCTCCAAAAGCGCGATGGCCGTGCTGAGAGGCTTGGGGTCCTCGGGCGGGGCGATGGCGATGGTGGGCACCTCGATCACCTGGGCGCCCAGCTCCGCCAGGCCCTGGCTGAGGCGGGAGGCCTGCTCCCGGGCCCGGGTGACCAGCACCCGCCGGCCGAACAGGGGCAGACGCTCGTACCAGGCCAGTTCCTCGCGCAGGGCCACCACCGGGCCCACGATGGTGATGGCCGGGGCCTTGAGCCCTGCCGCGGCCACCAGGCCGGGCAGAGTGGCCAGGGTGCCGCTCAACGTCTGCTGGGCCGGGGTGGTGCCCCAGCGGACGGCCGCGGCCGGGGTGGCCGGGTCGCGGCCGTGCTCCACCAGCTTGGCGCAGATATGGGGCAGGTTCTTGACCCCCATCAGAAACACCACCGTGCCGATCCGGGCCAAGGCCTCCCAGTTGATGGTGGAGGAGGGCTTGTGGGGGTCCTCGTGGCCGGTGACAAAGGCCACCTCGGTGGCGGCCCGGCGGTCGCTGACCGGGATGCCGGCGTAGGCCGGGGCGGCGATGGCGCTGGTCACGCCGGGCACCACCTCGAAGGCCAGGCCGGCCTGGGCCAGGGCCGAGGCCTCCTCGCCGCCGCGTCCGAAGACAAAGGGATCGCCGCCCTTGAGCCGGCAGACCGTCTTGCCCGCCGCGGCCAGAGCGCACAGCAGGCGGTTGATCTCCGCCTGGCCCATGGTGTGCGCCCCGCCCTTTTTGCCCACGTAGATGCGCTCGGCCCCCTCCGGGGCCAGATCCAGCAGCTCGGGGTTGGCCAGGAAGTCATAGACCACCGCGTCGCAGGAGGCCAGACAGCGAGCGCCCTTGAGGGTCAACAGGCCCGGGTCGCCCGGACCGGCTCCCACCAGATACACCTTGCCGCTCATCGAGGCTCCTCCCCGTACACCTGGGCCAGTATCTCCCGCGCCCCGCCGGCCAACATCTCCTCGGCCACCGCCCGGCCCATGTCCGCGGCGCCCGCGGGCAAGGCCAGTCCCTGGCCGCGCACCACCCGCCGCCCCTCCAGGTCGGCCACCAGGCCCGCGAATTTTACTATGCCGTTTTCCAGGCGGGCGTGGCCGGCGATGGGCACCTGGCAGCCGCCCTCCAGCCGAGCCAGGAAGGCCCGCTCGGCGGCCACCGCCGCCGCGGTGTCCGGATGGTTGAGCCGCTCCACCAGCTCCCGGGTGGCCGCGTCGCCCGCGCGGGTCTCCAGGCCCAGGGCGCCCTGGCCCACCGCCGGCAGCATGGTCTCCACCGGGATGGGCGTGGCCGGAGCGTCTGTCAGGCCCAGGCGACTGAGCCCGGCCGCGGCCAGCACCACGGCCGCCAGCCCCAATTCGTCCATCTTCTTCAGGCGCGTGTCCACGTTGCCCCGGAGGGCCTTCATGGTTAAATCCGGCCGCAGGGCCTTGAGCTGGGCCTGGCGGCGCAGGCTGCTGGTGCCCACCATCGCGCCCTGGGGCAGCCCGGCGATGTCGCCGGCCGCCCGGCTGATGAGCACGTCGCGGGGATCCTCGCGCCGGCTCACCGCGGCCAGCACCAGGCCCGGCGGCAGCTCCGAGGGCACGTCCTTCATGGAGTGCACGGCCAGGTGGGCCCGGCCGGCCAGGAGCGCGTCCTCGATCTCCTTGACGAACAGCCCCTTGCCCCCCACCTGGGCCAGGGGCACGTCCAGGATCTTGTCCCCCGTGGTCTTGATGACCGCGAACGCCACGGCCAGCCCGGGCGCCAGGCGCTTCAACTGGCCGGCCACCCAGCGGGCCTGGGCCAGGGCCAGGCGGCTGCCCCGGGTGGCGATGATCAGGCTGGGCATGAAGCCAAAAGCCGCTCCCTGCCTAGTGGCAGGAGGCGCAGGAGGAGGATTTGCAGGAGGCGCAGCCGCCGCCGCTGGAGACCATCTTGCCGCCGGCGCTCTTGTGGGCGAAGCCGCTCAGGAGCCGCTCCACCTTCTTGCAGTCGCACTTGGGGCAGGTGATCTTGTCGCGGCTATTCATCACCAGGACCTCGAATTCGTCCCGGCAACGCGGGCAGTGGTATTCGTAGATGGGCATATTCTCTTCATCCCCGGGCAGCCGCGGCCGCCCTCGCGGATCTGTGAAGCAGGCCGGGTTGCCGAATCTTAAAGATAATCCCCCTGCGGCCGCGGGGCAAGGCTCAGGCGGCCAGCCCCTCCTTGATCATGGCCAGCAAGAGCGGCAGATTGATCTCGTGGTGGCCGGTGATGCAGAGGCCCCGGCCGCCGGTCAGCACCGGCCGGGTGACCACGTTGGTCAGGGGCCGGTAGTGGCGGATCATGTCCAGGTTCACGGTGGTGAAGTCCTTGACCTCGTGGCCCAGGTTGCGGGCCGCGCTCAGGGCCTTCAAGAACACCTCGGGCAGCATCACCGCCGAGCCTACGTTGAAATAGACCCCGCCCTTGAGCCGGGCCACCTGGGCCGTGAACAGGCGGAAGTCCGCGTGGCTGGCCTGGCCGGTGGCGGCGCCGTCGAAGCTGGGGTGCATATGGATGATGTCCGCCCCGATGCTCACGTGCACCGTGGCCGGGATGTCCAGACGGCAGGCGGCGGCCAGCAGCGACACCTGCACGCAGGCCGGCGCGGCCTGCAAGAGGGCCCGGCCCACGGCCCGGCCCAGGCCGTCCTGAGGCGCGGCGGCCACGGCCCGGTTGATGAACTCGCCGGTCTGGCGGGCGGTGCCGAAGCTGCCGTCGGCCAGGGCCTCGGCCACGTCCTCGCTGGTGCGGCCGGCCAGGGCCATCTCCGTGTCGTGGATCACCCCGGCGCCGTTGAAGGCCAGGCCGGTGAGCACCCCGGCCTCCATGGCGTCTATGATGAGCGGGTTCAGGCCCACCTTGATCACGTGGGCACCCATGGCCAGGATCACCGGCCGGCCGGCCCGGCGGGCCCGCACCACCGCGTCGGCCGCGGCGCGCAGGTCATCGGCGGCCAGCACGCGGGGCAGGGAATGCACGAACTTGGCCAGGGAGCCGCCGGGCTGCCAGGGCCGTCCCAGCATCTGGCTGTCCACCTTGGACGGGCGCAGGTCCAGGTCCGAAAGCTTCAGCCGGCTCAGGTCGATGGGATCCATGGTCATGGGGCGCTTCCAAAGAGCTTGTGGTCCACCAGCTCGCAGAGCAGGTGCACGATGAAGCCGTGGACCTCCTGCACGCGGGGGGTCTCCTGGCTGGGGGCGGAGATGAGCACCTCGCACAGGGGGGCCATGGCCTCGCAGTAGCCCCCGCACAGGCCGATGGTGTGCATCCCCCGCTGGCGGGCCGCGGCCAGCCCGGCCAGCACATTGGGCGAGCGGCCGGAGGTGCTCAGGCCCAGCGCCACGTCGCCTTCCCGGCCTAGGGCCTTGATCTGTCTGGCGAAAACCTCACCGTACTCATAATCGTTGGCAATGGAGGTCAGGATGCTGCTGTCGGTGGTCAGGGCCAGGGCCGGCAGGCCCGGCCGCTCCATGACGTAGCGGTTGACGAACTCGGCGGCCAGGTGCTGGGCGTCGGCGGCCGAGCCGCCGTTGCCCATGGCCAGCAGCTTGCCCCCGGCCAGCAGGGCCTGGGAGATGACTTCGGCCGCGCGCACCGCCTCGCCCAGCCCCTGACGCAGGAACTCCTGCTTGACCTCGATGGAGCGCTTGAGGCTGGCGGCGGCCATGGTGAGCATGCCCAGGGTTCTCCCAAATGCCTTAAGGGGCCGTAGAAAGGCTTAAATTATCCTTGGGCCCCGTCGTTGTCAAGACCGGCCCCCGCTGGGCCGGCGACCGCTGCGCTGGCGGAAAATGAGCCGCAGGGGGGCCAGGTTCAGGCCCAGGGCCCGGCGCAGCTCGTTATTCAGATAGCGGCGGTAGGAAAAATGCACCAACGCCGGGTGGTTGACGAACAGCACCACCGTGGGCGGCCGGGTCTCCACCTGGGAGGCGTAGTAGAACTTCAACCGCTTGCCCCTGACCTGGGGCGGCGAATGGCGGGCGGTGATGTCCTGCAGGGCCTGGTTCAGGGGGCCGGTGGCCAGGCGCAGGTTGTATTCCTCCCAGAGCTGGTCCACGGTGGGCAGCAGCCGCTCCACCCCCAGGCCGCTCTTGGCGCTCATGAACAACAGCGGCGACCAGGGCGCGAAACGCCGGCCCATCTCCAGCTCTTTCTTGAGCTGCTGCTGGCGGTGGGCGTCACTTTTCAAGAGGTCCCACTTGTTCACCGCCATGATCAGGCCGCGGTGGGCCTCCAGCACGTGGCCGGCCAGCTTCAGGTCCTGGTCCGTGATGCCCTCGCCGGCGTCGATCAAGACCACGGCCACGTGGGAGCGCTCCACCGCCCGCAGGGAGCGGAACACCGAGGCCTTTTCCAGGCCCCGTTGCACCCGGCCCTGGCGGCGGATGCCGGCGGTGTCGATGAGCACGTAGTCCCGGCCGCCCACCGTGAGGGGGGTGTCCACTGCGTCGCGGGTGGTGCCCGGCACCGGGGAGACCACCGCCCGGGGCTGGCCGGTGAGGGCGTTGAGCAGGCTGGACTTGCCCACGTTGGGCCGGCCCACCAGGGCCACCCGCACCGCCGGGGCCTCCTCGGCGGCCTCGTCCGCGGGGGGCAGGTGGGCCAGGATGTCCTCGATCAGTCCGTTGATCCCCAGGCCGTGGGCGGCGCTGATGAAGTGCAGACGCTCGGCGCCCAGGGCGTAGAACTCGGCGGCCGCGTTCTCCTGGGAGGGGCCGTCCACCTTGTTCACCGCCCAGATCACCGGTTTTTCGGTGCGGCGCAGGCGGCGGGCCACCTCCTGGTCCAGAGGGCTCAGGCCGGCCCGGCCGTCGGTGAGGCAGAGGATCAGGTCCGCCTCAGAGAGCGCCAGCTCTATCTGGGCGTGCACCTCCGTGGCGAACTCCTGGTCCGCGGGCGGGTCGAAGCCCCCGGTGTCCACCAGGGTGAAGACCCGGCCGCCGGCCTGGGCCCGGCCGTAGAGGCGGTCGCGGGTCACGCCGGGCAGGTCGTCCACCAGGGCCCGCCGGGTGCGGGTCAGGCGGTTGAACAGGGTGGATTTGCCCACGTTGGGCCGGCCCACGATGGCCACGATGCCGCCGGTCACAGCAGCTCTCCCAGGAAGTCGAAGCTGTGGGGCCCCAGCCGGGCGGGCAGAGTCCGCACCAGGCCGGCCAGGGCCGGGAAGCCGGCCAGGCTGGGGTCGTCCAGGAGACGCTCCAGGCTGGCCAGGGCCAACGGCACCGAGGCCGCGAAGTGGGGCCGGTTGCGCCGGCGGGTCAGGAAGCTGAAGGCGCCCAGGGCCTGCATCAGGCGGCTGGCGCCCACCGCGGCCCAGCCGGCCCGGAAGGCCCGGGCGTCAAAGGGCCCCTCGCCTCCGCGCAGCTCTAAATAGCGCCCCAGCAGGCGCTGGCGCAGGCCCCAGTCCAGTTGCACGTAGGGGTCTTGCAGCAGGGAGGCCAGGTCGTACTGGGCCGGACCCAGGCGGGCGCCCTGGAAGTCCACCAGGCCGTAGCGTCCGGCCTCATAGACGATGTTGCGGCTCTGGAAGTCGCGGTGCACCAGGCCCCGGGGCCCGGCCCGGCCGGCCAGCTCAGAGACGGCCCCCAGCTCCTCCTCCAGCCCCGGCGGCAGCTCGGCGGGCTCTATCCCGGCCGCGCCCAGCACCAGTTCGCGCAGGAAGTAGCCCGCCTCCTGGTCCAGCAAAAACTCCGGGGTCAACTCGGGTCCGTCGTAGCAGAGGGCCAGGTCCAGCCCGTCCGCGCCCCGGGCCTGCAGCCGGGCCAGCAGGGCCAGCACCGGCTCGTACAAGCCGGCCACGGCCTCCGGGTCGCCTTGGCTGGCCTGCACCGCCGCCATGAGCGAGCCGCGGCCCAGGTCCTCCATGAGGAAGCGCCCGGCCGCCAGGTCCGCGGCCAGCACCCGGGCCACGGGCAGGCCCAGACCGGCCAGGTGCCCGGCCAAGCCCTGCCAGGCCCGGTTCTCCGGCGGGTTGCCGGGGTTAGCCATGGCCACCAGGCTGCGGCCGCCGCCGGTCAGGCGCAGGAACCGGCGCACCGAGCCGTCGGCGGCGATGACCTCGGCGGCCAGGGGGCCGGGGTCGCCGCCGGGCCAGTGTTGCCGGGCCCAGTCGCGCAGGCCGTCTATATAGTTGGCCTCAGGCATAGGCTCCGCCGCTCAACTCTCCTTGGGCCACGAATCCATCCCCCAGCACCGCCTCCTGCACCCGGCTGCCGGCTGCGGCCCGGGCACCAGGGAAAAGCAGGCTGTCGCTGACCAGGGCCCCGTCCTCCACCACCGCGCCCGCGCCCAGCACCGCCATGCCCTGCACCCGGCCGCCGGGCTCCACCCGGGCGCCGGGCCCCAGGACCAGGGGCCGCGGCGGGACCAGAAACTCCAGCCCGGCCGGCGGGTCCTGCACCAGGCGATGGTGCAGCGCCAGCAGGCGCTGGGCTGCGCCCAGGTCGTCCCAAAAGCCCCCCAGTTCCACGCCCAGCACCAGGCCGCCCTGGGCCCGTGCCGCCCGCAGCCCCTGCACCAGGCTGGAGAAGCCGCGGGCCGGCAGCAGGTCCAAAAACTCCGGCGTCAGGCAGGCCAGGCCGCTGTAGGTGCGCCAGCGGGCGCTGGCCGGCAGGCCCTCGTCCCCCGCGAAGCCCAGCAGGCGGCCGGCCTGGTCCAGGGCCACGCTGTTGATGGAGGGCTCGTCCACCACCCCCAGCACGGCCAGGGCGCCGGTCTCCGCCTGCACCTGTGCCAGCTCCGGGGCCGGGGCCGTGGCCAGCACGTCGGCGTTGACCAAGAGAAATGGCGCCCGCCCCAGCCAGGGCCGCGCCGCCACCAACCCGCCGCCGGTGCCCAGGATCTGGGGCTCGTGGCTGAGCCTCACCTCCAGCCCCGGCGGGGTGTTACCCCCCGTCCAGGCGCTCACCATTGAGGCCAGGTGGTGGGTGTTGACCACCGCCCGCTCCACGCCCCAGGCCGCCAGGCGCTCCAGCCACAGGCCTAGCAGAGGCCGGTTCATCACCGGCATCAGGCACTTGGGGCGCTTGTTGGTCAGGGGCAGCAGCCGGGTGCCCAGCCCGGCGGCCAACACCATGGCCCGCATGCAACACCTCCGCAGGCGGTGGGAGACCAAGATTAGCACACCGCCAGCGGGGCTACAAACCTTCGCGGGGCTTGACCTGGGCCTCCGGCCCGAGTAAGTGTTTTGATAACCGGAGGAAAAGCATGCCGCCGCGAGTGTATTTAGGCTGCCTGCGCTACCTGGGAATGGCCCTGCTGCTGTGGGCGCTGGCGCTGCTGCCGGGGTGCTTCGACGTGGTCGCGGAGCTGGTTTTAAAGCCCGACGGGGTGGGCACCCTGACCATGACCCTAAAGGTGCCCCAGGGCCTGGAGAAGCAGGTGGGGCCCGCCCAGCTCCGGGAAATCATGACCCCCGGGCCTCAGTTCTCGCAGGAGCTGGAGAAGGGGGTGGTGGAGTTCAACCAGCAGGCGTCGTTCGGCCAACTGGATCAGCTCACGGCCCAGCGGGTGCGCTTCGAATTGGAGCGGATCGACCTGGGCCTGCTGGGCATCCGGGACGACACCTACCGCCTCACCGGCTGGCTGCGCAGCCTGGAGGGCGACCGGCCGGACCGCGACGTGCCCCTGGGCGCCGAGCTGGATGCGCGCCATCCGGGGCGGCTCCGGCCCGGGGCCGACGACCCTGCCTCTCGCCGGGCTCGGCAGCTAATGGCCGCCACCCTGGCCGGGCATTACCTGAAGGTGATCTACCAGGTGCCCGGCCGCATCACCCAGGCCTGGCCGGTGGAGGTGGGGGACCAGAGTTTTGATCCCCAACGGGGGTCCCGGGAGGGGCTGGTCATCTGGCAGGTGCCCATGGCCGCCATATTCAACGCCCGCTTGCGCCACACCCTTATCTTCCGGGTGGATTTCCAGGGTAAGTACCGCTTCCTGGCCGAGAACATCGAGAAATCAGGCAGCAAGTTCTTCGAGGAGCCCAAAGCCGGGGAGCCCAAAAAGTAGTGAATCCGCAGGCGCTCAAGAACAGCCTGGCCCAGTCGTTGGTGGCGGGCCTGCCCGGACCCGAGGCCAGCGCCGAGGACCTGGCCCTGGTGGCCCGGGAGGGGCTGGGGGGGGTGATCCTGTTCGCCCGCAACGTGCAGTCGCCGGCCCAGGTCTGGCAACTGAACTATGACCTGCGCCGGGCCGCGGCCCAGGCCGAGCGGCCGCCCTTGTTCACCATGGTGGACCAGGAGGGCGGCTCCGTGGCTCGCCTGCACGCGCCCTTCAGCGACGGCCCGGACATGGCCGCCTTGGGCCGCGGGGAGGCCGCGGACCTCGGCGCCTTTGGCGCCCGCCTGGGCCGGGAGCTGGCAGCCGCGGGCTTCAACTGGGACCTGGCCCCGGTCCTGGACGTGCACGCCGTAGCCGGCGGCGTCATGGCCAGGCGCAGCCTGGGGGGCGACCCCCGGCGGGTGGCCGCGCTGGGGGCAGCCTTCATTGAGGGCATGCAGGCCGCCGGCTGCCTGGCCTGCGCCAAGCACTTCCCGGGCCTGGGCCGCACCACGGCCGACACCCACAAGGAACGCCCCTTCGTGAGCCTGAGCCGGCAGGAGCTGGCGGCCGTGGAGCTGGTGCCCTTCAGGGCCGCGGCCGCGGCCGGGGTGGCCGGGGTGATGATCTGCCACGCGGTCTATGCGGCCCTGGACCCGGAGCGGCCGGCCTCGCTCTCGCCGCGGGTGATACAGGACCTGCTGCGCGGCGAGCTGGGCTTTCAGGGCCTGGTCCTGAGCGACGACGTGGAGATGGGTGCGGTGGCCGGGCACATGGACCCGGCCCAGGCCGTGGTGGAGGCCTACCTGGCCGGCTGCGACCTGGTGCTGGTCTGCCACCGGCCGGAGCTGGCCCTGGCCGCCCTGGAGCGGCTGGTCGAGTTGGCCCTGGCCGGCGAGATCGCCCCGGCCCTGATCGCGCAAAAGACCCGCCGCATCATCCAGCTCAAGCAGGGCCTGGAGCCCCTGCCGCCGGAGCTGGGCGTGCTGCAACGGGTGCTGGCCGAAAACCAGGCCCGGGCCTAGACATCCGGTCGCCCGAGCGTGCTTCTTGACGCAGCCCTTATCGGCTTGGAGCATGCTGGCGGCGGTAGGGTGGCGGCGCTGCAAGAACTCACGCCATAGAACCAAGCCGCTGGTCGCCGTTGGCGACCTCGGCAACCCTGTTACCGGGCCACCCCAGAGTGTTCTTTCTCTTTACAGCATAGTGGTCATTGCCAGCCGGGCCAGCCCGGGGGCTCGTGCGTAGTGGGCGGTCCTCCCGGCCCGGCGTGGCAATCCTTTTCCCGATGGCTAGTAAGAAAGGGAGAGATGGATTGCTTCTGCCTTGGGTGGCCCGCCGGCTTCGCCGTCGAGGTCCCGAAGCGAAGCGCAGCGACAAGAGGTCTGGCGGGATGGGTTGGGCTTTAATGGGAGGCCAGGGCGGAGCGGGGCGGCCGGATTGAACCTCTTGCGCCTGCGGCGCCCGGACAACGAATTGTCCGGGCCACCCCACGCCAACTCTTGTTAACAGGCCATGCCAGGCAGGGGCGGGGTTCATGCCTGCGTTTGTTGCTGTCGCAAGACGCGCAGGCGTAGGGGAGGGGGTTTATCCTTTCTTTTCTTTTTTCGGCAGGGCCTCCAGCAGCCGCTGGTGCAGGTTGTCGAAGCCGCCGTTGGACATGACCAGGCAGAGGTCGCCGGGGCGCAGCTCCTTTAGCAGGGCGGCCAGCAGGGCGTCGGTGTCCGCATAGGCCTGGGCCGCGATGCCCTGGGCGCTCAGCTCCGCGGCCAGGCGGGCGCTGCTGAAGCGCTGCTCCAGGGCAATGTCCTCCGCGCCGGGCGGCTCCCGCAGCAGCACCAGGTCCGCGCCGCCGAAGGCCGTGGCGTATTCGGCCTGGAAGCGGCGGGTCTTGGAGGTGTTGGTGCGCGGCTCGAAAACCGCCACCAGGCGGCCGCTGCCCGGCCGCCAGCCGGGCAGGCCGAAGCGGGCCAGGGCCTTGATGGTCTCGCGCACCGCCGTGGGGTGGTGGGCGAAGTCATCCACCACCAGCACGCCGGCCGCCCGGCCGCGCGGCTCCTGGCGGCGGCGCACCCCGCCGAAGCCGGCCACCAGGCCGGCGGCGCGCG
>QZKP01000062.1 GCA_003605055.1 Desulfarculus sp.
CGAAAACCGCCTGCGTTTGTTCTTGCTCATCTCCGTGGTCCCTCCATTGTCAGCGTGCCTACCACCTTACACGACTGTCCAATTTCTGGGGACCACCTCGGCCATCCCCTGGGCCGAGATCGTGGCCACCCGCAACGTCCTAATTCACGAGTATTTCGGCGTGGACCTGGGCGCGGTGTGGAAGATCGTCCGCGACGATCTGCCGGCCCTGGCCGAGCAGCTGAAAAAGCTGCTGGCCTAAAAGGCGCCGTACTCATCCCCCCAAAAAAATCCCGCCTCGCTATTTGCGAGGCGGGATTCCCGGCTGGCTCGCGGCCAGCCAAAATACGACCCTGCTCCCTGCCCTCATCACCTGCGGCAAGCTTTAGGCAGCCAACAGGGGAGCGCCGCCGCGGACAGCCTGGCCCTCAAAGACCGGCCCGGAACGGGCAGCCGCCCAGGGCCGCCTGTTGCCGCGGCTGGGAGCACAGGGCGGCCAGGTCCTGGCCCCGGGCCGCGGCCAGGTCCTCCAGGACCTGGGCCACCATGACCGCAGAGTTGGCCGTAAGCCGGGCGCAGCCCTTCTGCTGGCCCTGCTCGCCGAAGCCGTCCATGAGCGCGCCGCAGTTCAGGGACCCGAAGCGGGCCACGAAGCGCTCCTTGAGGTCCAGCACCGCGCAGGCCAGGTCGCGCAGGTCCTGGCCGGGACGCTCCCGGCCCAGCAACAGCCCCAGGACCAGCACGCCGCCGGTGAAAGCGCCGCACAGCTCCTCGGTGGAGCCCACCAGGCCGCCGCCGAAGCCCGAGGCGGCCTTGACCAGGCGCGGGTCGGCCGGGCCGGCGTAGGCCTCCATAACGGTCAGGGCCACCACCTCCGCGCAGTGCAGCCCGGACATGAGGTGGGCGTAGGCCCGCCGCTTGATGGCCTCGGCGGCCGGGCCGGGATGGGCCTGGTCCGCGGGCGCTGGCGCGGGCGTGGGCGTGGCCAAGATGGCCTGGCCGCCGCCGCAGGCGCATCCGCCGCGCCGGGGCTGGGCGCCGCAGCCGCTGCCGGCGATGATCTGCTTTTCCATGTCTGGTCCCTCCCGGGGTTGTTGGACTATACGATGATTCGACATATATCGAACAATAACCCCAAAAAAATAGGCTCTGGCCCGGCGCCGGCGCTGCTCACTTTTTCCGCGGCCGCCGGCCGGCCGGCCGGACCGGCTCCAGGGCGTGAACGCCGGGGGTCAGGTTGAAAAAGCCGGCCAGGTCCCGGATGGCCTGGGGGTCCAGGTAGCACTCGATGCGCTGGCCCCGGCGCTCGGTCTTGATGAGGCCGGCCCGGCGCAGCTCCTTGAGGTGGTGCGACACGGTGGAGGGGCCGATGTCCAGGTCCCGGGCCAGGTCGCCCACGTAGGTCTGGTCGCCGGGCTCCAGGCGGGTGACGGTGCCCGGCCGGCAGCAGGAGAGCAGGCGCTCGAATATCCGGAGACGGTTGGGGTTGGACAGGGCCTTGAACAGGCCGGCGTAGCGCTTCAGGGCCTTATTTCGATCTTTCGACATGTTTCGAATATACCACCTGCCGCGCGCTTGTCAAGGGCCGTGGCCGGCGCGGCCGAATGCTCCGCCGCAAGGGTTGCCTTATCCGCGCCTTTGTGCTTGAGTCATCTTGCGCCCGCCAAGGAGGTCCCATGCGCCGCCTGAACCCCGAGCACGTGGCCCGCGTCGTGGCCCTGGTCAACCAGGGGCCCTATATCCAGCTCCTGAACATGCGCGTGGTCGAGCTGGGCTGGGGCAGCTCCCTGGTGACGGCGGACCTGGAGCGCAAGCACCACAACCCCTTTGGCGGGGTACACGGCGGGACCTGCACCTCGCTCATAGACACGGCGGCCTTCTGGTCGGCCTACTGCCAGATGGCCGAGGACCAGGGCTTCATCACCGTGGACGTGAACGTGAACACCCTGGCCGCGGTCAAGGAGGGGCGGCTGGCGGCGCGCGGCCGCTGCCTGAAGATGGGCCGCACCCTGTGCCTGACCGAGGCCCTGGTCACCGACCCAGAGGGGCGCCTGGTGGCCCACGGCACCTCCAAGATGGTGGCCGTGCCGGAGCTGATGAACATCTCCCAGGCGGTCAAGGCCATGGGCGGGCAGCCGCTGCCGCCCAAGTTCCTGGACTGAGGCCGGACCCGCCTGCGGCGCGGGCAAAAAAATCGGCCCCGGCGGCTGCCGGGGCCAAGGTTGCTCGCAGGCGCGCGGCCGGCTAGCCGCTGGGCACGGGCACCACGGGCATATTGGTGAAGCGCTGGGCCACCCAGCCGAACTGGCCGCCCGGGGTCTGCACGTAGAGCCACCCAGGCTGCTGGCCGTAAACGGTCAAGTTGAAGCCCTGGTTCACCGTGGCCGTCACCGGGTAGTTGTAGCCGGGGCCGGAGCGCACGTTGAGCAGGGGCGCGGTCACCATTGCCGTGCCCTGGGGCGCGGAGGGGGCCACCATGGGCGGCGGCGGCGGGGAGGTGACCACCACCCCGGCCGGGGGGTCCACCACCACGTAGCCGTTGGGCGCCGGGCGGTAGTAGATGCCGGCCAAGGTGTAGTAGGTCAGGCCCGCGATCACCAGGGTGGCGAAGCCGATGGGCAGGGCCCGCACGAAGAACCCCCGCGGCGGCCGGGACACCACGTAGCCGCGGCCAAAGGGACGGTAGTACACGCCGCCGTAGCCATAGTAGCGTGCGCCTCTATAGACGTAGGACTGATGGCCCCCGGGCAGGCGGGGCACCACCTGGGGGTTGCGGCCCCGGCCAGGACGGTCGTTGCGGGCCAGGGCCATGGGCGGCGCGACCAGGACGCCGGCCAGCACCAGGCAGCCCAAGCGGCCCGCCCAGCGCAAGGTTTTGGTTCGCTTGCTCGACAACATGATCTTAGCCTCTCTTTAAGGGTTGGTATTAAGTGGAGACGCACCCACGCATACCAACCGGCAACCGCGGCCCGGCGTCCGGCGTCCGGGGCCCGCTTTATAATTAAATTATATACCCGGCCGATTCGGGTTACATCCTGGATTCCGGCCCCGGCCGGGGCCAGTGAGCTAGTTGTTCGCCCCCCGGCTGCTCACTCCTGCCAGCGGCCGCGGAAGAAGCCCTCGAAGTCGTGCCCGCCGCGGCCGGCCGCGTACTGGGCCCAGTCATCGCACTGGATCAGCGGCAGGCCCGCCACGCCGCGGTTGAACCGATACACCCAGGCCGTCTGGGGCCGGTCCGCCAGGGCCGCGAGCACCCGCAGATACTCCGAGCCGGCCGGATCGTCCGGGTCATAGGCCTCGAAGCGGTCCAGCACGGCCAGGGCGCGGCCGTCCAGAATCCTAAAGAGCTGGCCGCGCACCAGGCGCTGGCCGGCCACCAGCCCCGGGTAGCGGCCCAGATCGTAGAGCGCGCCGCGCACCTGGGCCGGGGCCACGAATTGCAGCCAGCCCTCCACGCCCAGGCGGGCCTGGGTGGCAAAGGGCCGCATCAGGGTGCCGTAGAAAAAGACGTGCTGAGGGTCCGGCGCGGCGGCCACGGCTCGCCTAGCCCTTTTCGGCCAGCTCCACCAGGCGCTGGGCCATCTGGGTGACGGCCATGCGGGCCTTCTCGGCCACGTGCGTGGGGCACTTGGCCTCCATGTCCGCGGCGATGATGTCCGGGTCGTAGTCCATGAAGCCCAGGAACTGGAAGTTGCCGAGGGTCTTCTCCAGGAACTCCCGGTCCTGGGGGCCGCGGATCTTGTTGCCCACGATCAGGATGCGGGTCAGGCCCAGGTCGCCGGCCAGCTCTTTGATGTGGTTGGCGGTGTCCACCGAGCGCCGTCCCGGCTCCACCACCACGATCAAAAAGTCCACGCCCCGGGAGGTGCCCCGGCCCAGGTGCTCCAGGCCGGCCTCCATGTCCAGGATCAGCACCTCCTGGCGCTGCAAGACCATGTGGCTCATCAGGGCCTTGAGCATGGTGGAGGCCGGGCAGATGCAGCCGCCGCCGCCCTTTTTCACCGTGCCCATGACCATCAGGCGCACGCCGTGGTCCTCCACCGAGAGCTTCTCGGGCAGGTCATTCACGGTGGGGTTGAGCTTAAAGTAGGTGCCCCAGTTCTCGCCGTCGCTCTCGGTGCGCTCGGCGATGAGCTGCTTCATGTCGCTCACGGGCACCAGGTTTTCGTATCCGGGAATGCCCAGTGCTTGCCCGAGGTTGGCGTCCGGGTCCGCGTCCACGGCCAGCACCTGGAGGCCGCGCTCGGCAAAGGCCCGCGCCAGCATGGCCGCGAAGGTGGTCTTGCCCACCCCGCCCTTGCCGCTGATGGCTAACTTCATGATTCACCTACTCCATATCCGCTTGGGGCTGGCCCCGGGCATTAATTAGATCGTTTGCTTTAACTACGCCCGCCTCACGCAAAGCTGAAGCTGGGCCGCGAGGCGTGAAGTTCGATCAAACACTTTACGTCCGCGTCGCAGCAGCGGCCGCGGGGGTTCTTCGTCTGGCAGTCGCGGCCCTGGCAGGCGCCGGTCATGATCTTTATCACTGGGATGGTGTAGGCCCCCAGCATGATGGCCCGCACGATCTGGCCCTTGCTCACCTGCCCGCAAAAGCAGACCAGCTCCTGGTCCGGGGCCTGCCGCCAATACTCCCGCAGCGCCGGGTCCCCGCCCGCTATCTCCTCGCAGCCGCAGCCGCATTCGCAGCCCTCGTGCGCCTCGCCCAAAAACGTCCTCGCTCATCCCGCCGCCCGTGCCAGCAACGCTACCATCTAAGATAAAGACCCGCCGGCCGATTGCAAGCCCGGCTCAGCGCGCCCTAGACAGGGCCATCATCTTGTAGATGGGCAGGCCCGCGGCCAGGGCGATGTCCTCGGTGGACAGATAGTGCCCCACGCTGGAGTCGAAGAGCAGGTTGCCCTCGGGCGGGAACTCCTCGTCCCCGGCCCAGAGCACGAGCTGGATGGGCACCCTGGGCAGGGCGCGCACGATCACGCCAAAGTCCCCGGCCTGGGCCGGGCCCTCGCCGCCCACCAGCACCGCCAGCTCCGCCAGCAGCTCCGGCCGGGAGCCGAAGAAGCCCACCAGGGGCGCCTTGGCCCGCTTGACGAAGGCCGGCCAGTAGAACTCGCCCGCCTCCACCTCGCGGAAGGTGATCCACTGGCCGCTCTGCGGCGCGCCGTCCGCGCGCTGCAAATAGTGCAGGATCAGGGCCTGCTCGGCCAGGGGGAGCTCCGGGCCGTGGTCAGTGGCCGCCACGCTGATGGGCGCGGCCGAGACCTTCACCGGCCGGCCGTAGTAGGCCAGCGTCAGGTGGCTGGCGCCGGCCGCGGCCTGGGCCCCGGCCAGCCGGGCCACGTCGGCCCAATCGCGCGAGGCCAGGGCCTCGGCCGAGAGGTCAAAGCTTTTCCGGTAGTCGTCCACCCGGGCCACGGTCCGCTCCTTGGCTGAGGATCAGGGGTTCAATGTAGCCGAGGCGGGCGGTTGTGTCGAGGGGTTAGCCGTTTTTAGTTGATCCCCATAGCCAAGGGAACTCATTGAAAAGTGATAAAGGATCACTTGTACGGTTTGTTGAACATCTGTAAACTGATATTGATCTAGATATGAGCAGTATCCGTAATATAGATTTAAGGTGAAAATAGCTTTTACCGTCTGCTAATACCGGGGGAAGCGAAATATGGCCGAATGGTTCGGAAAACGCGATCCTTTACCGATTTTAGCTCTTGTAGAGAAAAATAGGATTGTTAAGAAAGATGGTAAACCAGGTTTTAAGGGCTTAAGCTTTTGGATACACGAGATCTTCCTCTATGATCTAGTGGACTTCCACAAAAGCATTCCCGAAACCGAGAGACGTAGAATTATAGGTAAGGCCCTCTTCGCCGCAGGGGCGAAGGGCGAGATAAACGAAAAAAGTTTATTAGCAGAAATTTGTGATTTAGAGAAAGAATACTTAAAAAGACGTCCAATAAATTATGTATTAACAACGTCTATTTCTCTCGATAATAATTTTCCGCTAAAAAAAATATATATCAACAGTAATAAAATAAACTTAACTTTTTGGCTGCCTCAAAAATATTTAAAAGAAATAAGAGACGTTTTTAATGATGCTAAAAATTCGCTTGTTTCGGAACCTCCGGCTAATTATTTAAATTGCAGAGTATATCTTAAAGCAAAATCACATCATGAGGTTGTAGATGAATCATTAAGGAACGTAGACATCATCAGAGGGATTTTTAATTTGTACTATAATTCGCGAAGAGGCTGGGGAATAACATCTGGCATTAGGAAACCCATGAACACGATTCTATTAGGCCCGCTGCATTTCGTGCACTACCCCGGAGGAAAGCTAGTTGAAAAATCATGGTGGTACGAAAGAGATTACCGGGCGCCTATCAGTACCTTGTTTGTGAATAAAACGGATGAAGATAAATTAGTTAAGTTTTACAGGCTAGTAAGAATTAAATTGGCGAAGCACCAATATAGGAGAACGATGGAAGAGATAATAATTAGATATAACCGTGCGCTAGACGAATGGAACTGGGATAATTCCTTTATTAAATTATGGAACATTTTAGAATTTCTAACCGGAAGCGTCGAAGTAAACAACAAAAAAGTAGTTGACAGGCTCCTTTTCTTTTCTGCGAATCGAAAATATGACAGTGAAATTTTGAATACGCTAAGATTGCACAGGAATTCTTTTGTTCATGAATCAACAACAACCGAATCCATAGAGGCTTATGTTTATACACTTAAAAGGTGGGTTGAATATATGTTATGGTTTCACCTTGTGAACCCCTGTGGCTTAAAATCTCCGGCGGAAGGAGTACAATTTTTTGATTTACCAACTGAAAAGGAAGCTCTAAGAAAAAAAATGAGTTTCGCCAAATATGCTTTGCGATTAAAAAGAGCAACTGCTTAATCAACTATTACATTGAATATATTGGAGCGCTTGGTAGCTATCAAAATGCCAAGAAAGAAAAAGCGCAAGGCTGTAAGCCAGACTAAACCCAAGGAGCAGCCCTTTAACGCGCCCTTCGCCGCCCTGGGCAAGGCCCTGAAGGGCGCGGCCCCGCCGCCGGCCCCGGCCGCGCCGGCGCCCCCGCCTAAGCCAGAGCCCGAGCCGGCCGCGGAGGACCTGTTCGCCGCGGCCATGCGCGGCGTGCGGCCGTTGCCATCGGAAAAGCGCGGGCGGGTGACGCCGGCCGCGCCCGCGGCCCAGCCGCCGCGGGAGGCCTTGGCCGAGGACGAAGACCTGGAGGTCATGGCCCGGCTGGCGGACCTGGTGTCGGGCGAGGGGGAGTTCGATCTGCGCTTTTCGGACCTGTACGTGCAAGGGGCCCAGCCAGGGGTGGGGCCGGAGCTCTTGGAGCGGCTGGCGGCCGGCGCCTTCCCCATCCAGGACCACCTGGACCTGCACGGCCTGAGCGTGGATCAGGCCCAGGCCGAGGCCGAGTCCTTCATCGCCGCCAGCGTCACGCGGGGGCTGCGGCACGTGCTGATCGTACACGGCAAGGGCAAGGGCTCCCCGGGCGGGGTGCCGGTGCTCAAGCAGGCCCTGACCGGCTGGCTGGCCACGCGGCGCTTTCAGCGCAACGTGCTGGCCTTTTGCTCGGCCCAGGGCGTGGACGGCGGCATGGGGGCCATGTACCTGCTGCTGCGGCGGTGGTCCGGGCCCGGCCGGCCCCGGCCCTGAGGCGGGATCAGCTTAAAGCGCTTGCTCTATTTACGGCCCAGGCGGCCCAGGGTGGCGGCCATGGCCAGGCCCTTCTCGCGCTTTTCCAGGCCCAGGCGGCGGCGCAGCGCGGCCTTGTCCGGCTCCAGCACGACCAGCTCGCTGCCGGCCGGCTCCTCCTCGTCCGGGATCAGGCGCTCGGGGCGCGAGGGCCGCGGCGGGTCCTCGCCGGCCACCACCATCTGGCCCAGCTCAAAGGTGAGGGTCTCCACGCCGTTTAGCCTGGCTACGTCGCGGGTTATGCCATAGGAGCGCACCCGGGGCAGGTTCGGGAAGATCACCTCGAAGCCGCCCTGGGCCAGGGGCACCAGCATGGCCGGGTAAGGCTCCAGGCCATCCACGCCCCGCACCAATTGCTGCCTGCTCAGCTTAGCGGCCATGGGTCGTCCTCGCTAGTGAAGTAAGCGCATTATACGGCCGGAGGCGGGTTTTGCCCCGGCCCGCGGGCGCGGCCTGCGCCGCGCCGCGCCCGCACGCGGCCTGATACGTGATTGCGCAATGCTCAGCCATGGTTACGCCGTTATACTGCCCCGCGCAACGGGTTCAGCCGCCCCGCGGGGCTCAATTGCGCCGCACGCTGCGCCGCGGCGTGCGGGCGCGCGGGCCGTTAGGTATAATGTACAATGCTCAGCCATAGTTATAACCTACAGGCACCCCGCGGCCCCTGGCCTGGGCGATTTTCGCCCCGCACATGAGCCCTTGCCGTGCCGCGCACGCGCCCAAGAGCGGCCTGTTGCGTGAATAATAAATGCTCATCCATAGTTAAGTACGACAACAAGCTCGGTTTGCGCCCGGTCCGTGAGCCCCGCGCTATAATGAAGCAAACACATTAACTATATCGCCCGGCCGGCCAGGCCTCACATCCGGCACCAGCGGGTGCCCAGGGGCGAGTCAATGACCTGGATGCCCTTGGCGGCCAGGGCCTGGCGCAGGCGGTCGGCCAGGGCGTAGTCGCCGGAGGTGCGGGCCGCCGCCCGCTTGGCCAGGAGCGCCTCGATCTCCGGCTCGCTGGCCTGGCGCTGGAAGTCCATCACCCCCAGCACCCGCTCCACGCTCTCCATGAAGCCCAGCACCTTCTCGGTCTGGCTGGCGTCCATCTGCTGGGCGTTCAGCAGGCGGTTGATGCGCCGGATGAAGGCGAACAGATGGCCCATGGCCGTGGGCACGTTCAGGTCGTTGTCCATGGCCTGCTGCACCTTGGAGCGCACCTCGTAGAGGTACTGGTCCAGGTCCGGGGCGTGGGCGCAGGGGGCCATGAAGCGCAGGCGGGCCACGAAGTCGTTGAGCCGCTCCACGGTGCGCGCGGCCAGCAGCAGTTGCCCGGGCTCGTAGCTCAGGGGCCGGCGGTAGTGCTGGCCCAGCAGCCAGAAGCGCACCGCGGCCGGGCTGTGGCCCTGGGCCAGTATTTCGCGCAGGGTCACGTCGTTGCCGGCCAGGCGGCTGGCCTTCTTGCCCTCCACCATCACCGGCTCGCTGTGCAGCCACATGTTGGCCAGGGGCTTGCCGGACAGGCCCTGGGCCACGGCGATCTCGTTGTCGCCGTGGGGGAAGATCAGGTCCGTGGAGGCCAGGTGCAGGTCAAAGGGCTGGCCCAGGTGCTTGGCGCTCATGGTGGCGCACTCCACGTGCCAGCCGGGCCGCACGTTGCCCCAGGGCGTGGGCCAGTAGATGCCGGCCTTGAGGTCGGCCAGGGAGGCCCGCTTGAACAGGGTGAAGTCGCGCGGGTTGTCCTTCTCGTAGTAGTCGTAGTCCGTGTGCTTGTCGCACTGGATGGCGGCCAGGTCCACGCCCGAGAGCTGGCCGTATTTCTCGAAGCGGCTGATGTTGAAGTAGATGGACTTGAGCTTCTCGTAGGCCAGGCCCTTGTCCAGGAGCGCGCGCGCGGCCTGGATCATGTCGCTCACGTGCTCGCTGGCCTTGGGGTAGTGGTTGGCCGGCAGCACGTTTAGCTGGGCCATGTCCTCAAAAAAGGCCTGCTCCCAGCGGGCGGTGAACTGGGCCAGCTTGCCGTTCTCGGCCAGGCACTGGTTGATGGTGCGGTCGTCTATGTCGGCGATGTTCACCACCAGCTTGACCTCGTAGCCGCGGAAGCTCAGGTAGCGCCGCACCAGGTCCGCGAAGACCATGCGCCGGCACAGGCCCAGGTCCGGCGGGCCGTCCAGGGAGGGGCCGCAGGCGTAGATGCCCACCCGCCCCGGCCGCAGGGGCACCAGGTCCTCCACCCGGCGGCTGAGGGTGTTGTAGAATCTGAGCGGGATGGGCACCTTCTCGGAGGTGAACAGAGGCGTGGACAGATAGCGCTCGCCGCCGTCGGGCAGCAGGGCCACCACCACGCTGCCCTCGGGCAGGGCGGCCGCCTGGTCCAGGGCCACCTTCATGGCCGCCCCGGAGCTCATGCCCACGAAAATGCCCTCCTCCCGGGCCAGGCGGCGGGCCATCTCATAGGCGCTGTCGTCGTCGCAGTTGACGATGGCGTCCACCTCGGCCGGCGCGAACAGCCCCGGCGGGTAGGACTCCTTCATGTTCTTCAGGCCCTGAATCTTGTGGCCCTGGAAGGGCTCCACGCCCACCACCTGGCAGCCGGGGCAGATCTCGTGCAGGCGGCGGGTGGCGCCCATGAGGGTGCCGGTGGTGCCCATGGTGCAGACCACTAGGCTCACCTGGCCCTCGGTGGCCTGCCAGATTTCGTCCGCGGTGCCGGCCGTGAAGTGGGCGTGCCAGTTGGCCGGGTTGTTGAACTGGTCCACCAGGAAGTAGCGCTCCGGCTCCTCGCGGGCCAGGCGGTAGGCCTCCTCTATGGCCCCGTCCGTGGACAGATGGGCCGGCGTGAGCAGTATCTCGGCGCCGTAGGCCTTGAGGATCTTGCGCCGCTCCAGGGAGGCGGACTCGGCCATGGTGAAGAGCATCTGGTAGCCCTTGACCGCGCAGACCATGGCCAGGCCGATGCCGGTGTTGCCGCTGGTGGCCTCCAGCACGGTCTTGTCCCGCGTCAGCTCGCCGCTACGCTCCGCCTCCTCGATCATGCGCAGGGCCGGCCGGTCCTTGACCGAGCCGCCGGGGTTCATGAACTCCAGCTTGGCGTAGACCGTCACGCCGGGCGCGTGGTTGAGCCGGTTGATCTTGACCAGGGGCGTGTCGCCCACCAACTCAAGTATGTTGTCCACCTTGCGGGGCATGGAGTACCTCTTCTCAGGGCTCGCGTGGGCTCAAGCATACTGAACCGCGTGGGGATAGTAAAGGCTGGGGAAAGGGAGAGCCGACCCCCCACACCTCCAATAAATTGGCCTTGACAATAGTCTAAACGGATAGCTAACTTGTTTACTCTAGCCAAACGCCCTTAGCTTTGACGATTTTTCACCTTATTTATATTTTAATTCAAACAAATAACATTCAAAATACATTGTCTGCCTAAGTAAACGCCAAAATACGGGGGTTTGACATGTCACATAAAATCATGTGGTTGCTAGCCCTTATAATTCCCTGCATCTTTTTTACCCAAGGCTGTGGAAAGACTATAACGACAACAATTACTTCGGAACCAACCGGAGCGACTGTACACAGTGGGCCAAACTTATCAAGTTTACATTTTACCGGCGCAACACCGATATATAGCAAACATACGGCAATTGGGGCCTATTGGAAGCCTTGGTGTTATGAGGCAACAATGAGCGGATATAAAAAGCAAACTATATGCACAGGCGAAGATTACGGAGACAGACTCGTAAATTTTTCGTTGGAGAAAATACCATTACAAAAAGCCTCAGATTCATCAAAAAATAATACTGGAGTAACCGATTTGAATAAGCCGCTTGGATTTATTCCAGATAGCCAACAGGTTGCGAACCAGCCGGTTGGATTCGTACCAGATGAAAGTCCGTTGAAGAAAGGTATTTTAGAAAATGGTAGGGTCGTGTATGCGAATACTAAGCTTCCTTTAACTGCCCAGGAAATAAAGGCAACTACAAATACAACTAGAAATTGCCCTGGTTTTCGTGGCTTGTGTTGGGGTGATAATTTTAAAAAATTATCAGGATTTACATATGTTAAGACAGACCCAAGTTACGGAGGGGTTAAGATTTACAAGCGCGCAACAGATATATTGGAGATTGGTGCAGCGAAATTAGACATGATTGTATATGGTTTTTGGCAGGACAAGCTGTATAGTGTAAAATTATTTTTTTCGGGTTATGTTAATTTTAACGGTTTAAAAAATGCAGCAGAGAAAAAATTCGGGTCCAATTATCAACCAAACAGATATATCGAAAGATATTTTTGGTTCAATATTCCGCACACCATTATATCTTTAGAATACAATGAAATAAGGAAAAAAGGTGTTATGTGGCTGACTTCAAAGGAGCTTTCAAAAGAAGCCAAAGAGTACTCCGAAAGGAAAGCACGAGAAGGGGCTAAAACCGGTTTTTGATTGGACGCGGGTGGCCCAGACAGCTCGTCTGTCTGGGTCGCGAAGCGACAAGAGGTTAGCACCGACCGCCCCGCCCTAACCAAGCCTTCCGTTAATCCCAAACGCCCGGCCCAACCTCCTGTTGCTCCGCTTCGCTCCGCAACCTCGACAACCAGTTGTCGAGGCCACCCAAAGATTCTTTCCTTCCCAACCCACCGCGGGCGGCCCGCCAACTTCTCTGTCGAGGTGCCGAAGGCGCCAGAAGTCCGCCAGGCGGTCCGCCGCTACGGGCGCACTATGGCAGAGATGGGCAGGCCTGTTCTTACTGGGCCGGTGGCAAAAGCCTCTGGCCCAGCTCCCGGGCCTGCTGCATCAGCTCCGCGTTGGCCAGTATCTCCCCTGCCCCGCCGGCGCTGCCATAGACCATGCCCGCGATGGGCAGGCCGATGTAGGCGAAGGCGTCCTGGAAGCAGCGCAGGGCGTTGACGCAGCCCGAGGAGAAGGGGTCGCTGTCGCCGAAGCTCATGGCGATGGCCGCCTTCTTGCCCCGGGGGTCTATCTGGTAGGCCTTGAGCGCGAACAGCCGGTCCATGAGCGTCTTCATCTGGGCGGACATGTTGAACCAGTACACCGGGCTGGCCAGCACCCAGGCGTCGGCCCGCTTGAGCTTGGCGTAGATGGGCTGCATGTCGTCGTCAATGGCGCAGCGCCGGCTATTCCGTTTCTGGCAGGCGTAGCAGGATTTGCAGGGCGCGATCTTCTTGCCGTGCAGGAAGATGGCCTCCACCCGGGCCCCGGCCTCGCGGGCGCCCTCGGCAATGGCCGCGGCCAGGGCCGCGCTGTTGCCCTTCTTTCGCGGGCTGCCCAACAAAACCAGGACCTGCTTCTTGGCTGGCGTCTTTGGCATGGCTCATCCTTGGCGGCCGGCGGTGGTTAACGGCCGGTCCGCGTGTGCGTGCGATTGCAAGGGCCTTCCTGACGGCCAGTATAGAAAATCGCCGGCCAACGGGCAAGCGGGGGTTGGGCTTGGCGCGCGCCCAAAAAAAGGCCCCGCCTGGCGGCGGGGCCTGTGGGGTCTGATCAGGGCCGGCGGCCTAGACGTGGTCCTCCAGCACCGCCCGCCACTGGGGGTGGCGCAGGCGCTGCAGGGCCTTCTTCTCGATCTGGCGCACCCGCTCCCGGGAGAGGTTGAACACCTGGCCCACCTCTTCCAGGGTGTGCTCGTCCTCGTCGCCCAGGCCGAAGCGCATCTCCAGGATGCGGCGCTCGCGGGCGTCCAGGGAGTCCAGGGCCTCGGTCAGGTGGTAGTGCATCTCGCCCTCGCCCACCTTCTCGAAGGGGCTCTCGGCGTCCTTGTTCTCGATGAAGTCGCCCAGCTCGTCGCCGTCCTCGCCCACTGGGGTCTCCAGGCTGGTGGAGTCCAGGGTCAGGTTGACGATCTCCTTGACCTTGATCTCGTCTATGCCCACCTTCTCCGCCACCTCCTTGGGGGTGGGCTCGCGGCCCAGCTCCTTCAAGAGGCCGTAGTACACCCGGAAGTACTTGGAGCGCAGCTCCAGCAGGTGGATGGGGATGCGAATGGTGCGCGCCTGGTCGTAGATGGCCCGGCTGATGGTCTGGCGGATCCACCAGGAGGCGAAGGTGGAGAAGCGGTAGCCGGTGCGGTAGTCGTAGCGGTTGACGGCCTTCATCAGGCCGATGTTGCCCTCCTGGATCAGGTCGGCGAAGCTCAGGCCGCGGAAGGTGTACTTCTTGGCGATGGACACCGCCAGGCGCAGGTTGGCCTCCACCATCTCCTGCACCGCGCACTCCACCTCCTGACGGGCCTGGGCGATTTCGGCCAGGGTCCTGTGCAGCTTCTTGCTGGGCTTCTTCTTGGCCGCGCAGCGGACCACCAGGTCGCAGGCCTCGGCCATCACGTCTTCCACGGACAGGGGAGACTTGTGGCTGTCGGCCAGCCAGTGCTCGATGCGCTGGCAGGAGTCGGCCGCGTCCTTGTCGCCGCGGATGATGGACAGGCTCTTGTTGAGGATCTCGCCGCGGCCATCCAGGATGGTCTTGCCCAGCTCCAGCTCACGCTCAGGCGTGAGCAGGTCGCGGCCCTCTACTTCCTTGAAGTAGGTGACCGGAGTGTCCAGGCTAAAGTCGGGCCCCTTGAAATCGCGGCCGTCCGCCATGGTTAACCGTCCTTTTCCTAACTGTCCCGCCCGTGGGCAGGCTCTCTCGCCTCAGCCTGCCGCGCCAATGGCTGCGGCGGCGGGGATGATAATGCAAGCAGCGAGGCGGACCTCTCGCGGCCCCCTAATGCCGTTGGGCGCAAGCGGCCCTTCTGGTAATTTAAGCAGCCTGGGGCCAGGGTCAAGCAGGGTGCGTAAATTTTTATTAAAAACGCCCGTCAGCCCTGGGCTGCCCGGCTAAAATTACACCCCTTCCCTGCCTGGGAAGGGGCGGCTTAGCCGTAAGAAAAAACTATGGGGTATACCCTCCCATTTTGTCAACAAAAAAATGAGCCGCGCTCAGCATTTTTTTCGGGTCCTCAGGGGCGCTTGCCTCGCCGCCGGCGGACGCCTCAACCCAGCCATCCTTGGCGGCGGCCCAGGGTAGGCCCATGTCCGCACGGCTAAAGCCAATCGCCTGGCTGCTGTTGACCCTGGCCGCGGCCCTGGCCGGGGGCCCGGCCCTGGCCCGCCCGGCTGAGCCCGGGCCCGCGGCGAGCCGGCTCATCGCCCAGGCAATCAACCGCCTGAACGGCAAAGAGGTGTTCGTGCGCTTTAGGCCGTTTGATTAGGGGCCGGCGGGCAGGGATGAATTCGCTATTGTCCGGCCAACCAAGGGCTAGTCCAGGTCCAACGCCGCCTTGCACTGGTTGCATTTTACAGCGCCCCGGAAAGTCTTGTTGCCGCATTCCGGGCAGACGTAGCGGGCCTCTTCGTCGGCGATCCATTTTTCGGTGCCTACCTCCCGCCAATAGGGGATGGCCCGCAGGATGACCCTCTTGCCCACGGCCATGGGGAAGTCGTCAATATGCCGGCAAGGAAAATCGTCGCACTGATGGCAGCCCACGTAGCCCTTGGCCCTGGTGCACTTTCTGATCTCGCACTGTTGGCAGTGCATGAACGGGTCATCGGACAGGCAGCCGTTGCACTTGATGTCCGCGGTGGTGAGTTTTTCGCTGTTGGGAAGGATGCCCTTGCCGGCCACGTTGCCCTGGTAAAGACCCACCAGCCGCTCCTTGAATTTTTCGTTGTTGTCGCGGCCGGCGATGTGGATGGCGCAGACCCCGCAATAAAGGCCGCAAGGCGCCACAAAGTTCGGATTGATGGTCATGACTCCACCTCCTCCTGATAGGCGTTCGCCCGCCAAGCCTTTTAACCCCCGTGGTGCCCGACCTCCGGGCAACCAGTTATATTATAGCTATAATGTAACTACATGTCAAAATAAAAATTATCGCGGGCAATACGATAAAAACAGCTTGTTATCAGTCAGTTGCCCCCTAACGGCCCCGCAGGGCGACGGCAACGGCGGTTGCGCGCCGGGCCGCCGGCGGCCGCGGCCTGGAAGAGGCGCCTCCGTTCGGCGAAGCAAGGCAATTTGGCGTTTCCTTGGTCAGGCCTTGCGGAAAAATAGGCCTTCCGGCCAAACCAGCCGTGGCCGGGCCCCAACCATTTTGTGCGGGCATCCCCCTCCCCTCTCCCATATATAGTGGTAGTGCCCTTGCGGCCCCCCAGGGGCGGACGGGGCTGCCATTGGCGGCGGGGCGATTATATTTTTTTAAAATAAATGTGTTTTTTCGGTTGCAGGACCGCGAACTTCTGTTATCATCCCCCTTGCTGCCGGGCAGACCCGCTAGGGCCGGCTGGCAAGGCCGGAGGGCGGTAAGCAGCCAGGCGGCTTTTTTCTCTGAAAAGATTAAGTGCAGTCAACGGCTTATTCACCCCCAAGCGGTGAGCTTATCTGCCCTTGACAAGGGCAGGCCGGGTGAATATACTGTTTAATGCACCCATTTGATCTCTGAAAACTGAATAGCGGGCAAAAAAGACGCCAAGACGGGTCTAAAGTCATATTCCGAATACGGCCTTAGTCTAAATGGCTAGGTCACTCTTTTAATTGGAGAGTTTGATCCTGGCTCAGAACGAACGCTGGCGGCGGGCCTAACACATGCAAGTCGCACGAGAACGGTTGGCTTCGGCTGGCCTAGTAAAGTGGCGCACGGGTGAGTAACGCGTGGATAATCCATCTTCAGGCCTGGGATAACGCACCGAAAGGTGTGCTAATACCGGATAAGACCACAGTGACTTCGGTCACAGGGGTTAAAGGGTGCCTCTACTTGTAAGCTCTCGCCTGATGCCGAGTCCGCGTCCCATTAGCTTGTTGGTGAGGTAACGGCTCACCAAGGCCGCGATGGGTAGCTGGTCTGAGAGGATGATCAGCCACACTGGGACTGGAACACGGCCCAGACTCCTACGGGAGGCAGCAGTGAGGAATCTTGCGCAATGGGGGAAACCCTGACGCAGCCACGCCGCGTGGGTGAAGAAGGCCTTCGGGTCGTAAAGCCCTGTCAGGTGGGAAGAAACGCATTGGGCCCAATAAGCCTTTTGCTTGACGGTACCACCAAAGGAAGCACCGGCTAACTCCGTGCCAGCAGCCGCGGTAATACGGAGGGTGCAAGCGTTGTTCGGAATTACTGGGCGTAAAGCGTGTGCAGGCGGCTAGGTAAGTCATATGTGAAAGCCCTCGGCTCAACCGAGGAAGTGCATCTGATACTGCCTGGCTTGAGTCCTGGAGAGGGGTGTGGAATTCCCGGTGTAGAGGTGAAATTCGTAGATATCGGGAGGAACACCAGTGGCGAAGGCGACACCCTGGATGGAGACTGACGCTGATACACGAAAGCGTGGGTAGCAAACAGGATTAGATACCCTGGTAGTCCACGCTGTAAACGGTGTCCACTAGGCGTAGTGGGTATTGACCCCCGCTGTGCCGCAGCTAACGCATTAAGTGGACCGCCTGGGGAGTACGGCCGCAAGGTTAAAACTCAAAGGAATTGACGGGGGCCCGCACAAGCGGTGGAGCATGTGGTTTAATTCGACGCAACGCGCAGAACCTTACCTGGGTTTGACATCCCCGGACAGCCTATGAAAATAGGTTTCTACTTCGGTAGCCGGGTGACAGGTGCTGCATGGCTGTCGTCAGCTCGTGTCGTGAGATGTTGGGTTAAGTCCCGCAACGAGCGCAACCCCTGTCTCTAGTTGCCAGTATTTAGTTAGGCACTCTAGAGATACCGCCCCGGTCAACGGGGAGGAAGGTGGGGATGACGTCAAGTCCTCATGGCCCTTATGCCCAGGGCTACACACGTGCTACAATGGTCGGTACAAAGGGCTGCGATCCCGCGAGGGTAAGCCAACCCCAAAAAGCCGGCCTCAGTTCGGATTGGAGTCTGCAACTCGACTCCATGAAGGTGGAATCGCTAGTAATCCCAGATCAGCACGCTGGGGTGAATACGTTCCCGGGCCTTGTACACACCGCCCGTCACACCACGAAAGCCTGCTGTACCAGAAGTGGCTGAGCCAACCCGCAAGGGGGGCAGGTCCCCAAGGTATGGCCGGTGATTGGGGTGAAGTCGTAACAAGGTAGCCGTAGGGGAACCTGCGGCTGGATCACCTCCTTTCTAAGGAGCTTATTGGCGAGAGCTTCAGGCGGCATCCGTCTGGCCTCGCCCAAGCTGCCTAGGTCAATCCGTCTCAGCGTCTACAGCCCGCTATTCAGCTTTCAGCGATCAAAGCCGTTCTCTTAAAACAAACGGGTTAAAGCCCCGTCACGGGCTCACAGAGCAAGGGCCCTGAACTTAGCGTGGGCCTATAGCTCAGATGCGGTTAGAGCGCACGCCTGATAAGCGTGAGGTCGTAAGTTCAACTCTTACTAGGCCCACCACACTTCACCGATATCGGGGGTGTAGCTCAGATGGGAGAGCGCCTGCCTTGCACGCAGGAGGCCGACGGTTCGAGTCCGTTCACCTCCACCATCACCAAGGGGCAGGCCGCAGGGGCCAGATAAGGCCGCCGGAAGCCATCAGGGCCGCACTTAAGGGTTGCGAACATCCCAGACGGCAAGTACACTTGCCCTCCGGCATGGGCGCCAACCCAACGGGGCCAGACAAAGGGGCGACCCCAAGTCTCTAAGGGGGCAACCCCGGGTTCAAGGCTCCAGGGCGGGGAAGGGGAGGTCAGCCTCTCCATATCCCAGGCCCGCGGCGCCCAAGAGGGGGCGATGGTGAGACAGGCCAGTCCTGCGGAAGCCGCGCCCCACAGTTCTCTGACAATAGAATAGAGCGACAAGCACATTTTTCTGTCCAATGCTTTGGCTGAGTCCAATTAAGGATTCTCACAAGTTTGTGACCAAGCTACTAAGGGCAGACGGTGGATGCCTTGGCGTCGGCCGGCGAAGAAAGGCGTTGAAGACTGCGATAAGCCTCGGGGAGCCGTCAAACAGGCTTTGATCCGGGGATTCCTGAATGGGGAAACCCACATGGGGTAATGCCCATGTACGGCAGGGTGAATACATAGCCCTGACCGGGCCAACGGGGCGAACTGAAACATCTTAGTAGCCCCAGGAAGAGAAAACAAAAGTGATTCTCCTAGTAGCGGCGAGCGAACGGGGAAGAGCCCAAACCGCGTTGGTGTAAGCTTGCGGGCGTTGCCAGCGCGGGGTCGAGGGACCCCACCAGAGGGAACCGCAATTCCTTCGGGGAGTCAAAAAACAAAAGCATAGCGGAAGGAACCTGGAAAGGACCGCCATAGACGGTGAAAGCCCGGTACGCGAAATGCTTTTGTCTCCCTGGGTGGGGCACCCAAGTACGGCGGGACACGTGGAACCCCGTCGGAATTCGTGAGGACCATCTCACAAGGCTAAATACGTGCCGACGACCGATAGTGAACTAGTACCGTGAGGGAAAGGTGAAAAGCACCCCGGTGAGGGGAGTGAAATAGTACCTGAAACCGTCTGCTTACAAGCGGTGGGAGGGCGTTTGGATTCCTTCGGGGGTCCATGCCTGACCGCGTGCCTTTTGCATAATGAGTCAGCGAGTTACTCTTTGTGGCGAGGTTAAGCCGTTAGGTGTAGCCGTAGGGAAACCGAGTCTGAACAGGGCGCACTAGTCGCAGGGAGTAGACCCGAAGCCAGGTGATCTATCCATGGCCAGGTTGAGGTCCCGGTAACACGGGATGGAGGACCGAACCAATGTGGGTTGAAAACCGCTTGGATGAGCTGTGGATAGGAGTGAAAGGCTAATCAAACCTGGTGATAGCTGGTTCTCCCCGAAATATATTTAGGTATAGCCTCGGGCAATTAAGTGGCGGGGGTAGAGCACTGAATGAGCTAGGGCTCCTAACAGAGTACCAAACTCAATCAAACTCCGAATACCGCCAACTTTTATCCCGGGAGTCAGTCGGTGGGAGATAAGTTCCATCGTCGAAAGGGAAACAACCCAGATCGCCAGCTAAGGTCCCAAAGTGTGTGCTAAGTGGTAAAGGATGTGGAGACGCGCATACAACCAGGAGGTTGGCTTAGAAGCAGCCATCCTTTAAAGAAAGCGTAACAGCTCACTGGTCGAGTGACTCTGCGCCGAAAATGTAACGGGGCTTAAGCACACCACCGAAGCTGCGGGATGGTCTAGTACCATCGGTAGGGGAGCATTGGGTAAGGGGTTGAAGCCGGATCGCGAGGACCGGTGGACCCATCCCAAGAGCGTATGCTGACATGAGTAGCGAGAAAGCGGGTGAGAAACCCGCTCGCCGTAAGCCCAAGGTTTCCTGAGTAAAGCTAATCTTCTCAGGGTTAGTCGGCCCCTAAGCCGAGGCCGAAAGGCGTAGGTGATGGGAAACGGGTTAACATTCCCGTACCATCAACGTGCGTTTGAGCGAAGGGGGGACGCAGAAGGGTAGGTGATCCGCCGGCTGGATGTGGCGGTTCAAGCCTGTAGGCGGAGGAAATAGGCAAATCCGTTTCCTCGTTAACGCTGAGAGGTGATGACGAGAGGTTTACCTCACAAAGTCACTGAGCCCATGCTGCCAAGAAAATCCTCTAGCGAGCACTGTTGATGACCGTACCGCAAACCGACACAGGTAGGCAGGGAGAGTATCCCAAGGCGCTTGAGAGAACTCTGGCTAAGGAACTCGGCAAAATGACACCGTAACTTCGGGAGAAGGTGTGCCCTCTTTGGTGAAGGTATTTACTATCCGAGCTGAAGGGGGTCGCAGAGAAATGGGGGTAGCGACTGTTTACTAAAAACACAGGACTCTGCTAAGTCGCAAGACGACGTATAGGGTCTGACGCCTGCCCGGTGCCGGAAGGTTAAGGGGAGAGGTCATTCAGGTTCGCCTGGAGAAGCTTTGAACCGAAGCCCCGGTAAACGGCGGCCGTAACTATAACGGTCCTAAGGTAGCGAAATTCCTTGTCGGGTAAGTTCCGACCTGCACGAATGGCGTAAC
>QZKP01000061.1 GCA_003605055.1 Desulfarculus sp.
CCGGCCCCGGCCGCGCCCCTGCCGCCGCCGGCGGCTGCGCCCGCCCCGCCCGCGCCGGCGACGCCGGCCTGGGAGGGGGAGGGCGGCTTCTTCGCCCGCGTCCTGCGCACCACCGGCCAGGTGCTGTTCCAGCCGGGCCGGTTCTTTGCGGCCCGCTTCCGCGAGGGCTACGCCTGGGCCCTGAGCTACGGTCTGATCCTGGGCACCTTGGGCGCGGCGGTGCAGGCCCTGTGGAGCCGCGCCCTGGCCAGCCAGCACCTGTCCCTGGGCCACGCCGTCTGGGGGCTGATCCTGGCCCCCCTGGGCATCCTGGTGGGCATATTCCTCATGTCCTGGATCCTGCACTTTTTCCTGTTCGTGGTGGGGGGGGCCAAAAAGGGAGTGCAGGCCACCTTCCGGGTAGTGGCCTACACCGAGGCCACCAGCCTGTTTTTGCTGGTTCCCGTGGTCGGCATGGCCGTGTCCTTTGTCTGGCGGCTGGTGGCGGCCACCGCCGGCCTGGCCGCGGTCCACGGCATCGGCCGGGGCCGGGCCTTCTTCGCCATCATCCTGCCCCTGGTGATCCTGGCGGCCCTGGTGGTGGGCCTGGTGTTGCTGGCGTTGGGCATGGGCCTGTGGACTGAGCTCAAGGGCCTCACCCGCGCCTGGCCGCGGATCTAGGCGGCGTCCGGTTTCTCATCGGCGCGGACGCCGGCGGCCCGGTCCAGGGAGGGGGAGGCGGGTAATGAAGCTGGCCTGTTGCGGCAATGACTGCGCCATCTGCCCCCGCTACACGGCCACCCAGAGCGGCGATGAAGAGCTCCTGCGGCAGGCGGCCGAAACCTGGCTGCGGGTGGGCTGGCGGGATGTGCTGGCCGCTCCCCAGGACATGGCCTGCCACGGCTGCCAAACCGCGGCCTGGTGCCGGTACGGCATCAGGGATTGCGCGCAGCAGCTAAAGATGGCCCACTGCGGCCAGTGCCGGCGCTACCCTTGCCCAAGGCTGCGGCAGGCCTTTGCGCGCAGCGCGGCCTACGCGGAGAAGTGCCGGCGGCTCTGCTCTCCCCAGGAATACGCCGTCCTGGCCAAAGCTTTCTTCAGCAAGCAGGAAAATCTGGCAAGAAGCCGCCGCGGCTGACCGGCCGGCCCCAGGCGGTCAGCGGCCGGGCTCCGCAGCGAAGAAGCGGGCCACCTCGGCCAGGTCATGGGTCAGGGGCACCGGCGCCAGGGCCTTGAGAAAGCGGCGGCCGTAGTTCTTGGTCAGCAGGCGCACGTCCAACACGGCCAACAGCCCCCGGTCCTCGGGGGTCCTGAGCAGCCGGCCCAGCCCCTGCTTCAGGCTCAGTATGGCCTCGGGCAGCATCAGGTGGGCGAAGCCGCTCAGGCCCTCGGCCTCCAGGCGCTGGCAGCGGGCGGCTACCAGGGGGTCGTCGGGCGGGGCAAAGGGCAGCTTGTCCACGATCACCGCGGACAGGGCCGGCCCGGGCACGTCCACCCCCTGCCAGAAGCTGGCCGTGGCCAGCAGCACGCTGGGGCTCTGGGCCACGAAGCGCTTTAGCAGCTCCAGGCGCGGGGCCTGGCCCTGCACCAACACCTGGTAGGGCAGGCGCCCGTCCAGGAGACTAGCCACCGCCTCCAGGTTGCGGTGGCTGGTGAAGAGCACAAAAGCCCGCCCATGGCTGCGGGCCAGCAGCTCCTGCACCTGCCGGGCCACGGCGGCCGGGAACTCCGGGCTGGCCGGCGGGGGCATCCGGCGGGGCACGTAGAGCAGGGCCTGGCTGGCCGGGTCAAAGGGACTGGGCACCACGGCGGTGCGGGTCTCCACGGGCAGGCCCAGGCGCTGGCGGAAGGGCTCCAGGTCGCCCAGGGGGGCCAGGGTGGCGCTGGTGAACACCAGCCGGCCCATCTGGGAATACAGCGCCGCCTCCAGGTGGGGCCCCACCTCCACCGGCGACAGGTGCAGGGCCACCCCGCCCCGCTGACCCTGCACCCAGGCCACGCTGTGGCCGGCCACCGGCTGGGAGGCGGCGGAGAGGTCCCGGGCCAAGGCCTGGGCCCGCCCGGCCAGGGCCTCGCATTCTTCCTGGTCGTGGGGCAGGACCTCGGCCAGCTCGCTCAGGGCCTGGCCCAGTTCGGCGCCGGCCGGAGCCAGCTCACTGAGCTGCAGGGCGGTCAACGGCGCGGCGCGGCCCTCGGGGCCCAGCAGCCGGCGCAGGCGGTTGAAAAGGCGCCGGCCCGCGGCCTCGCAGGCGCCGCCGGCCGCGGCGATCTCCGGCAGCCTGGGGCTCTCGCGCAGCAGGTCCCTCTGCAACAGGGCCAGGCGCGGCTGGCCCACGCTGGCCCCGAAGGCCTGGGTGGCCGCCTCGGGCAGCAGGTGGGCCTCGTCGAAGATCACCGCCTGGTAGCGGGGCAGGGCCTCGCCAAAGCCGCCGGCCCGGAGCACCAGGTCGGCCAGGAACAGGTGGTGGTTGACCACCACCACGTCCGCCGCCGCCGCCCGGCGGCGGGCCTCCAGCAGGTGGCAGCGCTCGCGCTGGGGGCAGCGGGAGCCCAGGCACTGCTCGCTGTTGGCCGTCACCTCCATGAGCAGGGCCTCGCTCAGCTCCTGGCCGCGCACTTCGTCCAGGTCGCCGCTATTGGTGCTCTCCAGCCACTGGGCCAGACGGGCCAGGCCGCCGGCGGCCTGGGGCAGGCCCAGCTCCGGCTGCTGGGCAAAGGCCAGATAACGCCGGCGGCAGAGATAGTTGCCGCGGCCCTTGAGCACCGCCCAGCTAAGGTGGGGGGCCGCCGTGCGCTGCAACAGGGGCAGCTCCTTGTGGCTGATCTGGTCCTGCAGGGTGCGGGTGCCGGTGGAGACGATGAGCTTCAGGCCCGAAAGCAGGCCCGGGACCAGGTAGGCCAGGGTCTTGCCGGTGCCGGTTCCGGCCTCCACGATCAGGGGCACCTCCTGGCGCAGGGCCTTGTCCACCAGGCGGGCCATCTCCAACTGGCCGGGGCGGGGGGCGAAGGCCGGCAGCTCCTGGGCCAGGGGGCTCTCCGGGCCCAACAGCAGATCCACTCCGTCGGAGGCAGGATGTGTTTTAGCACCTTCGTTCATGGGGTTAGACCATAGTCCGCCGGGGAAAAAGCTTGACAACCCACCCGGGCGGGATTGTATCTTGGGGTCATAAGGAGTACAAGCCCATTGGGATTGGGGATTTGAGGGGGAGTGCGGTTGCCCCGCAGATTCCCGATAGCTTTAGCATAATCTAGGAGTGCAGGAGGCAGTTCATGCTGGTCAAGTACTGGATGACTACCGATCCCGTCACCGCCGCGCCCGACACCTCGGTGATGAAGGCGTCGCAGCTCATGAAGGAGAACAACGTCCGGCGCCTGCCCGTGGTGGACAAGGACGGCAAGCTGGTGGGGATCGTCACCGACCGCGACCTGAAGGAGGCCAGCCCCAGCAAGGCCACCACCCTTGACGTGCACGAGCTGTACTACCTGCTCAGCGAGCTCAAGGTCAAGGACATCATGAGCCGCAAGGTGATCAGCATCGGCCCCGAGGAGACCGTGGAGAAGGCGGCGGTGATGATGCTGGAGCACAAGGTGACCGGCCTGCCGGTGGTGGACAACGACAAGGTCGTCGGCATCCTCTCCCAGGGCGACGTGTTCCGGGTGCTGATCAGCATCACCGGCGTGTACCGCGGCGGCGTGCAGATCGCCTTCAACCTGGCCGACCGCCCCGGCTCCATCAAGGAGGTGGCCGACGTGATCCGCAAGCACGGCGGCCGCATGGTGAGCATCCTCTCCTCCTACGACCTGTGCGAGGAAGGCTGCCGCAACGTGTACATCCGCATCGCCGATCTGGCCGAGGACAAGCTGCAGGCCCTGATCAAGGAGTTGGAGGGCAACTTCCCGCTGCTGCACTGGCACCGGGAGGAGCTGCGCAACATCTAAACGTTTACGAGTTTCGGCTGACGGCGGCCTCCCGGCAGGGGGGCCGCTTTTTTGCTGGGGGCCCGCCTCAGGGCCGCGGGGCAGGGGCCGCCTCCGGCAGGGTCGGCGAGCTGTTAGGGGCCGGCGAAGGCGGGGGCGGGATCGCTCCCCGGGCCTCGGGCTGGCTGAAGCTCTCGGCCTCCAGGAAGCCTTCGGCCTGCTTGGCCTGGTCAGCCTCCCGCTCCTGGTCCGACGCCCCGGGTTGCCTGCCCTCCTTAAAGGCCTCGAAGAAGCCGCCCTGCTGGCCGCTGGCGACGGGCGCGCCGCTGATCCGGTCCACCCGGGCGAAGACCACCCCGGTGGGCACCGGGAAGTCCTCGGCGGGCAGGCCCTTGAGGGCTTCGCCCATGAACTCCTTCCAGATGGGGCCGGCCGCCCGGGCGCCGGTCTCCCGGTGGCCCAGGGGGCGGTTGTCGTCCTGGCCCACCCAGACCCCGCAGATGAGCTGCGGCGAGAAGCCCACGAACCAGGCGTCCTTGAGGTCGTTGGTGGTGCCGGTCTTGCCGGCCAGGGGCCGCTTGAGCTCGCGCATCATGCGGCCGGTGCCCTCCTGGATCACCCCTTTGAGCAGGTTGGTCATCAGGTAGGCGGTCTGGGGGGAGATGACCTGGCGCTGTTGGGGCTGGGCTTCGTAGAGCACCTTGCCGTCGCGGTCCAGCACCCGCTCCACCAGCACCGGCTCCATCAGCTTGCCCTGGTCGGCGAAGACCCCATAGGCCCGGGTCAGCTCCAAGAGGCTCAGGCCACTGGTGCCCAGGGCCAGGGAGAGGTTGGGCACCAGCTCGCTGGCGACGCCCAGGCGGCGGGCGTAGCCGATGGTGTAGCCCATGCCCAGCTCCGACAGCAGCTTCACCGTGACCACGTTGCGCGAGTGGGCCAGGGCCTGGCGCAGGGTGGTGGGGCCGTAGAACTGGTTGCTGTAGTTCTTGGGCCGCCACTTCTCGCCGGGCACGCTGGGGTCGTCGTAGACCACCGGCGAGTCCAGGATCACGCTGGCGGCGGTGAAGTGCCGGCGCGGGTGGTCCAGGGCCGCGGCGTAGATCAGGGGCTTGAAGGCGCTGCCCGGCTGGCGGTGGGCCTGCAGGGCCCGGTTGTATTGGCTCTTGAGGAAGTCCGAGCCGCCGATGAGCACCCGCACCCGGCCGGTGTGGTTTTCCATGGCCAACAAGCCGGCCTGGGCCACCGGGTCCTGCACCAGCTCCAGGCGCCACCAGCCGCCGCGGCCCTCCCGGGCCAGGGTGCGCACCAGCACCTCGTCGCCGGGGCGGAGCACCTGCTCGATGCTGGTGATGCGGGGGCGGTTCTCCTTGAGGTCCTTGATGGGCGCTCGCGCCCAGCGCACCTGCTCCAGGGTGAGGTAGCCCCGGGCCGGCCCCAGGCGCAGCTCGGCCCGCTGGGCCGCTTGGTCCAGGCGGGTGACCAGGGCCTTCTGCCTCTGCCCCGGCTCCAGTTGGCCGGGGCCCAGGGGGCGCTGGCGGGCGGCGGCCAGCTCCTCGGCGCTCACCCGCCGCAAGGGGCCCCAGTAGCCCTGGCGCCGGGTGAGCTGGGCCAGGCCCGAGGCGATGGCCTGGCGGCCGTACTCGGTCAGGCGGGGGTCGCAGGCGGTGTGCACGGTCAGCCCGCCCTCGTAGAGCATCTGGCGGCCGAAGCGCTCCTCCAGCCACTGGCGCACCGCCTCCTCGTAGTAGGGCGCCGACACGGTCTGGGGCCGGTGCAGCCTCACCTCCAGGGTCTGGTTCTGCGCCTGGCGGACCTGGGCCCGGGTGATGAAGCCCTCGCTGGCCATGCGCTCGAGCACGTACACCTGGCGGGTGCGCGCCCGGCGGGGGTGGCGCAGGGGGCTGTAGCGGCTGGGGGCCTGCACCAGACCGGCCAGGAGCGCGCCCTCGGCCAGCTCCAGGTCCTTGGCCGACTTGCCGAAGTAGGTGCGCGCCGCCGCCTCCACCCCGTAAGCCCCGTGGCCCAGGTATATCTGGTTGAGGTACAAGAACAGTATCTCATCCTTGCTCAGGCTGCGCTCCATGCGCCAGGCCAGGATCATCTCCTTGAGCTTGCGCATCAGGGTGCGCTGGGGCGTGAGCAGCAGGCCGCGGGCCACCTGCTGGGTGATGGTGCTGCCGCCCTGCACCACCCTGCCGGCCAGCAGGTTGGCCAGGGCCGCGCGGGCGATGCCCACCAGGTCTATGCCCTTGTGGCGGAAGAAGCTGCCGTCCTCGGCGGCCACGAAGGCCAGCCGCACCTGGCGGGGCACCTGGTCCAGGGTCACCACGTAGCGCCGCTGCTGGAAATATTCGGTCATCAGGCGGCCGTCAAAGGCCAAGACCTGGGTCACGGCCGGCGGGCGGTAGTCGGCCAGGCGCTCGATGCGGGGCAGCCCCTGGCTGATGTAGACCCAGGCCCCCAGGGCCACGAAGGCGGTGCCCAGGCATATGAGCAGCAGCAGCACGCCCGCCAGCATAAGGATGCCGCGCAGGCGGCGCGGCCGGGGGCGGGGAGGTATGCCGCGGTGGAAGGTCACGCTAATCTCCTGCAACTGTTTCGGATTCTACCAGAGGCCTTGGGGGGTCGCCAACCAGCGCGGGCTCGGTCCGGTTGACCGCCTTGGCCAGTCGTGATAGATTCTCAAATTACTGCAAGGGCCTTTTCTCACGGGGAATTTTCGTGCACGAGATGTCCATCGCCCAGTCCCTGCTGTCCATCGTCTTGGAAGAGGCTGGGCGCCACCAGGTGCAGCGGGTGACCAAGGTGGCGGTGAAGGTGGGGGCCTGGGCCAACGTGGTGCCCAGCTCGCTCACCTTCAGCTTCGACTTGATCAAGGAAGGCACCCTGGCCGCCGAGGCGATCCTGGCCATAGAGCAGATGCCCGCCCAAGGTGTGTGCCACGCCTGCGGGGCCTCGATAGACATGGCCCAGCCGGTGTTCGCCTGCCCGGAGTGCCACTCCAAGGACATAGAGCTGACCTCGGGCCAGGAGCTGTACGTGGACCACATTGAGGCCGAGTGATTTAAGGAGGGGGCCATGGCCGACATCAACGTGGGGCGCAACATCTTGGAGGCCAATGAGCGCCTGGCCGCCGAGCACCGCCGGCGCTTCGCCCAGGCCGGAGTCAAGGTGCTCAACCTCATCTCCAGCCCCGGCGCGGGCAAGACCAGCCTGCTGGAGCAGACCCTCTCGCGCCTGGCCGGCCGCCTGCGCTGCGCGGTGATCGAGGGCGACATCCAGACCGACGAGGACGCCCGGCGGGTGGCGGCCTGCGGGGTGCGGGCGGTGCAGATAGAGACCCAGGGGGCCTGCCACCTGGACGGGGCCATGCTGGCCCAGGCCCTGGAGCCCCTGGACCTGGCGGCCCTGGACCTCTTGATCATCGAGAACGTGGGCAACCTGGTCTGCCCGGTGGACTTTGACCTGGGCGAAGACCTGAAGGTGGCCGTGCTCTCGGTGGCCGAGGGCGACGACAAGCCCAGCAAGTACCCGGCCCTGTTCCGCGAGGCCGGGGTGCTCTTGGTGAACAAGATAGACCTGTTGCCCTACGTGAGCTGCGACCTGGAGCGCATCCACCGCACCTGCCGGGCGCTCAACCCCAAGCAGGTGGCCTTTGACGTATCCTGCAAGACCGGCGAGGGGCTCCCGGCCTGGGTGGACTGGCTGGAGTCCTGGGTGAAAGGCTAGCCCCGCGTGGCCTCCGGCCGGCGGCGGGAACGGGCCCTGGTCACGGGGGTGGTGCAGGGGGTGGGCTTCCGGCCCTTTGTCTACAACCTGGCCCGCGGCCTGGGCCTGACCGGCTTCGTGACCAACACCGCCGCCGGGGTGGATCTGGCCGTGCAGGGCCCGGGCCCGGCCTGCGATGAGTTCTTCCAGCGCCTGCGCAGCGAGTCCCCGCCCCTGGCTGTGATACACGGCCTGGAGCGCCAGGAGGAGCCGCCGGCCGCGGGCGAGAGCGAGTTCAGCATCCGCGCCTCCCAGGCCGGCGCCCGCCGCACCCTGATCAGCCCGGACGTGGCCGTCTGCGAGGCCTGCCTGGCCGAGATGCTGGACCCCGGCGACCGCCGCCACCATTATCCTTTCATCAACTGCACCCACTGCGGGCCGCGCTACACCATCATCCAGGACCTGCCCTACGACCGGCCCCAGACCACCATGTCCGGGTTTGAGATGTGCCCGTCCTGCCGGGCCGAGTACCAGGACCCCGGCGACCGGCGCTTCCACGCCCAGCCCAACGCCTGTCCAGTCTGCGGGCCGCGGCTGTGGCTGAGCGACGCGCGGGGCAACGAGCTGGAGGCGGCCGACCCGGTGGCCGCCGCGGCCGCGGCCCTGGCCCAGGGCCGGGTGGTGGCGGTCAAGGGCCTGGGCGGCTTCCACCTGGCCGCCGACGCCCTGAGCGAGGCGGCGGTGAGCAGCCTGCGCGGCCGCAAGCACCGGGAGGAGAAGCCCCTGGCCGTGATGGTGGCCGACCTGGAGGCCGCCCAACGCCTGGCCGCGCTGGACCCGGCCGCGGCGGCGGCCCTGTGCAGCCGGGAGCGGCCCATCGTGCTGGCCCCGGCCCGGCCTGGCTCGGGCCTGGCCCCCTCGGTGGCCCCCCGCAACCGCCTGGTGGGTCTGCTGCTGCCCTACACGCCCCTGCACCACCTGCTCCTGGCCGCGGCCGCGGAACTGGGCGCCTGGGCCCTGGTCATGACCAGCGGCAACGTCAGCGACGAGCCCATCTGCCTGGGCAACGCAGAGGCGGTCTGCCGCATCGGGGCCAAGGCCGAGCGCGGGGCCATCGCCGACCTGCTGCTGCTGCACGACCGGGACATCCACCTGCGCAGCGACGACTCGGTGGTGCGGGTGGTGGGCGGCCGCCTGCGGGCGCTACGGCGCTCGCGGGGATTCGTGCCGGTGCCCCTGTTCCTGCGCCCGGAGCTGGTCCCGGACGGCTGCCCGCCCATCCTGGCCGCCGGCGCCCACCAGAAGAACACCCTCTGCCTGCTGCGTGGCCGCGAGGCCTTCCTCAGCCAGCACGTGGGCGATCTGGACGACCTGCGCACCCTGGAGTTTTTCGAGCTCACGGCCGGGCACCTGGCCCGCATCCTGGAGGCCGAGCCCCAGGTCCTGGCCTGCGACCTGCACCCGGACTACCTCTCCACCCGCTGGGCCCAGGAGCAGGGGCGGCCCCTGGTGCGGGTGCAGCACCACCACGCCCACGCCGTGGCGGTGATGGCCGAGCACGGCCTGAGCGGGCCGGTGCTGGCCCTTTCCCTGGACGGCACCGGCTATGGCCCGGACCGCACGGTCTGGGGCGGCGAGATGCTGGCGGCCGCGGCGCACGGCTATCGCCGCCTGGGCCGGCTGCGGCGCTTCTGTCTGCCCGGGGGAGAGGCCGCGGTCAAGCAGCCCTGGCGGGTGGGCCTGGCCCTGCTGGACGAGGTCTACGGCCCGGAGGAGGCTGCTTCCCTGGCCCTGGGGCTGGTGCAGCGGCGGGGGGAGACCCTGCCCCTGATCAGCCAGATGATCGCCCGGCGGCTCAATACACCCCTTACCTCCAGCCTGGGGCGGCTCTTTGATGGGGTGGCCGCCCTGTGCGGCCTGCGCGAGGAGGTGGCCTACGATGGCCAGGCCGCGGTGGAGCTGGAGCAGGCCATGACCATGCCGGACGAGCCGGGCTACGCCTTTGCCCTGCGCGAGACCGACGGCCTCATAGAGCTGGACTGGGGACCCCTGGTGGAGGCGGTGCTGGCCGATATGGCCGCAGGCGCGGACTGCGCCGCGGTCTCGGCCCGCTTCCACGGCGGGCTCCTGGCCGGCCTGGCCGCCTGGGCCCAAGCCGGCGCGGAGTTTAGCGGCCTGGACGTGGCCTGCCTGGGCGGCGGCTGCCTGATGAACGCCTGCCTCTTGGCCGGGCTGCCGCGGCGCTTGGAGGCCTTGGGCCTGACGGTGTACACTCCGGCCCAGGTTCCGGCCAACGACGGCGGCCTGAGCCTGGGCCAGGCCCTGGCCGCGGTCGCGGCCTGGGGACGCGGCTTGGTGAAGGAGGGGGAGACTGTGCTGGGACCCGACACCCTGGAGAAGCCGGCGTGAAGCACGTGGACGAGTACCGCGACCCGGCCCTGGCCCGGGAGCTGGCCGCGCAGATAAGGCGCGAGAGCAAGACGCCCGCCCGCTTCATGGAGCTGTGCGGCACCCACACCATGGCCCTGGCCCGCCACGGCCTGCACCAGATGCTGCCCCCCACCGTGGAGATGATCTCCGGCCCCGGCTGCCCGGTGTGCGTCACGGCCACCGAGGAGATTGACCGGGCCGTGAAGCTGGCCCGCACGCCCGGGGTGAAGGTGGCCACCTTCGGCGACCTGGTGCGGGTGCCGGGCAGCCAGAGCTCCCTGGCCCGGGAGCGGGCGGCCGGCGCGGCGGTGGAGGTGGTGTACTCGCCCCTGGACGCGGTGGCCCTGGCCCAGCGGGAGCCGGAGCAGGAGGTGGTGTTCTTAGGTATAGGCTTTGAGACCACCGCCCCCACCGTGGCCGCGGCCATGCTCTCTGCCGATCAACAGGGCGTAAAGAACTTCAGCGTGCTCAGCGCGCACAAGCTGCTGCCGCCGGCCCTGGCCGCCCTGCTGGCCGGACCGGACCTGCGCCTGTCGGGCTTCCTCTGCCCGGGCCACGTCACCACGGTCATCGGCACGGCCTGCTATGAGCCGGTGGCCCGGGAGCGCGGCATCCCCTGCGTGGTGGCCGGGTTCGAGCCGGTGGACATCCTGGCCAGCATCCTGATGCTGGTCCGGCAGGTGGAGAGCGGCCAGAGCCGGGTGGAGATTCAGTACCAGCGGGCGGTGCGGCCCCAGGGCAACCCGGCGGCCGTGGCCCTGATGAACCAGTTCTTCGCGCCCGTGGACGCGCCCTGGCGGGGCCTGGGGCCCATCCCCCTGAGCGGCCTGGCCGTGCGGGACGAGTACGGCCACCTGGACGCGGCCAAGCGCCTGGACCTGTCCGTGCCTCCGGCCCAAGACCACCCCGGCTGCCGCTGCGGAGACGTGCTGCGCGGGCTCATCCGGCCGCCGGAGTGCCGGCTCTTCGGCCAGGTCTGCACGCCGGCCAAGCCCCTGGGGCCCTGCATGGTCTCGGCCGAGGGCACCTGCGCGGCCTGGTACAAGTACCGGCGGGAGGAGTGAGCATGTCCGAGACCATCCTCTTGGACCACGGAGCCGGCGGCCGGGCCAGCGCCGAGCTGGTGGCCTCGGTCTTCGCCCGCCATTTGAACAACCCCATCCTGGCCGAGCTGGACGACGCGGCCGTGCTGCCCGCGCCGGCCGGCCGCCTGGCCGTGAGCACCGACAGTTTCGTGGTGGACCCCATATTCTTTCCGGGCGGGGACATCGGCTCCCTGGCCGTGCACGGCACGGTCAATGACGTGGCCATGCGCGGGGCCCGGCCGCTCTATCTCACCGCCGCCTTTGTGTTGGAAGAGGGCCTGCCCCTGGCCGACCTCGAACGGGTGGTGGCCTCCATGGCCCGGGCCGCAAAGCAGGCCGGGGTGGCGGTCATCGCTGGCGACACCAAGGTGGTGGGCCGCGGCCAGGCGGACAAGCTGTTTATCAACACCACCGGCATCGGCCTGATCCCCGATGGCGTGGAGGTGGGCGCCCATTTGGCCCGGCCCGGCGACGCGGTGCTGGTCTCGGGCAGCATGGGCGACCACGGGGTGACCATCATGGCCACCCGGCAAGGGCTGGGCCTGGAGGCGCCGCTGGCCTCGGACTCGGCCCCGCTGAACGGCCTCACCGCGGCGCTGCTGGCCGCCTGCCCGGGCCTGCACGTGCTGCGCGACCCCACCCGCGGCGGCCTGGCCACGGCTCTCAATGAAATTGCCGCCCGCAGCGGCGTTTCCATCGAGCTCAACGAGCAGGCCATCCCCATTGACCCGGCCGTGGCCGGGGTCTGCGAGCTGCTGGGCCTGGACCCGCTGTACCTGGCCAACGAGGGCAAGCTGATCTGCCTGCTGCCGGAGGCGCAGGCCCCGGCCGGCCTGGAGGCCCTACGCGCCCATCCCCTGGGCGGACGGGCGGCCGTCATCGGCCGGGCCGGACAGGCGCACCCGGGCCGGGTCTGGCTGAACACGGCCGTGGGCGGCCGGCGCATCCTGGACATGCTCAGCGGCGAGCCCCTGCCGCGCATCTGCTAGCAGAATTTAAGTAGGCGTTGGGTTGTGAGCGAGCGCTTCTGCCCAACCCATTGCAGCCTCCCCGGCTCCCTCTTGGCGAACCGAGATTGCTTCGCTGCGCTCGCAACGACAAGGCAGCGATTGTCCTTGCGAGGAGCGGCGCTGGCCGCGACGAAGCAATCTCTGTACGAAGCACAGCGCGCGAATGCTCAACAAGAACCCGTTGGCAGGGCAATGTTGGGTTTCGGGGCCAAGGGCGTCAACCCAACTTGCGCGAACTCCTTTCGTGGTCCAACGGACAAGATTGCCCTCACCGCGCGGGCACCCCGCCGCTGGTTGAGTAAGTGACCATAGGGTTTTTCAACCTCCTTAATGCAAGTGCGCGTGCGTGCTATCGGAGATGAAGCGTGCTACTTGCTGCTGGGAAGCTCTCTGGGCTGGGTCATTTTTTCCGGCTTCAACAAATCATCGAGTTGCTCTTTGGACAGCCAGCCCTTTTGCAGCACCAGATCGTAGACCGAACCATTGGTCTTGAGGGCCTCCTTGGCGATGGCCGCGGACTTCTCATAGCCCAGCACGGGCTTCAAAGCCGTCACGATGCCGATGCTTTTCTTGACCATCTCCTCCAGGCGCTCCTTGTTGGCCTGGATGCCCTTTACGCATTTGTCCGCCAGGAGGTCGCAGGCTGTGGTGAGATAGCTTACGCCCTGCAGCAGGCTGTAGGCGATGATGGCTTCCACCGGATTCAGTTCCAGGCTGCTGAGTTCCGCGGCCATGGAAACGGTGGTGTCGAAGCCAGCCAGTTGGTAAGCCACCGAGGAGACCACCTCCGGGATGACCGGGTTAACCTTGCCCGGCATGATCGAGGAGCCAGGCTGCATGGGCGGCAGCCTGATCTCGTAAAGACCTGCCCGGGGACCGGAGGACATCAGGCGCAGGTCGTTACAGACCTTGGAAATTTGCAAGCCCATGCGCTTGAGCGCGCCGGACATCTGCACAAAGCCGCCGGCGTCGGACGAAGCGCCCACCAAACTCGGCGCCAGAACAAAAGGATAGCCGGTTTCCTTGGCCAAAATCTTGGTCACCAGGGGCGCGTACTTGGGCGAAGAGGTGATGCCTGTGCCGATGGCGGTGCCGCCCATATTGATGATGTAAAAGGCATCCCGCGCTTGCTTCAACTGCGTTGTGGCTTCACGAATGGTGTAGGCGAATCCGGAAAATTCCTGCCCCAGAGTCACGGGCACGGCATCCTGCATTTCGGTGCGGCCCATCTTGATGACGTTCTTGAACTCCTCGCCTTTGGCGGCCAAGGCGTCCTCGAGCTTCTTGATGCTTTTGAAGGCGTCTTCCAGGCCGAGGATAACGGCCAGTTTGATGGACGTGGGGTAGGTGTCGTTAGTGGACTGCCCGTAGTTCAAATCATCATTTGGGTGCAGAAATTCGTACTGGCCCTTGGCCTTGCCCATGATCTCCAGGCCGCGATTGGCGAGAACTTCGTTCACGGTCATGTTGGTGGACGTGCCGGCGCCGCCCTGGATCATGTCAATCGGGAACTGGTCGTGCAGCTTTCCGGCGATGACTTCATCGCAGGCCGCCACAATGGCCTTGGTCTTTTCGTCGCTGAGGTCCCCAATCTGATTATTAGCCAAGGCCGCGGCTTTTTTTACATAGGCGAAGGCGATGATAAAGTTGGGGTAGTGCTCCATGGTGTGAGAATTAAAGGGAAAGTTCTCAATGGCTCGCTCGGCCTGCACGCCGTAATAGGCGCTTGCGGGGACCGCTTTATCGCCAAGGAAGTCGTGCTCCATCCTGGTGCCGGAGCTCTTCGCGGTCTCGGCCTTGTCGCCGGCTTTTGCGCCAGCGTCCGCAAGGCAAAGGTTGGGCGCGCCAACCGCCATGAAAGAGAAAAGGGAAAGGACCAACAGAAGTTGTATGCACCGCCTGAACATAAGCCCTCCGGATGAAATTAATTCAGATTAGGCGACAGTCGCCGCGTTCCACTTGCCTCAGATTATGCGGCAGATGCCGCGTTTTCTATCCAATTGTTGTACGTTAAATCAATCAGTTTAAGAAAAAGGGGCCCCCCACGCGGGAGGCCCCATCATTACTGAGCCAACGCCCGCTACTTAATCTTGCCCAAAGCCCTCAGCACCTTCTCCGGCGTAATGGGCAACTCCTTACAGCGATAGCCGCAGGCCTCGTACACCGCGTGGGCGATGGCCGGCGCGGTGGGTATGGCCAGGCCCTCGCCGGCCTCCTTGGCCCCGAAGGGCCCCTCGGGCTCGTAGGTGTCCACGTCCACGGACTCGCCCGGGGGCATGTCCTGGGCCGTGGGCATCTTGTAGTCCAGGAAGGTGGTGTTGAGCGTGCGGCCCTGCTGGTCCAGGATCAGGTTTTCCATCAGGGTGTAGCCCAGGCCCATCTGCACCGCGCCCTCCAACTGCCCCTCCACGGACATCTTGTTGATGGGCACCCCGCAGTCGTGGGCGGTGTACATCTTGACCACCTTGGTCAGGCCGGTGTCGGCGTCCACCTCCACCTCGGCCACCTGGGCCCCGAAGCTGAAGGCGGGGCTGACCAGGCCCTTGTTGCGCGGGGTGTAGTAGCCGCGGGCGGTGAGCGGCTCGCCGCGGCGGCCCTTGAGCGCCTTGTACACGCACTCGGCCAGGCTCATAGACCGCTTGGGGTTGGCGCGCACGAACACCTTGTCGTCCTCGAAGGCCAGGTCGTGGATCTGGTTGAGGTCGAACTGGCTGAACAGCACCGGGGCCAGCATGTCCTTGATCTTGCCGGCGGCCTGGATGACGGCGTTGCCGTTCATCAGGGTCACCCGGCTGCCCCAGGTGCCCAGGTCGGCCTTGGGCGTGGCCGCGGTGTCCATGGAGATGAGGCGGATTTTCTCGATGGACACGCCCAGCTCGGCCGAGAGTATCTGCCGCAGCACCGTGTCCGGACCCTGGCCGATGTCGCAGGCCATGCAGGCCAGTTGGGCGGTGCCGTCCTCGAAGACCTTCACCTCGGCGGCGCTGAAGTTGTACTTGGTGTTGAACCAGTTGAACACCCCGCCGCTGATGAAGGAGAAGCAGCCGATGCCCAGGCCCCGGCCGGGCTTCTTGTCCTTGCGCTTCAGGTCCCAGCCGCTGATCTGGCGGACCTTGGTGAGGCTCTCCTTGAAGCCGCAGGAGCTGATGGTGGCCACTTCGGGTATCTCGTCGCCGGTCTGCATGGCGTTGATCAGGCGCAGGTCAATGGGGTCCAGGCCCAGCTCCTGGGCGGCTAAGTTCATCTGGGTCTCGGCGGCGAAGGCGGCCTGGGGCGCGCCGAAGCCGCGCATGGCGCTGGCCGGCGGCTTGTTGGTGTACACGTGCTGGCCCAGGTAGCGGTAGGCCGGGAAGTTGTAGAGCATGTTGCCGAAGGTGCCGCAGAGGTAGGTGGCGGTGGGGCCCATGGCGTTGTAGGCCCCGCCGTCCAGGAGCACCTGGAAGTCCTTGGCCAGCAGCTTGCCCTCCTTGCTGAAGGCCACCTTGGAGTAGATGCTCATGGGGTGGCGGCGGCGGCCGAAGGCCAGCTCGTCGCTGCGGGTCAGGGTGAACTTCAGCGGCCGGCCCGTGCGCAGGGCCAGGAAGGCCGCGCAGAACTCCCAGGGCCGCAGCTCCATCTTGCCGCCGAAGCCGCCGCCCACGGCCACCTTCATCACCCGCACGTTGTTCTCGGGCAGGCCCAGGGTGCTGGCTAGGAGGCACTGCACGATGTAGGGCACCTGGGTGCTGGTCCACAGGGTGACGCGGCTGCCTTCCTCGGCCTGGGCCACGCAGGCGCAGGGCTCCAGATAGGCGTGCTGCACGGCGTGCACCTTGAAGGTGTCCTCGCGCACGTAGTGGGCCTGGGCGAACATCTGATCCAGGTCGCCGTAGGCGATCTTGCGCACCAGGCTGACGTTGCCCGGGCTCTCGTCGTGGATCAGCGGCGCGCCCTCGGCAATGGCCTCCTCCACGGTGAAGATCGCCGGCAGTTCCTCGTACTCCACCTCGATCAGCGCGCAGGCCCGCTCGGCGGTCTCCGGGTCCAGGGCGGCCACCGCGGCCACCTCGTCGCCCACGAAGCGCACCTTGTCCACGGCCAGGGGCAGCTCGTCCTGGCTGCCCGGCACCAGCCGCCAGTTGCCGTACTTGACCTGGGGGGTGTCCGCGCCAATGATCACGTCCTTGACGCCGGGCAGGGCCCTGGCCTTAGCGACGTCGATGCGCTTGATGCGGGCGTGGGCCAGGGGGCTGCGCAGCAGCTTGCCGTAGAGCATGCCCGGCAGCTTGATGTCGTCGGTGTAGATGGCCCGGCCGGTCGCCTTGTCCGGCGCATCCAGGCGGGGGATGCTCTGACCGATGATCCGAGGATTTTTCATGAGGCACCCCCCTGGGCCAGGGCCAGGCAGCGCTTGAGCACCCGCTGGGCCAAGACCTGCACCATGGCCCGGCGGAAGGCGGCGCTGGCGCGCACGTCGTCAATGGGCTGGCAGGAGCGCACGCAGGAGGCCCCGGCGCGCATGAGTAGCGCCTCGTCGGGCGCCTGGCCCTCCAGCATCTGCTCGGCCTCAAGGCAGCGCACCGGCGTGGGCGCCACCGCGCCCAGGGCCAGGCGGCAGCGCAGCACCCGGCCCTCCAGGTCCAGGTTCAAAAGCCCGGCCACGCCCACGGCGGCGATGTCCACCTGGCTGCGGGCGCTCAGGCGCTCGTAGGCCGAACCGCAGCGGGCCGGCGGCGCGGGCACCCGGATGGCCTCCACGATCTCCAAGGGCTCCAGCACGCTCAGGCCGGGCCCGCGGAAGAAGTCCTGGAGCTTGATCTGCCGCCGCCCGCCGCGCTCCACGGCCACCAGGCTGGCGCCGTAGGCCAACAGCGGCGCGGCGGTGTCCGCCGAGGGGGCGGCGTTGACCAGGTTGCCGGCCACGGTGCCCATGTTGCGTATCTGGGGGGTGGCCATCACCGAGCAGGCATGGGCCAGGGCCGGGTAGTGCTGGGCCACCCCCGGGTGACGGCCCACGTCGGCCAGGCGGGCGGCCCCGCCGATGACCAGGCCGTCCTCGTCGCGATAGGAGATGGTGCGCAGGCCCTCCACCCGGTTGAGGCTCACCAGGTGCTCGGCCTTGAGCCCGGCCTGGCGCATCTTCATCAAAAGATCCGTGCCGCCGGCCAGCAGCTTGACGCCGGAGCGGTGGCGGCTCAGCAGGTCCAGGGCCTGCTCCAGGGTCTTGGGCTGGTGCACCGTGAAGTGAGGCATGGCCATGGCTAGCCCTCCTTCCCGGCGGCCAGCTCCTGGGCCGCGGCCTGCACGGCCTCCACGATCTTGTTGTAGCCCGTGCAGCGGCAGAGGTTACCCCCCAGGCCGCGACGTATCTCCTGCTCCGTGGGCTGGGGGTTGTTTTCCAGCAGGTGCTTGGCGGCCAGGATCATGCCCGGCGTGCAGAAGCCGCACTGCACGGCCCCGTGCTGCACAAAGGCCTGCTGCAGGGGGTGCAAATGGTCCGGGGACGGCGCCAGGCCTTCGATGGTGGTGATCTCCCGCTGGTGGGCCTCCACGGCCAGGGTCAGGCAGGAGGAAACGCTGCGGCCGTCCAGGAGCACGGTGCAGGCCCCGCAGTCGCCCTGGTTGCAGCCGATCTTGGTGCCCGTGAGCCGAAGCTCCTCGCGCAGCACCTCGGCCAGGGTGCGCCAGGGATCCACGGCGACTTCGTAGCGGTCGCCGTTCACTCTGAGTTCTATAGTTTGTTTGGCCACGGCCGCCTCGCTAGGCAAGGGTTGTAGTATTAATTTCTATAAAATACAGTCAACTAAGCACGATATCGCCAAGATTAACACCGTGGCGCCATCTGGTCAAGTTTAATGCAGTCTTTTTAATCGTTCTCTAGGATGAACGATTGCCCCCGGGCTTCACACCCTGACCAGCTCGTACTCCCGGCTGCCCAGGCCGATCTGGGCCCCGTAGTCCAGTTGCACCGTCCAGTCGATCTTGGGGTACACGTCCTTGAACTTGTCCGCGCCGGGCGCATGGGCCGACTTCAGGCAGGAGTCGCGGTTGCCGGCGGCCTGGTTGACCAAATCCGCCGAGGCCTGGTCAATGGCCACCGGGTCCGTGGAGGCCAGGATGCCCAGGTCCGCCACCATGGGCGCGTCCTGGAAGGGGTAGCAGTCGCAGGCCGGGCTGATCTGGGTCAGGAAGTTGCAGAACACGCTGCGCTTTTCTTTGCCGGCCAGCGCGCCCTTGGCATAGGCCACCATGCGCCGCATCAGGTCCGGCACCTGGGCGTCCCACTGTATCTCGATGGCCCCCGCCGGGCAGGCCAGGATGCAGTCCCCGCAGCCGATGCACTTGTCCGGGTCCTTGACGGCCTTGAGCTTGGGATTTTGCGACTTGGCCGGGGCCGGCTCGTCGGCGCTGCGCTTTGTGAACTTGATGGCCGCCACCGGGCAGCGCTCGATGCAGGCTCCGCAGGCGATGCAGCGCTTGGCCTTGATGGAAGGGGTGATGTTGCTGTGCATGAACAGCTTGCCCTGGCGGCTGCCGCAGCCCATGCCCACGTTCTTCAGCGCCCCGCCGAAGCCGCACAGCTCGTGGCCCTTGAAGTGGGCCAGGCTCAGCAGGCTGTCGGCCTCCACCACCTCGCTGCCGATGAGCACCTCCTGGGCCTCGGGCAGGTCCACCCGCACCGCGGTGGCGCTGTGGCCCTTGAGCCCGTCGGCGATGATCAGGGGCGCGTCCACCACGCTGTAGGCGAAGCCGTTGGTGGTGGCCGTGGCCAGGTGGCTGGCCGCGTCGGAGCGGGTGCCCACGTACAGGGTGTTGCAGTCGGTCAAAAAGGGCCGGCCGCCGGCGGCCTTGACGGCCTCCACGAACCGGCGCACGTATACCGGCCGGATGAAGGCCGTGTTGCCCCGCTCGCCGAAGTGCAGCTTGACGGCGGTCAGGCCGCCGGGCTTGGTGCGGCCGGCCAGGTCCACCGCCGCGATGAGATCGTCCAGCTTGTTGATCAGGGAGCGCTTGAGGGTGGCGCGCAGGTCTATGAAGAAAACCTTGCTGGGCATGGGTCCTCCTGTGAATCGGGGTTCAGGCCCAGAGTAGGGCGCATGGCCGGGGGTGTCAAGAAAAGCGAGCGCGGCCGGCGATGGCGGGTATCAAGATAGGGGAGGGACGGCCCCGTCTTTGTCGGCCCAAGGCCGAGGCCGGGGCCAAATAAACCGCCCCGCCCGGGTGCGGGCGGGGCGGCGAGTCAGGCGCGGCCCAGAGGCTCAGGCGGCCCGCCGGCGCAGGGCCTTTATCCTGGGCAGCAGCGGCCGCAGCAGCAGGGCCAGGCCGGTGAAGGCCAGGGCCATGGCGCTGCCCAGGTGCACGAAGTCCAGGACCATCAACAAGGGCGGGGGCAGGAACACCCCGTAGTTGCGCAGGGCCTTGGCCGCGCCGGAGACCACCAACAGCCCGATCAGCTCCCAGCCCCACCAGGTGCGCGGACCCCAGGACCAGGCCGGCGCGGCCTGGCGGGCCTGCAGGGCCAGGCGCCAAGTCAGCAGCCCCAGCAGGAGGGCCGCGGCCAGATAGTGCAGGTCGCTCAGGAGCAGGAACTTGGCCGACCAGCCCAGGCCCGGAAGATCGGCCAGGTAGTAGCGCTTGTACAGGGGCATCTGGCCGAAGCCGCTGAACAGGGCCACGCCGATGGCCAGGCCGTAGAGCCAGCGCGACACGCGGCCGGCGTCGAGTTTATTCAGCTTAGCCATGAGGGGCCTCCTTGGTCTCGCCCTGGGGCGGCTTTTTGCTGCCGAACAGGCGGGTGAAGCCGGCGGCCAGGCCGGCCAGGGGCGCCAGGAACAGGGCCTTGGTCAGGTTCTCGGCGCTGGCCATGGTGTTATCCACCGGCCCCATGAGCGGCCGGCCGCCCATGCCGGCCCGCAGGCCGCGTCCGCCCTGGCTAGCGGCGGCCCCTGGGCCGCGGCTGCCCTGGCG
>QZKP01000035.1 GCA_003605055.1 Desulfarculus sp.
CACCAGCTCGCGCCGGCCGTCGCTGGCCGCCCCGCCGGCCGCCTCGCGCCGGGCCAGGCGGGCGGCCACCACCTCCGGCGCAGCCGCCACCTCCACGAACAGCACCCGCGCGCCATGCTGCGCTGCTAAATCCAGGAAGCGCCGCCGCCAGGCCTCCTCGCGCAACGAGGCGTCCACGATGGCCCCGGCGCCCATCGCCAACTGCACGCCGGCCCCGGCCAAGAGGGCCTGGTAGGTGGCCTGGGTGGCCTGGGGCCCGTACAGGCCCTGGCCCCAGCCTGCGTAGCGCCGCTCCCCCGGCGCCAGGCCGGCCTGCTGCTTACGCACTACGTCCGAGGAGAACTGCTCCCAGCCCAGGGCCCGCTGCAGGGCCGCGGCCAGAAAGCTCTTGCCGGTGCCCATGCGGCCCAGGAGGCACAGCAGGAAAAAGGGCGGCTCGCCGCCGGCGTAGCGGGCGGCCAGGCGCCAGTAGGCTCGGGCCCGGTCCAGGTCGCACAAGCGCTCGGCCTGCTCCACCTCCGCATCCTCGTACATGAAGCCGAAGACCTTGGCCCGCACCACCGCCCGGTAGCACTTGTAGAACTCCAGCATTGCCGGCAGCCCCTGGTCGCCGCTGCGCTCCACGAACTCCTGCACCAGGACCCGGGAGAGGTCCTCCCTGCCGTGGAAATCCAGGTCCATGGCCAGAAAGGCCAGGTCGCAGGCCTGGTCCTGCTGCCGGAAGCGCTCGTTGAATTCGATGCAGTCGAAGATGATGGGCCGGCCGCCCACGGGCAGGTTGATGTTGCCCGAGTGCAAATCGCCGTGGCCTTCGAGGATGCGGCCCTGGGCCACCCGCTGCTCCAAGAGCCCCCACCGTTCGCGCAGAAAGCCCAGGCTGTAGTCGGCCACCGCCTGCCAGCGCCCCGGCGAGACGGTCACGCCCTTGGCGTGCTCGGTCTGGCGGAAGTTCTCCTCCACGTTCAGGCGCACCTGCTCGGGCCGGCCGCTGAAGTCCACCTGGGGCCCCCGCCCGGCCGTGGGGTAAAAAGCGGCCAGCACCCGGGCCAGGTCCCGCGCCTGCTGCCCGCTCACCTGGCCCTGATCCAGCAGGCGGTCCATCATGCGGCCGGCGTCCATCTGCAGCATCTTGAGCACGTAGTCCAGCACCGGGCCGTCGGGCCGGTCGCTTCCGGCCAGGGCCGGGCCCTGAGGACCCGGCACCACGGCCAGTACTTGCAGATACACCTCCGGGGCCAGGCGGCGGTTGAGGCGCAGCTCCTCGGCGCAGAAATGCCGCCGGGAATCCAGGCTGCGGAAATCCACGAAACCCAGGTCCACCGGCTTCTTGAGCTTGTAGGCGAAGGGGCCGGTCAAAAAAATGTGGCTGATGTGGGTCTGCAGATGCTCTAAGTTCTGCACGGGATGGGGGTAGAACTCGGGCCGGCCCATGGCCCGCACCACCCCCTGGCTGTTTTGCCCCTGGCCCATGCTCCGCCCCAGCCGCCGAACCGTTGCCGCTTGCATCTCAGATTAGCAAGGCGGTGTCCCTTTTTAAAGCGGCCTCACTTGTAGGCCTCCTTAGCATGGCATAATATCAAGCAGGATGCGCGTCTTTCTCCCGTTGCTGGCCCTGGTGCTGCTGGTCCTGTTCCTGGCCGGCCCGGCCCGGGCCTGGGACGACCCGGACTACCTGGAAGAAGACCGCCCGGCCCCACAGCCCGACGCCCCCTGGCAGGTGGTGTCGGTGGAGTTCAAGGGCTTCGAGGCGGTGACTCCGGCCCAGGCCCGCGCGGTGATGGAGCACAAGACGCCGCCCGGGGCCGTCCTGTCCCAGCCCGCGCCCTACGATGCCCTGAAGGTGCAACGCGACCGCCGCCGCCTGGAGCAGCTCTTCCAGCAGGAGGGCTACTTCCGGGCCCAGGTGTCGGTGCAGGAGGTGCGCCAGGCCTGGGACAAGGGCGTGCGCCTTATCTTCGTGGCCCGGCAGGGGGAGCCCACCAAGGTCTCCGAGGTGCAGTTGCTCTGGCCGGACGCCGAGGCGCGCCAGGCCTGGCAGCCCCAGGCGCAAAAGCTGGTGCAGCTCAAGGTGGGCCAGCGCCTGCAACTGGCCCGCTATGAGCAGAGCAAGCGGGACATCATCCGCTTTTTCAGCAACCGTTCCTACCCCATGATCAAGGTGCAGGGTCAGGTGCGCGTGTACCGCTGGGAGCGGCAGGCGGTGATCGTGCTGCGCGTCAACCCCGGCCCGCGCCTGCTCTTCGGCCGGGTGGAGGTCAAGGGCAACCGGCGGCTGAGCGCCAAGTTCATCAGGCAGGAAAAGACCTTCTCCCGAGGGCAGCCCTTCAGCCTGGAGGCCATGGAGCAGACCCAACAGGCCCTCTTGGACACCGGCTTCTTCGGGGTGGTCACCCTGCACCCCCAGTACAACAAGGTGGCCGACGGCATGATACCCATCCTCGTCGAGGTGCAGGAGCGGCCGCCGCACAGCGTGCAGTTGCGCCTGGGCTGGGGCAATGAGGACCTGCTGCGGGTGGGCGTGCAGTGGGTCAACCGCAACCTGCTGGGCCTCAACGACACCTTCAGCGTGGAGGGCAAGCTCAGCGCCATCTACGCGGGCATGGTGGGCACCCTGAAGGTGCCTCGCCTCCCCACCCACAGCGCCAACCTGGTCACCCGGGGGGGCATCGAGCAGCGCGACAGCGAGGCCTTCATCAACAACCGCCTGTTCATCAACCCGGCCGTGGAGTACCGCCTGGACAAGGAGTGGTCCTGGTACCTGGGCTACAACATGGAGCGGAACCGCATACGCGAACTGAGGGCCCTGGTGCCGGACCCGGCCTTCGAGAACCAGACCTTTTTCATCTCCTCGGTGCCCCTGGGCATCATCTACGACAGTCGCAACTCGGTGCTGGACGCCACCAAGGGCACCTACTTCCGCCTGGAGGTGGAGATGGCCAGCGAGGTCCTGGGCTCGGAGCTGAGCTTCATCCGGCCGGTGGCCGACCTGCGCCACGTGCTGCCCCTGCCCTGGCAGCGCTGGTACCTGGCCCTGCGCGCCAGCGCCGGCGTGGTCTACGCCCTGCCGGGCACCGACACCATCCCCCTGATCCGGCGCTTCTTCCCCGGCGGCGCCGACAGCGTGCGCGGCTACCCCTGGGAGAAGCTGGGGCCCCTGGACCGGGGCGGCAACCCCCTGGGCGGGGAGTCCATGGTGGTGGGCAGCCTGGAGCTGCGCTTCCCCCTCTGGGGCGAGCTGGGGGGCGTGCTCTTCGCGGACGCGGGCAACGCCTGGGACGACCTGCTCAGCCAGGACCACGGAGTGCTGCGCTTCACCAGCGGCTTTGGCCTGCGCTACAACACGCCGGTGGGCCCCATCCGCCTGGACTTCGGCTACCAGCTCAACCCGCCGGACGCCGGCCTGGACGACCGCTACGAGGTGTACCTGAGCGTGGGGCAGGCCTTCTGATGGGACGCCGGGGCGCCAAGACCGCCAAGCTGTTTTTGGGGCTGCTGCTGGTCCTGCTGGCGGCCCTGGGCCTGGCCGCCTGGGGCCTGGGCCAGAGCCAGGCCGCGCGCGGCTGGCTGCTGGAGCGCCTGCAACAGAAGGTGGCCGCGGCCACCGGCGCCCGCCTGGAGCTGGCCTCCCTGGAGGGCAGCCTGCTCCTGGATGCGCGTCTCAAGGGCCTGGCCCTGGTCAAGGACGGCCGCCTTCTCTTGGCCGTGGATGAGCTGCGCCTGAGCTACAACCCCCTGTCCCTGCTGCTGGGGCGCCTCAGCATCCGCTCTCTGACCGCCGTGCGGCCGCGGGTGAGCCTGCCCTGGGACCTGGCCGCCTCGGCCGGCGGCGCCCCGCCTTTGAGTCTGAGCGTCGCCGCGGTCGAGGTAATTGACGGCGCCCTGGAGGCGGGCGGCGGCCTGGGCCCCTTGCAGCGGGGCGAGGGGGTGGCGCTCAGCGGCAGCCTGGTGCTGGACGTCCTCGGCCTGCGGGCCCGCGTGCGGCTAAAGCGGGGCCGGCTCTGGCTGCAAGGCCTGCCCGGGCCCCTGGACCTTGAGGGCCGGGCCCGGCTGCGCAACCGGCACTTGGAGCTTGAGCGGCTGCTGGTGGCCAGCGGACCCAATCAGGTGCGGGTGGATGGCGGACTGGACCTGGCGCCCAGAGTGGCGCTCAAGCTCAAGCTCCGGGCCCAGGGCCTGAAGCCGGAGGCCCTGCCCCTGGGCTGGCCCCTGCCCCAGCCGCCGCGCGGGCCCCTGGACCTGACGCTGACCCTGACCGGCCCCCTGGAGCGGCTGCAACTAGAGGGCCAGCTCCGCCAGGGCCGCTCCCGGCTCAGGCTGGAGGGCTGGTGCGACCCTCTGCGCGGGGCCCTGCAAATGCGGGCCGATCTTAAGGACCTGAGCCTGCCCGACTGGGGCCTGGCAGGCCTGCCCCTGACCTTGGAGGGACGAGTGCAGGCCAGCGCCGAAGCCTGGCCCGACGCCAACGGGGCCGAGTTGAGCCTGAGCTTGGAGCTGAGCCGGGTGCAGTACCAACAGACGCAGGCCGGCCCCCTGCGGGCCCAGGCCCGCCTGGAGGGCTCGCGCCTGGTGTTGGAATCGTTGTCCCTGGAGTCGGCCTGGGGCGGGATCAGCGGCCAGGGCCAGGCGAAGTTGCCCCTGGCCGGCCGGCCCTGGCGGGCCGAGGGCCGCCTGGAGCTGCGCCAGGTGGGCGCGCCGCCGGCCCTGGCCGGGGAGTTGCCCGGCCTGCTGCAGCAGGCCCGCTTCAGCGGCCAGGTGGAGTTCGCCGGCGGTGAACAGGACCTGGAGTTGAAGCTGAAGCTGGGCCCCTCGCTGCTGGCCCCGGGCCTGGAGATCAAGGGCCTGGAGGCCCGCGGCGGCCGGCGAAAAGGGCGCTGGCAGCTCAGCCAGTTGGCCTTGGAGAGCCCTTTGGCCTCCCTGAGCGCCCAGGGCCGGGCCGATCTGGAGGGCGGAGACCTGGCTTTCCGCCTGCGCCTGCCGGACCTGGCCCGGCTGAGCGAAGAGCTCGGCCGGCATCAATTGCCCCTGCCCCAGGGGGTGGAAGGCGACCTGGAGGCCCAGGGCAGCCTCAGCGGCCCCTGGCGCTCTCTGCGCCTGAGCGGCCGGCTGTGGGCCCAGCGCCTGCTCACCAGCCACGCCTGGATGCGGCGGGCCGAGGCGGAGTTTGACCTCCGGCAACTGGGCCCCCGCCCCCTGGGCTGGGCCAACCTGCGGGCCCGCCCCCTGATCTCCGGCGAGCTTTTCCTGGCCCGGGCCCAGGCGCGGGTGGAGCTGGCCGAGCAGGGCCAGCAGCTCAGCCTGGAGGCCCGGGGTCCGGAGATATCCCTGGGCCTGGGCCTGACCAGCCGCCAGCTCTTCCGCCTGCCGCTCAAGGCCGAGCTGCACGGCCTGTGGCTGGAGCGGCCGGAGACGGGCCGCTGGAGCCAGCAGGGCCGGGCCCCCCTGGTGCTGGACCAGCGGGAGGTCCAGGTGCAGGGCTTTGTGCTGGCCCAGGGGCAGCAGCGCCTGGAGCTGGCCGGCCGGATGGAGCCCGCCGGCGGGGCGGTGCAGGCCACGGTCAGGCTGCACGGGCTGCGCCTGGCCCCCCTGCTGCGCAACCAACTCACCCTGCCCTGGCGCAGCGAGCTGAGCGTGCAGGGCCAGCTCAGCGGCTCCCTGCACCAGCCGCGCTTTGCGCTCAGCGGACGCCTGACCGGCCTGCAATGGCGGGACCTGCCCGCCACCGAGGTGGAGTTCGCGGGCAGCTACGGTCAGGAGTCGCTCAACCTGCAAGGCAGCGCCCAGCAGGCCGGCCGCCCCGTGGCCCAGGTGCAGGCCCGCCTGGGCTACGCCCTCAGCCTGCGCCCGCCGGTGGCCGAGCCCACCCAGGCGGGGCTGAGCGTGCAGGCCCGCGCCCGGGAGCTGGCCCTGGAGCTGCTGGCCCCGCTGCTGCCGGGGATCAGCAGCCTCAAGGGGCGGCTGCGCCTGAACCTGGAGGTGGCCGGCAGCCTGGCCCGCCCCGAGCTGCAGGGCCGCCTGGAGGTGAGCCAGGGGGCGCTGGTGGTGGAGGCCAGCGGGCAGGAGGTGAAGGGGATCGAGCTGCTGCTAAGCCTGCAGGGCGGCCGCCTGAGCGTGGAGCGCTGCCAGGCCCAGTCCGGCGGGGAGCTAAAGGTGGAAGGCCACGCGGACCTGCCCCGGGGCGGCGGCCCCGGCAGCCTGGACCTGCACCTCGCGGCCCGGGGGGTGAAGGTCTCCCTGGGCACCGCCGGCCAGATGACCGCCCAGGCCGACCTGGGCCTGACCGGCAGCCTGGCCCGGCCAATGCTAAAGGGGTTGCTGCGCCCCAGCGACCTGACCATCGCCCTTTCCCTGAGCCAGCCGGCCGGCCTGGAGGACGTGGTGATGCTGCGCAGCGGCCAGAAGCCGCCGCCGCTGTCGCGCATGGAAGAGAAGTTCAGCCTGCCGCCGGCCCTGGACTCCCTGGCCGTGGAGGTGCGGGCCGAGTTGGCCGCGCCCACCCGCGTCAACCTCAGCGACGGCTGGCTGGATGCCCGCGGCTCGTTGCTGCTCCAGAAAGAGCCCGGCGGCCCCTTGACCTTCAACGAGGGCATCGTGGTGGACAAGGGCCTGCTCATCCTCTCGGGCAAGCGCTTCGAGATACTGGAGGGCGGCCTGAACTTCCGCGGCCGTGCCGAGCCCAACCCGGACGTGGAGGCCGAGGCCAAGCTGAGCATGGGCGCCACCACCGTATTCGTCAACGTGACCGGCACGGCCAGCAACCCGCTGATCAACTTGAGCTCCCTGCCGCCCATGAGCCAGACCGACATCCTCTCCACCATCATCTTCGGCCGGCCGGCCAACAAGCTCACCACCGGCCAGAGCCGCGAGCTCTCGGCCCAGGCCCTGGCCCTGTTGGGCGCGGCCGGGCGCCAGGAGTTGGAGAAAATCTTCGGGCCGGCCCTGACCCCGGACGTGGTCACGGTGTACAATGCGCCCTCCACCGGCTCCTCCCTGGAGGCGGGCAAGTACCTCAGCGAGCAGCTCTACCTGCGCTACCGCCAGAACCTGGGTCCCTACGGCGGCCAGAACGTGGGCCTGGAGTACCGCTTCAGCCGCGATTTCGCCGTGGAGAGCCAGATGGGCAGCACCCGGGACAGCGGGGTGGACCTGGTCTTCAGCAAGGACTTGGATTTCAGTTGGGAGGACCGGGAGCCGCCAGAGGAGCAGCCGCCCCGGAAAAACAAGCCCGGCGCCCGCTAACGCGGGGCCGGGCCGGCTTCCACCGCGGGGTTGCCCTCAGGGCATGAACTTGCTCATGGCCGGGGAGACCTCCAGCAGGAACTGCACCCGCTCCACCCCCTCCACGGCCTCGGCCAGCGCCAGGGCCCGCCGCTGGTCCGCCTGGTCGGCCACGTAGCCCTCCAGGCGCACGCTGCCGCCCTCGGCGCTCACCTCCAGGGCGTGCACGTCCACCGCCGAGACCAGCTCCCGGCGCACCCGCCCGGCCAGCACCAGGTCGGTGATCAGCCGCCGGCCCTCGGAGGAGACCTCGAAGTCGGCGTGGGCCGCCAGGTCCAGCACACAGGCCGTGGCCTGCTCCACGGACAGGCGGCCCATGTTCAGCACCAGGTCGTAGTTGAGCGGCGATCCCCAGTCCGCTCCGAACAGGTGGGCGATATAGGCCCGGCGCTGCTGGTCCACCACCGTGGCCAGCCGGCGGGCCTGGTCCAGCTCCAGGTGCTCCCGGCGGGCCAGGCGCTGGGCCCGCAGGTCCAGGGGGGCCACGGTGCGCACCCTGAGCACCCCGGGCACCAGCTTCAGCAGCAGGTTGGCCCCCCGACCCACCAGCGCCACCTGGCCCACCTGGGCGTATTGCAGCACCACCGACTCCAGCAGGGCCGCGAAAACCCGGCGGCGACGGCTGCCCAGGTCCAGCAGGGCCGGGCCCTGCTCGGCCAGGAGCTGGTGCTCGTCGCGCGTAATATCCACCAGGCCGGCCACCGCGTCCATCAAGGTGCGCCGGTCCACCAACTCCAGACCGCCCGCGCGGCAGAGCTCCCGGGCCAGGTCGTCGCGCTGGGAGCCCATCTCGCCGGAAACCGTGATTATGCTCATGGGCGCTCTCCTGTCAGGGATGGGAAGCATGCCCCCCTAGTTAAAGGGTAGCACAGGGACGGGAGGCGGGATAGCTCAGGGTCGGATGGATTGCCGGTCCAAGGCGGCCTGGCGGGCCCGCACCTGCAACTGCTGCAGGGCCAGGCTGGCCTTGACCTTCAGGGGGCGGGGGTCGCTCAGTCTCAGACAGGGCTCGGGCAGGGCGGCCAGTTGGGCCTGGAAGCGCTGGTGGGCCTGGCGCCAGTCCTCGGCCGGGGCCAGTCGGCGGCCCCGGTCCATCACCTGCTCCAGCAGGGGCTGGCCGGCCTGCTTCTCCGGGCGCAGGCCCAACACCTCCTGGGCGATGCGGCCCTGGGCGTCCGGGGTGCGCCAGACCTGTTTGGCCCCGGCCCAGGTCTCCTTGCCCGCCGAGAGCTTGAGCGTGGGGCGGTCCTGGTAGCTGACCAGCTTGTAGGCGAAGTCCAGATAAGGCGCGTCGGCCGAGCTGCCCATGCGGGTGCCCACCCCGAAGACGTCCACCTGGGCCCCCCGGGCGACCAGCTCGGCCAGCCGGTCCTCGTCCAGGCTGCCCGAGGCCACCACCCGGGCGTCCTCCAGGCCGGCCTGGTTGAGGATCTCCCGGGCCTGGCGGCTCATGCTCACCAGGTCGCCGGAGTCCAGGCGCACGCCCACCAGGCGGTGGCCCTGGGCCTTTAGCTGGGCGGCCACCTCCACCGCCCGGTGCAGGCCGGCCACGCTGTCGTAGGTGTCCACCAGCAACACGGTGTGCTGGGGGAAGGTGTCGGCAAAGGCCCGGAAGGCCTTTCTTTCGTCGCCGTAGGCCTCCACAAAGGCGTGGGCCATGGTGCCCACCGGCACCGTGCCCAGGCGGCGGGAGGCCTCCACGTTGCTGGTGCCCAGGAAGCCGGCGATGGCCGAGGAGCGGGCCGCGGCCCAGCCCGCCTCCAGGCCCTGGGTGCGCCGCAGGGAGAAGTCCACGCAGGTGCGGCCCTGGGCGGCCAGGGTGCAGCGGGCGGCCTTGCTGGCCAGGGTGGTGTGCAGGTTGATGATCTGGATCAGCCGGGTCTCCACCAACTGGGCCTCGATGAGCGGGGCGGTGACCTCCAGCACGGGCTCGTCGGCGAAAAATACCGTGCCCTCGGGCAGGGCCCAGACCTGGCCTCTGAAGCGCAGGCCGCTCAGGGACGCGAGGAACTGATCGCTGAAGCGCTTCAGGGAGGCCAGATACTCTATCTCGGCCGGCTGAAAACAGAAGCTCTCCAGGTAGGACAGGGCGTCGTCCAACCCGGCGGCCACCATGAAGCCGCGCTGCTCGGGCAGCTTGCGGGCGAACAGGGAAAAGGTGGCCTCGTCGTTCATGCCCTGGCCGTGGTAGGCCGCGGCCATGGTGATCTGGTAGAAGTCGGTGTGCAGGGCCTGGGAGCCGCCGTTCATGGCAGTGCTTTCATTGTTGGCTGCGAACAAAAATATGGCCCAAAACTATTCCGAAATCATGGGCCTGTCAACGATGATGGGCCGCCAAAGCCCGGTTGACACCCCGCGCGGCGGCATGTAAAAAATGGTACAAGCAAGCTCAAGCTCCCAGGCGTATTTCTAGGCCGGTGAAACCGACTGCCCTGCTGGCGTGCAAAGACCGGAATTTGGTTTCCAAGAATCTAAAAATATTGGTCATAGACGACGACTTCAGCATGGGGGACGCCTGCCGGGAGACCCTGGCGCGCAACGGCCACGAGGTGGAGGTGACCCAGTCCGGGGCCGAGGGCCTGGCCCTGTTCGGCCGCTGGGCCTATGACGTGGTGCTACTGGACCTGCGCATGCCGGACATGGACGGCCTGAGCGTGCTGCACCACATGCGCGAGCAGGACCCCGAGGCGGTGGTGATCATCATCAGCGGCCACGGCTCCATCGCCACGGCGGTGCAGGCCATGAAGCTGGGGGCCTTTGACTACGTGGCCAAGCCCTTCACCCCGGCCGAGCTGCGCCAGGCGGTGGCCAAGGCCGGCGAGAAGCGCCGCCTGGAGCGGGAGAACGTATACCTGCGCTCGGAGCTGGAGCGCCGCACCGTCTCCGCCCGCCTGATCCAGGCCAGCGAGTCCATGGCCCGGGTGCTCAACACCGCCCTGAAGGTGGCCCCCACCGACGCCACGGTGATGCTCACCGGCGAATCCGGCACCGGCAAAGGGCTCCTGGCCCGCATCCTGCACGAACACTCCCCCCGCCAGGACAACCCCTTCGTGCCCGTGGACTGCTCCACATTGGTGCCCACCCTGTTCGAGTCCGAGCTGTTCGGCCACGTCAAGGGCGCCTTCACCGGGGCCGAGGAGGACAAGATCGGCAAGTTCGAGCTGGCCGGCGGGGGCACCCTGTTTTTCGACGAGGTGGGCAACGTCTCCCTGGAGATGCAGGCCAAGCTGCTCAAGGCCGTGGAGGAGCGGGCCATCTGCAAGGTGGGCTCCAACCGGGTCATCCGGGTGGACGCCCGCCTGGTGGCGGCCAGCAACCAGGACCTGGGCGCGGCCGTGGAGCGCGGCGTCTTCCGCAAGGATCTCTTCTACCGGCTCAACGTGGTGCATATCCACCTGCCGCCCCTGCGCGAGCGGCCCGAGGACGTGCCGCTCTTGGCCGAGCACTTCCTGGAGCGCTTCCGCTACCTCAACCCCATCCGGGTGCGGGGCTTCACCCCCCGGGCCCTGGAGTCCCTGACCCGCTACCCTTGGCCGGGCAACGTGCGCGAGCTGGGCAACGCCATCCAGCGCCTGGTGGTGCTAGCCGCCCGGCCGGTCATTGATCTTGCGGACCTGGAGGCGGCCGGCACCTGCCGCCTGCAGACCGGCGACGAGGCCGCCCTGAGCCTGGCCGAGGTGGAGCGGCGCCATATCCTGGGCACCCTGCAGCGCCTGGGCGGCCGCCGCAGCGAGGCCGCGCGCACCCTGGGCATTGACCGCAAGACCCTGCGCAACAAGATCCGCAAATACCGCCTGGACGCGGAGATCGCCCGCCTGAGCTGAGGAGCCCGGGCGGGGGCTATTGACCCCGGCCATCCTCAATGCGCAGAATCATAAGATAGGGGTGGGTGGCCAAGCGCCCCGCCGATGGGAGGCGATCATGGAGGAGCTGGAGCCCAAGGAACCCATCGTCCTGGTGGTGGACGACGAGTCCTCCATTCGCGAGGGCTGCCTTCGGGTGCTGTCGGCCGAGGGCTACCTGGTGCGGGTGGCTTCCAGCGGTGAAACCGCCCTGGAGCTGGCCGGAGGCGAGCGTCCGGACCTGGTGCTGTTGGACCTGAAGATGCCCGGCCTGGGCGGCATGGCCATCTTGGACGAACTGAACCACCTGGCGCCCGAGGCGGTGAAGGTGGTGATCAGCGCCTACGCCACGGTGAGCACGGCCCTGGAGTCCATGCGCCACGGCGCCTGGGATTTCCTGGCCAAGCCCTTCACCCCCGACGAGCTGCGCCTCACCGCCCGCCGCGCCCTGGAGCGCCAGCGCTGGCTGCTCAAGCAAGGCCAGGCCCAGCAGCGCTTCCTGGAGATGGTCAGCGGCAAGCTGCACGCTCCCTTGCAACAGGCCCGCCAGGACCTGGAGAGCCTGGTGCAGCGCCTGGCCCAGCACCCCTCGGAGCAGGAGCTGGCCAAGCGGGCCCTGGCCCGCTTGGAGGTGGTGCTGGCCCTGGCCGAAAAGTGGGAGACGGCCTAGGGCCGGCCCCAGACCGACGCCCGCGGCCCGCCCGGCCGCAAGAAGCCGCCCCCGCCCGGCCTGGCCGGACGGGGGCGGCGGAAGTTTAGTTGGACCCTCGACCCTAGCGCTTATCCTCCTGGATGGACTGCCGGAGCAGCTTGGCCCACTGGGCGAAGGTGTGCTCCACCTGGGTCCAGCGGGTCCAGACCCGGGTCACGTCGGTCATCTCGCCCTGGCTGCTGATCACCAACTCGCCCAGAATCCTGTTGCTCAGCGAATCCCTGAACTGCGCCTCCACCGCGGCCTCGCCCATGTCCATGGGCCACATCATGATGGCCGTGGAGAGCACGTTCATGGTGGGGTTCACCGGCTTGACGTGCACCAGCGCCGCCCGCAGGCGCAGCACGCCCGGCCCGGGCGTGCGCGTGAGGGTGGTGACGCCCTTGAGTTCCTTGACCACCGCCGCCCGCAGCCGGCGGGCCAGCTCCTGGGCCTCGCCGGGCTTCAGGTCCCGCTGAGACTTGGACTTGGCCACGCGCACCTGCACCGGCTCGATGATCAGCCGGGTGTAGCCCTTCCACTCCACGCCGGGCCGCTCCCACCAATACAGCCCCTTGATCTGGGGATCCGGCTTCAGGGCCCGGTAGTCGCTCAGAAAGCCCGAAGGCGCCACCTGGGGCGCGCTGGTGCAGCCCGCGGCCAGGACCAGGGCCAGGCCGCACACCGCCCAAAGGATTCGCGCAGTTATCTTCATGGCCCACCTCCCCGGCCGGCGCTTGCCCCGCCGGCTCTGCTCACTATATTGCCAGCCCCGCGGCGGCCGGGTCAACCGCCCCGGCGTTGACCAGCGGCCAGGCAAGGTGTAGGGATGATTAAACGCAGACCCGAATTGGACAGCCGCATGCCCGAGCCCTCCTCGCCCCTGCCCGCCGCCTCGGTGATCCTGCTGGACGCCCAGCAGGGCCGGGGCGAGCCCTTTGGCCTGTTTCTGCTGCGCCGCCGGGCCGGCTCCAGCTTCATGCCCGACCGCTTCGTGTTCCCCGGCGGCCGGGTGGAGCCCAGCGACGGGGAGGATCCCCTGGCCCTCATTAGCCTGCGGCGGGCGGCCCTGCGCGAGCTGTGGGAGGAGGCCGGAGTGATCCTGGCCGATGATCCGGCGCGGGCCGCGGCCACGGCCCGCGGGCAACGGGAGGAGGTCCGGGCCGCCCTGCAAAAAGGCAGGCTGGGCCTGGACCAGGCCCTGGCCGGGCTAGGCCTGGGCCCGGACCTGGGGGCGCTGTTGCCCTACGCCCGCTGGATCACGCCTCCGACGCGGGAACAGCGCTTCGACACCACCTTCTTCCTGGCCGCGATGCCCGCCGGCCAGCGGGCCGAGTCCGACGACGCCGAGACCAGCCAGGGGCTGTGGCTGGGACCGGCCCCGGCCCTGCAGGGCAACCAGGAGGGCCGGGTGAGCCTGGCCGCGCCCCAGGTGCGGCTGCTGGGGGAGCTGAGCCGCTACGGAAGCCTGGAGAAGCTTCTGGCCCGCGACAGCGGCCCCCTGGACCCGGTGCGGCCGGTGCTGTGGGCCAGCGGCAAGACGCGCGTGGTGATGCTGCCCTGGGACCCGGACTACGCCGCGGGCCAGCCCGGCCCGGACTGCCTGCCGGGCCAGCCCTGCCCGGCGCACCAGGCCAGCCGCATAGTGAACTTTGACGGGCGCTGGCTGCCCTACACCTGCCGGCGCTGATTTTTTCGGCCCCGGGGCTTTCCTTGCGGGCCGCTGTCAGATAAAGATTAGAGTCTATGGCCATTCAATTCACCCAGCGGCAACTGGCCGTGAGCCAGGCCATCTGCCAGGCCCTGGCCGGCCGCCAGCCCCGGCGCGAGGAGCTGGCCCACGTGCGGCCGGCGGCGGTGCTGGTGCCCCTGTGGGACGACGGCCGGGTGGTGCAGATGGTCTTCACCAAGCGCACCGCCCACCTGGACAACCACGCCGGCCAGGTCTCCTTCCCCGGCGGCATGGCCGACCCCGGCGACCCGGGCCTGCGCGCCACGGCCCTGCGCGAGACCCAGGAGGAGACCGGCGTGGCGCCGGAGCGGGTGGAGCTGATCACCCGCCTGGACCAGGTGGTGACCATCACCGGGTTCCTGGTCACGCCCTATCTGGGCCTGGTGGACCCGGCCGCCAGTTTCCGGCCCAACCCGGTGGAGGTGGAGCGCCTGCTGATGATCCCCCTGCCCAAGGTGCTGGAGCGGGCCAACTACCAGACCGTGGACATGGAGTGGGAGGGCATGCCGCTCAGGCAGATCGCCCTGTACCAGGGCCAGGACATGGTCTGGGGGGCCACCATGCGCATGCTGCTGAACCTGCTGGAGGCCCTGGGCCAGCGGGCGGCCGCGGTGGCCGCGCTGGCCGGCTAAAAAGGAGTGGACATCTCTAAGGGCTTAAGGTAAAAGACAAACCCTGTCGGGACGTGGCTCAGTTTGGTAGAGCACTGCGTTCGGGACGCAGGGGTCGCTGGTTCAAATCCAGTCGTCCCGACCAGTTTTTTAAATAGATAGGCCAGAGGATCGACCTTTGGCCTATTCGTTTGTGTCAAATTTGTGCCATGGAACAACCTTAGACAGACAAAACAGCCCCCGTGCTCATCACTCCTCTGGTGGAGTCTTATGGGCTCTCCAAGCAATTTGAAAGTCTAAAAAGGCGAAAGACAAACTAGACCATATCCCTAGCGAGAATAAACCTAGGCTTATCCAGCAGAATATTATTTTAAGTATACGCGGCGCACCGGCCACAATGGCCACGGCGGCTACAACTAGGAACACCAAGGCTAACCAAGCAACTACTTGGAATTGAAACCCACCCATCAAAAGACTTTCATATTCTCCTCGGGTTTGTTTATTGAGTTGCTCATTTTTTATGTGATCTTCAGCAAACTTTAAAACCTCAGAACTGTGTGAGCTTAATACCGCAAAAATAATGCCTTGAGCAGCAATAAGCCCAGCATACATGCTGATTAATAAATTTTCATTTCCGTCCCCAAAGTTTATTAACAAACTGGCTACTGCACCAACTCCAAACGCTATCAAGATTTTTAAAAAATAAGGCCACCCAAAAGCCCCGTAAAATGCCTTTAGCATATTTTTTAAGTCACTCGCTGTTTTTTCGCGTTTGGCCATGTTTTGTCTCCCCCAAAAACAGTTTAGGATTGCCTCCCCTGATATAGAAACAAATCTAATCAAGCTTTTCAATAAAGCTTCGTCTCAATTCAGGGACCACGTGAGCATACAACTCCGTAGTTCGCACCGACGAGTGATCTGAATAAGATGCTATCACATGCATTGAACAGTTGGTCATAGCAAGGCGGGTGGCGACCGTGTACCGAAAAGAGAGCCGCGCTATGGCCCTCTTTCTTTGCTCTCCTCACACCCCCAGCCACAGCACCACCCCCACCAGCAGCGAGGCGGCCACGCCCAGGGGGATGGTCAGGCGCAGGATGGCCCCCTCCTGGCCCAGGGCCCCGCACATGGGCGCGGCGATGGCGATCTTGAACGGCGAGGAGATGGAGCCCAGGGAGGCGCCCACGGCCAGGGCCGCGGCCAGCCAGGTGGCGCTGACGCCCAACAGGCCCGCGCTCTCCACCTGCAGCCGGCCGAAGAGCATCAGCGAGGCCACGCCGTAGCCGGTGAGGAAGGTGCCCACCCAGCCCAGGAAGGGCACGAAGATGGGGTAGAGGCTGCCGGTGTAGGCGGCCAGGCCCTTGGCCATGATCCAGGGCAGGTTGTGCGCCTGCACCAGCTCGGCGAAGCCGGCGGCGTAGCCGGAAAAGGCGATGATCTGGCCCATGGCCCCGAACAGGCTCATGGCCAGGGATGCCCGCCAACCCTTTTGCAGGCCGCCGGCCAGCACCTTGCGCAGTTCCGGGCCGCGCACCTTGAACAGCCAGGCCCCCAGGCCGAAGGCCATAAACAGATACAAATAGGCCGAGAACAGGGGCCGGAAGGTGACCGCGTGCACTGGGATCAGGTTGAAGGTCAGGCTCAGGCGCTGGAAGGTCAGCTCCCGCAGGGGCCCCACCATGTTCAGGGCCAGCAGCACGGCCAGGATGAACAGAAACGGCGCCAGGTCCTTGAGCACGCCCCGCTCCAGGCGCAGCCGCCGGGTGCCCATGAGCACCAGGGCCAGGATCAGCACCAGGCCCGCGGCCATGCCCGAGATGGACACCGCCACCCAGGCCACGCAGGCCAGGGCGGCCAGGCCCAAAATCAGCCCGCAGCCCAGCACCAGCAGCCAGCCGCGCAGTCCCGGCAGGGGCCGGGGCAGGAACAGGGGCACGCAGGCGGCCATGGCCAGGGTGGCCGGTATGGACAGCCAGGCCGAGGCCAGGCCCAGGTCGTAGAGGGGCAGGCCGGTGATCAGGGAGAGCACGGTGATGATGATGCCGGCCATCTCCAGGGTCATCAGGCCGGAGTAGCCCACGATGGACAGGGCCGTGGCGCCGGCCGGGGCCACCCCGGCCGCGTGCAGCATGGGCGCCACCACCGGCTCGGCGATGACCCCGGCCCCCTCCACGAAGTTGCCCACCCCCAGGGTGATGAGCAGGCTGCGGTGATAGCCGCTCTTGACCCCGGACATGAACCACTCCACGATGCGCCTGAGGGAGCCGGTGGCCAGGAGCAGGCTGGAGAGCATGATGCCGCCGAAGATCACCAGGGTCAGGGGCAGGGTGGTGAGCACCCCGTCCAGGCCGGCCAGCAGGGCCACGGCCAGGGGGGTGTCGAAGAAAAGCACCACCAGGCCCAGGGTGAAAATGACGCCGTAGATGGACAGGTCCAGGGCCGGCCGCCGGAGCCCCACGGCCAGCACCGTCAGCAGCAGCACCGGGGACCAGCACAGAAAAAAGGGCCAGGCGTCCACGTTCGTCCTCCCCTGGGGCCAGGCCCCTAGATATTAGCGCCCAGCAAGAGGGCCAGCCAGCCCAGACTTGTCCGGCGGGCCAGGGTGCGCAAGCCCAGGCCCGCGAAGAAGCCCTCCACCTCGCCGGCCGCCTGGTCGCGGAAGCCGCTGAGCACCAGACGGCCGCCCGGGGCCAGGCAGCCGGCCAGGGTGGGGCCGGCCGTGCGCAGGATGCCCCAGGGCAGGTTGGCCGCCACCAGGGCCAGGGGCCCGGCCAGGGCCCGGTGGTCGGCCTGCACGAAATGCACCCGCCCCCCGGCCAGGGGGTTCAGGGCCCGGTTGCGCGCCACGGCCCGGCGGGCGGCCGGGTCCGGGTCCAGGGCCAGCACCCGCAGGCCGCCGGCCAGGGCCAGGCCCAGGGCCAGCACCCCGCTGCCCGCGCCCACGTCCGCGGCCCAGCTCCCCGGCGCGGGCGGCGGGCCGAACTCGCCGGCCAGCAGCCGGGCGATGAGGGCCAGATTCAGCCAGGTGCTGGGGTGGTCGCCGGCCCCGAAGGCGGTGCCGGGATCAATGACCAACACCCCGCGCGAGGCGGGCAGTCCCATCCAGGCCGGGGCCAGGGCCAGGCCCGGGCCCACGGCCTGGGGCCGGGGCTCGCGCCAGGCCTGGGTGGGTTGCGCGGCCCGAAAGCGGCGCACCTGGGGCTCCAGGCCGGCCTCCGCGGCCAGGCTGGCCAGGGCCTGCTCGGCCCCCGGGCCCCCGGGCCACAGGGCCCAGACCCGGCCGCCCTGCTGCCAGCGGTGCGGGGCCCCGGCCCGGCGCAGCCGCCGGGCCAGGCCCCTGGCCGCCAGGCTGTCGGCCAGGCTGAAGCAAGCCTCCAGCCACAGGCCTTGTTGCTCAGCCGGGCCGCCGGGGGATTTTGAATTTTTTGTCATACACTGCCGCTAGTTATGCCTGTGGACCCAATCCGGCCCGGCCCCAGCCTAAACTTTTAGGCTGGGCCGCGCAAGGCCCCCGCGCTAGGTAGTGGCTCGGAAGCATTGTTTTTTGCACAAAAACGAGTCTTCCTATTGCAAACCAGAGAATCAGTTGCCATATTCAATAGTACAAAGTCAAAGATTCGCCCCCCAGGGGCAGGAAGGGAGCATCATGGTTGAAGTTAGCGAGGCCGCCAGCAAGGCCATTCAATCCTTCATGAAGGAGAAGGAACTCAGTTCTCCTTTGCGCGTGTTCCTGCAATCAGGCGGCTGAGGGGGCCCGTCCCTGCGCTTGGTTCTGGATGAACCAAAGGAAACCGACGATAGCTACCAGGTGGACGGCCTTACCTACCTCATTGACAAGGACCTGAGCAAGATGAGCGGCAAGGTCACGGTGGACTTCGTGGACAACGGCTGGCAACAGGGCTTCACCGTCAACTCCGAGTTGCCGCTGGGCGGCGGCGCCTCCTGCTCCAGCGGCTGCGGCGATAGCTGCGGCGCCTAGCCCGCGTATCTACTTCCTCGGGACGGGCCCGGCCGGGCCCGTCCCGGGTTATTTCCCCGCCCGGCCAGGGACAGGGCACCTATAGGCCCTGTCCCTGGCCGGGCCTAATTATCATCAGAAAAAATCATGCTACTTCCCCTTGCCCCCAGGGCGCAGCGTGACCATCATTAGTTGAATCAACGCGGTCAGGACCGCTCAGCGAAAGGAAGTGGCATGATTGAAGTCAGCCCGGCGGCCAGCGAGGCCATCGCCGCCTTCATGAAAGAAAAAGACCTGAGTTCTCCCCTGCGCATCTTCTTGCAGTCCGGCGGCTGCGGGGGCCCCTCCCTGCGCCTGGTCATGGACGAGAAGAAAGACGGCGACCAGGAGGTGCAGGTGGACGGCCAGACCTATCTCATCGAGGAAAACCTGAGCAAGATGAGCGGCAAGGTCACGGTGGAGTTCGTGGACAACGGTTGGCAGAAGGGTTTCGCAGTCAACTCGGAGTACCCGGTGGGCGGCGGTTCGTCCTGCTCCAGCGGCGGCGGCTGCGACTGCTGCGGCTAACCCCGGCTCGATAGGCTAAAGGTGGGCGGTGCGCCCGCCTTCAGCTTTTTTTAGCCGCGAAGCGGGCCAGCTTTTCGCTTAAGGCCGCGGCGGCCGGGCCCGCGGCCTTGGCCAGGGCCGCGGCCACGGCCTTGAGACAAGTCTCCAGCACCGCGGCGTGCGGCGCCCGGCGTTGCAGGGCCGCCTGCAGGGTGGCCAGGTCCGCCTTGAGGTCCGCGGCCGCCGGCTCCTCCAGGCCCAGGCCGCGGGTCTCGTTGATCTCCCGCAGCACCGCGCCCAGGTCCGCGGCCTTGTCCGGGCTGGGGGCGCCGTCCAGCTCCGCCTGGCCGGACTCGGTCAGGCGCACCGCGCCGCTGAGGCTGGCCATCTCCAGCAGGCCCTGGGCCATCAGGTCCAGGGAGAGCTGCTCGGTGGCCGCGTGGTCCAGGCCCACGGCCTCGCCGGCCCGCCACATGTTGGCCTTGGCGCCGGCCGAGGCCAACTGCCGCAAGAACTCCAGGCGCTTGACGTCTTCCATGACCACTCCTGACCGGCCGCGCCCAAAAAAATCCGGCGCTGGAGCCTACCCCAGGCTGACACGCGCTGGCCGCCCGGTCAAGTGCGGGTGGCTGTGCTATAGTTAGCCCTCAGCCAATCCCCTGCTGCCAAAAGGAAAACCGCCCGTGGCCGCCACCACCTGGCCCTTGCAGGAATACCACCAGAAGCTCCTGGCCCAGGAGCAGGGAACCATGCGTCAGGACCCCGGCGGCCGGCTGCGGGTGGCCCTGGTCTTCCCCAACACCTACCAGGTGGGCATGGCCAACCTGGGCCTGCAGACCGTCTACCGCCTGATCAACCAGCGGCCCGACGCCCTGTGCGAGCGGGTGTTTCTGCCCGACCGCCAGGAGGAGGCCCTGTACGCCAAGACCGGCGCACCGCTGTTGTCCCTGGAATCCTCGCGGCCGCTGTATGAATTCGACCTGGTGCTGGTGAGCATCTGCTTTGAGAACGACGAACCCAACCTGGTGCGCATGCTCACCCACGGCGGCCTGGGCAGCCGGGCGGCCGAACGCCGGGGGCCTCTGGTGATCGCCGGCGGGGTGGCGGCCATGCTCAACCCCGAGCCCCTGGCCGAGGTGGTGGACGGCTTTCTCCTGGGCGAGGCCGAGGTGGTGCTGCCCCCCTTCCTGGAGGCCCTGCTGGCCGGGGCCGGCGGCGGGCGGCAGGACATGCTGGCCGCCCTGGGCCGCGGCGTCAGCGGCTTCTACGCCCCGGCCTTTTACGAGGCGGCCTACGCTGCGGACGGCACGCTGGCTTCATTCCAGCCCCGGCCCGGCCTGCCCGCCCGGGTGGCCGCGCCCAAGTACCT
>QZKP01000071.1 GCA_003605055.1 Desulfarculus sp.
GGGTGGCCCAGACAGCTCGGCTGCCTGGGTTGCGTAGCGAAGCGGAGCAACAAGAGGTTAGGCAAAAGGCTTGGGTCTTAGCGGCAGGGTTGGGTGGAGCGGGGCGACGGGCTCGGACCTCTTGCGCCTGCGGCGCCCAGACAGGCGAGCTGTCTGGGCCACCCTCGTTCGAAGCCGCCCCCTCAGGACCGCTTGCGCCTGCGGCGGCCTCGGCAATGAATTGTCGGGGCCACCCAGGAGCATTCTTATCCTTTACAGCATAGTGTCTTTGCGAGGCGCGGCGGCCAAGGCGACGGTTAAGGCAAGCCCGCTGCCCCGCCGCGCCGTTGCTTCCTTTTCCCGCTCCCGCCGCGCATGCATATTTCTCGGGCAGCCGCCGCGCCTCGCAAAGACACTATGCTTTAAAAGACAACGCAAGGTGTATAGGAGGGGTCCCTCCCCTCCCTTCTTCTGGCGGCGGTAAGACAACGGGCGGGGATAAACTCCGCCCCTGGAAATTCTCGAAAAGGCCCGGCTGACTTTCGGCCCCCCTACTCCCACGCCGGCGTGGACATGGCCGGGTTGTGCAGGATGTCCTGGCGCAGGCGGCGCAAGAGCTCCCGGGCCACCGGCCCGGGCTGGCCGCTGCCTATTGGCCGGCCGTCCAGGCGGGTGACGGGCAGCACGTCCAGGGTGGTGCCGAAGAGCATGGCCTCGGCCGCCTGCTCCAGGTCGGCCACCCTGAGCGCCCGGCGCTCCACCCCGGCCAGGGCTCCCTGGGACACCATGTCTTGGGCCAGCTCCACGGCCCGGCGCACGGTGGTGCCCTCCAGGATGTTGTCCGGCCGGGGCAGGAGCAGGCGGCCCTCTTGGTCCACCAGGCCGATGTTCTCGGTGGAGCCTTCGGCCAGGTGCCCCTCGGCGTCCAGGCACACGGCGAAGTCCCAGCCCCGGCTCACGGCCTCGCGCTTGAGTAGCACGTTGGGCAGGTAGTTGCAGGACTTGACCGAGGCGAAGAAGCCGCTCTTGGAGGGCACCCGGCTCACCCCCACCTGCACGCCCTTTTCGTAGGCCGTCTCCGCGGGCGGGTGGATGCGCCCCGCCATGAGGTAGAGCCCGGGCTCAGGGCACTCGAAGGGGTTGGTGGTGAAGCCGCCGGGCCCGCGACTCAGGTAGATGCGCAGCATGCAGTCTTTTTCGCCGCCGGCGCGCACCACGGCCTGGGCCAGGGAGGTGAGCTGGGCGCGGCTCAGGGGCGGGGCCAGGTGTATCCCGGCCGCCGAGTGGTGCAGACGCTCCAGGTGGCGCTGGAGCAGGTAGATGCGCCCGTGCAGGCACTTGGTGGCCTCGAAGACCCCGTCCCCCCGGTGCACCAGGTGGTCGTCCAGGGGCGCACTCATCAGCCAGGGCTCGGTGACGATGCCCCCCAGCCAGTTGGAGTACATGGCCAGGTAGTCGCCGGCCCAGGGCCGGGGCAGGGCCTGGAGGCGGGCCACGGCCTGCTCTGGGGTCAGAATGGGAGGATTGGCGTAGTCAGGCATGGCCAGACTCTACCTTCCTGCCCGCGGGCGGGCAAGGCCTTTTGCCAGGTGCTTGACATTCTCCCGCCGACGATTAAATTTAGCCCTCATTGAACCGAATTCAGCGCCGGCCGGCCCCCCGCGCCGCCCCGCCGGCCAGGAGATTTGCATGGCTCCCCGTCCCTCCGGCGGCAGACCCACGCCCTCCTTGCAGCGCCGCCTGGTCCGCGGCCTCAAGAAAGGGGTGGTGCGCCTGGCCTCCCGCTACGACTTCGTGGATCTGCTGCGCCGCATCTCCGAGAGCGACTCCGGCCGGCCCTGGCTGGAGCGCTTTTCCCAGTTGCCGCCGGAGTGGCCCCAGGCCCCGGCCATCAAGGAGCGGGCCCGGGAGCTGACCCTGGCCCAGCTCGAGGGCGAGGGCCTGCCGGCCTCGCCGGCCACCATCGCCGGCTACCTGGAAGAGATCGCCGTGCGCTACGACCACCAGATCCACATCTGGGGCGCCACCGCGGTCACTACCCTGCTGAGCGGCTTCTTCACGCAGCACGACCCGGCCCACTGCTTCCTCTCCCCGGACCAGCGGGAGATAGCCCACCTGGAGCAGTTGCAGGAGCACCGCCGCCGCGGCCTGGGCGTGGTGTATCTGATGAACCACTCCTCGCACCTGGACGAGTTCGTGCTGGCCGTGGTCATGGCCCAGCACGGCCTGGGCCTGCCCCTGTTCGCGGCCGGGGCCAACATGATGGCGGTCAGCTCCGTGGCCCGGGTGCTCTGGATCAGCTCCTACGTGGTGCGGCGGCGGGGGGCGGAGCGAGCCTATCTGGCGGCCCTGTTCAACTACTGCCGGGCCATCAGCGAGCTGGGCGGGCAGCAGGGCATCTTCCTGGAGGCCTGGGCCGGCGGGGCCCGCTCTCGCGACGGCAGCCTGCGCTATCCCCGGCGCCTGGTGGCCATCCGGGGGGCACTGGCCGGCGAGCGGGACCTGGTGATCCAGCCGGTGGCCATGTCCTACTCCATGGTGCCCGAGGACCTCTCCCTGGCCGGCCGCCAAGGGGCCTGGACCTGGCTGCGGGGCATGGGGCTCATCCCCACCCTGGGCCGCGTCCTGCTGCACCCCCGCTCCTGGGTCTGGCGCAGCGTGCAGGGGCTCTACGGCCGGGCCTACCTGACCCTGCCCCGGCCGCGCCTGCTCAGCGAGCTCAAGGCGGCCTGCGCCGCGGACAAGAAGGGCGCCCACCTGGACGAGTACGTGGCCCTCACGGCCATCACCGACATCGCCCGGGCCAAGAAGGTCATGGCCAGCCAGCTCGCGGCCCGCGGCCTGGTGCGGGCCCGCCGGCGGGGCGAGGCCGACCTGAGCGCCGCCACCGCCGCGGAGCTGACCGCCCTCAGGGAGTACCACCAGGAGACCTTCGGCCAGGAGCCGGACCTGGAGGATTTCATAACCGGCCGCCCGATCCCGGAGGTGGTGGCCGAGGGCCTGGCCACCCTGCGCCGCCGGGCGGTGCTCTGGCCGCTGGTCAAGGACCAGGCCGGCCTGCCCCGGGTGCGCTCGCCCAAGGGCCTGGCCTTCTACGCCAACCACGGCGACCGGCGCCTGTACTCGCCCACCGCCGACCAGAACATCGTGGTGGTGGGGGCCGGGGACTGGGCCTTCGCCCTGGTGCACCACCTGGGCACCCGCATGCTGGAGGACAAGCGCTATCTCAACGCCAGCCTGACCCTCTACGACCCCCGCCGGGAGATGATCGAGCACCTAACCTACGACCGCAGCCCCCTGGGCCGCTTCGCCGAATACCGCCTGCCCAAGAACGTCTTCGCCACCAGCGACCTGGCCAGCGCCTTCAAGAAGGCCAGCGAGGTGGTGCTGGCCAGCCCGGCCGCCTACTTCCGCGAGCAGGTGGAGCACCTGCTGGCCCACGCCGAGCAGGGGCTCAAGCTGGTGGTGGCCACCCGGGGCATGGAGCCGGCCAGCCACCGGCTGCCCCTGATGGTCACCCAGGAGTTGGCCCGGGAGATGGGCCGCGGCGACGTTTCGGTCTACGCCCTGGGCGGGGCCCTGGGGCCCGCGGACCTGCTGCCGGGCCGCCCGGCGCGGGCGGTGCTGGCCGGTCCGCCGGCCGGCCGGGCCGAGCTGGCCGCCCTGTTCGCCATGCGGCCGCTGGAGGTGGTGGTCAGCGACGACCCGGTGGGGGTGGCCCTGGCCTGGGTGCTGGCCGGGGTGTACGGCCTGTGGGGCGGCTACCTGACCCGCCTGGGCCGGCTGGTCACCCCGGCCTCCGCCGGCTGCTACCTGGCCGACGCCTCGGGTGAGGCCATCCAGCTCTGCCGGGCCCTGGGGGGCTCGGCCGACAGCTTCAGCGCCGCCAGCCCGGCCTGGGCCACGGCCTTCGCGGCCCGGGGCCTGGGCGGGCCGGCGCGGGACTTCGGCCGCCGCCTGGGGGCCACCAGCCGCCGGGGCCGGGACCTGCCCGCCGCCGCCACCCGCCTCTACGAGCAGATGCGCGAAGATGGCCAGGAGATCGGGGCCTTCAACGACCTGCGCTCGGTGTGCCTGCTGGCCCGCGGCCTGGGCCTGGAGCTGCCCATCCTGGAGGAGGCCTGGGCCGCGTTGCTCGGGGCCTGATCCCGCCCTCGCGAGGCACGAAACGCTCTAAAAAAACCGGACGCCGGTGATTACCGGCGTCCGGTCTCTGTTTGGGCGCGTGTTTGCGGGGCCCAGGCCCGGACTCAGGCGGCGGTGGCCTTGGCCCGCTTCTGGTCGCTCACGGCCGCCAGCCGCTTCACCTCGGCCAGGCTCAGGCCCAGGCCCTTGGCCACCCGGGAGCCGTATTCCTGGTCCGCCTTGTAGAACAGGGCCGTCTGGCGGAGCTGGATGCGCTTTTGGGCGTTGCCCAGGTGGTCCACGATGTTGCCCACCAGGTTGCTGCGGTCCCGGGCGGTCATCACCTTGCGGTAGAGGTTGCCCGCCTGCACGAAGTCGTCGTTGGGGAACTGATAGGGGTAGCGGTCCGCGTAGCCCTCCACGGCGAAGGGCGGCTCCAGGGCCGAGGGGTCCGGGGCCGGCCCGCCGAAGCTGTTGGGCCAGTAGTTGGGCCCGCTGCCCCCGCCGTCGTCCACGCGCATGAAGCCGTCGCGCTGGTAGCTCGTCTCCGGCGCGCGCTTGGGGGCGTTGATGGGGATCAGGTGGTAGTTGGGGCCCAGGCGGTGCAGGTGGGTGTCGTGGTAGGAGAAGACCCGCGCCTGCAGCATCTTGTCCGGGCTGATGCCGATGCCGGGCACCAGGTTGCCCGGGCAGAAGGCCGCCTGCTCCACCTCGGCGAAGTAGTTGACCGGATTGCGGTTGAGCACCAGCTTGCCGATCTTGACGGGCGGCACCTCGCCGTGGGGCCAGACCTTGGTGATGTCCAGGATGTCCCAGCGGAAGTCCTGGGCCTGCTCCGGGGTGAGTATCTGCATTTCCAGGGTCCAGGAGGGGTGCTCGCCCCGGGCGATGGCCTCATAGAGGTCGCGGGTGGCGTGGTCCGGGTCCTTGCCCTTCATCACCTCGGCCTGCTGCCGGGTGAGGTTCTTGATGCCCTGGTCGGTCTTGAAGTGGTACTGCACCCAGAAATACTCGCCCTGGGCGTTGTACCACTTGTAGGTGTGGCTGGAGTAGCCGTTCATGTTGCGGAATGTGGCCGGGGTGCCCCGGTCGGAGAAGAGGATGGTCACCTGGTGGATGGACTCCGGGGTCAGGGACAGGAAGTCCCAGAACATGTCCGGGTCCGGGCAGTTGGTGGCCGGGTTGCGCTTCTGGGTGTGGATGAAGTCCGCGAACTTCAGGGGGTCGCGGATGAAGAACACCGGCGTGTTGTTGCCCACCAGGTCGTAGTTGCCCTCCTCCGTGTAGAACTTGACCGCGAAGCCGCGGGGGTCCCGGGCCGCGTCGGCCGAGCCCCGCTCCCCGCCCACGGTGGAGAAGCGCGCGAAGACCTCGGTCTTCTTGCCCGCCTGGTTGAGGAACTTGGCCTTGGTCCAGCGGGTCACGTCCGCGGTCACTTCGAAGTAGCCGTGGGCCCCGGCCCCCTTGGCGTGCACCACCCGCTCGGGGATGCGCTCGCGGTCGAAGTGGGCCAGCTTCTCCAGCAGGTGCGCGTCCTGCATCAACACCGGCCCGCGCGCTCCGGCGGTGAGGCTGTTCTGGTCGTCGCCCACCGGCGCGCCGAAGGCGCTGGTCAGTCTTTTCTTTTTCCTGGGCATGACAGCTCCTCTGTTTAGGGGTTCGGGTTCACCCGCACCGCGGGGCGCGTTCTTTCAAGGCCTTGGCCTATTAAAAATAACTATTAGTAACGGATAATAATTATCTTTTACGGTCCGAAAAAAGGGCCCCGGCTTCGTCAGCGGCCCTGGCAGCGGGGGCAGAGCCCGAAAAAATCCAGGCGGTGGTGACTGATGCGAAAGCCGGATTTCCCGGCCATCTGTTGGGCCAGCTCCTGCATACCCGGGGACTCCGGGTCCACGATGGCCCCGCAGCGGGTGCAGATCACGTGCGGGTGGGGATAGGGCTTCTTGCCGTCGTAGCGGCTGCCCCAGTGGGCGAACCCCAGCTCCAGCACCTGGCCCATCTGCTTCAACAGGCTCATGGTCTTGTAGATGGTGGCCAGGCTGGTGGTGGGGAAATCCCGCTGCACCCGCTTAAAGACCTGCTCCACGCTGGGGTGGTTGGCGCTCTCGGCCAGTATCTCCACCACCGCCAGGCGCTGGGGCGTCAGGCGGTGGCCGCCCGCGCGCAGGGCCGCTATCATCTCCTGCCGGCGCTGCTCCGCTAGTCCCTTGGCCATCGGGCCGCCTTCGCGAAAATTGTTATCATAGGATAATCGTTTTCCATAGCAGTCTCCCGCAACCGTCCGCCGCCTGTCAAAGACGCTGGAGAGCAACGCATGTTTTTATTATAGCCCAGCGCTGGACCTGGGTGGGCTTTGCCAGGCGGGCGGCGCCTCAGTCCTCCAGGTGCTTGGGCGGCAGGCTCGCCGGCCGGGCCCAGCCCGGCGCGGGCAGCAGCATCATGGTCACCGTGCCGTGGGCCACCATCTCCCCCTCCTGGCTCTGCACCTGGGCCTCGGCCAGGCCCAGGGTGCGGCCCAGCTTCAGGCAGCGGCCCTCCACCGCCAGCCGGCCGGAGCGCACCGGGGCCAGGTAGTTGAGCTTCATCTCCACGGTGGTGGCCTCCTGGCCCTCGGGCACCATGGAGTACACCGCCCAAAAGCCGGCCGAGTCCACCAGGCTGGAGATCACCCCGCCGTGCACCGCCCCGTAGGGCTGCAAATGCTGGGGGCCCACCTCCAGCTCCAGGCGGGCTCGGCCCCAGCCCAGGTCGGTTATGTCCATGCCCAGCAGCCGGAAGTAGGTGTCCTGCTGGCGCACGGTGCGCACCAGTTCCAGCCACTGGGGGTTGATCCGCTTCATGTCTGGCTCCCTTCCCCCGCGGGCAGCTCGAACAGCTCGCTGGCCAGGGGCACCAGGCAGCGGGCCGGCCCGCCCTCCGTGACCACCACCGTGTTCTCCAGGCCCACCGGCCCCTCATTCAGCACCATCTTCAGCTCCAGGGCGTAGGTCTCGCCCGCGCGCACCTTGGCCGGGCTGCCCTCCAGGATATAGGGCGGGGCGCCCAGCTCCTGGCCCACGCCGTGGGCCGCGAAGCGTATCTTGCGCCCCGGCCGGCCCAGGAAGGCCTCTCCCAGGCCGCGACGCTCGGCGATGCCCATGGCCAGCGCGAACAGATCCCCGCTCATCGCCCCGGGCCGCAGGCCTGTGAGCAGGGCCGCCTCGATCTCCTGCAGGCAGTCGTGGGCCGCGCGCACCGGGGCCGGGGCCGGCCCCAGGGTGTAGGTGCGGGTCTGGTCGCTCTGGTAGCCCTCCACGCTCACCCCGAAGTCCACGTCTATGGGCTCGCCGGGCCGCAGCGGGCGGTGGCTGGAGCCCAGGGGGAAGGCCGGCGAGAGCCCCCAGCCGCTGAAGGGCGCGTCCATGGCGCTGGGCAGGACGCCCTCGGGTCCGGCGGTGACGTGCCAGGAGTAGGGCTGGTGATAGCCGCCGCGCGAGGGCAGCACGTCCGTGGAGCCGCCGGCGATGGCCAGGGCCTGCATCCGGCCGGCGGCCTGGGCCTCGGTCAGGCCCGGGCGCAGGATGTGGGGCAGGGCCGCATAGATGCTGGCGGCCAGGGCCCCGGCCGCGGCCATGCGCTCCAGCTCCCAGGCGTCCTTGACCGCCTTCAGCTCCAGCCAGGGCCGGGTGGCGTCCACCAGGGTGAGCCCGGGCAGGCGGCCCAGCCAGCCCACATAGTCCCGGGCGCTCAGCACGTCCAGGGTCAGGCCCAGGCGGCCGCCGGCCGGAATCCGCTCCAGGATCAGGCCCGCGGCCTGTCCCAGGCCGCTGATGGGCGTCACATTGAGGGGGCTCTCGGCCTCGGCTCGGCCCGCGTGGCGGCGCATCAACACCGTGGCCTGGCCCGCCCCGTCCACCAGCACCACCCCCTGCTGGGCGCTGCCGCAGGCGTAGAACACGTCGCGGCAGTCGGTGAGCAGCACGCCGGCCAGGCCCTCCTGGCCACACATGGCGCCGATGCGGGCCAGGCGCGGCCGGATCACCTCCGCCGGCACCAGGTGGTACCAGGCCGGGAAGCGCCAGTTCACGCCAGCTCCGGGGCCCGGGCCAGCCAGGCCTTGACCAGGGCCGCCGTGGCCTCCAGGTCCGCCAGCCTGAGCAGGGAGACCGGGCTGTGTATGTAGCGGGCCGGCACCGAGACCACGGCCGTGGGCACCCCGCCCCGGCTCAGGTGGATGGCCCCGGCGTCGGTGCCGCCGTAGGGCGGCTTCTTGCGCTGGCAGGCCACCCCCGCCTCCCGGGCCGCCCGCTCCAGGGACTCCACCAGGCGCCAGGGCACCACGATGCGGCCGTCGCTGACCGTGATGGCCGGGCCGCCCCCCAGGCGGCTGGGCCGGCGGGCCTCCTCCAGCCCCGGCGTGTCGCCCACGGTGCAGTCCACGGCCAGGGCCAGGTCCGGGGCCAGGTCAAAGGCGGCCGTGGCCGCGCCCCTGAGCCCCACCTCCTCGGCCACCGCGAAGTTGAACACCAGGCCGCAGTCCGGAGCGCCGCCCTGGGCCAGGCCCATGAGCACCGCGGCCAGCACCGCGCAGCCGGCCCGGTCGTCCAGGTTGCGGGCGCAGAAACAGCCCGCGCCCAGGGGCCCCTGGCCGGCCTCCAGCACGCCCGGCGTGCCCACCTCCACCCCGGCCGCGGCCACCGCCTCCGCGCCCTCCAGGCCGGCGTCCAGGTACAGGGCCTCCCAGGGCAGGGCCTTGTCCTTGTCCGCGGGTTTTTCCACGTGCGGGGGCAAGAGTCCCACCACCGCCGGCAAATGAGTTCCCGGCCGGGGTTGCAGCGTCACCCGCGCCCCGGGAGCCAAGCGCGCGTCCAGCCCGCCCAGGGCCGCCACGCGCAAAAAGCCCCGCTCGTCCACGTGCTGCACCACCAGCCCCACCTCGTCCATATGGGCGTCCAGCATCACCAAGGGCCGGCGCTCCGGGTTCAGCCAGGCGCGCAGGTTGCCCAGGCGGTCGGTCTCCAGGCGGTGGGCGTGCGGCTCCAACACCGCCCGCACCGCCTGGCGCACCTCGTCCTCGCGGCCGGGCGGGCCCAGGGGCGCGCAGAAGTCGCTGAGCAACTGGCTTGGCTCCATGCCTGTCTCCTCGTGCTGGGCGGGGCGCCGGCCGCCGGGCCGGGGCTAATGCACCTGGTCCCCCTTGGCCGGCGGCCCGGCGAAAAAGGCCTTTAGGAAATAAAAGCCCTTGCTGGCCGCGCAGTGCACCGGCGCGGTGGTCAGGCGGCCCTGGCTGGAGAGCATCTCGTAGAGGTCGTCCACGATGGTGGCGAACATCTCCAGGTCGGCCGGCGAGCGGTAGTAGCTCTCCAACAGGGCCTTGAAGTCCGCGCCCAGCTCGAAGTAGCCCAGCACCTGCAGCAGGTGGGCCTCGTCGCTGGTGCCCACGTAGATCAGGTGCGGGCAGCGGTTCAGCTCCTCCACCTGGGGGCCCAGGCGCAGGGAGTTGTTGGTCTGGCAGTAGGGGCAGAGGGTGTTGATCACCTGGCCCCCCTGGCGGTCCGGCGGGGCGTACAGGGCCAGCTCCGGGGCGGCCAGGTCCAGCTGCGGCTGCAGGCGCTGCAGCATCTCCAGGTTGGGCGGCGCGCCCACCACCGCCGCGCACCAGGCCGCCCAGACCATGACCAGCACCGCCGGGGCCAGCTCGTCGGGCACCTGCCGGAGCCCCCCGCCCAGGGTGAGCCAGGTGAGCAGCTCGGCGTCGTTGTGCAGGCCCTCGAACTGGGGCTTGGCCAGCACCTCGCGGGCGGCCTGGGTCAGGCGGGGGTCGCTCTGGCCAGACTCCCAGCCCGCCGCGGCCAGGCCCCGCTTGGTCAGGGTGGACAGCTCGCCGGCCGCCGCCCGCCGGATGTCCGCCCCGCCGCCCAGGGCCTGGGCCAGGTAGTCCTCCACCAGCTCATACTCTCCGGGGTCCAGGCTGCCGTCGCGCACCGGGCCCAGGGAGTAGAGCAGGCGGTGGAACAAGAGCGGCCGGTCTTGGCGCAGGCTGGCCAGCACGTGGGCCAGCACCGGCTCCGGGTCGGACATGGCCCACAGCCAGGCCAGGGGCGCCCGTCCCCGGGCGGCCTCGGGGTAGACCGTCTCGGCGGCCAGGGCCCCGCGCACGAACAGGTCGAAGGCCTCCTCCTCCTCCAGGCCTAGCAGCCCCGGCTGGTTGAAGCAGAAGGCCGGCCAGTCCAGGGCCCGCAGGGGGGAGAAGAAGGCCCCCTCCACGATGCCCCGCACCAGGGCCAGCTCGCGGTAAAGCTCTTCAGCCTGGCTCATGGCAGCTCGCCCTCGGGCTGGGGCCCGTGGGGCTCGGGGTCCTTGAGGAACTTGGCATGGTACTCCTCTTGGCTCAGGTGCCGCCGCAACAGGCCGCTGATCAGATCGAATATCTGGCCCAGCTCCTCGGTGCTCAGGCGGGGCAGAATGGTCTGCATGCAGTCGTCGTCGCCGAACTTCTGCAAGTACACCTGCACCGTGGCCTCGTCGCTGGCCCGCTCCAGGCCAAAGCCCACCAGGCCGGTGTAGTCCTCTACGAATCTATGGGAATGCTGCGGCATAGGCTCATTTCCTCGTCAAGTATAACCCAAGCTCAGGCCCCCCGCCGCGCCCGGCCCCGCCGGGCCAGCCAGGCGGTGAGCCCCACGGCCAAGACCAGGCGCGGGACCAGCATGAAAAAGGCGCTGCCGCCCAGCAGCACGAAGATGGCCGTGTCCTCCACCACCGCGTGGCAGGTGACCAGGAACACCCCCAGGGCCAGGCGCTCGGCGGCGGCCAGGCCCTGCTCCCGGCTCAGGGAGATCATGATGCCGGCCCCGTAGAGGATGCCCAAAAACAGCCCGGCCAACAGCGGCACCACCGCGCCGGGCCCCAGGCCCATGAAGGCCATCACCGGCCGCAGCCCGGGCCAGGGCCGCTCGAAGACGCCGTAGGCCTTGGCCAGCTCATAGCCGAACAACAGGGGCAGCACCACCGCCGCGATCTCGGCGCACAGGATCAGCCCCTGGCCCAGGGCGCCGGGCAGGGCCGCCAGCAGCTCGCCTAGCACAGCGCCAAGGCCAGCAGCCAGCCGGCCCCCAGGCCCAGCCCCAGCCGGAGCAGGGTCAGGGCCCGGTAGCGGGGGGTCAGCTCGCGCACCACCACCGCCTCCACCAACAGGCTGTGGCAGATGCCCAGGATCAGGCCCAGCACCGAGACCTGCTGCCAGGAAAGCGCCAGGGGCGCGGCCACCGCCGCGGCGGCGTAGAGGTTGACCAGCATGCCGGCCAACAGCACCGCCGCGGCCTCCGGCGGCAGGCCCCACAAGCCCATCACGGGCGCCAGGAAGGAGCTGAGGTGGGCCAGGACCCCGGAGCGCAGCAAGAGCTCGCTGGCCAGGTACCAGGGCAGCACCATCTTGACCAGGAACCACAGAAAGCGGCCCCCGCGGGCGTAGCTGGCCCGCAGGGCCTGGCGCCAGGGCGGAGCCGCCTGGACTATGGCGGGGGGCGTCGGCATGGCCCAGGGTACGCTGCCGCTCCCCGGCGGTCAAGCCGCCCGGCAGCTCTCTTGGGGCTTGACAGCCGCGCGGCCGGCTTGGCAAGATGACGTTGGTCTAAGGTTAGACCTTTTCCCACAGCGAACCTCAGCCGGCTCACCCGGCGCAAAGGGGGACTATGCCGCCAGGGCGGATGGGACTGCGCGCGGACAAGCGCAAAAAGGCCTACGAGGAGGTGGCCGAGGCCATCCGGGCCCAGGTCTTCTCCGGCCGCCTGCGCGTGGACCAGCGCCTGCCCCCCGAGCGCGAGCTGGCCGAGAGCTTCGGGGTCAGCCGGGTGGTGCTGCGCGAGGCCATCCGCACCCTGGAGCTGGCCGGCATCCTCCGGGTGCAGAAGGGCGCCGGCGGCGGCACCTTCGTCTGCCACCGCTTCGACAAGCCCCTGGGCACCTCCATCCAGAACCTTCTGTCCGGCGGGGCGATCAACCTGGAGCACCTGTTCGAGATGCGCCTGATCCTGGAGCCGCCGGCCGCGGCCCTGGCCGCCGTGCGCGCGGGCACGGCCGGGCGCTGCTCCCTGGAGGAGGCCCTGGCCCAGGCCGAGGCGGTCAAGGACGATCCGCCGGCGCTCAGGGCCCAGAACCTGGAGTTCCACCGCCGCCTGGCGGCCCTGGCCGACAACCCCCTGCTGGCGGCCCTGTGCGACACGGTGATCAACATCCTGGTGAGCAGCCTGCAGGGCAAGCAGAGCCTGGACACCAGCCGCAACGTCTATGCCTTCCACCAAAAGATCACCCAGGCCGTCAAGCAGGGGCAGGCCGAGCAGGCCCGCCGCCTGACCGTGGAGGACCTGGAGACGCTCAAGAAGCGCTACCTGCAACTGGGCGTGGAGGTGGGCGGGGCGGAGGCGCGGCGCAAAGTCGGCTGAAGGCCGTGCAGATAAGGCTACTCAAAACCGAGGGAGGAAGACGATGAAGGCTTCTAGAGGACGGATAATTTGGCTGCTGGCCGCCGTGGCGCTGGCCGCCCTGGCCCTGGGCGGCTGCGCCGAGGGGGAAAAGTCCATGGCGCCGGCGGCCAAGAAGATGGAGGGCCTGCCCTGCGCCCCCGCGGGCAAGCTGGTGACCCAGGTGGCCCCCGAGGCCAAGTTGCTGGGGTTGGAGTGCAAGTTCGCCAAGTATGACCGCGCCCCGTCCCTGGCGGTGAAGGTGACCCTGCAGAACGCCTCCAGCAAGGATCAGCGCTACCGGGTGCACCTCTGGCTGGACAACGACAAGGCCGTGGGCGGGCTTATCCCATCTTCCACCAAGAAGGGCCTGGTCAAGCCCGGCGCCAAGGTCAGCTTCACCTATTTCTTCAAGGGCCAAGACACCGCCCCGGGCGGCATGACCGTCGTGGTCAAGCCCGTGAGCGACTAGGCAAGGGAGGGCAGAACCAATGAAAAGACTTAGCATCGTAATCGCGGTCGCGGCCGCGCTGGCCCTGGGGGCCGGCCTGGCCCTGGGCGCCACCTTCATCGGCATCGGCACCGGCGGCACCGGCGGGGTCTATTATCCCTACGGCGGCGGCCTGGCCGAGATATGGTCCAAGTACGTGCCCGGGGTCAAGGCGGTGGCCGAGGTCACCGGCGCCAGCGTGGAGAACGTCAAGCTGGCCCACAAGGGCGAGACCGTGGTGGGCGAGGTCATGGGCGACGTGGCCGTGGCCGGCTACAAGGGCCTGTCCAAGTTCAAGGGCAAGAAGTACAACATCCTGTCCATGGCCATCATGTACCCCAACCTGCTGCAGGTGGTCACCCTCAAGAAGAGCGGCATCACCAACATCGAGCAGATCAAGGGCAAGCGCATCAGCTCCGGCAGCCCGGGCAGCGGCACCAACTTCATGTCCGAGACGGTGTTCAAGGCCCTGGGCATCCCGCTCAACTCCTACAAGGACGCCCGCCTGTCCTTCACCGAGACCGCCAACGCCCTGCGCGACGGCACTATAGACGTGGGCGTCTGGTCCGTGGGGCCGCCCACCAGCTCCATCATGGACCTGGCCACCACCCACGACGTGCACATCATCGCCTTCACCCCCGAGCAGGTGAAGAAGATTCTGGCCTACAACAAGACCTACTCCGCGGTGGAGCTCAACGCGGGCATCTACCGCGGCCAGGACAAGGCCGTGCCCACCATCGGCGTGTGGAACTTGGTGATCGTGCAGAAGTCGCTGAGCGCCGACTTGGTGTACAAGCTGGTCAAGGCCCTGTGGGATCACAAGGACTACCTGATGAAGATCCACCCCTCGGCGGCCTACACCACTCCGGAGAACACGGTGAAGTACTCGCCCATCCCGCTGCATCCGGGGACCGTCAAGGCCCTGAAGGAGCGCGGCATCAGCGTGCCCGCCAAGCTGATGCCTTAGGTGAGACCTGAAACCCGGCCGGTCCGGCTGGCCCTTTATGGGCTGGCCGGGCTGGCCTCGGCGCTGGTAATTTTGGCCCTGCTCCCGGGCGGGGTGGTGCTGACGGTGACCCCGCTCCGGGGGGGCCAGCCCCTGCTGGCGCTGCCCTTGCAGCCCGGCGAGCGCTTCACCCTGCGCTACTACCACTCGGTGGAGAACGCCCCCATCTGGGAGGAGCACAGCGTGGACCGCCAGGGGCGCATTTACATCGAAGAAGAACGATACCTCAAGTACGGGGCGGGCATGGGCAAGATGCCCGGCGTGGGCCGCATGGTCATGCGCGGCCCCTACGAGGCCATAACCGACATGCATATGCCCACCGGCGACTTCGTGTTGCGGGTGGGCAGCCCGGGAGTGGACCACACCGTGCTCTGGCGGGGCCGGGCGGTGAACCTCTCGGCCCGCGCGCCTCACCAGGCGGTGCGCTTCGCCGCCCGCCCGGTGAGCCTGCTCCACCGTCTCTGGCGCGGGTTGTGGCCCCACGCGGCCACCCCCAGGTGAAGGGAGTGCGACATGGCACCGGACAGTGACGCGAAGCCAGTTCAAAAAACCAGCGTGACCACGCCTCCTCTGGGCCCGCCCCCGGGCGCCAACCTGGAGCTGACCAAGGCGGTGGCCAAGGTGGTGATGGTGCTGGCCGTGACCCTGAGCCTGTACCAGCTCTACACCGCCGGCGTCACCGCCCTGACCGCCCTGGTGCAGCGCTCGCTGCACCTGGGGGCCATCCTGGCCCTGACCTTCCTGCTGCGCCCGCCCTTCCCCGGGGCCCGCAAGGACCGCTTCAACTTCTGGCTGCTGCTGGATTGGGCCCTGGTGCTGGTGTCCGGGTACTGCGTGTACTACATCTGCGTCAACCTGGACGCCATCTTCGCCCGCCAGGGCGACTGGGAAACGATGGACCTTTATGTGTCCATCGCCGGCTCCATCCTGGTGATCGAGGCCTGCCGCCGGATGATCGGCGGAGTGATGGCCGGCATCTGCGTCGCGGCCCTGATCTACGCCTACACCCAGGGCGACATCATCCTGGCCGTGCTGGGCTGCATGGTGGTGGCGCGTCTGTGCAACCGGCCTCTGTCCTGGCTGACCTTGCTGGTGCTGGCGGCCACGGCCGGCTACCTCCTCTACGGCCACTACTACGGCCCCTACCAGTTGGCGATGTTCCTGCACAAGCCCTACAGCGTGGAGCGCATCGCCACCACCCTCTGGCTGACCACCGAGGGCATCTACGGCGTGCCCCTGGGGGTGGCGGCCACCTTCGTCTTCGTCTTCGTGCTCTTCGGCGCCTTCCTGGAGGTCACCGGCGGCGGCAACTTCTTCATTGACCTAGCCTACGCCCTCACCGGCCGCATGAGCGGCGGCCCGGCCAAGACCGCGGTGGTGGCCAGCGGCTTCATGGGCTCGGTCTCCGGCTCGGCGGTGGGCAACGTGGTGGCCACCGGCTCCTTCACCATCCCCATGATGAAGCGGGTGGGCTACCGGCCCCACGTGGCCGGGGCCATCGAGGCGGCCGCCTCCACCGGCGGCCAGCTCATGCCGCCCATCATGGGCGCCGGGGCCTTCCTGATGGCCGAGTTCACCAACACCAGCTACCTGACCATCATCAAGATATCCCTGGTGCCGGCCATCATGTACTACCTGACGGTCTTGTTGTTCGTGCACTTCGAGGCCCAGAAGGAAGGCATCATGGGCCAGCCCAAGGACCGGCTGCCCAAGGCCTGGAACGTGGTCAAGGGCGGCCTGCACTTCATCATCCCGGTGGCCATCCTGATCTACATCCTGCTGATGAACTACTCGCCCATGATGGCCGGCTTCGTGGCCGTGCTGAGCACCCTGGCCGCCAGCCTGCTGGCCAACCTGGTGCGCTGGTCGGTGAACAAGGGCCTGGTGCCGGAGCTGAGCAAAGAGCGCCTGAGCCTGGGCGGCCTGGCCCGGGCCGAGGGCAAGCAGGTGCTCACCGGCCTGGAGCGGGGCGCCAAGAACGCCGTCATGGTCAGCGTGGCCTGCGCGGCGGCGGGCGTCATCGTGGGCATGGTGCAGCTCACCGGCATGGGGCTGAAGTTCTCCAGCCTGGTGTTGGACCTGAGCTTCGGCATCGAGGCCCTGGCCATTCTCCTGATCGGCGCGGCCTCGCTGGTTCTGGGCATGGGCCTGCCGGTGACCGCTTCCTACATCGTGCTGGCCACCCTGGCCGGCCCGGCTCTGTTGGACCTGGGCGTGCCCCTGCTGGTGACGCACATGATCGTGTTCTGGTACTCCCAGGACGCCAACGTCACCCCGCCGGTGAGCCTGGCCGCCTTCGCCGGGGCCGGCGTGGCCGGGGCCAACCCCATGCAGACCGCCTTCTTCAGTTGGAAGCTGGCCAAGGGGCTCTACATCATCCCCCTGGTGATGGCCTACCGGCCCCTGCTGGGCATGGGCAAGGATTACGAGCTGTGGCACTGGGAGGTGATCCTGGCCTGGGTCACCACCTTCCTGGGCCTGGTGGCCTTCGCCGCCGCCCTGGACCGCTACATGTTCCGCCGGGCCACCTGGCTGGAAACGGTCATGCTGGTGCTGGCCGCCGGCCTGCTGTTCTGGCCGGACATCGTCCTGCCCAACAAGGTGGTGATCCCCTCCTGGGCGGTGGACTCGGTGGGGCTGGTGCTGCTGGCCCTGGTGGTCCTGATGCAAAAGGTGCCCAACCCCGGCCGGCCGGCTACGGCGGCGGCCTGAGGCGCTAACGGAGTCTGCAACCCATGAATCTGCTGCTGTCGCTCAACAAGGCTCTCACCCTCTGGCCCCAGCGCGAGGCGGTGGTGGAGGGCGAGCTGCGCCTGACCTACCAGCAGTTCGGCCGGCGCACCGCGGCCCTGGCCCGGGCCCTGGCCGGTCTGGGCCTGGCCAAGGGCCAGGTGGCCGCCATCATCGCCCCCAACGTGCACCAGTACCTGGAGGCCTACTACGCCTGCGCGGCCCTGGGCGTGGTGCTCAACCCCATCAACTTCCGCCTGGCGGCCCGGGAGATGGCCTTCATCCTGGCCGACTCCGGGGCCCAGGTGCTCCTGGCCCACACCGACTTCGCCCAGGCCGCGGCCCTGGCCCTGGCCGATTGCCCCCAGGTGCGCCACCTGATCTGGATCGGCGAGGGCCCCTGCCCGCCGGTGGGACGGGAGGCCAGCGCCTACGAGGAGCTCTTGGCCGGCCAGCCCGGCCGGATGCCGCCCTGTCCGGAGCTGGTGAGCGACGACCTGGCCCACCTGTATTACACCTCCGGCACCACCGGCAAACCCAAGGGCGTGATGCTCACCCAGGGCAACGTCACCTTCCACGCCCTGAGCGCGGTGGCCGAGCTGAAGTTGACCGACGCCGACACCTGGATCCACGTGGCCCCCCTGTTCCACCTGGCCGACGCCTGGGCCACCTTCGCCATCACCTGGGTGGGCGGGCGGCACGTCTGCGTGCCCTACTTCGAGGCCGAGCAGGTGCTGGCGGCCATAGCGCGCGAGCGGGTGAGTATCAGCAACATGATCCCCACCATGCTCAACCTGATGGTCAACCACCCCCGGGTGGGCGAGTTCGACTACTCCTCGCTGCGCTGCATCCTCTCCGGCGGGGCGCCCATCGCCCCGGAGACGGTCAAGAAGATCGTGGACACCCTGGGCTGCGACTACATCCAGACCTACGGCATGACCGAGACCAGCCCCTACCTGACCGTGAGCATCCTCAAGGAGCACCTCAAGCAACTGCCCGCCGCCGAGCAGCTCAGGATCAAGAGCCGCACCGGCCGGCCCTTCATGGGTGTGGAGCTCAAGGTGGTGCGCTCCGACGGCGCGGAGATCGCTCCCGACGACCAGGAGGTGGGCGAGATCATCGTGCGGGGGCCCATCGTCACCCCGGGCTACTGGAACCGGCCCCAGGCCACGGCCGAGGCCATCGTGGACGGCTGGCTGCACACCGGCGACCTGGCGGTGATAGACGCCGAGGGCTACGTGAACATCGTAGACCGCAAGAAGGACATGATCATCACCGGCGGGGAGAACGTCTACTCCACCGAGGTGGAGTACGCGCTCTACGAGCACCCCGGGGTGCTGGAGTGCGCGGTGATCGGGGTGCCGGACGAGAAATGGGGCGAGGCGGTCAAGGCGGTGGTGGTGTGCCGGCCCGGGCACCAGCCCGGCCCCGAGGAGCTGATCGCCTTCGTCAAGGACCGCCTGGCCCGCTACAAGGCGCCCAAGAGCGTGGAGTTCGTGGCCGAGATACCCAAGACCGGCAGCGGCAAGATCTACAAGAAGGGCCTCAAGGAGCGCTACGGCAAGTAGGGCCGCCGAGACGATAGGCCAGGCGCCCCGGCTGGGGCGCCTGTTTTTTAGCCCGGGAGGGGCTTGAGGAGGGCCGGAGGTGAGCGCCTTCAGCCGACTGACCAAGCTGCCGGTCATAGACGCCCACGTGCACGTGTTCCCGGAGCGCGTACACGCGGCGGTCATGGCCTGGCTGGACCGCAACGCCTGGCCGCTGCACCGGCTCCTGCCGGCCCAGGAGGTGGTCCCCTGTCTGCTGGAGCAGGGCCTGGCCGGGATGGCGCTGCTCACCTACGCCCACCGGCCCGGCCTGGCCGATGATCTCAACGCCTTCCTAGCCGGGCTGGTGCAGGGGCGCGGCAACCTGGCCGGCTTCGGGGCCCTGCACCCGGACGACAAGGACCCGGCCGGCATCGTGCGTTGGATGGTGGGGGAGCTGGGCCTCAAGGGCGTCAAGCTGCACGCCCACGTCCTGGCCCGGCCGGTGGACGACCCCTCGCTGTTCCCGGTGTACGAGGCCTGCCTGGAAACCGGCGCCTGGCTCAACATCCACGCCGGCAGCGAGCCGGCCCTGTCCGGCTACGGCTACGACGTGCGCCGGGTCTCCGGGGCCGCCCGGGTGGAGCGGCTGCTGGGCCGCTATCCGCGGCTGAAGCTGATCGTCCCCCACCTGGGCATCCCCGAGACCGGCCGGTTCCTGGACCTGCTGGAGCGCTTCCCCAACCTCTACCTGGACACCACCATGGCCCTGAGCGGCTTTTTTCACGTCGAGGGCCTGGGCCCGCGGGCCGACCCGGGCCGGGCCTCGGGCCCGGAGCTGGGCAAAAGCTTCTTCATCGACCGCCAGCGCATCATCGCGGCTTCAGACAGGATCATGTACGGCTCGGACTTCCCGGGCCTCCCCTACCCGGTGGAGCAGGAGGCGGCCCACATCCTGCGCCTGGAGCTGGGGCCCGAGGCCACCGCGAACATCCTGTACCGCACGGCCCAGCGCGCCCTGGACCTCGATCTTTCCCAGGAGCCATAGGGGCGGGGCGCAAAAAAAGGGCGCGCCGCCACGGGCGCGCCCGGCTAAAGCCTCTTATGGCGGGCGGCGGGCTAGGGCGTGTTAACACAAACGTAGTCCGTCGGCGATCAAGGCAAAGTTTATGAAGGCGATGAACACGACATCGAGCTTTTCAAAGCGAGAGAATATTCG
>QZKP01000004.1 GCA_003605055.1 Desulfarculus sp.
AGCGCGGCCAGGCCGGCCTCCAGGGCCGCCGGCGGCACCGCCCCGGCCGGCGCGACCAGGGCCAGGTCGGCGCCGGGGCTCGGCCAGCGAGGGGGGCGCAGGCGGATCATTGGTTGCGCTGGTAGATGATGCGCAGGCCGCGCAGAGTCAAAAGCTCGTCCACGTGGTGGATGCTGTTGGTGTGCTCGGCTATGACCGGGGCCAGGCCGCCGGTGGCCAGCACCTTGCACTGCACGCCGCGCTCGTTGTTGATGGCCTGCACCAGGCCGTCCACCAGCCCGGCGTAGCCGAAGATGATGCCCGCGTTCATGGAGCTGATGGTGTCCTTGGCCACCACGGACTTGGGACGGGAGAATATCTCCACCCGGGGCAGCTTGGAGGCCCGCTGGAACAGGGCCTCGCAGGAGATCATGATCCCCGGGGCGATGGCGCCGCCCAGGTACTCGCCGGCCGCGGAGATGCAGTCGAAGGTGGTGGCGGTGCCGAAGTCCACCACGATCAGATCGGTGGGGAAGCGGTCGTAGCCGCCCACCGCGTTGACGATGCGGTCGGCCCCCACCTCGCGGGGATTGTCGTAGAGGATGGGCATGCCGGTCTTGGTGCCCGGGCCCACGAACAAGGGCTCTTGGCCGAAGTAGCGCCGGCAGAACTCGTCGAAGGTGGTCTTCAGCGGCGGCACCACGCAGGAGATGATCACCCCCTCGATGCTGCCCATGGCCACCGGGCTGGCGGCGAAGAGGTTGGAGAACAGCACCCCCAGCTCGTCGCGGGTGCACTCGCGCTCGGTGCGCACCCGCCAGTCGGCCAACAGGCGCTCGCCCTGGAACACCCCCAACACGGTGTTGGTATTGCCCACGTCAATGGCCAGCAGCATACAGCCTAAGCCTCCCGCCCGCCCAACTCGGCGACCACCACCGCTTGCAGCTCGGCCGCCACTTGGTTCATCAACTCCTCGTCCTCGGCCTCCACCATGATCCTGAGCTTGGACTCGGTGCCCGAATAGCGCAGCAGCAGCCGCCCCCGCCGGCCCAGGCGCCGCTCCTGGGCCTCCATGGCCCGCACCAGGGCCGGCCGCTCGCTCAAGGGCGGCTTCTCGTTCACCACCAGGTTGATCAACACCTGGGGCAGGCGGGTCATGATGCGCTTGAGTTCGCTCAGGGGGCGGCCGGTGCGCACCAGCACCCCCAGCACCTGCAGGGCGCTGGCGATGCCGTCGCCGGTGGTGTTGTGGTCCAGGAACAGGACATGGCCGCTCTGCTCGCCGCCCAGGTTGTAGCCGCCGGCGCGCATGGCCTCCACCACGTAGCGGTCGCCCACCTTGGTTCTGAGCATGCGTATGCCCCGCTCGCGCAGGCAAATTTCCAGGCCCAGGTTGGACATCACCGTGGAGACCAGAGTGGCGTGGTTGAGCTGGCCGCGGTTCATAAGGTCCTCGGCGCAGATGGCCATGATCTCGTCGCCGTCCACCACCTCTCCGTTCTCGTCCACCATGATCAGCCGGTCGCCGTCGCCGTCAAAGGCCAGGCCCAGGTCCACCCCGTCCCGCTTGATTATCCCGGAGAGCACCTCCGGGTGCAGGGCCCCCACGCCGTCGTTGATGTTGGTGCCGTCGGGCTGGTTGCCGATCACCCGTACCTGCGCGCCCAGTTCGGAGAACACCGCCGGGGCCACCTTGTAGGTGGCGCCGTGGGCGCAGTCAATGGCGATGGTCAGGCCGTCCAGGGTGTATTCGCCGGGGAAGGAGTTCTTCAGAAAAACGATGTAACGGCCCAGGGCGTCGTCTATGCGCCGGGCGCGGCCCACCTGGCCGGGGCGGGCGTCGCTGTGCCGGCCGCCGGACTTGAGGGCCAATACGTAGCGCTCGATGGCCTCCTCCTCGGCGTCGGGCAGCTTGTAGCCGTCGCGGCCGAAGATCTTGATGCCGTTGTCCTGGTAGGGGTTGTGGCTGGCGCTGATGACGATGCCCGCCTCGCAACGCATGTTGCGCGTGAGGAAGGCGATGGCCGGCGTGGGCAGGGGCCCCACCACCAGCACGTCCAGCCCCAGGGAGCAGATGCCGGCCACCAGGGCGTTCTCGAACATGTAGCCCGACAGGCGGGTGTCCTTGCCCAGGATCACCTTGCGGCGGCCGTCGTGGCTCTTGAGCACCGCGGCCACGCCCTGGCCGATGGCCAGGGCCGTCTCCACGGTCATGGGCTCCAGGTTGGCCACGCCGCGCACCCCGTCGGTGCCGAACAGCTTGCGTTCTACCGTCATCCCTCAGCTCCAGGGCTCCTTAGCGCCGGGCCGCATCCTCGGCGGCCTTGGCTTTCTGGTCGTTGGCGCCGCCGCTCTTGCCCGCCGGAGGCCCGGCGGCCTCCGGGGCCGGCTGGCGGCGGATATTGATCTGCGCCTGCACCGTGGCCGGAATCAGGCGTATGGTGCGGCCGGCCGGCGGCCGCAGAACGGCTTTGAGGGTGGCGTTGTTCTTCAGGCGGCTCACGTCCAGAGGCACGGTCCAGACCCAGTCCAGGTCGGCCAGCTCCTGCTCCAGGCCCGAGACCTTCACCGTGGGCGGCGTGAAGGTGACCTCAGCCACCTCGTAGCCCGCGGGCGGGTTGCCCTTTATCACCGGGCGCACCGCGGCCTCGCGGCTGAAGCGGGGGGCCAGGCTCACCCGCAGGCGGGAGGGGCTGATGCGCACCACGCTCACCGCCGGCGGCAGGTTCAGGTCCTCGGGCAGCACCTGGAAGATGTGGTCGCCGGCGGCCAGGCCGGCCAGGTCCAGCTGCTTGACCCGCGGCCGGGTGGACACCTGACGCACCAGGTTCTGGGGCCCGTACAGGCGCACCTCCACCTCGCTGTCCACCTGGTTGCCCAGCACCAGGTCCTGGGGCAGGCCGGTAATCTCCACCGGCACCCGCACGGTGATCTCGGCCTTCTCCTGGCCCACCACAAAGGCCCACAGGGCCATGGCGATGATCAGGGCCAGCAGCTTGTAAGGCCAGTTTTCCAGCACTCGCTCAAGCACTCGCCCTCTCCCGGGGCAGGAACCGGCCGCGCTTCTTGCCCGAGACCTGGAACAGCTCCAACAACAGGCTGCTCAGGGCCACCGCGTCCAGGTCCGGAGTAAGTTTGTCGCCCACGGCCACGCTCACCCGCCCCCGCTCTTCGGAGACCACCAGGGCCACCGCGTCGGTCTCCTCGGCGATGCCCAGGCCGGCCAGGTGGCGGGTGCCCAGACTGCGGCCCGCCGCCGCGGCGCTGGCGGACAGGGGCAGCACGCAGCGCGCGGCCAGGATGCGGTTGCCGCTGATGATCACCGCGCCGTCGTGCAGGGGCGAGGTGACCTGAAAGATGCTGATCAACAACTCGCGGCTCACGCGGGCGTCCAGGCGCACCCCGCTGTCCAGGTAGTCGGCCAGGCCGATGCGCCGCTCCAGCACGATCAGGGCGCCGGTCATGCGCGAGGCCAGGCTCACGGTGGTGCGCACCACCTCCTCCAGGGCCGCGGTGAGGTCCTCGTGCGACGAGAAGAAGGGCCCGCGGCCCATGCGGGCCAGGGCCTTGCGGATGTCGGCCTGGAACAGGACGACGATCACCAGGATCAAGGAGGCCAGGAAGCTCTGGATGATCCAGTGGATGGTGACCAGGTGCAGTTGCTGGGCCACCAGCATGGTCAGCAGCACCACCCCCAGGCCGGCCAGCATCTGCATGGCCCGGGTGCCCTTGACCAGCATGATCACCTTGTAGACCACGTAGGCCACCAGGGCGATGTCCAGCAGATCCAGCCAGCGCAGTTGCAAAAACGGCGTCAGGAAATTAGTCATGGCCTCGCCTCCAGGGCCATCACCGCGTCGCTCACCGCCAGGGCCTCGCGGTAAGGGGCCGCCTCGTGCACCCGCACGATGTCCGCCCCCAGGGCCGCCCCCAGCACGTGCGCCCCCAGCGAGCCCCACAGCCGCTCCCCCGGCGCCTGGCGGCCGGTGAGCCGGCCGATGAAGGACTTGCGGCTGGCCCCCAGCAGGAGGGGGCAGCCCAGCTCGGCCAACTCATTCAGGCCCCGGATCAGGGCCAGGTTGTGCTCCAGGGTCTTGCCGAAGCCGATGCCCGGATCCAGGATGATGCGCTCGCGCGCCACGCCGGCGGCCTGGGCCGCCTGGGCCCGCTCGGCCAGGAAGGTCTTCACCTCGGCCACCACGTCTTCATAGTGGGGGTCGGCCTGCATGCTGCGCGGGTCGCCCTGCATGTGCATCAGGATCAGCCCCGCGCCGCTGGCCGCGGCCAGGGGGGCCATGTCCGGATCGCCGCGCAGGGCGCTGACGTCGTTTATCACCTGGGCGCCGGCGGCCAGCGCCGCCCGGGCCACCGCGGCCTTGGAGGTGTCCACGCTGAGCACGGCCTGGGCGCGGGCGCAGAGAGCCTCTATCACCGGCAGCACCCGCTCCTGCTCCACCTGGGCGCTGACGGGCTCCGCGCCCGGCCGGGTGGACTCGCCGCCCACGTCCAGCAGGTCCGCGCCTTCGGCGGCCAAGGCCAGGCCCTGGGCTACGGCGCGCTCCTGCTCCAGGAACAGGCCGCCGTCGCTGAAGGAGTCCGGGGTGACGTTGATCACGCCCATGATTAGGGTGCGCGGCCCCAGCAACAGCTCGCCGCGCGGCAAAGGCATGCGCCGCAGGCGCCTAAGCACCGGCCTGATCCTCCACCGGCCCGCCGGGTCTGGGCGGTGGAGGAGCGCCGGGACCGGCCGCCGGCTGCGAGCGGGGCCGGCCGGTCACGATGGCGTCCACCGCCTCGGCGTCCAGGGTCTCCTCCACCAACAGGGCCTGAGCCAGGGCGTGCAGGCGCTCCAGGTTGTCCTTTATGAGGGCCTGGGCCCGCTGATGGGCCTCGCTGACCAGGCGCCGCACCTCCTCATCTATGGCCTGGGCGGTCTTTTCCGAATAGTCCCGGTGCTGGGCGATCTCCCGGCCCAGGAATATCTGCTCCTCGCGCTTGCCGAAGCTAAGGGGGCCCATGGTCTCGCTCATGCCCCACTCGCAGACCATCTTGCGGGCCAGCTCGGTGGCGCGCTCGATGTCGTTGCCCGCGCCGGTGGTGAAGGTCTCCAGCACCAGCTCCTCGGCCGAGCGCCCGCCCAGTAGCACCGAGAGGTTGTCTATCAGATAGTCGCGGGAATAGGTGTGGCGCTCGTCCACGGGCAGTTGCTGGGTGAGCCCCAGGGCCCGGCCGCGGGGGATGATGGTCACCTTGTGCACCGGGTCGGTGCCCGGGATCAGCTTGGCCACCAAGACGTGGCCCGCCTCGTGATAGGCGGTGGTGCGCTTCTCCTCCTCGGAGAGGATCAGGCTGCGGCGCTCGCTGCCCATCATCACCTTGTCCTTGGCCCGCTCGAAGTCGATCATGTCGATGCGGTCCTTGTCCTCCCGCGCCGCGATCAGTGCCGCCTCGTTGACCATGTTCTCCAGGTCCGCGCCGGAGAAGCCCGGGGTGCCCCGGGCCAGCACGGCCAGGTCCACGTCCGGCGACAGGGGCGTGCGCCGGGAGTGCACCTTGAGGATGGCCTCCCGCCCGCGCACATCCGGCACCGGCACCACCACCTGGCGGTCGAAGCGGCCCGGGCGCAAGAGGGCCGGGTCCAGCACGTCCGGGCGGTTGGTGGCCGCGATGAGGATCACGCCCTCGTTGGATTCGAAGCCGTCCATCTCCACCAGGAGCTGGTTCAGGGTCTGCTCGCGCTCGTCGTGGCCGCCGCCCAGGCCGGCCCCCCGGTGGCGGCCCACCGCGTCGATCTCGTCGATGAAGATGATGCAGGGGGCGTTTTTCTTCCCCTGCATGAACAGGTCGCGCACCCGGCTGGCGCCCACGCCCACGAACATCTCCACGAAGTCCGAGCCGGAGATGGAGAAGAAGGGCACCCCGGCCTCGCCGGCAATGGCCCGGGCCATGAGGGTCTTGCCGGTGCCCGGCGCGCCCACCAGCAGCACGCCCTTGGGGATGCGCCCGCCCAGGCGGGTGAACTTGCGGGGGTCGCGCAGGAACTCAATGATCTCCGTGAGCTCCTCCTTGGCCTCCTCCACGCCGGCCACGTCCTGGAAGGTGATGCGCTTGCCCTCGGGCTCGGTCTGCAGGCGGGCCCGGCTCTTGCCGAAGCTCATGGCCTTGCCCCCGCCCATCTGCATCTGGCGCATGAAGAAGATCCAGATGCCTATCAACAGCAGCATGGGGAACCAAGAGACCAGCACGGTCATGTACCAGGGGGAGTCGTCCGCCGGCTTGACCGTGATCTTGATGTTCTTGGCCCGCAGGTCCGGGATCAGCTTGGGGTCGTCCGGGGCGTATGAGCGGAAGCGGCGGCCGTCCGGGGACCAGCCGCGGATGTCGTGTCCCTGAATCTCCACCGAGGACACCTGGCCCTTGTCCAGGGCGGCCAGGAAGTCGGAATAGGACACCTTCTCCATGCCCGGGTCCGGCCGGCTGAAGAAATTGAACAGCAGCACCATCATCAGGCTGATCACCAGCCACAGCGCCAGATTTTTGTACAGGGGATTCAATTAATTGGCTCCATATCGGCCAAATAGGCCACGTTTCATAGAGCCCGCCTATGATTGCAGGCCCTATTCAGTCATTATCGCGTATCTAGTATATGGGGCCTATAGGGGAGTGTCAACGAATGACAGACGTAAATATGCGCCTTCATGGCCTTTTAGACGCGCGCGCTCAGCCACGGCCCAGGGACCCACCCACCACAGGCCTTTGCGGTCGGCCACCACCAGGGTGCGGGCCCGCCACCAGGGCGGCACCTTGCGGTCAATGAGAAATCGGCTAAGGCGCTTGGAGCCCGGCGCGCCCAGGGGGTGGAAGCGTTCGCCGGGCAGAGGCGAGCGCAGGATGAGCGGCCAGGCCACCTCCTGGGCCGGCAGCCAGGCCTGGGGCCCGCGGCCGCGGCGCCCCTCGGCGGTGGAACACAGCTCCACGGCCAGGCGCTTGCCCAAGTGGGGCAGGCTCACCGTGGCCGGTCCCTGCAGGCTCAGGCGGAGGCGGGGGGGGGGGTCGCCGCGGTCCAGGCGCAGGCCGTCCTGCTCACGCCAGGCCCTGAGCCCGGCCGGCAGGCTCAGGCTGCGGCCGGGCGGGCCGGCCAACAGCTCCCGCAACTGCTCCACGTGCCGGGCCAGGAGATGCTGGCCCTGGCCGGTGATCTGGCCAGCGGCAAAGCGCAGCAGCCGGCGCTGGCGAGGGAAAGGCAGCGCGGCCAGGCCGCCGGCCGCCAATACCAGGCTGGTGCCCTCGCGCTGCATCAGCGCGCCTGCCGCCCGCTGGCACCACTGCTCCCACATCTCTTCTTCGTCCGCGGCCAGGGCGGCCAGGCGAGACAGAGCCTCCACCGCCCGGGGGTTGACCAGCTCCTGGGCCAGGGGCAGCAGCCGCTGGCGCACCCGGTTGCGCAGGGGGCCCATTTGCTGATTACTGGGGTCCTCCCGCCAGTCCTGGCCCAGGGCCCGCAGCCAGCGGCGCAACGCCTCGCGCCGCAGGCCCAGCAGCGGCCGCCACCAGGGCGCGTCCCAGGGCCGCATGGCCGCCAGGCCGCTGGGCCCCGTGCCGCAGAGCAGGCGGGCCAGCACCGTCTCGGCCTGGTCGTCGGCGGTGTGGCCCAGGGCGATGGTCCCGGCCCCGGCCTCGGCGGCCATATTGAGCAAGGCCGCCCGCCGGGCCTCCCGGGCCGCCTCCTCCAGGGAGCGGCCGCGGGCCTGCACCCGCACCCGGCGCAGGTGAAAGCTCAGGCCCATCTCCGCGGCCAGCCCGGCCACGAAGGCCGCGTCGTCCTCTGAGTCCGGCCGCAGGCCGTGGTCTACGTGGGCCACGGACAGGCGCCAGCCCCGGCCGGGCGCGGCCTGGTGCAAAAGGCGCAGCAGGGCCACGGAGTCCGCCCCGCCGCTGACCGCGGCCAGCACCACGCCGGGCCCGGGCAGGGGACCGCCCAGGCCGGGCGCCGGCTCTGAGCCGGCCTTGACGCTGCCCGGAGCCGAGGATAAGCTCGAAGCAAAGTCCTTTTTCCCAGGATCGGTGGACATGGATCAGCCCCGCGTAGTTTCGGTTAATATAAGTTCTACCAAAGGCGTGGTGAAAAATCCCGTGCCCGAGGGCAGCCTGGAGCCCGAGGTGGGCCTGGTGGGCGACGCCCACGCCGGCCCCTGGCACCGCCAGCTCTCCCTCCTGGCCCTGGAGTCCATCCAGAAGATGCGCGCCAAGGGCCTGACGGTCAACCCAGGCGACTTCGCCGAGAACATCACCGTGGAGGGGCTTTCCCTGCACACCCTGCCCATCGGCGCCCGCCTGGCCCTGGGCGCGGTGGAGGTGGAGGTGACCCAGATCGGCAAGGAGTGCCACGCCGGCTGCGCCATCCGCCAGCAGACTGGCGATTGCGTCATGCCCCGGGAGGGCATCTTCGTGCGGGTGCTCAATCCGGGCCGGGTGCGCCCAGGCGACCCGGTGCGCCGGCTGGGGGACAAACCGTAGGGGGAGGGCCTTGAGCAACCTGCAGCGCATGGGGGGCAAGAGTTGCACCTACTATGTGCGCAAGCGCTGCACCCGCACCACCAGCCCCGAGGACAGCGAAGCGGTGCGCTGCACCCTGCTGGAGGCCCGCCGCCAAGTGGGGGCCCGCACCCTGGACCGCCTGGACCGCCTCAAGCGCCTGGCCGACCCGCTGGACCGCGAGGTGGCCCGCCGCCACGTGATCCAAAAGAACCTGGACGCGATCACCCGCCTGAGCTGCCCCCGCTACGTGCCCCAGAGCGGCCGCGGCCCTCTGTGCGTGCACCAACACCTGATCTACTGCCTGCTGTTGATGCCCGCCTGCTCGGGCCGCTGCGATCATTTTCTGCTGCGCCGCGAGCACCGCGCGGCCCAGGGAGGCGTGGCGTGAGGCGCTCCCTGACCTGCCCGGCCTGCGGGGCCTCGCTGGAGGCCTGGCGCAACCCCTTTCCCACCGTGGACGTGATCATCGAACTGGCCGCCCCTGGGCGGCCCATTGTGCTCATAGAGCGCGGCCGGGAGCCCCGCGGATGGGCCCTGCCCGGCGGCTTCGTGGAGTACGGCGAGAGCCTGGAGCAGGCCGCCCGCCGCGAGGCGGCCGAGGAAACGGGCCTGGCGGTGGAGCTGCTGGCCCTGCTGGGGGCCTACTCCCGGCCCGACCGCGACCCCCGCCAGCACAACCTATCGGTCGTGTTCCTGGCCCGCGCCGCGGGACGGCCCCGGGCCGGCAGCGACGCCCGCGGCGTGGGCGTATTCGACGCCTACGCCCCGCCCGGGCCCCTGTGCTTCGACCACCACACCATCCTGGCGCACTACCGCGCCTGGCGGGAGGGCCGGCGGCCGGCCGCGCCCGTGCAGGCAGAAAGCGACTGAGCCATGTCCGAGCGCGAACTGACCCCCGAGGAGCAAAAGGCCCTGCTCAAGCTGGCCCGCCAGACTGTGGCCAGGCTGGTGCGGGCCGGCGGCGATGAGCCCCCGCCGGCCGGGCTGCCCGGCCCGGACCTGGCCCGGGGGGCCTTTGTCACCATCCACCGCCAGGGCCGGCTGCGCGGCTGCATCGGCAACTTCACGGCCCAGGGCTCGCTGGTGGACACCATACGGGACATGGCCGTGGCCGCGGCCAGCGAGGACCCCCGCTTCCCGCCGCTCAGGGCCGAGGAGCTGAAGGACATAGAACTGGAGATCAGCGTGCTCTCGCCGCTCAGGCCCATCAACGACGTCAGCGAGATACAGGTGGGCCGCCACGGCATCTACATCGTAAACCCCCGCGGCCGCGGGGTGCTGCTGCCCCAGGTGGCCGCGGAGTACGGCTGGGACCGGGAGACCTTCCTGGACCAGACCTGTATGAAGGCCGGCCTGGCCCCGGGCTGCTGGAAGGACCCCCGCACCCAGATACTCATATTCTCGGCCCAGATTTTCGGGGAGAAGCAGACGCAGGGCTAGCCGGGCCTGCGGTTCGCAGGGCCGGGCGGGCTTAAAAAGAGGCCAGCCGGACAAAGAAGGCCGGCTGCCGAAGCCGGCCTTCTGGTTTTTCTAGGGCCGGCCGCTACTTCGTCTTGGGCGGCAGGCCGAACTTTTCCCGCAGGCGGCGGGCCACCACTTGGGGCACCAGGCCGTTGGTGTCCCCGCCCAGGGCGGCCGCCTCCTTGATGATGGTGGAGCTTACGTAGAACCACTTGTAGTCGGTCATCAGAAACACCGACTGCACCCTGCGCTTGAGCCGGCGGTTCATCAGGGCCATCTGGAACTCGTATTCGAAGTCGCTCATGGCCCGCAGCCCGCGCAGGATCACGTTGCTGTTCACGCTCTCCACGTAGTCCACCAACAGGCCGTCGAAGGTGTCCACCGAGGCGCCGGGCAGGTTAGCGATGACCTCGTTGATCATTTCCAGGCGCTCCGGGATGCTGAACAGCCCCGATTTCTCCGGGTTGACCGCCACCGCCACGATGACCCGTTCGAAGATGTCCAGGCCCCGGCGCAGGATGGAAAGGTGGCCGTTGGTAATGGGGTCAAAGGAGCCTGGATAAACGGCAATCTTCATGGCTAGGAACCTTTCCGCTCTGCGCTCGCGCTCAGCAGGCTCAACTGGGTCTGCCCATATCGGCGGCGGTCAATGACCGCCAGCCCCTTGGTTTCCGCCGGGGCCTCGGCCGGGGAGTGCTCGACGGCCAAGATGCCCCCCGGGGCCAGCAAGCCCTCGCCGGCCACCAGGGCCAGCGAGGCCGCCACCAGCCCCCGGTCATAGGGCGGGTCGGCCAGCACCAGGTCAAAGGGCCCGGCCGCCCGCAGGCGCCCGGCCGCGGCCGCCAGGGGGGCCGGCAGCACCTGGCCCCGCTGGCTCAGCCCCAGGGCCTCCAGGTTGGCCCGGATCAGCCCGGCGGCCCGCTGGTCCTGCTCCAGGAAAAGGCACCGGGCCGCGCCCCGGCTGAGGGCCTCCAGGCCCAGGGCCCCGGAGCCGGCGAACAGGTCCGCCACCCGGGCGCCCGCCACCCGCGGCCCCAGAATGTTGAACAGGGCCTGGCGCATCTTAGCGCCGCTGGGGCGGGTGTCAAGCCCCGGGGGCGTCTGGATGCGACGTCCCCGGAGCTCCCCGCCGGTGATCTTGAGCAACGCCGACCCCCCTCCGGCCCGGCTAGAGGTACTTTGCCGCCAGAATCTCGGCGATCTGCACCGCGTTGGTGGCCGCGCCCTTGCGGATGTTGTCGGCCACCACCCACAGGTCTATGCCCCGCTCCTGGCTGATGTCCTCGCGGATGCGCCCCACCAGGGTCAGGTCCTGGCCGGCGGCCATCAAGGGGGTGGGGTAGAGCAGCTTCGCCGGGTCGTCCACTACCTTGACCCCCGGGGCCTGGGCCAGGGCCGCGCGCACCTGCTCCGGGGTGATCTTCTTCCGGGTGGTGATGTTCACCGCCTCGGAGTGGCTGTAGCGCACCGGCACCCGCACGCAGGTGGCGCTGAGCTTGATGCTGTCGTCGCCCATGATCTTCCGGGTCTCCAGGACCATCTTCATCTCTTCCTTGGTGTAGCCGTTGTCCTGGAAGACGTCTATGTGCGGCAGCAGGTTCCCGGCGATCTGGTAGGGATAGACCTTGGCCTCCGGGGCCCGTCCCTCGTGCAGGGCCTTGAGCTGGCCCTCCAGCTCGAAGATGGCCTTCTGGCCGGTGCCGCTCACCGCCTGGTAGGTGGAGACCACCACCCGCTCTATGCCCGCCAGGTCGTGGATGGGCTTGAGCGCCACCACCATCTGGATGGTGGAGCAGTTGGGGTTGGCGATGATGCCCTGGTTGGTGTAGGCGGCCACGTCCTGGGGGTTCACCTCCGGCACCACCAGGGGCACCGCCGGGTCCATGCGCCAGCAGGAGGAGTTGTCCACCACCACCGCGCCGGCCCGGGCGGCCAAGGGCGCGAACTGCTTGCTGGTGGAGGCCCCGGCGCTGAACAAGGCTATCTGGATGCCCTGGAAGGAGTCCGGGCCCAGCACCTGCACTGGAATGCTCTGGCCCTTGTAAGTCAGGGTTTTGCCCCGGGAGCGCTCGGAGGCCAGCAGGCGCAGCTCGCCCACTGGAAAGTCCCTCTCTTCCAGGCACTGGAGCATCTGGTTGCCCACCGCTCCCGTGGCCCCGCAGACCGCCACCTTGAATTGCCTAGCCATGCCTTGTCTCTCCGCTCCTGGGTTGGGCGGGCCGCGGACGCAAAAATGCCGCGGCCGCGGCGCCGACGGGCGCCACGGTCCTTATTTAGCCAAGGATTGGGCTTATTGCAAACGGTTTGTGGGCCCGGGGCCCAGGGGCGCGCCGGCCGCCCCCCCGGGCCCGGCGGGCCCTTAGAGCGAGCGCTCCCCCTGGGCCAGGGTCGGGGAGTGCAGCTTCAGATACTCCAGGCGGTTAAGGCCGTTGAGATAGGCCTTGGCCGCGGCCACCAGAATATCCGGGTCCGAGCCCTTGCCCAGCGCTATCAGGCCGTTCTCGCCCAGGCGCACGGTCACCTCGCCCTGGGCGTCCAGGCCGCCGGTGATGGCCGAGATGGTGAAGCGCAGCAACTCGGCGTTGGTGCCGGTGATCTTTTTGATGGTGTTGTACACCGCGTCAATCGGCCCCACGCCGGAGCCGAACTCCTGCTTCAGCTCTTCGCAGTCGTAGATGCGCACCGTGGCCGTGGGCACCGTCACCGTGCCGCTGACGATGTTCAGGTAGTCCAGGCGCCAGCGCAGGGGGATGCGCAGGATCTCGTCGGCGATGAGGGCCTCCAGGTCCTCGTTGAATATCTCCTTCTTCTTGTCGGCCAGCACCTTGAACGCCTTGAACAGACGCTCGAAGTCCGCCTCCTTGAGCTGGTAGCCCATCTCCTTGAGACGGGCGCTCAGGGCCGCGCGCCCCGAATGCTTGCCCAGCACCAGGGAGTTCTGGCTCAGGCCCACCTCCTCGGGGGTCATGATCTCGTAGGTCAGGGGCTGCCTTAGCACCCCGGCCACGTGGATGCCCGCCTCGTGGGCAAAGGCGTTGGCCCCCACGATGGCCTTGTTGGGCTGCACCGTGATGCCGGTGATCATGGAGACCAGGCGACTGGTGGGGTAGAGCTCCTTGCGGTTGATGCCCGTGGTCAGTCCCAGGGCCGCCTGGCGGGTGGCCAGCATCATCACCACCTCCTCCAGGGAGGCGTTGCCCGCCCGCTCGCCGATGCCGTTGATGCACACCTCCACCTGGCGGGCGCCGGCGGTGACGCCGGCCAGGCTGTTGGCCACGGCCAGGCCCAGGTCGTCGTGGCAGTGCACCGAGAGCACCGCCCCGGCCAGCTCGGGCACCTGCTGTTGCAGGTCCTTGAGGCGCTGGGCGAACTCCTGGGGCAGGGCGTAGCCCACCGTGTCGGGGATGTTGATGGTGGTGGCCCCGGCGGCCAGGGCGGCGCGCACCGCCGCGGCCAGAAACTCCGGGTCGGTGCGGGTGCCGTCCTCGGTGGAGAACTCCACGTCGGCGCAGAGGCTCTTGGCCAGCCCCACCCCGGATTTGATCTCGGCCAGCACCTGCTCCCGGGTCATCCTGAGCTTGTGCTCCAGGTGGATGTCGCTGGTGGCGATGAACACATGGATGCGCGGCCGCTCGGCCTGCTGGATGGCCTCCCAGCAACGCTGAATATCCTCGCGGCCCGTGCGGGCCAGGCCGCAGATAATGGGCCCCTTCACCTGCTGGGCGATGAGGCTGACCGCCTCGAAGTCGCCGGGGCTGGCTGCGGGGAAGCCCACCTCGATGATGTCCACCCCTAGTTGGGCCAATTTGTGCGCAAGGCGCAGCTTCTCCTCCTGGTTCATGGAAGCGCCGGGTGACTGTTCGCCGTCCCTGAGGGTGGTGTCGAAGATGAGAACCCTGTCAGACATTTTCCTATCTCCCATGTCCAAGACATAGCAAACCCCCTTCCCCGGACACGTGCAATCTCCGCGGAAGGGGTTGCCCAAATATGTCAGGGAGAGGGGGCGGGGTGACTAGCTAAGGTGCAATCGCTCTTCGGCGGCGCCCTGCTGCTGCTCGGCCAGTTCCTTGGCCGCTCTCTTCTTGGCCAGCACGCGGGCCGCGAAGGGGCCGCCCACCACGTAGGCGGCGATCAGAATAAAGCCCATGATCTGGGGCTGGATGGCCACCAGCACGAACAAGAGCAGGCCGGCCACCAGCCCGTTGAAGGACCGGAGCTGGGCCAGGCGCAGCTTCTTGAAGGACAGGTAGGGGATGGTGCTGACCATCAGGAAGCTGAGCACAAAGACGATGATCACCACCGGCCAGACGTTGCTGGGCCCCTCGGGAAAGACCTGCTGCCAGGCCAGGACGCAGGCGGCGATGAAGGAGGCCGCGGCCGGGATGGGCAGGCCCACGAAGTGGCTGGTGCCCACCTGGTCCGCCTGCACGTTGAAGCGGGCCAGGCGCAGGGCCCCGCAGGCCGTGAACAAGAAGGCGGCCACGAAGCCCAGGCGCTCCAGGGACTGCAGGCCCCACATGTACACCAGCACCGCCGGGGCCACGCCAAAGGCCACCAGGTCCGACAGGGAGTCGTATTCCACGCCGAAGCGGCTGACGGTGTTGGTGGCCCGGGCGATCTTGCCGTCCAGGCCGTCGAAGATCAGCGAGGCCAGGATGGCCAGCGAGGCCAGGGTGTAGTGGCCGCTGATGGCCTCCATCATGGCGAAGAAGCCGGCGAAGAGGCTGGCGGTGGTGAACAGATTGGGCAGCACGTAGATACCCCGCCGCCGGCTCTGGCGGTTTTTCTTACGGCTGGGGCGGTGCCTGCGGCGGCCCATCTGGCAGCTCTCCGATCACGGTTACTCCGGCCCGCACCCGCTGGCCCGGCTGGACCCGGGCCTCTGCCTCCAGGGGCAGATACACGTCCAGGCGCGATCCGAACCTTATCATACCGTATCTCTGGCCCCTTTGCACTATATCACCAGGGGCTAGTCGGCAATGAATGCGCCGGGCCACCAGCCCGGCCACCTGGCTCACCACCAGGGCTCCGCCCCCGGCCGGCGCGATGACCACTTCCACCCGCTCGTTGGCCACGGCCGCCTGGGGCCGGTCCGCGGGCAGGAAACCCCCGGGCACCCGGCGCACGCCTTGCACCCGGCCCGAGACCGGGGCCCGGTTCACGTGCACGTCGAAAATGTTCATGAATATGGATATCATGCGCCCCCGGCCGCCGGGCAGGTCCTGGTGGACCGCATCCTGCACCGCCACCACCTTGCCGTCGGCCGGGGAGATCACCGCCCGGGAGCCGGCCTGGGCGGCGCGGGCCGGGTCGCGGAAGAAGTTGATGATTATCAAAGCGGCCAGCCACAGGGGGACGGCCAGCCACCACACCCCCAGGGCCGTGGCCACCAAGGCCAGGAGCAGGGCGCCGAGCACATAGGGCCAGCCGGGCCGGGCCAGGGGGAACTTGTCCATCAAGCCTCCCGCGGCTGGGGCTAGGGCTGCTGGCCGCGGTAGCGGGCCAGGATTTGCTCGATGCGGTCGCGGCCGGCCAGCTTGAGCTTTTGCAGCCGCTTGCGCTCCACCTGCTCCTCGGGGGAGAGGTACAGCCGGCTGTTCATCTCCCCCAGCCGGCCCTCCAACTCCAGGTGTTCGGCCCACAGGCGGGCCAACTCCTGGTCGCCCTGTAGATGGGCTTGAATAAGCTCCAGGTCTTCTGACTCCATAACTCGCTCACCCACGCACTTGGTTTAATTAATTACGATCTTACAAGACAGCCGCCGCCCTAGGCTAGGGTCTGGGCTGCAGGGCGAAGACGCACAGCACCTCGGCGCTGATGCGCACCTGGCCCACTTCCAGCGGCGTGGCCCCTGCGCCGGCCATTTTGGCCAGGCGCAGCTCGCCGCGCAGCATGGGCTGCCGGCCGCTGGCGTCCATCCTGAGCAAGGGCCCCAGCCCCGCCTTGGCCGCCTGGGCCAGGGCCAGGGCCTGGGCCTGGGCGTCGGCCACCGCCGCCTGCTGCACCTGACGCCGGGCGGCGTTTTCATCGGCCAGCTCCCACTGCGGCCCGGAGACCTGGTTGGCCCCGGCCCCCACCGCGGCATCCAACAGCGGCCCCACCCGTTTAGGGTCGGTAAGGGTGAGCTGCACCCGGTGGGAGGCCTGGTAGCCCAGCACTTCGGTCTGCTGGCGCTCCTTGTTCCAGCGGGTGCGCAGCGACAGAGAGTAGCCCGCGGTCTCCAGGCGGTCGCCGCGGGCCAAAAGCTTCTTCACCGCAGCCAGCACCTTGTTCATGGACGCGGCGTTGTCGGCCGCGGCCTGGGCCGCGCTGGCGGCCTGGTTTTCCACCCCCAGGCTCAGGCGGGCCTGGTCCGGGGCAAATCCCTGGGCCGCCCGGCCGATCACGGTGATGGCGGGCTGCAGAGGTCCGGCGGCCGGGCTCGGCCCCGGGAGCAGCAGCGCACCCAAGGCGGCCAACCCCAGCAAGCTCATGGCTGCGCGGCGCATGGCATTCCTCCGTTCAGGTCCGGCCTATCATAACACGCCCCGGCGCGGCTCACTGGATCAGGCGGTACTCGTCCAGGGGCAGGCCGAAGCGCACCTCCGCCTCCGAGGGCCGGCAGTAGCGGGGCCGGAGCCCCTCCGGCCCCAGGCCCTGGCCCTGGGCCAGGCGCCGGGCGCCTATGAGGGCCAGGCGGCCGGGGTCGGGCAGGTCCAGCTCCGGCGGGGCCAGCTCCAGTCCCGGCCCCAGCAGGGTCTGGGCGTAAAGCCGCGCGCCGGAGCCCAGCAGCAGGGCCGGGGGCTCCAGGCGCTCGGCCAGCCGCTCCGGGGTGATGGCCACGTCCTCCTGCCGGCGGACTAGCTCCCCGCCTTCCCGGGCAAAGGCCGCGGCGTAGATCAGCCCCCGCCGGGCGTCGGCCATCGCCCAGACCGTCCCGGCTCCGGCCGGAGCGGCCTCGGCCAGCAGCCGCAGACTGCCCACCCCCACCGACGGTATGCCCAGCCCCAAGGCCAGGCCCTGGGCCGTGGCCAGCCCCACGCGCAGGCCGGTGAAGAAGCCGGGACCCACGGTCACGGCCAGGCCGCCCAGATCGGCCGGGGCCGCGCCGGCCCGGTCCAACAACTCCTGCACGGCCAAGAGCAGGCGCGCCGAGAAGCTCTGCCCCGGCTCCAGACGCCGGGCGGCCAGCACCCGGCCGCCTTGGGCCAGGGCCGCGCCGCCGCCGGCCAAGGCGGTGTCCAGGGCCAGCACCAGCACGGCCGGCGCCTATTGGACGCCGCCCACCAGGCGGGCGATGTCGTTGTAGAAGATGAAGGCCATCAACAGGATCAAAAGCACCATGCCCACCTGCTGGGCCTTCTCGCGGGTGGAGGGCCTCACCGGCCGCCGGGTGAAGGCCTCGATGAGGAAGAACAGCACGTGGCCGCCGTCCAGGGCCGGGATGGGCAGCAGGTTGAGTATGGCCAGGTTCACCGAGATCAGGCCAGCCAGGTCCAACAGCGGGGCCAGGCCGTGGCGGGCGGCCTCGCCGGCCACCTGGGCGATGAAGATCGGCCCGCCCACGCTCTCCATGGGCACCTGGCGGGTGGCGATCTTGCCCACGCTGACCAGGATCAATTGGCTGGCCTCGATGGTCTGGCCCAGGTCATCCTCCGCGATGAGCTGCGCCTGCGCCGGGTCGACGAGCGCCACGTGCCCGTCCAGGTAGCTGGCGA
>QZKP01000046.1 GCA_003605055.1 Desulfarculus sp.
GGGCCAGGCGGCCGGCCGCGGCCAGCCGGTCCAGGCGGCCGGGCCGGGGCAGGGCGTGGCCCAGCAGCAGCCGCTTGGCCAGGGGCGCGCCGGCCTCCTGGGCCAGGGCCTGGCGGCCCAGGGCGATGGCCTGGGCCGCGCCGGCCTGGTTGGGGCAGTTGGCCGTGCAGCGGCCGCAGAGCAGGCAGCGGCTCATGATCTCGGCCAGGCCCCGGCGGGGGATCAGCGCGCCCTGGCCCAGGCCGGCCAGGAGCTGCAGCTTGCCCCGGGCCGAGAGGTCCTCCCGGGGCCGGGCCCCGTACACCGGGCAGACGCCGGCGCAGGCCCCGCAGCGGCAGCAGCGGGCCACCTCCTCCAGGGCCTGGGCCAGGGGGCTGGCGGGCGCTTGGCTCACGGCAGGATGTCAGGGCCGGGGATGGCCTTGTGAGGGTTGAGGATGCCGGCCGGGTCGAACAGGCGCTTGAGTCCGCGCATCAGCTCCAGGGCCACCGGGTCCAGCCTGGCCCCCACGTAGCCCAGCTTGGCCAGGCCCACCCCGTGCTCGCCGGAGAGGGTGCCGCCCAGGGAGAGCACCACCGCGAAGACCTCGCTCACCGCCCGGTGGGCGGCCTGGCTCTGGGCCGGGTCCGAGGGGTCGTACATCACGTTCACGTGCAGGTTGCCGTCCCCGGCGTGGCCGAAGGTGGGGATGGGCAGGCCGTGCTCGGCGCCGATGCGGTGCACCGCGGCCATGAGGGTGACCAGGCGGCCCAGGGGCACCACCACGTCCTCGTTGAGGATGCTGGGGGCGATGGTGCGCACCGCCGGGCCCACCGCCCGCCGGGCCCGCCAGAGGGCCTCGGCCTCCGCCGGCTCCAGGGCCACCTGCACCTGCTGGCCGCCGCGGTCCCGGAGTATGCGGGCCAGGTCCTGGGCCTGGCGCCGCACCACCTCCGGCGGGCCGTCCACGTCCACGATGAGCATGGCCTCGGCCTGGGGCGGCAGGCCCAGCCCAACGTAGGACTCCACCGCCTTCAGGCAGGCCCCGTCCATGAACTCGCAGGCCGTGGGGATGATGCCCGAGGCCAGCACCGCCTGCACCGCCCGGGCGGCCTGGCCCAGGTCCAGGAACAACGCGCTCACCGTGGCCTTGGCCTCGGGCTGGGGCAGCAGGCGCATGGTCAGCTCGGTGATCACGGCCAGGGTGCCCTCGCTGCCCACCAGGAGCCGGGTGAGGTCGTAGCCCACCACGTCCTTGAAGTTGGCCCCGCCGGTGGTGAAGACCCGGCCGTCGGCCAGCGCCGCGCTCAGGCCCAGCACATAGTCCCGGGTCACGCCGTACTTGACCGCGCGCAGCCCGCCGGCGTTCTCGGCCACGTTGCCGCCCACGGTGCAGAAGCCCACGCTGGCCGGGTCCGGCGGATAGAACAGGCCCTGGGCCGCGGCCGCCTCCTGCAACCGGGCGGTGACCACCCCCGGCTGCACCACCGCCACCTGATCGGCCGGGTCTATCTTGATAATGCGGTTCAGGCCGCTCATGTCCAGCACCACTCCGCCGGCCATGGGCACCGCGCCGCCGGACAGGCCGCTGCCCGCGCCCCGGGGCACCAGCGGCACCCGAAGGGCGGTGCAGGCGGCCAGCACCGCCGAGATCTGGGAGGTGCCGGCGGCCCGGATCACCGCCTCGGGGCGGTGCCAAGAGGTGGTGGCGTCGTAGGCGTAAAGCAGGCGGTCGGTGGAGGCCTCGGAGAAGTTCTCCGCTCCGGCCGCCGCCTGCAGGGCCTGTCGGGCCGCGGGGTCCATGATGCCTCCGCCAGGGGGTTGCAGCCGTGCAGCGCGCTTGAGAAATGCTAATCTATTACCATAAGCAACCGGAGAATGCCCTCTGTCCGCGCCCCTTAACCGCACCGGCCGCCGCTTGGCCGGCAAGGCCGCCTTATTGGCCCTGGCCGGGTGGCTCCTGGCCTGCGCCGGGCCGGCCCGTCCCATCGCCGACCTGCGCGACATCCCCCAGGACCCGGCCGCGCTCCTGGCCGGGGCCGATCCCCACGCCTGCCTGCTGCGGCCGGCGTATCAGGCCGCCCAGGACGCGGAGTTCGACCGCCGCTACTTCGCCTGCTGGCAGCGGGCCGCGCCCGGCCCCAGCCGGGAGCAGGTGGCGGCCCTGGCCGCGCCCCTGCTGGAGCGGCCCGGCGTGGGCGAGAACCTGCTGCCCCGGCCCTGGGCCTGGCATCAGGCGCTCCTGGCCGCCTCGGACCTGGCCCGCTACCCCAGCCTGGATTGGTTCGGCGTGACCATCGCGCCGGCCGACCTGCGGGTGCTGCCCACGGCCCGGCCGGAGTTCGCCGGCTCCGGCCCGGGCGAGGGCTTTCCCTTCGACCGCCTGCAGCAGAGCGGCCTGCCCGCGGGCCTGCCGGTGCGGGTCTGGCACCAGAGCCGGGACGGCGCCTGGCTCCTGGTGGAAACGCCCCTGGCCGCGGGCTGGCTGCCGGCCTGGACCGTGGCCCGGGCCGGGCCGGCCTTCCGGGCCCGCTGGCAATCCGGCCGCTATCTGGCCGTGACCCAGGACGGCGCCCTGCTCCGGGACCGGCAAGGCCGCGTCCTGTTCACGGCCGCCCTGGGGGCCATCTTCCCCCTGCTGGGCAGCGAGGCCGGCGGCTGGGGGGTGCTGGCCCCGGCGGCCGGGCCGGCAGGGGAGGCCCGGGCCGTGCAGGCCCGCCTGGCGCGGGAGGCCGGCGCGGCCAAGCCCCTGCCCCTGACCCTGGGCAACCTGACCCGCCTGGCCGGCCGCCTGGTGGGCCAGCCCTATGGCTGGGGCGGGCTGTTCGGCAACCGGGACTGCTCGGCCCTGACCCGGGACCTGCTGGCCCCCTTCGGCCTCTGGCTGCCGCGCAACTCGGCCCAGCAGGCCCGGGCGGGCGCGGAATACATTGACCTGGCCGGCCTGGCCGACGCGGAAAAGGAGCGGCTGGTCCGGGAGCGCGGCGTGGCCTACCTGACCCTGCTCTGGATGCCCGGCCACGTGATGCTCTACATCGGCAGCCCCCGGGGCCGGCCCCTGGCGCTGCACAGCATCTGGGGCCTGAAGACCAGCGGCCTCTGGTGCAGGGAGGGCCGGGCCCTCATCGGCCGCACGGTTATCACCAGCCTGACCCCCGGCGTGGAGCGGCCGGACCTGGCCCGGCCCCAGGGCCTCTTGCTGCACCGCCTGCAGGCCATGGTGCTCTTGGCCCCGGCCGCGGCCCGCTGCCCGGCTGCGGGGCAATGAGCAATCGTATTTCGCCTGGCTATGCCAACCCGGCAAATTCATTAATATTTCCAATTTGACTAATCGTCTCGGGGCATTATGGTTAAAAGGCAGGGTATCGCCACGTCAGGAGCAGAGCCTTATGAACCCGCCCCAGGCGGCAGCCAAGCCCAGCGGCAACCAGGAGCTGAGCCGGCTCATCGGCCAGCGGGCAAGGGACCTGTTCGCCTCGGGCCAGATGCTGTGCACCGCGGCGGTGCTCAGCGCCTTGAACCAGGGCCTGGGCGGCGGCCTGGACCCGGAGCTGGTGCTGCGCCTGGCCGGCGGCCTTTACCAGGGCCTGGGCGGGGCCGGCTGCCTGTGCGGGGCGGTGAGCGGCGGCAACCTGGCCCTGGGCCTGTTCCTGGGCAACGGCAAGAAAAACGGCCGCGGCGCCCGCCGCCTGGCCGCCGCCGCCCAAGAGCTGCACGACCAGTTCAAGGCCGGCCAGGGCTCCACCTGCTGTAGGGTGCTCACCAAGAAGGTCAAGCACGACCACAAGCTGCACACCGCCCAGTGCGCCGGGCTCAGCGGCCTGGCCGCCGAGTTGGCCGCCCGCCTGATCCTGGCCCAGCGGCCCGAGCTGGCCCAGGCCGCGAACCTGGATTACCTCTGGCAAAAAGAGACCAAGGCCAACGGCTTGCAGCGGGTGCTGGTGGCCCTGGGCAGCTAGGCTGGCTTCGCCCCAATCCTGTCCGGCCCCCGGAGCCGTTTTTTGCCCCCCTGCCTTACCAAATAGTGGCCCGCTAATTGCTCCGGTACAAAAATCGAAATGTCGCCCGAGGGGGGCCCTGGCTGGGCCCCGGATTGGGGTTGGCAATGGTAACCTCCGGCAATCAGAGGCCTTACGTCCAAAATCCAGAAGGCGCCGATCTTGCGACCGGCGCCTTCTTGGAAAGGAGAAAAGGCTGAAGAAAGCTGGTTGCCCGTAACAGTAGCAAAAGGGGTGCCAAGTTGGGGATGAGGGCGGGCAGAACTATTTTATATCAATAATTACAGTATATTATATTTCAGAACCTTTGTCCGGCCCCGCCAGGGCCAAACCCCGCCAGTACAAATTCTTGAACCGGCGGCGAGCCCCTGGCCAGGCCTATCTACATAACCATTCAATATTATTCATATAAACAAGGTACAAAAAATTGTATGCCCTACAAGTGTATGCCTGGGGCCGGGAACCCGCTGCACAACTCGGCCGCCAGCTCCTTGATGTGGGCCAGGGCCTGGGCATTGCCCAGGCTGGCCGCCACCTGGGCCACCAGCCCGGCGATGAGGTCCATCTCCGGCTCCTTCATGCCCCGGGTGGTCAGGGCCGGGGTGCCCAGGCGCAGGCCGCTGGGGTCGTTGGCCGGCCGGGGGTCAAAGGGGATCTTGTTGGCGTTGCCCACGATGCCCGCCTGCTCCAGGGCCACGGCCAGGGCCTTGCCCGTGAGGCCTTTGGCCCCGCAGTCAATGAGCACCAGGTGGTTGTCCGTGCCGCCGGTGATCAGGCTGAAGCCCCGCTCCAAAAGCCCCTGGGCCAGGGCCCGGGCGTTGCTGGCCACCTGGTGGCAGTACTGGGCGTACTCCGGCCCGGAGGCCTCCTTGAGGGCCACGGCGATGGCCGCGGTGGCGTGGTTGTGCGGCCCGCCCTGCAGGCCCGGGAACACCGCCTTGTCCAGCCTGGCGGCCAGCTCCTCCCGGCACAGGATCATGCCGCCCCGGGGCCCCCGCAGCAGCTTGTGGGTGGTGGTGGTGATCACGTCCACGTGCGGGAAGGGGTGCGGGTGGTCGCCGCTGATGCACAGGCCCGAGATGTGGCTTATGTCCGCCACCAGATGGGCCCCCGCCTCCCGGGCGATCTCGGCGAAGGCTGCGAAGTCTATGACCCGCGGGTAGGAGGAGGCGCCGGTGAAGATGAGCTGGGGCTTGAACTCCCGGGCCAGCCGCCGGGCGCCCTGGTAGTCAATCAGCCCGCTGTCACGGAAAAGCCCGTAGTGTACCACCTCATAGTAGGTGCCCGAGAAGGAGGCCTTGGCCCCGTGGGTAAGGTGCCCGCCCGCGGCCAGGTCCATGCCCATCACCCGGCCGGTCTTGCCCAACAGCCCCAAATACACCGCCATGTTGGCCGGGCTGCCCGAGTAGGGCTGCACATTGGCGTGCTCGGCCTTGAACAGGGCCCGCGCCCGCGCCTGGGCCAGGGACTCCACCCCGTCTATGTTCTCCTGGCCCTGGTAGTAGCGCCTCGAGGGGTAGCCCTCGGAGTACTTGTTGGCCAGGATGCTGCCCGTGGCGGCCAGCACCGCGTCCGAGGCGTAGTTCTCCGAGGGGATCATGCGCAGCACGCTTTTCTGGCGCCGCGCCTCCTTGGCGATGAGCTCGGCTATCTCGGGATCGGTCGTGCGCAACTGGTCCATGGTGGCGGAATCCTTGAATGCCTGGTGCAAGAAAGCCTAAACATGGCACAGGGTGCATGGGTTGTCAACGATGGGGGGCTTGAGGCGGAGCGGCGGGGCGGTTTGGGGAATGTTCAGCCGGGAAGCGGGCCGGGAGGAGGGGCAGGGTAGAGCCCTTTCGCATGAATCTAGCGGGCGCTGAAAGCGAGGTCGCGGAGGGAGGCGCGAGTTAAGGGGCACATTTGGAATTCGTGGAGATGGCGGCGTCTTGAGACTCGCGGGCCTCACCGATTGACAAAAGACATAACCTGGGACACAATATGGGACAATCAAGCGGACATCTTTGCATACACTAAATTTAAATTTATTATGTTTGTTTAATAATATCAATATAATAACTGGAGACATATGAGGACTTACGAGAGGACACATCCTTGGTTAAATTTTAGCCTGGACCTAAGAACGCTCCCGCCCCACCTGTGGGCGCTGTTGGGTGAGGTCGCCTCAAAGTGTGACCATGTGGCAGGGGTCCCCCTGGACCCGGAAGTCGCCAAATACATCCATCATGTCTACTTGGCCAAAGGAGCCTTGGCGACCACGGCGATTGAGGGAAACACCCTCACCGAGGATGAGGCAAAGGCGTATTTGGATGGAAAACTGGACCTGCCACCGTCCAGAGAATACCTGGGCAAGGAGCTGGATAATATCGTTGCCGCATTCAATAAAATTGTCGCTGAAATCTCGCAAAAAGGACCCAGGCCCCTGAGCATCCAACAGCTAAAGGACATGAACAAACAGGTTCTCAGGGGGCTAAAGCTGGAGCAATCGGTTGTGCCGGGCCAACTTAGGCGGCACCCAGTCGTGGTCGGGCGATATAGATGCGCACCATACGAAGACTGCGAATTTCTCCTTGCTAAATTTATAGATTTCATTAACGGCTTTTCAGCTCCTGCAGGGATGTCGCCTATTTACTCTGTCTTAAAGGCCATTATCGCTCACCTATATTTTGTATGGATACATCCGTTCGGTGATGGCAATGGTCGCACCGCCAGGTTGATAGAATTGCATATCCTGCTTTCGTCCGGATTCCCTCAGCCAACTGGCCATCTATTGAGCAATCATTACAACTTGACCAGGCAAGAATACTATCGAAAGCTTGATCAGGCGCGTGATCCAAACGGGGGCGTAATAGCGTTTATAGATTACGCCGTGAGGGGTTTTTGGGAAGGTCTGGTGGACCAACTAGAACTCATCAAGGGCCAACAATGGAGAGTGGCCTGGATCAACTATGTTCACGAGCAATTCAAGGGTAAAAATAGTCCTGCGGATACTCGGCGCAGGGTTTTAGCGTTAGCGCTCTCTGAACAGGAAAAAGCCATAGGGAAAAATGCAATTCGTACTCTTACGCCGGACCTGGCCCAGCTTTACGCCGGCAAGACGACCAAGACCATCACCCGGGACCTCAATCGATTGTCAGAAATGGGATTGGTGAAAAAAGAAAACAACAGATTTATTTCTCAACGTGAAAAGATATTAGCCTTCATCCCTTGGCGGCATAACAGCCGTCAATCAAAGTGAAATTACTTGGTTTGGTTAATGCGGCCCAGGGGATCGGATTTATCTTATCGGTCTGGCAATCATGTTTACTCGCTTCCTCTTGGTTCTCTTTTAACGCCCCCCGTTCATCCCCTCTTAATCCCTCCCCCGCCCTTGGCCGTCCGCCGGATATAGGGTAGAAAAAGGGACCGGGACCGGATCGAACCAGGCAGGGAGGCGGCATTTGACGCTGGCGGGCTACAAGGAGCTGGAACTGGAGGACCGGGAGGCCGTAAACGCCTTCCTGCGCGCGGACCCGCCCCGGACCTCGGAGCTGACCTTCACCAACCTGTTCATGTGGCGGCACCACTACCGGCCCCAGTGGCGCGCCGAGGCCGGCTGCCTGCTGCTGGCGCTGGCGCCCAACGGCCAGGAGCCCTTCGGCCTGCCGCCCACGGGCGCCGGCGACAAGCTCGCCGCGGCCCGGGCCTTGTGCGCGGACCTTAGCCAGGCCGGGGCCCGGCCCAGCCTGCAGCGGGTGGGTCAGGACTTGGCCCAGGCCCTGGCCGCGGCCGGCGGCTTCCGGGCCCAGGAGGACCGCGACCAGAGCGACTACGTGTACCTGGCCGCGGACCTGGCCGCCCTGCCCGGCCGGCGCTATCACCGCAAGAAGAACCACTACAACAAGTTCGCCAAGAACTACCAGTTCGAGTACCGGGCCCTGGAGCCGCCGCTGGTGGGACGGGTGCTGGAGATGCAGGAGTCCTGGTGCGCCCTGCGCGAGTGCCATCTGGACGCCTCCCTGGCCAGCGAGGCCCGGGCGGTGTACGAGGCCCTGAGCCACTTCGGCGAGCTGGACTACCGCGGCGGGGTGATCCTCATCGAGGGCCGGGTGCAGGCCTTCAGCCTGGGCGAGCCCCTGAACCCGGACACGGCGGTGATCCACATCGAAAAGGGCAACCCCGCCTTCGAGGGCATCTACGCGGCCATCAACCTGCTGTTCGTGGAGCGGGCCTGGTCGGCCATGACCTACATCAACCGGGAGCAGGACCTGGGCCTGGAGGGGCTGCGCAAGGCCAAGGAATCCTATCTGCCCCAGCACATGGTGCCTAAGTACGTGGTCACACCGGAGTTTACTTAGCCGGCCCCGGGCGGGAAGCTTGCGCCGGCCCCGGCTTTGTATTAGCCTGCTCACAGCGGCAAAAGGCCCGGTCGGGCCTGGGGAGCGAGGTTTGCAGCCCTATCAACAGAGACTGGCCAGCCTGCTGGCCGTGAGCGGGGCCCTGTTCTTCGCGCCCGGGCTGCGCCTCAAGGACGGCCGGCCCACCCCCTACTTCGTGAACCTGGGCGTGCTGCGCAGCGGCCGCCTGTCCCTGGAGCTGGGCCGCTGCTTCGCCGACTGGCTGGCGCACAGCGGCCTGGCCAAGCAGTCGCCGGTCTTGCTGGGGCCCTCCTACAAGGGCAGCGCCATCGCCCAGGCCGCGGCCATCGCCCTCTGGCAGGACCACGGCGTGGAGCTGGAGTTCGACTACGACCGCAAGGAGGCCAAGACCCACGGCGAGGCCAGCGGCCAGGGCTCCTGGTTCGTCACCGGCGCCCTGCGGCCCGGCCGGCCGGTGCTGATCATGGACGACGTGGGCACCTCCATGGCCACCAAGATCGAGCTGCTGGACAAGCTGGGGGCCGAGGGACGGCGCCAGGGCCAGGAGTTCGCGGTGCTGGGCGTGGCCCTGGCCGTGGACCGGGAGCAGACCCAGGCCGTGTACGATGAGCACGGCCAGGTGATGGAGGGGGTCAAGGGCGCCGACGCCCTGGCCGCCTTTACGCAAAAGACCGGGCTGACGGTCTGGCCCCTGCTGGGCATACGGGCGGCGGTGGGCTACCTGCACCAGAGCCGCGAGCCGGTGCTGGTGGAGGGCCGGCGCCGGCCCCTGGACGACGGCCTGCTGGCGCGGGTGGACGAGTACCTGGCAGTGTATGGCCGGGAGGCGCGGCCGTGAGGCGGGCGGTGGTGGCGCCGCTGCTCTCGGGCCTGGTGATCCCGGGCCTGGGGCAGATAGTGAACCGCCAGGTGGGCAAGGGGGCCCTGTTGATGGCCGGCTCCAGCCTGCTGTTCATGGTGGGCCTGGGGCTCGCCTTTCACCAGGTGAGCCAGGCGGTGCTGGCCCTGGAGGGCCAGGCCCCCGCGGACAAGTGGGCGGCGCTCCGGGCCCAGCTCCTCAGCCAGGGCACGGGCTGGCTGTGGGTGCTCCTGGCGGCGCTGGCCGCCCTGTGGCTGTTCGCGGTGCTGGACGCCTGGCGCTGGGGCCGGCGGCGGGACCAGGAGGCGGGCGGGGAGATAAAGATATAGATGCGCGCGCTCTTGTTTGACGAGATACGGCCGCCGGACATGGAGCGGCTGGCCCAGCACCTGGCCCAGCATCTCACCACCTCGGGCCTGCCCGAGGTGTTCTGGCTGGAGCTGCCGCCGGAGCTCTTGAGCGCCGAGCAGGCCGCGCACGCCGACTGCGGCCCGCACCGGGTGGCCCTGGTGCTGGAGGAGGACTCGCTCAAGCTGGAGCTTTTGGTGCGGGGAGCCAGCCTGCACTGCTCCTGCACGGCCTACGCGGACGCGGCCCAGCGGCAGTGGCTCCTGGAGTTCGGCGACCGCCTGCTGGCCGAGCTGGACATAAGGACGTGAGGGGCGGGGCGCGTCCGGGGCAGGGCGGCGGAGGGTCTTACGAGGACCTGGAGGCCACCAGCCTCTTTTGCCCCCGTTGCCGCCGGGCCCAGCCGGTGCGCCGCCGCCTGCTCTTGGTGCTGCCAAGCGGCGACAAGTACTCCTACACCTGCGCCGTGTGCGGCGAGGAGGTGGGCAGCAAACTCAGCAAGGGCCAAACCAACGACCTGCTCTGGCGGCCCGGCCGCTGAAGACCGGATCAGAGGCATAGCATGACCAGCCAACTCAAGCCCAAGCCCACCCGGGCCCTGATCACCGGCGGCGCCGGCTTCATCGGCAGCCACCTGGCCGGGCATCTGCTGTCCCTGGGCCAGCGGGTGCAGATCATTGACGACCTGTCCACCGGGGCCATGGCCAACATCGAGCACCTCAAGGACCGCCCCGCCTTTAAATACTGCATCGCCGACGTGCGCGACGAGCCGCTCTTGGCCGAGCTGGTGGACAACGCCGAGGTGGTCTATCACCTGGCCGCGGCCGTGGGCGTGCGCCTGATCGTGGAGAGCCCGGTCAAGACCATCGAGACCAACGTGGGCTGCACCGAGGTGGTGCTCAAGCTGGCCAACAAGAAGCGCAAGAAGGTGATCATCGCCTCCACCAGCGAGGTGTACGGCAAGAACGAGCTGGTGCCCTTTGCCGAAGACCACGACCTGGTGCTGGGCCCCACGGTCAAGGCCCGCTGGGCCTACGCCTGCTCCAAGGCCATAGACGAGTTCCTGGCCCTGGCCTATCACCGGGCGCGCAAGCTGCCGGTGGTGGTGGTGCGCCTGTTCAACACCGTGGGCCCGGGCCAGACCGGGCGCTACGGCATGGTGCTGCCCACCTTCGTGCGCCAGGCCTTGAGCGGCGAGCCCATCACCGTCTTCGGCGACGGCAACCAGAGCCGCTGCTTCTCCGAGGTGGGCGAGGTGGTGACGGCCCTGGCCGCCCTGGCCGCCGCGCCCGCGGCCGAGGGCCAGGTGGTCAACGTGGGCTCCCGCCAGGAGATCAGCATCAAGGAGCTGGCCAAGCTGGTCAAGAAGCTGGCCGGCAGCAGATCGCCCATCAAGCTGGTGCCCTATGAACAGGCCTACGCCGAGGGCTTCGAGGACATGCCCCGCCGGGTGCCCGACGTGAGCAAGCTTCAGAGCCTGGTGGGCTTCACGCCCCAGATGGGCATCGCCGAGATCGTGCAGTCGGTGATCCGCCACTACCGGGAGAGCTGACGTGCCCGCCGCGGCCGGCCTATGAAACCGCTGTTCATCTTCGCCCTGGCCCTGGCCCTGGCCGCGGGCGTCACGCCCCTGATGATCCTGCTGGCCCGCCGCCTGGGCTGGGTGGTGCAGCCGCGCGAGGACCGCTGGCACCGCCGGCCCACCGCGGTCTTCGGCGGGGTGGCCATCTACCTGGCCTTCGCCGCCGCCTTTTTGCTGCTGGGCCCCCGCGACCGCCTCTCCCTTTCCCTGGCCGGCTGCGCCAGCGCCGTGTTCCTGCTGGGGCTCATTGACGACGTCTTCGACCTCAAGCCCCAGGTGAAGTTCCTGGGCCAGCTCCTGGTGGCCATCGTTGCCGTCAGCCTGGGGCTCAGCTTCACCTTCCTGCCCTGGCCCTGGCTGAACGTGCCCCTGACCCTGCTGTGGCTGGTGGGGGTGACCAACGCGGTCAACATCCTGGACAACATGGACGGGCTGTCCTCGGGGGTGACCCTGGTGGCCGCCTCGGTGCTGGCCCTGATCAGCCTGATGCGCGGCTCGCCGGAGATGGGGCTGACCGCCGCGGCCCTGGCCGGCGCGGCCGGCGGATTCCTGATCTACAACTTCAACCCGGCCCGCATCTTCATGGGCGACTGCGGCAGCCTGTTCCTGGGCTTCACCCTGGCCGGCTGCACCATCATGGGCTCGGGCGGGGCCAGCCACCTGACCCTGGCCCTGTTGATCCCGGTGGGGGTGCTGGTGGTGCCCATCTTCGACACCACCCTGGTCACCTTCCAGCGCACCAGCCACGGCCGCTCCATCGCCCAGGGCGGCCGCGATCACTCCAGCCACCGCCTGGTGTTCCTGGGCCTGAGCGAGCGCAAGGCGGTCCTGGTGCTGATCCTCATCAGCCTGGCCGGCGGCCTGGTCTCGCTCTGGTTGCAGTACGTCAGCACCCTGGTGGCGGCGGTGGTCCTGGCCCTGGCGGTGGTGGTGTTCGTTTTCTTCGGAGTGTTCCTGGGCGGGGTGAAGGTCTATGACGCCAAGGCCCAGCCGGCCCTGCGCTGGAAAAGCCCCCTCCTGGGCCGGGTGGTGCTGCACAAGAAGCAGATCCTGCAGATCCTGGCCGACCTGCTCCTGTTCGCCGCCGCCTACACCGCCTCCTGGCTGCTACGCTTCGAGGGCCGCCTGGGCCGCGACCTGATGACGCTACTCACCCACTCCCTGCCCTGGGTGCTGGCGGCCAAGATGCTGGCCCTGGGCCTGTTCGGGGTCTACCGCGGCGACTGGCGCTACGTGAGCGTGCACGCCATGGTCCAGTTGGCCAAGGCCCTGCTGCTGGGCTCGCTCCTGGTGGTGGCGGGCATCGCGGCCTTCTACCGCTTCGAGGGCTTCAGCCGCACGGCCTTGATCATGGACTTCGTGCTCAGCTTCATGTTCCTGGCCGGCTGCCGCTTCCTGATCCGCATCTTCACCGAGAGCGTGGCCCACAAAAAGGGGGTGCCGGTGTTGATCATGGGGGCCGGCGACGGCGGGGAGCTCTTGCTGCGCGAGCTGCGCAACAACCCCTCGCTGCCCTATCTGCCGGTGGGCTTCGTGGACGACGACCCGGCCAAGCAGGGCCTCACCATCCACGGCATCAAGGTGCTGGGCACCCGGGCCGACATCCCGGCGCTGGCGGCCCGGCACCAGGTGCAGCGGGTGTTCATCGCCATCCTGTCCATGCCCGGCGAGCGCTTTGCAGACGTCAAGGCCGCCTGCGCCGCCTGCGGGGTGGAGTGCAGCCGCATCCAGCCCATCATCAAGCTCTAGCGGGGGCGCGGATTTTGACAGAGGCCGGGGCAGGGGCATATCCTTAAGACCATGCAAACCCTGAACCTCAACGGGCTCCATCTCTACCAGTTCCCGGGCCTGGCCCGGCTGCCCGGCCTGCGGCACGCGGTGAGCACCCGGGACGGGGCCGGCGCGGCGATGGGCGGCCTGGACCTGGGCAACAGCGGCCCGGAGCGGCCCGCGGACGCCGCGGCCAACCTGGAGCGCCTGCGCCTGGCCCTGGGCCTCGAGCGCCTGGTGTACAACCGCCAGGTGCACGGCACGGACATCCTGGCCGTGAACGGCGCCGAGCCCGGCCCCCCGGCCGCGGCCGACGGCCTGGCCACGGACCGGCCGGGCCTGGGGCTGCTGATCCGGCAGGCCGACTGCCAGGCCCTGATCCTGGCCGCGCCCCGGCGCGGGGTGATCGCCAACCTGCACGTGGGCTGGCGGGGCAACGCCGCCGGCCTGCCGGGCAAGGGGGTGGCCTTCCTGCAGGAGCGCTACGACGCGGCCCCGAGCGAGCTCTACGCGGCCATCAGCCCGGGCCTGGGGGCCTGCTGCGGCCAGTTCGTCAACTGGCGCCGCGAGCTGCCGGAGTGGTTCGCGCAGTTCCGGGTGGGCGAGGACCGCTTCGACCTGGAGGCGGCCACCCGGGCCCAGCTCATGGCCGCCGGGGTGCGGCCCGAGCGCATCGAGGCCAGCGGCCTGTGCACGGTCTGCCGGCCCGAGTTCTACTCCCACCGCCGCGAGGGCGGCACCGGCCGCTTCGGCACGGTGGTGGCACTGGTGAACTAGCGTGAGCGCCTGCCTAAATGCCAAGGTGTTGGCCAACGAGTTGGTGGGGCCGGACGTGTATCTGCTGCGCCTGGCCGCCGGTCCCATCGCGGCCGCGGCCCGGCCGGGCCAGTTCGTGATGCTGCGCGTGGCCCCGGGCGACGAGCCGCTGCTGGCGCGGCCCTTCTCCGTGCACGGGGTGGAGGGCGAGGATGTGCTCATCCTCTTTCAGGTGCGCGGCCGGGGCACGGCGCTCTTGAGCCAGGCCGCGCCCGGCGCGAAGCTGGTCATGTGGGGGCCCCTGGGGCGGGGGTTCGAGCTGGAGGCGAAGCGTCCGGCCCTGGTGGCGGGAGGGATGGGTATCGCGCCGTTGGGTTTTGTGGCAAGGAAATTAGAGGATAAGGGCATCCTCTTTCACCTCTCGTCTGGTGGCGCCACTCAGGAAGCCATAGAGGGTTTGGAAAAAAAGTTGGGAACCTCGCTACGGGGCCGGCTGGAGTGTCGAGCGACGGATATTCACCGCCTCTTCCACGCAGCCCAGGAGGCGGCCGAACTTTCTACTTCCACTGCCCCCGTAAGCGGCATTTGTACATCTACAACAATGGACGGCAGCTACGGCGAAAAGGGACCGGTCACTCTTCTCCTTAAAAACCTTCTTTCTCTGCCCCCCGAATTGCGCCCGGACGCGGTCCTGGCCTGCGGACCTTTGCCTATGCTCAAGGCCGTGGCGGCCATGTGCGCCGAAAAGAATGTGCCCTGCCAGGTGTCCCTGGAGGCGCCCATGGCCTGCGGGGTGGGGGCCTGCCTGGGCTGCGTCTTGCCCGCCGCCGGCGGCGGCTATGTGCGGGTCTGCCAGGAGGGGCCGGTGATGGACGCGGCGGCCCTGGACTGGGGGAGGATCGGAGCGTGAAGGGCGGGTCCATGGACTGGCGCCTGGCCCTGGGGCTGTGCGCCCTGAGCTGGGGGGTGTGGGGCTTTTTGGGCAAGCTGAGCGCCACCCGCCTGGGCTGGCCCACCGCCGCGGTGCTGGGCTACCTGGCCGGGGCGGTGGTGGTGGCCGCGGCTCTGCCCGGCTTCCGCTGGCCGGGCTGGGTGCCGGCCCTGCCCGCCCTGGCCTACGGCCTGTGCGGCTCCCTGGGGGCGGTGTTCTTCGTGCGGGCCCTGGAGACCGGCCCAGCGGTGCTGGTGGCCCCCCTGACCGAGCTTTACCTGGTGGTGACCGTGCTCTTGGCCGTTTTTTTCCTGGGCGAAAGCATGGGCCCCAAGCGGCTGCTGGGCCTGGCCCTGATGCTGGGCGGGGCGGCGCTGTTGGCCAGCGAGAGGTGATGATGGACGAGCCCTTGGAGAGCTTCCTGGAGCCGGCCGACGGCATCCAGTGCGCGGAGCCAAAGGTGCTGGCCCTGGCCCGGCAGACGGCCCGCGGCAGCCGCGACGACGTGGAGGCGGCCCAACGCCTGTTCGAGTTCGTGCGCGATACGGTGCGCTACAGCGTGCAGGTGCCCTTCGACGACCTACAGGACTACCTGGCCCTGAACACCCTGGCCCGGGGCTGGGGCTACTGCGTGCAGAAGTCGGCCCTGTTGTGCGCCCTGGCCCGGGCCCTGGGCATCCCGGCCCGCCTGGGCTTCGCCGACATCCGCAACCAGATCCTGCCCCCGGCCATGACCGCCATGCTGGGCGGCGACGTGCTCTACTACCACTGCTTCGCCGAGTGGTGGGTCAACGGGCAATGGCGCAAGGCCACGCCCAGCTTCGATAGCCAGCTCAGCGCCGAGCGCGGCTGGCGGCTGGTGGAGTTCGTCCCCGGCCGGGACCTGCTGCTGCCGGCCACGGACCGGGCCGGGCGGCCGCACGTGAGCTATCTGCGCTACCACGGCTGGCGCCGGGGCGTGCCCCTGGCCGAGATGCAGGAGGTCTGGATCAAGACCATGGGCGCTCAGGGCCTGGAGGCCTGGCGGGACCAGGCCCAGGGCCCGGTGCAGAGGCTGGCATGAGCGCGCCGCGCATGGCCGTGTCCGCAGGCGGGCTGGGGCTGAAGAACCCGGTGCTGGCCGCCAGCGGCACCTTCGGCTACGGCCAGGAGTACGCGCCTTATCTGGACCCGGGGGCCATCGGCGGGCTGGTGACCAAGGGCCTGAGCCTGCGGCCGCGGCCGGGCAACCCGCCGCCGCGCATCGTGGAGACCGCCGGCGGCATGCTCAACGCCATCGGCCTGGCCAACCTTGGCTTAGACGAATTTTTAGAGACGAAGCTGCCCTGGCTGGCCCGGCAGCAGACGGCGGTGGTGGTCAACCTCTACGGCGAGAGCCAGGAGGAGTTCGCCGAGCTGGCCGCGCGCCTGAGCCAGGCCCCCGGCGTGGCCGCCCTGGAGCTGAACGTCTCCTGCCCCAACGTCAAGGCCGGGGGCATGGCCTTCGGCTGCGACCCGGGCGCGGTGGGACGGGTCACCCGGGCCGCGGTGGCCGCCGCCGGCCAGGTGCCGGTGTGGGTCAAGCTCACGCCCAACGTGGCCGACCCCACGCCCATGGCCCTGGCCGCCGCCGAGGCCGGCGCGGCCGCGGTCTGCCTGATCAACACCCTGCTGGGCCTGGCCATAGACGCCCAGCGCCGCCGGCCGGTATTGGCCAACGTGGTGGGAGGGCTGTCCGGGCCGGCCATCAAGCCGGTGGGCCTGCGCATGGTCTGGCAGGCCGCCCGGGCGCTGCGGCAGAGCCACCCCCAGGTGGACGTGGTGGGCATCGGCGGCATCATGAGCGGGGTAGACGCGGCCGAGTACCTGATCGCCGGGGCTCGGGCGGTGCAGGTGGGCACGGCCAACTTCGCCCGGCCCGGCGCGGCCGGCCGGGTGGCCGCGGAGCTGGAGGCCTTCTGCCGCGAGCAGGGCCTGGCGGACGTGAGCGAGCTGGTGGGGGCGCTGAAATGCTAAAGGAGGCGCGGGCATGGCCCTGAAACCCGAGGTGCGCGCCGAGCTGCGCATCACCCTGGAAAGCCTGTGGGAGGCCTACGCCCAGGGCGACCTGGAGGCCATCATGGCCCACTACGCCCCGGAGGCCGACCTGGTGGTCATCGGCAGCGGCGGCGACGAGCGCTACCTGGGGCCGGAGGAGCTGCGGGCCGGCTTTGCCCGCGACCTGGCCCAGAGCCAGGCCCGGCAGGTGGCCATCACCTGGTTCAAGGCCGGCGGCCTGGGCGAGGTGGCCTGGGCGGCCATCCAGTGCGAGGTCCGGGTGACCGCCGGCGGCCGGCAGACGACCCTGCCCGCCCGGGGCACCTTTGTGCTCACCCAGCAGGGCACCCGCTGGCTCATCGCGCAGAGCCACCTCAGCCTGCCCCTGGCCGCCCAGCCGGCGGGCCAGAGCTTTCCCGGGGCCTGAGGCAGCCGCGAGCCGCCGGCGAGGAGCGAGCCATGACCGCGCACCTGCACCACGCCCATCTGTTCTCCAGCGACCTGGACGCGGCCATCGCCTTTTACCGGGACCTGCTGGGCGGGGAGGTGGTGGCCGACCTGGAGATGGCCGGGGCGCGCAACGTGTTCATGAAGCTGGGCCGGGGCCGCCTGCACTTCTACGACCAGCCGCCCAAGGACCAAGGCCGCGGGGCCATCCACCACCTGGGCATCCTGGTGGAGGACCTGGAGGCCACGGTGGAGCGCATGCAGGCCGGCGGGGTGGTGTTACGCAAGCCCATCAGCGACTACGGCCTCTGGAAGTACGTGATGGCCCCGGGGCCGGACGGGGTGCTCTTGGAGCTGTTCCACTTCGACCTGGCCCAGGTGCCGCCGGAGATGCGCGCGTATTTCTTCGCGGATTGAGGCGTGTGTATAGGCGGCGGCCTGGTGGCGGGGAGGCGCTGGCCGTTGAATTGCGGCGCCGGGGCTTGGCAGGCGCTAAAGAAAAATAGGGATGGCGCGGCGACCCCGGCCGCTCAGGGCCG
>QZKP01000007.1 GCA_003605055.1 Desulfarculus sp.
GGTCAAGACCTGGGACGCGGCGGAGAAAAGCTTCAAGGACATAGGCCAGAAGGCCCTGACCGGCTCCATCGTCTCCATCTTTCAGGGGGACATGGACAAAGTGGAGGGCATCTGGGACCAGTCCTGGCAGCGGATGCTGGGCAGGCTGGACGGCCTCTGGAACGGACTGCTGGACAAGGCCCTGGACAACGTGTTCAAGGGCGTGGGCAACATCTTTGATGATGCGGTCCTGCAGCCCGCCTGGGGCTGGCTTTCCAAGAACGTCTTGCCAGAGACCGGTTTCTTCGGCAGCCTGAAAACTACCGCCTCGCAACTGGCCTCCTCCCTGGGCCTGCCCAAGCTGGCCTCTTTGCTGGGCGGCGGCGCGAGCGGCGTGCTGGCCGGCGCCTTTGCGCCTGGCATTGACTTGGCCGCCGACCTGGGGCTTTGGGGCGGGATCGAAGCCGGCGCCACTGCGGCCACCGGAGCCGCCGGGGCGACCGGCGGCGCCGCCGCCACCGCCGGCCTCTCCGCCATGGCCGGCGTCGGGGCCCTGGCCATCGGCCCCGGCCTGATCGGCTCCATCGTGGGGCCCATGCTGGCCGAGCGCATGACTCCGGAGGAGGCCCGGGACCGGATACAGGCCGAGCTTGAGTTCGCCTCGCGGCTGGGCGACGGCCTGACCAGCCTGGGCCGCACCCTGGCCGAGGCGGCCTCCGGGTTCGGGCTGTTCGGGGACGCGGCCCAGAATAGCGCCCGGGAGCTGGACAACCTCAGGTCCCTGGCCGGCTACACCCAGGAACAACTGGACGCCATGATCGCGGCCGCCGGCCCCCTGGGCGAGCAGTTCATAATGAGCGGCCAGGCCGCGGCCAGCTTGTCCGACAGCATAAGGGGCCTGGCCCAGGAGATCAGCGCCGCCGAGGCGAACTACACCATGACCAGCGTGGCAACGGCGGAGTTCAACCAGCGCATAGACGAGCTGGCCGGCCGGCTGGGCCTGGGGCAGGAGGAGACCGCGGCCTTCCGCGACGCCATCTACGACATGGCCGGCGCCTTCACCACCGGCGGCCTGGAGGCCGAGGCGTTCAACCAGAGGCTGTCGGAGTTTGTGCAAGGCACCTTGGGGGGCATAGCCGAGGGCGCGGGCGGCGCCACCGAGCAGATCAGGCTGATGATAGAGGCCATGGCCGGCGCGGACGCTGCCTCCTCCAAGCTCCGGGCCGGTTCCACGGCCACCGCTGCGGACGTGTTCTACACCGCCGGCTCCAGCATCAACGACGCCCTGCCTCTGTACCACGCCGGCGGCCTGGTGGACCCCTGGCGCGGGGCCCGGCGCTATCACGCCGGGGACATGGTCAGCGCCCTGGCCCGCGACGAGGTGCCCATCATCGCCCGGCGGGGCGAGTACGTGGTGCGCGCCCAGAGCGTGAACCCGGCCACCCTGCCCCTGCTCAGGGCCATCAATGCCGGGGCCCTGGCCGCGCCGCCGGCCGTGAACCTGCACCTGGAGATCCACGGCAACCTGCTGGGCAGCGAGGACAACCTGGAGGACCTGGCCCGGCTCATCGAGGGCCGCCTGCGCAGCCTGCAGGCCAGCCGCTGGAGCGCCTGAGGGCTTGCCCTGGGGCCGTTCCTGGCCCATGCTATAGGGCATGGCGTTTGGGCCGGACATGGGTGCGCGGGGCTGGCCACGGCTGCTGGCCGCGGTCCTGCTGCTGTTGTTAGTGGGTCCGGGCTGCCTCAAGCCGCTGCCCTTTGACGAGGCGGCCTGGCAGCGGCGGGTGCGGGCCACGGACCCGGCCCTGCTCTACGCTCCCCACCGCCGGCCCGACGGAACTTTCTTCAACCCCTGGCTGCCGCGGGAGCACTCGGGCTGGTCCCTCTTGCGCTGGTGGGCGTCCCGGAACACCCTGCCCCCGGCCGCGGCCAAGGACATCCCCACCCCCACCGTGGCCAATGACGGCGCTTATCTCAAAGACCCCAAGGCCCCGGACTCCCTGACCTGGGTGGGACACGCCACCTACGTGTTGCAGTGGAGCGGCCAGGTGGTGGTCGTTGACCCCTTGTTCAGCGACACCGTGGCCCTGGTGCGCTCGCGGCTGGTGCCGCCGGCCTTCGGGCCCCAGGCCATTCCCCGGGGCGCGGTGGTGCTGATCAGCCACAACCACTACGACCACCTGGACGCGGACTCGGTGGCGGCCCTGGCCAAGCGGGAGGCGGTGTTCCTGGTCCCCCTGGGCCTGGGCGGGCTGCTCAGGGAGATGGGCGCCCAGCAGGTGCGCGAGCTGGACTGGTGGCAGGAGATCAAGCTGGGGGGCAGCCGCTTCGTCTGCCTGCCGGCCCAGCACTGGTCGCGGCGCCTGGGCCAGGGCTATAACCAGAGCCTGTGGTGCTCCTGGCTGGCCGAGCGCGGGGGCAGGCGCATCTACTTCGGCGGCGACTCGGGCTATTTCAAGGGCTTCGCCGAGATCGGCCGGCGCTGGCCGGGCATCCAGTTGGCCCTGCTGGGCGCCGGGGCCTACCTGCCCCGCTGGTTCATGCACTACGCCCACGCCGACGTGCCCGAGCTGTTCCAGGCCACCGCCGACCTGGGCGCGCGCTTCCTGGTGCCCACCCAGTGGGGGGCGTTCAAGCTGGGGGACGAGCCCCCGGCCTGGCCGGCCCAGGAGATACGCCAGTACATGCAGGACAATCCTAAGTGGCAGGGGCGGGCCATCCTGATGCCCGTGGGCGGCCGGCTGTTACTCTAGCCCGGATAGTCCATGAAGGCCGGGCGTCCGGCTTCGCCAGCCAGCGGGCCGCCGGTGGCAAAGCGGGTGGTGGGGCCATCTGCCCTCGCCGGCCATCCATGCTCCCGCCGAAGTGCTTCGGCGGCCCAAGCCTTGGGCCGCCTTGTCTGCCGGCGGCTGGCTGTGCCGGGCCAGGGTGCAAACCGTACCCGGCCGATGGCAATGATTTTCCCTAACCGCCGCGCAAATAACAACACCACCCGCCCCCCATGAAATATCCGGGCTAAGGCCCGGCGCCCGCTTCCCTCCCGCTCCGCCGCGATGTATTCTTAGGACATCACCCAACGCCCATCACGGCCGGCCGCCCGGCCCCAGGAGAACAAGCCATGACCGCCCCCACCCTGGACCCTCGCCTGCCCCTGTTGCAGCAGGCCTCGCTCAAGGACAAGGTGGTGCTGGTGCGCTTGGACCACAACGTGGTCAAGAAGGGCCAGATCAACGACCCCTACCGCATAGACCGCACCCTGGGCACCCTGTTCTACATCGTGGCCCAGGGCGGCCGGCCCATCCTGATGACCCACGTGGGCCGCCCGCGGGACAAGCAGACCGGCCAGATCGCCGCGGGGCCCGAGAGCTCGGTGCAGCCCATCGCCGACTACCTGGCCTCCAAGCTGCACTGCCGCCTGGCCCTGCCCCAGTTCCCGGCCGGGCCCCAGGGCATCGCGGCCATTGACACCAGCATCAACCTGGCCATCCGCCAGTTGCGCGCCGGCGAGGTGGACGGCATCTATTTGCCCAACACCCGCTGGTTCGCCGGCGAAGAGGCCAAGGGCCCGGCCCGGGAGGCCTTTGCCCTGCAACTGGCCGGCCTGGCCGACATCTACGTCAACGACGCCTTCGGCTCCTGGCAGCCCCACGCCAGCACCTTTGACGTGACCCGGCACCTGCCCGCCTACGCGGGCTGGCTCTTGCAGGACGAGATACGCCATTTGGACCAGGTGCTGAGCCCGGCCCGGCCCTTTTTGGCCGTGGTGGCCGGGGCCAAGTACGACACCAAGATCGGGCCCTTGAACGCCATCTACAAGCAGGTGGACCAGCTCATCCTGGGCGGGGTGATCTACAACACCTACCTCTGCGCCAAGTACGGGGTGCGCATCAAGGGCGTGAGCGAGGCGGACATCGCCGCGGCCCGGCCCCTGGTCAAGGCCGACGCCCGGCAGGGCAAGATCGTGGAGCTGCCGCTCTTGGTGGAAAGCGACGTGCTGGGCCGCGAGGAGGGGCGCTTCCGCACCGTGGCCGTGAAGGACCTGCGGCCGGGCCGGGAGCTGGGCTACGTGCTGGACATTGACCCCCGGAGCTTCCAGGCCCCGGCCGTGGCCCGGGCCCTGGGCCGGGCGGCCACCATCTTCGTCAACGCGGTCATGGGCTTCACCCCCCACTTCACCGACGGCTCCCGGGCCCTGGACACCACCATAGACGCCAACCGGGCGGCGGCCAAGCTCTACGGCGGCGGCGACACCCTGCAGGAGTTCAAGGACCTCTGCCCAGGCCTGTATTTGTCGGTGCTGGACAACGCCCAGTACTACTTCTTCACCGGCGGGGGCACGGTGCTCACGGCCATTGAACAGGGCTCGCCCTACGGCCTGGAACCGGTGGCCGCGCTCATGGACAACGCCCGGAACCTGGGCGGCTGGCCCCGTCAGGCGGCCGCCCGGGATAACCGTGCAAAACCAAAGGCCAAAAAGCGAATCAGCCCCCGGGAAAAAGCCTGAGGGCAGAAGTTACATTTTAGCTAAAAGGTAGCTTGCACGGCCTGTACGGCCTGTGCTACAAGGGGCCATGCAGGCTTAATCCGTGGCCTCGCTGGGGCGCCGCCAGGGTTTCCGCCCGGCGCGGTCCGGCGGCCGCCGGCAGCTCACCATTCTCGGGAGGGGATGACGCTATGTGGGACGAAAAATTCGAGACCATGTCCACTGACCAGATGCAGGCCTTCCAGTTGGCCAAGCTCAAGGAGACCGCGGCCTGGGTCTATGAGCGCGTCCCCTTTTACAAGAAGAAGTTCGACGAGCTGGGCGTGGAGCCCGGCGACATAAAGGCCCTGCAGGACCTGGGCAAGCTGCCCTTCACGGTCAAGACCGACCTGAGGGACAACTACCCCTTCGGACTATGCGCGGTGCCCATGAGCCAGTTGGTGCGCATCCACGCCAGCAGCGGCACCACCGGCAAGCCCATCACCGGCCCCTACACCGCCGAGGACCTGGATCAGTGGACCGAGTGCATGGCCCGCAACCTCACCGCGGCCGGGGTGACCCCCACGGACATCGTGCAGAACGCCTACGGCATGGGCCTGTTCACCGGCGGCCTGGGCTTCCACCAGGGCGCCAGCCGCATCGGCTGCGCCATCGTGCCCACCGGCAGCGGCATGACCGAGCGCCAGATCACCCTGATGCAGGACTTCGCCACCACGGTGCTCTTCTCCACCCCCTCCTACGCCCTGACCATCGCCGAGAAGGCCTCGGAGATAGGCGTGGACATCCGCAAGCTGCCCATGCGGGTGGGCGTGTTCGGCGCCGAGCCCTGGACCGAGGAGATGCGCCGGGAGATCGAGGACCGCATGGGCATCAAGGCCATGGAGGCCTACGGCCTGACCGAGCTGATGGGCCCGGGCGTGTCCTTCTCCTGCCCGGCCCAGGACGGCTATCTGCACATCAACGAGGACCACGTCCTGGCCGAGATCATTGATCCAGTCACCGAGGAGGTGCTGCCCCTGGGCGCCAAGGGCGAGCTGGTCTTCACCGCCATCCAGCGCCGGGCCATGCCCGTGATCCGCTACCGCACCCGCGACATCACCGAGCTAAAGCGCGAGAAGTGCTCCTGCGGCCGCACGTTGCTCAAGATGAAGAAGGTCTTCGGCCGCAGCGACGACATGCTCATCATCAGCGGCGTCAACGTCTTCCCCAGCCAGGTGGAGTCCATCCTGCTGGAGGTGGCCGAGGTGGAGCCGCAGTACGTCTTGATCATCCGCAAGAAGGGCTATTTGGACGCCCTGTCCGTGGACGTGGAGGCCAAGCCCGAGGTCTATGACCTGGGCGAGGAAAAGCTGCACGAGGTGGAGAAGAAGATCGAGGGCCGCATCCGGGGCGTCATCGGCATCGGGGTCAAGGTGCGCTGCGTGCCGCCCAAGAGCATCGAGCGCTCCGAGGGCAAGGCCAAGCGCGTGTTCGACGCCCGCAAGCTGTAAGCCATACGCTGTAAGCAAACCGCGCCCCGCCCGCACAGGGCGGGGCGCTTTTTTGCGGGCGCGGGAGGCGCTCGGGGCCTACCTCCTCTTGAACACGTTGATGGTCACCGGGTAGCCCTGCATGAGCATGGCGCGGGGCTGGACCGACTGGGCGGCCACCCGGCCCACCAGCCGGGCGTTGGTGGTGGTCATGGTGGAGACGACGGTAACCCGGAAGCCCCTGCCCAGGAGGGTCCGGCGGGCGTTTTCCGCGGGCATGCCCCTAACGTCGGGCACCTGGACCTTCCTGGCCTGCGGGGTGTAGCGCCAGGTGCGCAAGACGATCACCTTGTTGGCCGGGTAACTGGCGCCCACCCCGATCTGCTGGGCCACCACGTTCTTCAGCTTGGGGTTGGTGGTCTTGCAGCAGGAATGCGAGGCCTCCACCCGGTAGCGGAAGCCGGCCGCGCGCAGCATGCCGGTGGCCTGGGAGAGGCTCTTGCCCACCGTGTTGGGCGCCAGCGGCGGCGCGGACCAGGCGGGCAGGCTCCATACCAGGCAGAGCGCGGCGCCTAGCAGCAACATCCATGTCCTTTTCATCTCTGGACTCCTTTGTAAATACCGTGCAGGACCGCCCAGGGACGGCCCCCTGGCATCCCTCGCTGCCCAGATCAGGATGTTGATGGATGCGGACCGCGGGAGGTGAGCCTGAGCGCAGGCGCAAGCCCCTACAAACCCATTCCCTTTACCATCAGGCTAAAAGAACCGGATGGCAGCAGGCAAGCTATTTGAGCGGTCCCGGCGGGGCGTGGCAATCTTCCAATGCCCGGTGGGTTGGTGAAGAATAAAAACGATTGGTTTACCTCGGGTGGCCTGGACAGCTCACTGTCCAGGTCGCGTAGCGAAGCACAGCGACAAGAGGTTTGGCGAAATGGGTTGGGTCTTAAGGGGCGGCCTGGGTGGCGCGGGGCGGCCGGATTAAACCTCTTGCGCCTGCGGCACCTTGGCAACTTAGTTGCCGGGCCACACCACTGACCGGCTCCCTACTGATAGGACTCGGACTTCAGCTCCCGCTCCATGAGCTCGCCCAGCACCTCCAGGGGGGCCCGGCCCTCGTAGATCACCTGGCGCACGCCCTCCACGATGGGCATCTCCACCCCCACCTTGGCGGCCAGCTCCAGCACGGTCAGGGTGTTCTTGACCCCCTCGGCCACCTGGCGCATGGAGGCGGTTATCTCGGCGATGCCCTCGCCCTGGGCCAGGCGGGCGCCCACGGTGCGGTTGCGGCTGAGGGCCCCGGTGCAGGTGAGCACCAGGTCGCCCAGGCCGGCCAGGCCGGCCATGGTGGCCGGCTCGGCCCCCCGGGCCAGGGCCAGGCGGGTCATCTCGGCCAGGCCGCGGGTGATCAGGGCGCTCATGGCGTTGTGGCCCAGGTTCAGGCCGGCCACCATGCCCGCGGCGATGGCCAGGGGGTTCTTGACCGCCCCGCCCAGCTCCACGCCGGTCACGTCATTGCTGGTGTAGACCCTAAAGCGCGGTCCGGCGAAGGCCCGTTGCACGGCCTGGGCCGCGGCCGGGTCCTGGGCGGCCACGGTCACGGCCGTGGGCGCGCCGGCCACCACCTCCCGGGCGAAGCTGGGCCCGCTCAGGGCGGCCAGGCGCTGGTGGAAGCCAACGGGCAGCAGGTCGGCGGCCACCTCGCACATGGTGAAGCCGGTGCCCTCCTCGATGCCCTTGGTGCAGGAGACGATCAGGGCCCGCCCGGGCAGGAGCGCCGCGGCCCGGCCCAGCACCGCGCGGTACACGTGGCTGGGCATGACCAGCACCACCAGCTCGGCGCCAGCGAGGGCCTGGGCCAGGTCCGGGCTGGCGGTCAGCGCCGGGTGCAGGCCGGCCTCGGGCAGGAACACCACGTTGCGGTGCTGCTGGTTGATGGCCGCCGCCACCTCGGGCTCATAGGCCCAGAGCCGCACCTGGTGGCCGGCCTGGGCCAAGAGGTCGGCCAGGGCCGTGCCCCAGGCCCCGGCCCCGACCACCGTGGCCCGCAGCCGCGCGGGGCTAGCCATTGCTTTGCTCTTCGCCGGCCGGCTCTGGTCCCTCGCCTTCGCCGGGCTCGTCGCCGTTGTCGCCCTCGCTCTCGGCCAGCTTGGCCGCCGCCACCAGGCGCTCGCCCTCGGCCAGGTCGTGCAGGCGCACGCCCTGGGTGTTGCGGCCGATGATGCGGATGTCGCCCACCAGCATGCGGATGATGTTGCCCTGGTCGGAGATGAGCATCACCTCGTCGTCGTCCTCCACCACCAGGGCGGCCACCACCGGCCCGTTGCGCTCGGTGGTCTGGATGGTGATGACGCCCTTGCCGCCGCGGTTGCGCAGGGGGTACTCGTCCAGGCGGGTGCGCTTGCCGTAGCCGTGGGCGGTGATGGTGAGCACGCTGGGCGTGCCGGCCACCGCCTCCATGGCCACCACCGCGTCCTCCTCGGCCAGCTCCATGCCCTTGACCCCGCCGGCCACCCGGCCCATGGAGCGCACGTTCTGCTCCCGGAAGCGGATGGCCTTGCCCTGGCGGGTGGCCAGGAATATCTCCATCTCGCCGTCGGTGAGGCGGGCGGCCACCAGGCGGTCGTCCTCGGCCAGCTTCAGGGCGATGATGCCCCCCGGCCGGGGCCGCGAGAAGGCCATCAGCTCGGTCTTCTTGACGATGCCGCTCTCGGTGGCCATGATCACCTGGCGGCCCTCGCTGAACTCCTTGACCGCCAGCACGGTGTTGACCTTCTCGCCGGTGGTCATGTTCACCAGGTTGACGATGGCCTTGCCCTTGGAGGCCCGGCCGGCCTGGGGTATCTCGTGCACCTTGAGCCAGAACAGGCGGCCGGCGTCGGTGAAGATGAGCAGGTAGTGGTGGGTGGAGGCCACGAAGAGCTTTTCCACGAAGTCCTCGCTCTTGGTGACCATGCCCCGCTTGCCCTTGCCGCCCCGGCGCTGGGCCCGGTACAGGCTGGAGGGGGTGCGCTTGATGTAGCCGCCGTGGGAGATGGTCACCACCATCTCCTCCTCGGCGATCATGTCCTCCAGGTCTATCTCGCTGGTCTGGGCCACGATCTCGGTGCGGCGGGCGTCGCCGTAGGCCTGGGCCAGCCCCTGGGTCTCCTCGCGGATGATCTGGCGCACCAGGCCCTCGTTGGCCAGGATCTCCTTCAGGCGCGCGATCTCCTTGATGACCTCGCGGTACTCGCTGAGTATCTTCTCCTGCTCCAGGCCGGTCAGGCGCTGCAGGCGCATGTCCAGGATGGCCTGGGCCTGGATGTCCGAGAGCGAGAGCTGGGTCATGAGCTGGAACTTGGCCTCGGTGGGGCTGGCCGAGCCCCGGATCAGCTTGATCACCTGGTCCAGGTGGTCCAGGGCGATCTTGAGCCCCTCCAATATGTGGGCCCGCTCCTGGGCCTTCTTGAGGTCAAAGGCGGTGCGCTTGAGGATGATCTCCCGGCGGTGCTCGATGAAGTGGCGCAGGATGTCCTTGAGGGTCAGCACCTCGGGCCGGTTGTTGACGATGGCCAGCAGGTTGATGCCGAAGGTGGACTGCATGGCGGTGAACTTGAAAAGCTGGTTCATCACCACCTGGGGCACCGCCTCGCGCTTTAGCTCCAGCACCATGCGCATGCCGTCCCGGTCGCTCTCGTCGCGGATGTCGCTGATGCCCTCGAGCTTCTTTTCCTTGACCAGCTCGGCGATGCGCTCCAGCAGGCGCGCCTTGTTCACCTGGTAGGGCAGCTCGGTGACCACGATGGCGCTCTTGTTGCCCCGGGCGCTGGTCTCCACGTTGGCCCGGGCCCGCATGTAGATCACGCCCCGGCCGGTCTGGTAGGCCTCGGCGATGCCCGCGCGGCCGTAGATGAAGCCCCGGGTGGGGAAGTCCGGGCCGGGCACCTGGCGCATCAGCTCCTTGATGCTGATCTCCGGGTTGTCCAGCAGGGCCACCACCGCCGCGGCCACCTCGCCCAGGTTGTGCGGCGGGATGTTGGTGGCCATGCCCACGGCGATGCCGCTGGAGCCGTTGACCAGCAGGTTGGGCACCTTGGTGGGCAGCAGGCCCGGCTCGCTCAGGGAGCCGTCGTAGTTGTCCACGAACTGGACGGTTTGTTTGTCGATGTCGGCCAGGAACTCGCCGGCCAGCTTGGCCATGCGCACCTCGGTGTAGCGCATGGCCGCCGGCGCGTCGCCGTCCACGGAGCCGAAGTTGCCCTGGCCGTCCACCAGGGTGTAGCGCAGGGCGAAGTCCTGGGCCATGCGCACCAGGGCGTCGTAGACGGCGCTGTCGCCGTGGGGGTGATACTTGCCGATCACGTCGCCCACCACGCGGGCCGACTTCTTGTAGGGCCGGTTGAAGTAGTTCTTCAGGTCGTGCATGGCATAGAGGATGCGCCGGTGCACGGGCTTGAGCCCGTCGCGCACCTCGGGCAGGGCCCGGCCGATGATCACGCTCATGGCGTAATCCAAATAGGAGCGCTTTATCTCCTCTTCGATCAGCACATCCTGCTTGCGTGCGTCAGTGGGTAGCATTCATTTGAATCCTTTAACTTTTTATGGCCCGGGCCCCCCACCAGGCCCCCTGGAGCGCCCCGGGCCGGAAGCCGCTGCAACGATGCCCGCTTAAGGGCTGGCTAACTTTACCAACAACTGCGCGGAAATGCAAGAAATTTTGGCCAAAACCCAGCCCTCTAGGGGCCTGAAATCCCGGGCCAAATCACCCCCCCGGCCTCCGGGCGCCCGGCCGGCTGATCCCGGGGCCGCCCAGCCCCGGCCGCGGGCCGGGCGCAGGCCCGGCTGGCCGGACCCTTGACACCCGCCGCGCAACCCCAAAAGGTGCACGGAGCCCTTTTAGAGCACCCGCTCTAACCCCTGCCCGGCCCGGCCTGAAATTCCCGGCCGATTTGGCCCCTTAAATCCAGGGCTTGCAGGCCCCTTTTTTCGGCCGGGCCGCGGTAAAAAAATGTTGCAAATTTCGCGGTTTAGGGCATAATTAATCAACGCGAACCCTACCCCGGAAAGGCCCCTCTATGGCCAGCAAGAACAACGGCTACACCGCGGAAGAAATCAAGGTCCTGGAAGGCCTGCAGGCGGTGCGCAAGCGCCCGGCCATGTACATTGGCTCCACCGGCCCCGAGGGCCTGCACCACCTGGTCTATGAGGTGGTGGACAACTCGGTGGACGAGGCCATGGCCGGCTTTTGCACCAACATCACCGTGACCCTGCACACCGACGACTCGGTGAGCGTCACGGACGACGGCCGCGGCATTCCGGTGGACGTGCACGCGGGCGAGGGCGTGTCCGCGCTGCAGGTGGTGATGACCAAGCTGCACGCCGGCGGCAAGTTCGACGACAAGGCCTACAAGGTGGCCGGCGGCCTGCACGGGGTGGGCGTGTCCGTGGTCAACGCCCTGTCCGAGTGGCTGGAGGTGGAGGTGCGCCGCGACGGCGAGGTCTACACCCAGTCCTACCAGCGGGGCGACCCCATCAGCGAGGTGAAGCTGGTGGGCAAGGCCAAGCGCGCCACCGGCACCAAGGTCACCTTCAAGGCCGACCCCCAGATATTCGAGACCACCACCTACTCCTTCGAGACCCTGGCCGGCCGCCTGCGCGAGCTGTCCTTCCTCAACCGCGGCCTGCGCATCAAGCTCAGCGACGAGCGCGCCGAGAAGGAGGTGGAGTTCTTCTACAAGGGCGGCATCGCCGAGTTCGTGGACTACATGAGCCGCAAGTCCCTGCCCCTGCACAAGAAGCCGGTGTACTTCACCGGCGAGAAGGACATGGTGCAGGTGGAGATAGCCCTGCGCTACACCGACGCCTACTCCGAGCGCATCTACTCGTTCGCCAACAACATCAACACCCACGAGGGCGGCACCCACCTCACCGGCTTCAAGGCGGCCCTCACCCGCACCCTCAACTCCTACATCGGCAACAACTTCCCCAAGATCAAGACCCTGCCCAGCGGCGACGACGTGCGCGAGGGCCTGTTCGCGGTCATCAGCGTCAAGATCCCCCAGCCCCAGTTCGAGGGCCAGACCAAGATGAAGCTGGGCAACTCCGAGGTCAAGGGCCTGGTGGAGCAGGTGGTCAACGAGCAGTTGGCCGCCTACCTGGAGGAGAACCCCTCCGAGGCCAAGAAGATCGTGGCCAAGATCACCGAGGCGGCCCGGGCCCGGGAGGCGGCGCGCAAGGCCCGCGACCTGGTGCGGCGCAAGGGGGTGCTGTCCGAGAACTCCCTGCCCGGCAAGCTGGCCGACTGCTCCGAGCGCGATCCGGCCCTGAGCGAGCTGTTCCTGGTGGAGGGCGACAGCGCCGGCGGCAGCGCCAAGCAGGCCCGCGACCGCCGCTTCCAGGCCATCCTGCCGCTGAAGGGCAAGATCCTCAACGTGGAGAAGGCCCGCTTCCACAAGATGCTGGAGAACGCCGAGATCCGCACCATGATCACCGCCCTGGGCACCAGCGTGGGCGCCGAGGACTTCGACCTGAATAAGCTGCGCTACCACAAGGTGGTCATCATGACCGACGCGGACGTGGACGGCAGCCACATCCGCACCCTGCTGCTGACCTTCTTCTTCCGGCAGATGGAGGAGCTGATCAAGAACGGCTACCTCTACATCGCCCAGCCGCCCCTGTACCGGGTGGTGGACGGCAAGAAGGAGAACTACATCAAGGACGAGCCGGCCATGCGCGCCCTCTTGTTGGAGCGGGCCTGCGCCGAGCTGCGGCTCAAGGTGGAGGGCACTGGCCTGAAGCTCTCCGGCCAGCGCCTGGTCAAGCACATGGAGTCCCTGAGCACCTATCTGGAGACCGCCGAGCGCCTGATCCGCCGGGGCTCGCCCATGGTCCTCTTGCAGGCCCTGATCAAGGCCCGGGTGAGCAGCAAGGCCGTGTTCGGCGACAAGGCCAGGTGCGAGGAGCTGGCCTCCTTCCTGGCCGAGCAGGGCATGATCATAGACCGCATCGAGCCGGACGAGGAGCACAGCCTCTTCGAGATATTCCTCACCGTGCCCGGCGAGGCCTCCCAGTCCGCCTGCGTGTCCTGGGACCTGATCACCGGCGCGGACTACGCCCAGCTATACCGCCTGGCCGCGGACCTGGCCGGCGCCGAGCAGGGGCCCTACGTCCTCAGCCGCAACGGCGACGACGCCTCCCTGGCCAATGCCCAGGCCCTGCTGGAGAGCCTCTTGGCCGCCGGGGCCAAGGGCCTGAACCTGCAACGCTACAAGGGCCTGGGCGAGATGAACCCCGAGCAGCTCTGGGAGACCACCATGGACCCGGAGCGCCGCACCCTGTTGCAGGTGAAGATCGAGGACTTCGTGGTGGCCGACGACCTGTTCACCACCCTCATGGGCGACCAGGTGGAGCCGAGGAGGGACTTCATCTACGACAACGCGCTGGAGGTGCGGGAGCTGGATATCTAGGGGCCGGCTTCACCAGACAGCGGCATACTGCGTTGCCGGCTGCGCTCCAGCCTCGACGTAGTTTCAGCTACGCCTCCGGCTGTCGCTTGCCGGACGCCTTGTCTGCCGCCGCCTGGCTGTGCCGGCCTGCCGCGTTGCTGCTACAGACCGCGGGTGGCCCAGACAGCTCGTCTGTCTGGGTCGCGCAGCGACAAGAGGTTCAAGCCAACCCCCCGGCCCTCAGCAAGCTCCGGCTAATACGGGCAACGCAACTGCCAACACCGCTTGTCGCTTCGCTACGCCTGACAATGAATTGTCGGGGCCACCCAAGAAGGAAGATGACTCACGAATCTTGATTGCCTGCGGAGCAGGCAGCCCCCTCCCCCTCACACGTCCAATATCACCTCGGCCCGCCAGCCTTCCCCCTGCCGCTCCACCTTGGCCCGGTGGTAGGTCACGGCCTTGACCGGCTCCCCGGGCGCGTGTCTCTCCGGGTCGGCCGGCACCACCCCCAGCCGGGCCCGCAGCCGCCGCGGGCCGATCTCCTGCACCTGGGCCGCGGCCACCAGTAGCCCCTCGGCGTCCCAGAGATAGACCACCTCGCCCAGCATCTGCACCATCAGCTCCACCAGGTCGCCGGCCTGCAAGTCCAGCTCCCGCCAGGTCAGGTCGCCCTCCCGGGGGCCGGCGACCATGACCCGGGCCAGGGCCAGGGCCGCGGCCTCGAACAGTTCGGCCAGGCCCTCGGCCTCCACCCACAGGCCCAGGTCCGCGGTGTGCTCTATGAGCCCGCAGCGGCTGCTCACCCCGCCCTGCCTCCAGCCCCGCGCCGGCGGTCTCCGACGCTGCGTGAACTATACAGATGTGTGTGTTGCCTGCCCCACGTCGGCCCTCTAGCCGTCAACCTATCGTTATTTAATATCAAACCTCCTGCGTCCACCGGGCGATGGCCAGCGCCGGCGCCCCCATTCATCCCCGCCCGTGCACCTCAGCGCCAGGCGACCCGCAGCGGGTTGCGCCGGGGGATGCGCAGGTAGCGGTACTGCGGGTGGCCCAGCATCATGCCCCCGAAGGAGATGTGCCCCTCGGGCAGCGCCAGGGCCTCTTGCAGGGGCTTGTAGTGCTGGGCCGCCCGGTTGAAGTACCCCGCCCAGCAGGCGCCCAGGCCCAGGGAGTGGGCGGCCAGGTCCAGGAAGGTCAGGGCGATGAAGGCCGAGGACTGGGCGAATCCGTTGTCCTGGTGCGCGTGGGTGATGATCAGGTGCGGCGCGCCCCGGAACACGCGGTCGTGCCCGGCCCGGTACTGGGCCACCACCAGGTCCAGGTGCAGGGGCAGGGCGATTTCGGGGTTGTGCCCGCAGAGCCACTCCAGCCAGTCGGTCACCAGGTCCGAGATGCGCTTCACCTGCTCCCGGCCCGAGTACACCACCCACTCCACGGGCTGGGCGTTGTGGCCGCTGGGGGCCTGGCGGGCGATGTCCAGGGCCTGCTCCAACAGGGCCCGGTCCACCACCTTGTCCTGGTAGCGGCGGATGGAGCGGCGGCTGAGCATGAACTGCGCGGCCTGGGCCGGGCTGATGGCCAGCTCCTTGCTCACCGGCGGCACCTCATCGGGCGACACGCCGTCCAGGCTCAGGGCGCCGTGGGGGCAGACGGCCAGGCAGTGGCCGCAGTGCAGGCATATCTCCTCGAACCCGGCCGCCGGCGAGGGCGTGCCCTCCGGGCCTTCCATGGCGATGATGCTGGCCGGACAGACCCGGCTGCAGAACCCGTCCTGGTGGCACTTGTCCAGATCAATGCTGATTCCCACGCTCGCTCCTTTGGCTGGGGTTGTCATATGGGCCTGGGCCATGCTGCCGGGCCGGGGCGCCGAGGTAAAGCGAAAAATGCCCGGCGGGCCGCTGGGCGCTCTGGCCGGCGCAGGGCGGCTCAGATGAAGCGCTGCAGCCAGATCACGTCAAAGTCCTGGCCCCACTTGCGCCCCACGCGGGCGAAGCGGCCCACCTCCTTGAACCCGTGGCGCTGGTGGAAGCGCAGGCTGCCCGGGTTGCGCGAGGAGACGTTGGCCAGCAGGTTGTCCACCCCCCGGGCCCGGGCGTCCTCTATCAGCCGCGCCAGCAGGCGGGAGCCCAGGCCGCGGCCGGTGTGCTCGGGCCGCAGAAAATAGCCGATCTCGGCGGTGCGGGCCAGGGTGTCCGGCGGCAGGTGGGGCCGCAGCAGGCCGTAGCCCACCACCTGCCCCTCCAGCCTGACCACGTAGGCCGGGTAGCCGTTGCTCATCCGGCGCAGATAGGCCCAGAACTCCGGCGGCAGGGGCTGGCTGGGGTAGGCCGCGAAGCCGGCGGCGATGTGCTGGTTGAGGATCTCCGTGACCGCCGGGCCGTCCTGGTCGGTCATGGGCTGCAACTGGTAATCCACGGCTGGCCCTCCCGCCCGGAGACCTAGAGCTTGTAGGCCTGCTCCAGGGGGTAGTTGTGGGCCAGAAGGTAGCCCATCTTGAAGCAGGTCTCCCGCGTTATCTCCAGCAGCAGGCAACGGGCGGCGGCCAAGGCCTCGGCCGCCTGCTGGTCGCGGCCGGCCAGGGCCCGCTCCCGGCGCTGCAGGCGCTCCAGCAGGCCGGCGTAGGTGGGGTCCTGCTGCAGCAGCCGCTCCAGGTTTTCGCCCTCCAGGTCGTAGAGCAGGTGGGCCTTTTGCAGCGGGTCGTTCTTCATCGGTCCCCCGGGTCCAGCTTGCGCAGCGCCGGCGGGTGGGCGGCCAGGAAGGGCCCCACCCCCAGGCGGCCCTGGGCCAGGGCCTGCACGCTGGCCGCGGGCGCGGTGATGGTCACCTGGGCCTGCTTGGCCATGGCGTGCTCGTCGTTGCCGGGATAGTATTTATTGAGAAAAACCAGGCTCAAATTCTCCACGCCGGGCAGGGGCAGCAGCTCCTGGCCGGCGGCCATGAACAGGGGCAGGCCGGCCATCAGGCCCACCCGGGCGGCCAGCGGCGCCTCCTCGGCCCCGCGCCAGGGGGCGCCCAGCCACTCCAGGCGCAGGGTCAGGGTGCGGCCCTCATACACAAAGGCCGGCCAGGCCCAGGACGCGCCCAGGCGGTTGGCCACCGGCCCGTGGCTCTGGGCAAAGGCCAGGCAGGCCCGCTTCAGGGGGTCGCCGTCGGGCCGGCCGGCCAGGCCGCCGCCCCAGACCTCCCGCAGCCGGCGCAGGACAACCACCGTGCCGTAGGGCGAGATCTTGGCCTGGCGGTTTAGGGCCTTGAGCTCCGGGGCCTGCACCTGCCGGCTCTTGTCGCGCAGGTCTATGGTCCCCAGGGCCGGGAAGCAGCCCGGCGCCTCCACCCGCCAGTTCAGGGCGCTGCGCACCAGATACACCCGGTCGCTGACCTTGGGACCCATCTCGTCAATGACCTGGGGCCGCCACATCAGGTGGATCACGCCCTCCTCGTCAGCCTGGTAGGGGCCGCGCGCCGCGGGCCGGCCGGCCAGGGGCTCCACGGTCAGGCGGGCCGTGGTCAGGGGGCGGTCGCGGCTGTCCAGCACCCGGAAGCTGAGCGGCTGGTCGGCCACGGTGGGCGGCGGG
>QZKP01000021.1 GCA_003605055.1 Desulfarculus sp.
TTTGATCACGCCGATCGCGATGGAGAAGGAGCTTCGCTTCGCCATCCGCGAGGGCGGGCGCACCGTCGGCGCCGGCGTCGTCGCCGAAATCATAGAGTAAGGGGCCGAATCAATGCCCAGAGAGATCGTGCAGTTGGTGTGCGCCGAGTGCAAGCGCAAGAACTACAGCACCACCAAGAACAAGCGCACCACTCCGGACAAGCTGGAGTTTAAAAAGTACTGTCGCTTCTGCGGGAGCCACACGGTTCACCGCGAGGCCAAGTAGCAGGAGGCATTGCAGGCCTGTAGCTCAACTAGGCTAGAGCGTCGGACTCCAAATCCGAAGGCTGGGGGTTCGATTCCCTCCAGGCCTGCCAGTCACATGACCCACGCCCGCCGGCCCGGGGATGCTTCCCGGCGCGGCGGGCCAGGCGCCCTGGCCGGAGGCGGCGGGCAGACTCAGGCGGCGGGCACTTTAGCCAAAACATCCGTGGACCGAGAGGGCGGGCGCGGCCAAAGCGGGCGGCGTCGGCCCCGGGGTCTTTTAGTTACCACCGCCGCCGGGCGGACACAGGGCTGAGGGCTGGACGAGGGCATGGCCAAACAGATTAAAAAACCAGGCGCCGGGGGCAATCCAGCGGTCGCCAGGCCGGCCAAGCCGGCCCCCAGCCGCAAGCCGGCGGCCAAGGCCGGTCAGGGCCCGGGCGCGGCCGGCCTCTGGGACCGCACCAGCCAGTTCATGCGCGAGGTGGTCCAGGAGCTAAAGCGGGTGGCCTGGCCCTCGCGGCGCCAGACCATCTCCAGCACCGGCGTGGTGCTGGCCCTGGTGATCCTGGTCTCCATCTTCCTGGGGCTGGTGGATTTCGTGCTTTCGCGCCTGGTGCGCTTTTTGATCGGCTAGGGGGGACGCCGTGGCCATGAAGTGGTACATCGTTCACACCTACTCGGGCTTCGAGAACAAGGTGCGCGACGCCTTGCAAGAGCGCATCAAGTCTCACGGCCTGTCCGATTACTTCGGGCGGGTCATGGTGCCCATGGAGAAGGTGGTGGAGATGGTGCGGGGCCAGCGCCGCGAGTCGCAGCGCAAGTTCTACCCCGGCTACATCGTGGTGGAAATGGAGATGAACGACGAGACCTGGCACCTGGTCAAGAACACGGCCAAGGTGACTGGTTTCGTGGGGGGCAACGAAACCCGGCCCACGCCCATCACCGACGAGGAGGCCCAGCGGATCATCAACCAGATGACCGAGGGCGCCAAGCAGCCCAAGCCCAAGTACAGCTTCCGGGAGGGCGATGAGGTGCGGGTCATAGACGGGCCCTTCAACAACTTCAACGGCACGGTGGAGGAAGTCTTCGCCGAAAAGGGCAAGCTGCGGGTGTTGATCAGCATCTTCGGCCGGGCCACCCCCGTGGAATTGGAGTTCGTCCAGGTTTCCAAGATCTGATCGCGCCGGCCGCTGCCAGCCGGCCGTCCCCGCCGCCGGGGCGCAGAAGCAACTATCGGGCGCCGAGCCCCCGGCCGGGCCGCCCGGGGACCAGAGGGCGTGGGGCAGCGCCCCCAGCAAGAGGTGAGTAAATGGCCAAGAAAGTCATCGCCAACATAAAGCTGCAGATACCGGCCGGCAAAGCCAACCCCAGCCCGCCGGTGGGACCGGCCCTGAGCCCCCACGGCGCCAACATCATGGAGTTCTGCAAGGCCTTCAACGCCCGCACCCAAAGCGAGGGCGACACCATCATCCCGGTGGTGATCACCGTTTACGCCGACCGCAGCTTCTCCTTTGTCACCAAGACCCCGCCGGCGGCGGTGCTGCTGCGCAAGGCCGCGGGCGTGGAAAAGGGCTCGGGCGTGCCCAACCGCGAGAAATGCGGGCAGGTGACGCTCAAGCAGGTGCGCGAGATCGCCGAACTGAAGATGAAGGACCTCAACACCCGGGACCTGGACGCGGCCATGCAGACCATCATGGGCACCGCGCGCTCCATGGGCCTGGAGGTGGTGCGCTAGGCGCTTTTTATTAATAGAGCCCGTGGAGGCCCGGTCTGGCCGCTCGCACACGGCGCTCCGCCAGGAACGGAGAGAGAAAATGGCCAAAAAAGGCAAGAAACACATAGCCTCCCGCAAGATGGTGGATCGTAAGGCCCGCTACTCCTTTGCCGACGGCGTGGCCAAGGCCCTGGAGGCCAAGTTCGCCAACTTCGACGAGACGGTGGACGTGGCCGTGCGCCTGGGGGTGGACCCCCGCCACGCCGACCAGATGGTGCGCGGCACGGTGGTGCTGCCCCACGGCATCGGTAAAACCGTGACCGTGGCCGTTTTCGCCAAGGGCGAGAAGGAGGCCGAGGCCCGGGAGGCCGGGGCCGACTACGTGGGCAGCGACGACTTGGTGGAGAAGATCAAAGGCGGCTGGACCGATTTCGACCGGGCCATCGCCACCCCGGACATGATGGCCACCGTGGGCAAGCTGGGCAAGATTCTGGGCCCCCGCGGCCTGATGCCCAACACCAAGAGCGGCACGGTCACCTTTGACCTGGCCAAGGCCATCTCCGAGGTCAAGGCCGGCAAGATCGAGTTCCGCGTGGACAAGGGGGGCGTGGTGCACGCGCCCATCGGCAAGGCCTCCTTCGGGGGGGACAAGCTCAAGGCCAACCTGGACAGCCTGATGGAGACGCTGATGCGCCTGAAGCCCTCCACGTCCAAGGGCACCTACATCAAGGCCATCACCCTGTCCACCACCATGGGCCCGGGCGTGAAGCTGGACCCGGGCGAGGTCAAGACCCTGGTGGCCGCCAAGGCCTGAGGTGGTACATTTAATAGTTTAATGCGGCGGGCACGATCCGCCGCCGGACATAAACCGACTGGACCTGCCCAAGGGTCAGAGACGGCAGGTGGCCCCGGCCAGGGGCCCTAAAGATCCACAAGGGGATCGCCCGCCTAGATCGCGCGAGGCAGGGGCCGCGACTGCAATCGGGTCGCCGCACGAGCCGCCACACGGTCCATGACCGGGTCCGGGTCCGGGCAAGGCAAAGGAGGTGAAATCACGTGAAGCGCGAAGAGAAAATGGCCGTAGTAGCCAACACGGCCGAACGCCTTTCTCGCGCGCAGGCCGTGATCTTGACCGACTTTACGGGCCTGAAGGTGGAGCAGATGACCGAACTACGGCAGCTGCTCCGCGAAAAGGGCCTGGAGTACGTGGTGGTCAAGAACACGCTGCTCAAGCGCGCGGCGGAGGGCACCTCGGTGGCGGGGCTGCTCGCGGACCTGGCAGGACCCAACGGCTTGGCCCTGAGCTACGGCGAGCCGGTGGACCTGGCCAAGATCTTGGTGGAGTTCGCCAAAACCAACCCCAAGCTGGAGGTCAGGAAGGGCCTGTTGGGGCAGCAGGTCATCAGCGCCGAGCAGGTGACCAATCTGGCCAAGCTGCCCGGGCGCGAAGTGCTCTTGAGCCAACTCCTGGGCGTCATGAACGGAGTGCCCCGCGGCCTGGTCACGGTGCTGGCCGGCGTGGTGCGCGGCCTGCTGAACGTGCTCAAGGCCGTGGAAGAGCAGAAGGCGGCCCAAGGGGCCTAGTTAGCGACCTGATTGCAAGCGGCGGCCGGCCGGCGGGCCGGCCCCTGGAAAGGAACTGATAGAATCATGGCCGATATCACCAAAGACCAAGTCATCGAGTTCGTCAAGAATATGTCCGTCCTGGAGCTCAGCGAGCTCATCAAGGAAATGGAAGAGATCTTCGGCGTGAGCGCGGCGGCCCCGGTGGCCGTGGCGGCCGTGGCCGCCGGCGGCGGCGAGGCGGCCGCGGCTGAGGAGCAGACCGAGTTCGACGTAATCCTGGAGTCGGCCGGCGACAAGAAAATCCAGGTGATCAAAGTGGTGCGGGCTCTCACCGGCCTGGGCCTGAAGGAGGCCAAGGACCTGGTGGACGGAGCGCCCAAGCCCGTGAAGGAAGGCGTGGAGAAGGCCGAGGCCGAGGGCGTCAAGGCCCAGTTGGAAGAGGCCGGCGGCGTGGTCAGCATCAAGTAGTCTGCGCCGATTTTAGGAAACCACCCCTGCCGCCCGCCGGCCCGGGCCTCTCGCCCCGGCCGGCCGCGGCGGGATACATAGGGCAGCCGCCCGGTGGCGCCGGGTCGTCAAAGTGGGGTTGACGGCTCGGGCGCCGTCGTGCGTCCGCAGAAATCCGGTCCGCTGCGCGCGGCGCCGCCCCTCGCGGGCGGGAGGGCAGCCCGTCTAAGGAGATTTCATGAGCCAGGCGACCAACGGCAACATGAGGGCCCGCAAAAATTTCGGCAAGATCTCCAAAATAATAGACATCCCGAACCTCATCGACATGCAGAAGCAGTCTTACGAGCGCTTTTTGCAGATGGAGGTCCTCCCGGACCAGCGCCGGGATATCGGGCTGCACAGCGTATTCAAGAGCGTATTTCCCATCCGCGACTTCTCGGGCACCTCGTCCCTGGAGTTCGTCGGCTACGCCTTTGGCGAGGTCAAGTACGACGTGGACGAGTGCCTGGCCCGGGGCATGACCTACGAGGCGCCCTTGAAGCTCACGGTGCGTCTGGTGGTCTATGACCAGGACAAGGAGACCGACACCACCTCCATCCGCGACATCAAGGAGCAGGAGATTTTCTTCGGCACCTTGCCCTTGATGACCGCCCGTGGCACCTTCATCGTCAACGGCACCGAGCGGGTGGTGGTCAGCCAGCTGCACCGCAGCCCGGGCATCTTCTTTGACCACGACAAGGGCCGCACCCACTCCAGCGGCAAGCTGCTCTACTCCGCGCGCATCATCCCCCTCAGGGGCTCCTGGATCGATTTGGAGTTCGACCACAAGGACATCCTCTACGTGCGCATAGACCGCCGGCGCAAATTCCCGGTGACCCTGTTGCTCAAGGCCCTGGGCTACAGCGCCCAGGATCTCTTGGACGTGATGTACCAGCGGGACGTGTTCCTGCTGGAGGGCGACGAGGTATTGCGCCGGCTGGATGCCGAGCTGCTCTCCGGACTGCCCGCCAGCCGGGAGATCAAGGACCCGGAGACCAAGAAGGCCCTGGTCAAAGAGGGCAAGAAGATGACCCGCCGGGCGCTCAAGCGCCTGGAGGAGCTCAAGGTGGACCGCCTGCCCAGCGAGGAGAAGGACCTCCTGGGCCGCTACGCCGCCGTGGACCTGGCCGACCCGGTCACGGGCGAGGTGATCGTGGGCCTCAACCAGCCCATCGGCGAAGAGGCCCTGTCCAAGCTGCGCGCCGCCGGGGTCAAGGAGATACCCACCCTGTACCTGGACAGCATCACCATCTCCAGCTCCTTCCGCGACACCCTGGAGCTGGACAAGGTGGAGACCAGCGACGAGGCCATCGTTGACATCTACCGCAAGCTGCGGCCCTCCAACCCGCCCACCCTGGAGGTGGCCCGCACCTTCTTCCATAATCTGTTCTTCAGCCCCGAGCACTACGACCTGTCGGCGGTGGGTCGCCTGAAGCTTAACCTGCGCCTGGGCCGGGACGTGTCCGAGGAGGTGCGCACCCTGCGGCGCGAGGACATCCTGGAGGCGGTCAAGGAGCTGATCCACCTCAAGGACACCGAGGGCACCGTGGACGACATCGACCACCTGGGCAACCGCCGGGTGCGCGCGGTGGGCGAGCTGCTGGAGAACCAGTACCGCATCGGCCTGGTCAGGATGGAGCGGGCCATCAAGGAGCGCATGAGCCTGCAGGAGATCGAGGCCCTGATGCCCCACGATCTGATCAACTCCAAGCCGGTCAGCGCGGTGGTCAAGGAGTTCTTCGGCACCAGCCAACTCAGCCAGTTCATGGACCAGACCAACCCCCTGAGCGAGGTGACCCACAAGCGGCGCCTGAGCGCCCTGGGCCCCGGCGGCCTGACCCGGGAGCGGGCCGGCTTCGAGGTGCGCGACGTGCACAGCACCCACTACGGCCGCATCTGCCCCATCGAGACCCCGGAGGGTCCCAACATCGGCCTGATCGTGAGTCTGTCCACCTACGCCCGGGTCAACGACTACGGCTTCATCGAGACCCCCTACCGCACCGCCGGCGGGGGCAAGGTGACCAAGGACGTGCTCTTCCTCTCGGCCCTGGAGGAGGGCGACCACGCCATCGCCCAGGCCAACGCGCCCATAGACGGCCGCGGCCGCTTCCAGCGCGACATCATCAGCGCCCGCCGCGGCGGCGAGTTCATGCTGGTGGGGCCCGAGGAGGTGGAGTACATGGACGTCAGCCCCAACCAGTTGGTGTCCGTGGCCGCGGCCCTGATTCCCTTTCTGGAGAACGACGACGCCAACCGCGCCCTGATGGGCTCCAACATGCAGCGTCAGGCGGTGCCCCTGCTCAGGACCGACGCGCCCCTGGTGGGCACCGGCATGGAGGAGGTGGTGGCCCGCGACAGCGGGGTGTGCGTGGTGGCCGAGGCCGACGGCGTGATCAACGACGTGGACGCGGCCCGCATCGTGGTGCGCTACGACCAGCCGCTCAGCGACGAAGCCCACAGCCAGGTCAAGATCTACAAGCTGATCAAGTTCCGCCGCAGCAACCAGAACACCTGCACCAGCCAGAAGCCCATCGTGGTGCGCGGCCAGCGGGTGGTCAAGGGCCAGATTCTGGCCGACGGCCCGGCCGTGGACCAGGGCGATCTGGCCCTGGGCCAGAACGTAATGGTGGCCTTCATGAGCTGGGGCGGCTTCAACTATGAGGACTCCATCCTCATCTCCGAGCGCATCGTCAAGGACGACATCTTCACCAGCGTGCACATCGAGGAGTTCGAGACCCTGGCCCGGGACACCAAGCTGGGCAAGGAGGAGATCACCCGCGACATCCCCAACGTGGGCGAGGAGGCGCTGAAGAATCTGGACGAGAGCGGCATCATCCGCATCGGCGCGGAGATCAGGGCCGGCGACATCCTGGTGGGCAAGATCACCCCCAAGGGCGAGACCCAGCTCAGCCCGGAGGAGAAGCTCCTGCGGGCCATCTTCGGCGAGAAGGCCGGCGACGTGAAGGACACCAGCCTGCGCGTGCCGCCGGGGGTGGAGGGCATCGTCATAGACGCCCGGGTTTTCTCGCGCAAGGGCATCGAGAAGGACGAGCGGGCCCAGTCCATCGAGGGCGATGAGGTCAACCGCCTGCGCAAGGACGAGAGCGACGAGATCAAGATCATCCACCGCAACACCAGCGACGAGCTGGCCCGGCTGCTGGTGGGCAAGAACCTGGCCGCGCCGCTCAAGGACGACAAGGGCAAGGTGCTGATCAAGAAGGGCTTGCTCACCGCCGAGCATCTCAAGGAGATGCTCCCGCAGTATTTCCGCGACGTGGAACTGGCCGGGGTGAGCGAAAAAACCCAGCGGCTTGTGGAGCGGCTGGTGGACGGCTACCTGGAGCAGGTGGACATGATCCGCAGCGCCAGCGAGAACAAGATCGCCAAGCTGCGCAAGGGCGATGAGCTGCCGCCGGGCGTGATCAAGATGGTCAAGGTCTACGTGGCCATGAAGCGCAAGCTGGCCGTGGGCGACAAGATGGCCGGCCGCCACGGCAACAAGGGCGTGGTCAGCCGCATCCTGCCCGAAGAGGACATGCCCTACTTCAGCGACGGCACCCCGGTGGACCTGGTGCTCAACCCCCTGGGCGTGCCTAGCCGCATGAACGTGGGCCAGGTGCTGGAGACCCACATCGGCTGGGCCTCGAAGGAGCTGGGCCGTAAGATCGGCCAGATGGTGGACGCCATCGCCGAGGCCAAGGACAAGAACAAGCGGCCCCAGACCAAGGACGTTCGGGACTTCCTGGGCAAGATCTACACCAAGAAGGAATTGACCGAGTCCCTGGGCGCGGCCAGCGACGAGGAGCTGACCAAGGTGGCCCGCAGCCTCAGCCGGGGCGTGCCGGTGGCCACGCCGGTGTTCGACGGCGCCAGCGAGGAGGAGATACGCAAGCTGCTCACCTTGGCCGGCCTGGCGGACACCGGCCAGGCCCAGTTGGTGGACGGGCGCACCGGCGACCACTTCGACCGCACGGTGACCGTGGGCACCATGTACATGCTCAAGCTGCACCACCTGGTGGACGACAAGATACACGCGCGCTCCATCGGGCCCTACTCCCTGGTGACCCAGCAGCCCCTGGGCGGCAAGGCCCAGTTCGGCGGCCAGCGCCTGGGCGAGATGGAGGTCTGGGCCATGGAGGCCTACGGAGCGGCTTATTCCCTGCAAGAGTTCTTGACCGTCAAGAGCGACGACGTGGCCGGCCGCACCCGCATGTACGAGAAGATAGTCAAGGGCGAAAACAACCTGGAGGCCGGGCTGCCTGAGAGCTTCAACGTCCTGGTCAAGGAGCTGCAAGCCCTTTGTCTGGACGTGGAGTTGATCGAGCAGAAGAAGGACCTTACCCCGGCCCTGGATTAAAGGAGAATTCCCTTGGAAGATCTCTACAGCTATTTCGCCAAGCCCAAGGACCCCCTGTCCTTTGACGCGGTGCAGATATCCCTGGCCAGCCCGGAAAAGATCCGGGCCTGGTCCTTCGGCGAGGTCAAAAAGCCCGAGACCATCAACTACCGCACCTTCAAGCCCGAGCGGGACGGGCTATTCTGCGCCAAGATATTCGGCCCCACCAAGGACTACGAGTGCAACTGCGGCAAGTACAAGCGCATGAAGCACCGCGGCGTGGTCTGTGAAAAATGCGGCGTGGAGGTGATCCAGTCCAAGGTGCGCCGCGAGCGCATGGGCCACATCGACCTGGCCAGCTCGGTGGCCCACATCTGGTTCCTCAAGTCGCTGCCCTCCAAGGTGGGCAACCTCCTGGACCTGACCCTCAAGGAGCTGGAAAAGGTCCTGTACTTCGAGTCCTACATCATGCTGGAGGCCGGGGACGCCGGCATCGCCCGGGGCACCCTGCTGCCCGAGGAGAAGTATCGCCAGCTCCTGGAGGAGCACGGCAGCCGCTTCAAGGCCGGCATAGGCGCCGAGGCGGTCAAGGAGATGCTCTCGGTCCTGGACCTGAACAAGCTCTGGGACGAGCTGCGCCTGGAGATGATTGACACCGCCAGCGAGGCCAAGCGCAAGAAGCTGGGCAAGCGCCTGAAGGTCATCGACGCCTTCCGCAGCTCCCACAACCTGCCCCACTGGATGATCATGGACATCATCCCGGTGCTGCCCCCGGACCTGCGGCCCCTGGTGCCCCTGGACGGCGGCCGCTTCGCCACCAGCGACCTCAACGACCTCTACCGCCGGGTGATCAACCGCAACAACCGCCTGCGCCGGCTCAACGAGCTGGCCGCGCCGGACATCATCATCCGCAACGAGAAGCGCATGCTGCAGGAGGCGGTGGACGTGCTGTTCGACAACGGGCGGCGCGGCAAGACCATCACCGGCCCCAACAAGCGGCCGCTGAAGTCCCTGAGCGACATGCTCAAGGGCAAGCAGGGCCGCTTCCGCCAGAACCTCTTGGGCAAGCGCGTGGACTACTCGGGCCGCTCGGTGATCGTCATCGGACCGGATCTGCGCCTGCACCAGTGCGGCCTGCCCAAGAAGATGGCCCTGGAGCTGTTCAAGCCCTTCATCTACAACAGGCTGGAGGCCAAGGGCTTGGTCACCACCATCAAGGGCGCCAAGAAGATGGTGGAGCGCGAGACCCCCGAGGTGTGGGACACCCTGAGCGAGGTGGTGCGCGAGTACCCGGTGCTCTTAAACCGCGCGCCCACCCTGCACCGCTTGGGCATCCAGGCCTTTGAGCCGCTGTTGGTGGAGGGCAAGGCCATCCAGCTTCACCCCCTGGTCTGCCAGGCCTACAACGCCGACTTCGACGGCGACCAGATGGCGGTGCACATCCCGCTTTCCATCGAGGCCCAGATCGAGGCCCGGGTCTTGATGATGAGCACCAACAACATCCTGAGCCCGGCCAACGGCCAGCCCATCATCGTGCCCAACCAGGACATCGTGCTGGGCCTGTACTACATGACCCGCGAACGCCCGCTGGCCAAAGGCGAGGGCAAGGTCTTCGCCGACGCGGACGAGGTGATCATGGCCCACGACGCCGGCGCGGTGGACCTGCACGCCTCCATCGAGGTGCGCATGGACGGCAAACGGGTGCGCACCACGGTGGGGCGCATCATGCTCTTCCAGGTGCTGCCCGCGGGGCTGGACTTCAGCCAGGTCAACCTGGTCATGGACAAGAAGGCCCTCAACAACTTGGTGGGCCACTGCTACCGCACCGCTGGCACCAAGGCCGCGGTGCTGCTCTCCGACCGGCTCAAGGACATGGGCTACCGCTACGCCACCGCCAGCGGCCTGTCCATCTGCGTCAGCGACATGGTGATCCCCGCGCGCAAGCAACAGATCATCGACAAGGCCATGGCCGAGGTGAAGTCCATCGAGTCCCAGTACAAGGACGGCATCATCACCGACGGCGAGAAGTACAACAAGGCGGTGGACATCTGGGCCAAGGCCACCGAGGACGTGGCCAGCGAGATGATGGACGAGATCAGCACCGAGGTGGTCTCCAGCCCCGACGGCCAGGAGGTGACCACCGACAGCTTCAACCCCATCTACATGATGGCCGACTCCGGAGCCCGCGGCAGCAAGGACCAGATGAAGCAGTTGGCCGGCATGCGCGGTCTGATGGCCAAGCCCTCCGGCGAGATCATCGCGACGCCCATCACGGCCAACTTCCGCGAGGGGCTGACCGTGCTGCAGTACTTCATCTCCACCCACGGCGCGCGCAAGGGCCTGGCCGACACGGCGCTCAAGACCGCCAACAGCGGCTATCTCACTCGCCGCCTGGTGGACGTGAGCCAGGACGCCATCGTCACCGAGCTCGACTGCGGCACCATTGACGGCATCGAGGTGGAGGCCCTGCGCGAGGGCGGCGAGGTCATCGAGCACGTGAGCGAGCGCGTGCTGGGCCGCACCGCCCTCAAGGACATCCTGGACCCCCTGACCGACGAGGTGCTGATCCCGGCCAACGCCGAGATAGACGAGGAGGGGGTGGCCAGGCTGGAGGAGGCCGGCGTGGAGAAGGTGGCCATCCGCTCGGTCTTGACCTGCGAGTCGCGCCGCGGGGTCTGCTCCAAGTGCTACGGCCGCGACCTGGCCCACTCCAAGCCCGTGGACGTGGGCGAGGCCGTGGGCATCATCGCCGCCCAGAGCATCGGCGAGCCCGGCACCCAGTTGACCATGCGCACCTTCCACATCGGCGGCGCGGCGGCCAAGGCCGTGGAGCAGTCGCGGGTGGAGGCGCGTTACGCCGGCGTGCTCAAGTACATCAACCTGCAGACCGTGGACAGCGACGAGGGCCACCAGGTGGTGATGAACCGCAACGGCGAGGTGGCGGTGATGGGCGAGGGCGGCCGCGAGCGCGAACGCTACAAGATCAACTACGGCGCCCGCTTGATGTTCAAGGACGGGGACCGGGTCAACGCCGGCGACGTGGTGGCCCAGTGGGACCCCTACACCAGCCCCATCCTCACCGACACCGACGGCGTGGTCAAGTTCGGCGACATCATCGAGAACGTGACCATGACCGAGCGCTTCGACCCGGTCACCGGCCGCTCCACCAAGGTCACGGTGGAGTCCAAGAACCCGGATCTGCGGCCGCGCATCTCCATCAAGGTGCCGGGCACCACCAAGACCACCGACCTGGGCAAGGGCCGCGGAGACGCCCGCTACCTGCTGCCGGTGGGGGCCATCATCATGGTGGCCGAGGGGGCGGAGGTAAAGGCCGGCGGCGTCCTGGCCCGCATCCCGCGCGAGACCACCAAGACCAAGGACATCACCGGCGGTCTGCCCCGGGTGGCCGAGCTGTTCGAGGTGCGCCGGCCCAAGGAGTGCGCAGTCATCACCGAGATCGACGGCCAGGTGGGCTTCGGCAAGCAGACCAAGGGCAAGCGCAAGGTGGTGATCACCCCGGACGTGGGCGAGCCGCGCGAATACCTGATCCCCAAGGGCAAGCACGTGACCGTGCACGAGGGCGATTACGTGCGGGCCGGCGAGCCGCTCATGGACGGCTCCATCAACCCGCACGACATTCTGCGCTCGCGGGACATCAAGGCCCTGGCCCGCTACCTGGTGGACGAGGTGCAGGAGGTCTACCGCCTGCAGGGCGTGAAAATCAACGACAAGCACATCGAGGTGATCGTGCGCCAGATGCTGCGGCGGGTGCGGGTCACCGAGCCCGGCGACAGCAACTTCCTGCTGGGCGAGCAGGTGGAGAAGTGGCGCTTCGAGGGCGAGAACGCCCGCCTGCTGGCCGAAGGGACCAAGCCGGCCCTGGCCGAGCCGCTCTTGCTGGGCATCACCAAGGCCAGCCTCTCCACCGACAGCTTCATCAGCGCGGCCTCTTTCCAGGAGACCACCAAGGTGCTCACCGAGGCGGCCATCGCCGGCAAGGTGGACGACCTGCGCGGGCTCAAGGAGAACGTGATCATGGGCCGGCTGATCCCGGCCGGCACCGGCCTGGACCAGTACCGGCACCTGCACATCCCCCACGCCGAGGTGCCCCCGCGCAGCCTGGAGGCCAACGTGTTCACCGAGCGGGAGGTGCTGGACGTCCTTAGCGAAGAGGCCGGTGGCACGGGGATAGAGGAGGGGCTGACCACCACCAGCGAAGGGGACAGCGAGGCCCTGGGCTAGGGGGCCTTTCGCCGGGGTGGGGTTGCAGGCCTAAAGTTGTGACTTATAATATCAAAGGCCTTGACAGCCAGGGGCTGTCAGGGTAGATATAGCAATTCCATTGCGGGGACCTTTCCTAGTTGCCCCGACGAGGGCAAAAAGGGGGGGATCGTGCTTTGTAAGGGGTGTCCCCGCCCCCAGCAGGGAGTGGCTATCTAGTTGAGTGACCGGGTTTTTTGCCCGGTCTGCACCTAGGAACTTGGAGGCGCAAGCTTGCCGACGATTAACCAGCTCGTGCGCAAGGGGCGCGAGCGGCAGCGCAAGAAGAAGGCTACGCCTGCCTTGCAGAACTGTCCGCAGAAGCGCGGGGTGTGCCTGCGCGTGTACACCACCACCCCCAAGAAGCCCAACTCGGCCCTGCGCAAGGTGGCCAGGGTTAGGCTGACCAACGGGATCGAAGCCACCAGCTACATCCCGGGGGAGGGACACAATCTGCAAGAGCACTCGGTGGTGCTTATCCGGGGAGGCCGCGTCAAGGACCTGCCCGGCGTGCGCTACCACATCATCCGCGGCACTCTGGACGCGGTAGGCGTGGCCGATAGGCGGCAGAGCCGTTCCAAATACGGCGCCAAACGCCCCAAGTAAGTCGGATTTTTACTTCCCGCTGCGGCGGGGAGCAGCGATGCCCCTTGCTGATCCATAAGGGGCATCTGTCGTGAAGGGCCTTTAGAAAAGCAAGAGCGGAACATGCCCAGGAGACGCGAAGTACCAAAACGGGAGATTCTGCCGGACCCGCGCTACGGCAGCCAGAAGGTGGCCCGGTTCATCAACAAGCTGATGTACGAGGGCAAGAAGTCTGTGTCCGAGCGGATCATGTACACCGCCCTGGACATCATCGCCCAGCGCACCAGCGAGGACCCGCTGAAGGTCTTTGAGAAGGCCATGGACAACGTGCGGCCCATGATCGAGGTCAAGAGCCGCCGGGTGGGCGGCTCCACCTACCAGGTGCCGGTGGAGATTCGCTCCGAGCGGCGCCAGGCCCTGGCCATGCGCTGGCTGATCAGCTTCTCCCGGGCCCGCGGCGAAAAAAGCATGGCCGAGCGCCTGGCGGCCGAGTTGATGGACGCTGCCGCCGGCCGGGGCAACGCCGTGAAGAAGAAAGAAGACACCCACCGCATGGCCGAGGCCAACAAGGCCTTTGCCCACTACCGCTGGTAGGGAAGGTTTATAGAGGACTTAAGGTGACCCGCCGTACGGACATAGCTCGCCAGCGCAACATAGGCCTGATGGCCCATATTGACGCGGGCAAGACCACCACCACCGAGCGCATCCTGTTTTACACCGGGGTGAGCCATCGGCTGGGAGAGGTGCACGACGGCGAGGCCACCATGGATTGGATGGCCCAGGAGCAGGAGCGCGGCATCACCATCACCAGCGCCGCCACCACCTGCTTCTGGCAGGACCACCGCATCAACATCATAGACACCCCCGGCCACGTGGACTTCACCATCGAGGTGGAGCGCAGCCTGCGCGTGCTGGACGGGGCGGTGGCGGTGTTCTGCGCGGTGGGCGGGGTGCAGCCCCAGTCCGAGACGGTCTGGCGCCAGGCCGACCGCTACCAGGTGCCCCGCGTGGCCTTCATCAACAAAATGGACCGCGTGGGGGCCGACTGGCAGCGCTGCCTGCAGATGATGACCAGCCGCCTGGGCGCCCGGCCCCTGCCCTTGATGCTGCCCCTGGGCCAGGGCGAGGACTTCGGCGGGGTGGTGGATCTCATCTCCCGCCAGGCCCTGTACTTTGACGAGGCCAGCAAGGGCATGACCGTGACCAGCGGTCCGGTTCCGGCGGATATGGCCGCGGCCGTGGAAACCGCCCGCTTGCACCTCATCGAGACCGCCTGCGAGTTCGACGACGCCCTCTTGGAGAGCTACCTGGAAGGCGTGGAGCCGTCCGAGGCGGAGCTCAAGGCCGCCCTGCGCAAGGGCGTGCTGGCCCTGGCCATAGTGCCGGTCCTGCTGGGCTCGGCCTTCAAGAACAAGGGCATCCAGCCCCTGCTGGACGCGGTGGTGGACTACCTGCCCTCGCCCCTGGACGTGGCGGCGGTAAAGGGCCTGGACCCCCAGGGCCAGGAGACCTCCCGTCCGGCCTCCGAGGAGGCCCCTTTCGCGGCCCTGGCCTTCAAGCTGATGAGCGACCCCTACGTGGGGCACCTGACTTTCCTGCGCGTCTACTCCGGCACCCTCAAGGCCGGGGCCTCGGTGTACAACGCCAGCCAGGACAAGAGCGAGCGGGTGGGGCGGCTGCTGAAGATGCACGCCAACCAGCGCGAGGAGCTGGAGAGCGTGGGCGCCGGCGACATCGTGGCCGCGGTGGGCCTGAAGCAGGTGGCCACCGGCGACACCCTCTGCGACCCGGCCGCGCCCCTGACCCTGGAAAGCCTGTTCGTGCCCCAGCCGGTGGTGAGCGTGGCCATCCGGCCGGCCAGCAAGCCCATGGTGGAAAAGCTGGGCCAGGCCCTGGCCCGCCTGGCCGCCGAAGACCCCAGCTTCCACGTGACCCAGGACGCCGAGACCAGCCAGACCGTGATCTCGGGCATGGGCGAGCTGCACCTGGAGATCATCGTGGACCGGCTGCTCAGGGAGTTCAAGGTGGCCGCCGAGGTGGGCGCGCCCCAGGTGGCCTACCGCGAGAGCATCACCGCCCCGGCCCAGGCCCAGGGCCGCTACGTCAAACAGTCCGGCGGCCACGGCCAGTACGGCCACGTGGTGCTCACGGTGGCCCCCGGGCAGGCGGGCAGCGGCGTGGTGTTCAAGGAGAACATCGTCGGCGGCGTGGTGCCCCGGGAGTACTTCAAGGCCATCGAGCGCGGGGTCAAGGACGCCTGCGCCCGGGGCGTGCTGGCCGGCTTCCCCCTGGAGGACCTGGAGGTGGCGCTCATCGACGGCTCCTACCACGAGGTGGACTCCAGCGAGCGGGCCTTTTTCATCGCCGCCTCCCTGGGCCTGAAGGAGGCCGTGGCCAAAGCCGGGGTGCAGCTCAAAGAGCCGGTGATGAATCTGGAAGTGACCACCCCCGAGGAGTACCTGGGCGAGGTCATGGGCGACATCAGCGCCCGCCGGGGCCGCATCAAGTCCATGGAATCCCGCCCGGGCGTGCAGGTGCTCAGCGCCAGCGTGCCCCTGGCGAACATGTTCGGCTACGCCGGCGACCTGCGCTCGGCCACCCAGGGCCGGGCCACCTTCACCATGGAGTTTTCCCACTACGCGCCGCTGCCGGCCCAGTTGGCCGCGGAGGTTATCGAGCGCGCCCGTTGCGAGCGCGAGGCCGGCCTGCGCGGCTTGGCTGCCTAGAGGAGGATATTGGACCATGGCCAAGGCAAAGTTTGAGCGGAGGAAGCCGCACTGTAACGTAGGGACGATAGGTCACATAGACCACGGCAAGACGACGTTGACGGCGGCGATCA
>QZKP01000069.1 GCA_003605055.1 Desulfarculus sp.
CCTTCTGCCCGCCGGGCGGCGCGGGCCAGGGTCCAGGCCAGGGCCCGCCGGCCGCGCAACTGGCCCGCGGCCTGGAGCGCCTGCGCAAGCGGGCCCGGGAGCAGGGCCGGCCCCAGCCGAAGGCCCTGGCCTACTTCCAGGCCTACAGCTCCACGCACGGGCCCCTGGAGCGGCTGCGGGAGCTTTACGAGCAGGCCCTGGCCGCGCCCGGGGTGGCCGGGTTGATCGTCTCCACCCGGCCCGACTGCCTGGACGGCCCGCGCTGGGACCTGCTGGGCGAGCTGGCCGGCCGCAGCAGCCTGTGGCTGGAGCTGGGCCTGCAGTCGGCCCACGACTCTACGCTGGCCGCCCTGGGCCGGGGACACGACGTGGCCTGCTTCGACGCGGCCGCGGCCGAGGCCCGTAAGCGTGGCCTGCGGGTGGTGGCCCACGTGGTGCTGGGCCTGCCCGGCGAGGACGAGGGGCACACCACAGCCACCGCGCGGCACTTGGCCGGCCTGGGGGTGTGGGGGGTGAAGCTGCACAATTTGATGATCCTGGAGGGCGCGCGCCTGGCCCGGGATTGGCGGGCCGGCCGCCTGCGCCCCTGGCCGCGGGAGCGCTACGCGGCCGCCGCGGCCCAGTTCCTGGCCCGCCTGCCCGCGGAGGTGCTGATCCACCGCCTGGCCGCGGATCCGGGGCCGGACCGGCTCCTGGCCCCGGACTGGGCCGCGGACAAGGGCCGCACCCTGGCCGCCCTGGCCGATTACCTGGAGGAGCACGACCTCGAGCAAGGGAGCCTGACATGAAGCGGATCAAGGTCTTCAGCCTGGACACCCCCCTGGGACCGGTGCAGGCGGCCTGCGGGCCCCAGGGCCTGCTGGCCCTGTCCATCCGCGGGGACCAGGGGCACTTCGCGCGGCTGCTGGCCCGGCGGGCCCCCGGCGCGGCGGCCCAAGAGGTCTCGCCCGGCTCGCAGCCGGCCGGCCGCCAACTGGCGGCCTACTTCGCCGGCCGGGCCCCGGCCCTGGACGCGGCGGTGGACCTGAGCGGGCTCAGCGATTTCAGCCGGCGGGTGCTCCTGGCCTGCCGGGGGATACCCTACGGCCAGACGGCCAGCTACGGCCAACTGGCCCGGCGGGCCGGCAGCCCGCGGGCGGCCCGGGCCGTGGGCCAGGTGATGCACAACAACCCGGTGCCCATCTTCATACCCTGCCACCGGGTGCTGGGCGCGGACGGCTCGCTCACCGGCTTCGGCGGCGGCCTGCCCATGAAGGAGTATCTGCTGGCCCTGGAGGCCAAGGACGGGCCGGGTTAGGCGGCCGCGTCAGAGGTCTGGGAACCGTTTTCAAATACCAGCCGCCGGAGTTATGATTAGAGCCATGATCGAGCCTAGCTTCCCCTTCGGCCCCAACTCGGGCCTGGTCCTGGAGCGGCGCTACCTGGCCCGCGACGGTGAGGGCCGGGTGGCCGAGACCCCGCCGCAGATGCTGGAGCGGGTGGCCCGGGCCGTGGCCCAGGCCGAGGAGAACTGGGGCGGCGCGGCCGAGGCCCGGGCCATGGAAAAGGCCTTTCTGCGCCTGATGGCCGACGGCCTGTTCCTGCCCAACTCGCCCACCCTGATGAACGCCGGCCGGGAGCTGGGCCAGCTCTCGGCCTGCTTCGTGATTCCGGTGGCCGACAGCCTGGAGGGCATCTTCGACGCGGTCAAGGAGACGGCCCTGATCCACAAGTCCGGCGGTGGCACCGGGTTTTCCTTCTCCCGCCTGCGCCCCTCGGGCGACATGGTGGCCTCCACCCACGGGGTCAGCTCCGGGCCGGTGAGCTTCATGCAGGTCTTCGACGTGGCCACCGAGGCGGTCAAGCAGGGCGGCACCCGCCGGGGGGCCAACATGGGCATGCTGGCCGTGAGCCACCCGGACATCGAGACCTTCATCCGGGCCAAGAGCCGGCCGGGTTTCCTGGAAAACTTCAATATTTCCGTGATGGCGCCCGACGCCTTCATGGCCGCCGCCGCCGCGGGCGAGGACTGGCCCCTGGTCAATCCCCGCCACGGCCAGGTGGTGCGAAGGGTGCCGGCCGCGGAGCTATTCAAGCTCCTGGTGGATACGGCCCACGCCAGCGGCGAGCCGGGGCTGGCTTTTTATGACGCCATCAACCGGGCCAACCCCACGCCCCAACTGGGGGACATGGAGGCCACCAACCCCTGCGGCGAGCAGCCGCTGCTGCCGCACGAGTCCTGCAACCTGGGCTCCTTGGTGCTGCCCCGGCTGATCAAGAACGGCCAGCCGGACTACGCGGCCCTGGAAGAGGCCGCGGCCCTGGCCGTGCGCTTCCTGGACGACGTGGTGCAGATCAACCGCTTTCCCCTGCCGGCGGTCACCAAGGCCACCGGGCTCACGCGCAAGATCGGGCTGGGGGTCATGGGCCTGGCCGACCTGCTGGTGGACCTGGGCCTGCCCTACGCCTCGCCCCAGGCCGTGGAGCTGGGCGGCCGGATCATGCAGCACCTGCACCAGGCGGCCCGGGCGGCCAGCGCCGAGCTGGGCCGGCTGCGCGGGGACTTCCCGGCCTTCGCCCAAAGCCGCCTGTGGCCCAACTACCCCCACATGCGCAACGCCACCGTCACCACCGTGGCCCCCACCGGCACCCTGTCGCTGCTCATGGGCTGCTCCTCGGGCATCGAGCCCTACTTCGCCCTGGCCTACACCCGCCGGGTGCTGGAGGGCCAGGAGCTGGTGGAGCTGAACCCCCGCTTCCTGGCCCGCCTGGAGCGCCTGGGCCTGGCCGGCGAGGACAACCGCCGGGCCCTGGCTAAGAGCGGCCGGGCCGGGGCCGTGTCCGGCCTGCCCGCGGACATGGCCGAGCTGTTCGCCACGGCCCACGAGATCGCCCCGGAGCGCCACCTGGCCATGCAGGCCGCCTTTCAGGCCCACACCGACAACGGCGTGAGCAAGACCATCAACCTGCCCGCCGAGGCCGGGCCCGGGCAGGTGCGCACCGCCTTCCTGGAGGCCCACCGCCTGGGCCTCAAGGGCGTGACCGTGTTCCGCCACGGCTCCCGCGGCCGCCAGGTGCTGGAGCTGCTGCCCCTGCCCGGCCAGACGCCGCCGCCCAAGGTGAGCGCGCCGGGACACTGCCCCCGCTGTGGCGGCCTGTTGACCACCGACGGCTCCTGTCTGTCCTGCTCCTGGTGCGGGGCCTCGGGCTGCGAATAGCCCGCGCGCGCTTGCATAGACCCGTCAGAGGCGTATCATTTTTAAGCAGAGAGGGCGCTACGGGCCCCGGGAGGCCAAACGGCGGGAGGTGTGGTTATGCCCACGGTGAGGGAGCTCAGGGACAAGGCCAGGGAGCTGGCCGTGGCCGGGTATGGCAAGCTGCGCAAGCCGGACCTGATCCGGGCCATACAGCAGGCCGAGGGCAACTCGCCCTGCTACGAGCACATCAACGACTGCCGGCAGTACGACTGCCTGTTCTTCAACGAGTGCCAGCTACGCCTGGAGGCCTAGCTCCCGCCGCAGCCAGTCCTTGAGGGGCTGGTCCAGGGCCACCTGGCCCCGGGGCATGTCCGCGCCCGCGGACCGGACGGCCAGGGCCGCCACCAGCCCCGCCGGGGCCGGGGCCTGGGCGATGGTCTCGCTCTGGGTGTAGCCCCGCCGCACCAACAGCACCCGCCTCTCCCCCCGCCAGGTGCTCAGGTAAAAGTAATAGACCTCGCCCAGGTCGCGTTGCCGCCAGGCGCCGGGCGACTTGATCTGGTAGGCCTGGAAGGCCTGGGCCGGCGTGATCTGCCAGTCTATGGCCCGGATGATCTCCGGCCGCTGTTTCAGCTCGTCCCAGGTGAGCATGGGGGCTCCGGCCAGCGTTAAGACGCCGTGGCCTGTTCCACTATCTTGATTTCCTCGCCGGTGAGGCCGTAGAGCTCATAGACGAGTTGGTCTATTTGCGCGTCCGTGGACTGAATCTGGCGCTCCAGGAAGGTTTTTTCCTGGGGGGACTTTGCTGCGGCAAGCTTTTCGTGCAGGTCGAGCATGGTTTCGACTAAGGAGACCATTTGGTCGTGGCGGGCCTTATCGGGAGACGGCACCGGTATCTGTGCTAATTGGTGGGAGGCTATGTGATTATTACCAGGGAAAGAAACGAGAAAGTAATAGTTAGATGTGCTGCTATTTAGCAAACCAAGTAAGAAGTAAATATGTAATTTTATGCGATGGCTATTAATAGGATTTAAAACATTTGTTGATTGTAGGCAGAAAAACTGTTCTGAGTCGTAGGTGGCAACGAGTCTTCTTTTTAAGGAAATATTTCTAACTTCCTGAATAACAATTTTTTCGGATGAATCAAACAACTCCCTACGGCGTGGTGCATCCAACACCCTGGGGTTGTAGTAAACGTATAATCCTCTGGGTAAGGGCGAGTAGCGCCCAACCTGTTTCCCGCCCACAGCAGGAAACCAATCGTCTGATATTTTTGTGTCCGACAAATATTTTTTATTGTTTCCAGTCCGTAACCCTTGATTAATTTCGAAGAAATCACTGAAAACATCTTTTTTCTTTTTTAGTTTATGTATTAGGTCTAGTCGTTCCGGGCATATCATAACTAACCACGAAAAACTATAGTTACTTAACCACTTAACTTGTTCTATATAAAAATGGTCAGTAGGTGAATTAAATGAACGAGGCTTACAGCGCATCACACTGGTAAGCGTTTGTTCGTTGGGTTGCGCTTTTTTTACAATAAATATCATTGTTTCATTACTAGCATTTTCAAAAACCCCGGGGCCGATGTCCAAGACTTCATTAATATTCGTTGTTTCCAGTAATAATTTTCTGAGTTTCTTGAAAGAATTATTGCTTAAAAGCGAATGGGGAACTATGAATCCTAAAGTACCTTCTTTTCTTATTAGCTTCTTTATGCCCAGCTCTGTAAATAGGCCATAAACATCAAAGCGATATTCAGCAGTCTCGTATTTTGAGAAAAAATAGTTTTTGTCTTGCTGGTTTAACTCAGTAATAAATAAATACGGCGGATTCCCAATCACCGCATCAAACCCACCCACCTCCATTATCTCCTTGAATTCCTTGTCCCAATCAAAGGCGTTAATCCTATATATCTCCTCCTCGTCCAACAGACTCATCTGGCGGCTCTGGTAAAAATCCGGCCCTATCAACGAGTTCCCGCACTTGATGTTGCTGCCCAGGTCCGGCAGCGCCCGCTGTTTGATCAACCATATCTGGTTGCCGACGCTCTGCTCGTCTTCGCCCTCCAACACCTTCAGCAGCAGCGAGAGCTTGGTCACCTCCACGGCCTGGGGGTCAATGTCCACGCCGTATATGTTGTTCAGCAGGATGCGCTTGCGCTCGTCTATGGTCAGGGCCCACACGCCTCCCTGGCGCTGGTAGATGCGGGGGCTCTTGCCCTTGGTCCAGCGCTCCGGCTCCTTGCTGTATTCTTTCAGGTGCCAGTCCAAGAGGTATTGGTAGGCCCCGAGCAGGAAAGAGCCCGAGCCGCAGGCCGGGTCCAGGATGCGCAGGCGGCTCACGCCGCCCAGGGGGCCGGGCTTCTTGTCTTTGACCAGCTCGCCGACCGTGTGCCCGACGATGTAGTCCACGATGTAAGTGGGGGTGTAATAGACGCCGCCGGCCTTGCGGACCTCGGGCTTTTCCTCCACCACGGCCCGGTGGCCGAGGGTGAGGCGGATTACCTTGCCCAGGAATTGCTCATAAACCTGGCCCAGGATGTCGGCGGGCAGAACGGAAAACTCGTAAGGGCTTTCGGGGTAATAAAGGCTCTTCAGGATGTCCTTGAGCACCTTGTCGTCAACGGCCAGGCCCGGAGTAAGCTCGTCACATGCGCTGGGGCGGCTTGTTTCCAGCCTGAAGTGGAAGATGCCCGAGTTATAGCGGTCGTCTGCCTCCCGGAACAATACAAACAGCCTTTTGTAAATCTGCTCGCCGCTCACGAGGGCCATGAGCCGGCCGTATCGCTCTATGCCCCGGTCCTCGCAGATGCGCAGGAAGATGATGCGGTCTATTGTCTTCTGCACCGCATAGTTCAGTTCGCGCTTGGTCAACTGGTCGTTGCGCAGGGCTATGTTTCTGGCCAGGCTCTCGCGCCAGCGCTCGATCTCCTGCAAGAAAGCCTTATCCACCTCGGCGGTGCCACGCATGCCGCGGTGCTTTTCCACGTACTGGTCAAAGGACCCCTTAAGGATCGCCTCGCGGGAAAAGACCGAGGCTATTTCCTCCCAGCGCTTTTCGTATTCCTCAAAGGTGAGGTAGAGCACCCGAGCCTTGGAGGCCGGATCGTTCTTGGCCGGCTTCACCCGGCAGTCGTAAACCGCGAACTCCTCGAAATCAGTGAGTATGCTCAGCGGCAGCTTGGCGCTCCAGGCATAACGGCGGAGCTGGAAGGCGGGGTCTGTGTCCTGCTTGATGTTGACCGCAGGTTTTTTGGTTTCCACAAAGAACTTGCGAAGCCCCCCAATGCGGAAGCTGTAGTCCGGCGCCTTGGTGGCCGCCCCCAGTTTCAGGGCGTCTTCGTGGACTACTTCCTTGTATGCCTCGGCGTAGCTTTTGACGTTTTCAACGTCCCATCCCAGTTCTGCGAAGAAAGGGTTGATAAATTCAATTCTTAACTGCTCTTCTTTGTAGGAGCCTTTTTTGTAAGACTCCTTCTGGTCTTGGAAGCGCTCAACTAGGTCCAGCACTTTAGGCGGCGCGGTCACTCGGTCCCCCTCGTCTGCGGTGCGCATGAGAGCGATTTGGCAGGTATTATAACCTATGGAAATGTCAGTCTGGGCCAAACAAAAAGGCCGCCCGAGCGGGCGGCCTGGCTCATCCATTTTGGTGGCGATGCAGGGATTTGAACCCCGGACACTGCGGATATGAGCCGCATGCTCTCACCAACTGAGCTACATCGCCAAGGAAGCTAATATTTAGTGCCAAGGGGCGTTTGTGTCAAGCCCCGGCTACACGTTGAAGCGCACGTGCATCACCTCGCCGTCGCTCACCGGGTAGTCCTTGCCCACCAGCTTCAGGAGCCCGGCCTTTTTGACCGCCGCCTCCGATCCCTGGGCGATGAGGTCCGCGTAGCTCATCACCTCGGCCCGGATGAAGCCCTTTTCCAGGTCCGAGTGGATCACGCCGGCGGCCTGCTGGGCCAGGGTGCCCTGGGTGATGGTCCAGGCCCGCACCTCGTCCTCGCCCACGGTGAAGAAGCTGATCAGGCGGCAGGCCCGGTAGGCGGCGGTGATGAGCCGGTCCAGGGCGCTCTCGGCGATGCCCAACTCGGCCATGAACTCGGCGCGCTCCTCCTCGCCCAGCTCGGCCAGCTCGGCCTCGATGGCCGCGCGCACCACCACCGGCGGACGCTCGCCGCCCAGCTCCGGCGGCGCGGGGTCGTCCTCAACGTTGTTGGCCACCACCACCCGCGGCTTGGCCGTGAGTAGGCCGAAGCCCCGCAGCCGGGGGTGGCCGGGTATCTCCGGGTCGGCTATGAGCAGCTTCTCCTCGCCCAGCATGGCCTGGGCCCGCTCCAAGAGGGCCACCTCCTCGGCGCTGACCTCGCGGCCGCGCTGGCGCTCGGAGGCGATGCGCTCCAGGCGGCGCTCCACGATGATCAGGTCGTGCAGGAGCATCTCCTCCACGAAGGCCCGAAAGTCAGCGGCCGGGTTCGGCGCGCCCAGGCCGGCGTCGAAGTTGCGCACCACCTGCACCAGGCCCTCGCACTGGCCCAGCTCCACGGGCAGGCGGGCGGCCGGGTCCTCGGGCTTGGCCGGGGGCGGCGGCGGGTCCACGAAGCTGATCTGGGCGTAGGTGGTCTTCTTGGGCCGGTACAGGGCAGAGAGCCGGTCCACCCGCTCGTCCGGCACGTTGAGCAGGGCCAGGTTGGCCTCGGCCCGCCCGCCGCTGGCGGTGCGGCGGCCGGCCAGGGCCGCGAACAGGGTGGACTTGCCCGCCGAGGGCAGCCCGCACAGGGCCAGCCTCATGCGCGGCCCCCCAGGAGCCTGGCCGCGTCCAGGGCGAAGTAGGTGAGGATGAAGTCCGCGCCGGCCCGCTTGATGGCGGTCAGGCTCTCCAGCACCACGCGCTCTTCATCCACCCAGCCCATCTGCCCGGCGGCCTTGATCATGGCGAACTCGCCGCTCACCTGGTAGGCGGCCAGGGGATGGTCGTACTCGGCGCGCACCGCGGCCAGCACGTCCAGGTAAGGCAGCGCCGGCTTGACCATGAGCATGTCCGCGCCCTCCTCCACGTCCAGGGCCACCTCGCGCATGGCCTCGCGGAAGTTGGGCGGGTCCATCTGATAGCCCTTGCGGTCGCCCTCCTGGGGCGCGCTGTCGGCCGCCTCGCGGAAGGGGCCGTAAAAGGCGGATGCGTACTTGGCCGCGTAGGAGAGGATGGGCGTCTCCTCCAGCCCGGCCTCGTCCAGGCCCTCGCGGATCTCGATCACCCGGCCGTCCATCATGTCGCTGGGCGCCACGATGTCGCAGCCCGCCTTGGCGTAGGTCACCGCCGCCTTGGCCAACAGCTCCAGGGTGGCGTCGTTGTGAACCCGGCCCTTGTCCAGCACCCCGCAGTGGCCGTGACTGGTGTATTCGCACAGGCACACGTCGCAGATGACGATGAGCCCCGGCAGGGCCTTTTTCACCGCGCGCACCGCCCGGGCGATGATGCCGTTGGGGGAGTAGCCCTCGGTGCCCAGGGCGTCCTTTTTCTCCGGGATGCCGAACAGGATCACCCCCGGCACGCCAAGGTCCGCCACCTTGCGGCACTCTTCCACCAGGGCGTCTATGCTGTAGCGGTTCACGCCGGGCATGGAGCCGATGGGCTGGCACACGTCCTGGCCCGGGCACACGAACATGGGGTAGATGAAGTCGCCGGGGTCGAGCACGGTTTCGGCCACCAGCCGGCGCAGGGCCTCGGTCTTGCGCAGGCGGCGCATGCGCACCAAGGGGAAGGTCATGGGACGCCTCCGGGGAGGGGTTAAGTTCTTGTGGGGACAGTATTACCGGAGAGGAGGGGAGGGGTCAATGGGAAGCGATTGTATGCTATACAATTGTATGCTATAAAATTATGCTAGTATCTAAATCATGGGGGCATTCAATGACAGAAGAACTCAAGTATGATGAGATCGGGCCTTGGACAGAGGTCAAGTTGGAGATCATTAGAAAGTACGCCTCAGCATATTCAGCCTCAGCATATTCAGCAATACTGAGCCAGCAAAAATTGGATCATATTTACATTGATGCTTTTGCCGGGGGAGGTACCCACGTTTCAAGAACCTCGGGCGATCTTATTCCTGGCAGTCCAAAGATGATGACTTCGAGTGTTCACACGAGCCACACGGGTTCTTCAATGAGAGGGAATGAAACCCCTCCATCCCTTGCGGATAGGCAGATTGGTTGTGGCCGCCGACCCAAGCTGCTTGATCAGATGCGCGAAGCCTTGCGCTCGCGCCACTACAGCCGACGGACCGAGCAGACGTATTGCCAATGGGTCAAGCGATTCATCTTCTTTCACAAGGTGCGTCACCCCGTCGAGATGGGCGAGGCGGAAATCAACGCCTTCCTGACGCATCTTGCGGTCAAGGAGAAGGTAAGCGCCTCGACGCAGAACCAGGCGCTTTCCGCGCTGCTTTTCCTCTATCGTCACGTCCTCGGGCGCGAGGTGGGCGATCTTGGCGACGTCATCCGCGCCCGGAAGCCCAAGCGCCTGCCCGTGGTTATAACGCGCGAGGAAGTGAAATCCGTGCTGGCTAACCTGACAGGCGACAAGTGGCTGATGGCCTCGCTGATGTACGGCGCGGGACTACGCCTCATGGAATGTCTGCGCCTGCGCGTGCAGGACGTCGACTTCTTCCGGAACGAAATCCTCGTTCGAGACGGCAAGGGCGCGAAAGATCGGATCACGATGTTGCCGGAGTCGCTAAAAGCTTCGCTCCAGGAGCATCTGAAGACGGTCAAAGCCGTGCACGAACGCGACTTGGCCGACGGCTGGGGTCGCGTCCTGATGCCTGACGCCTTGGACCGCAAGTATCCGAACGCGCCGAAGGACTGGCGCTGGCAATGGGTTTTCCCGCAGGAGAACCGCTGGAAGAACGCCAGTACCGGGGAACAGGGGCGGCACCATGTTCACGAAACGATACTCCAGCGGGCAGTAAAGGAAGCGGTGCGCAAGGCAAACCTCGTCAAGCGCGTGGGTTGCCATACGTTCCGGCATTCCTTTGCCACACACCTGCTTGAGACCGGCTACGACATCCGAACGATCCAGGAACTGCTTGGACACAAGGACGTCAGCACGACCATGATCTACACGCACGTCCTGAACAAAGGGGGCCACGGAGTGAGGAGTCCGATCGATGGTTTGTAGACCGTTTTATACAGACTGCATAAGACGGCGATGGCCCAGGAGCGTTCTGACGGAAGCCTTTGTGCGGAAAGGTGTTGCGGCGGACGAGTGTCGTTTGCCTCCGGGTTTAGGCGGAAGTGGACAGTCTGCCTTCGCCGGATTATACAGTCTGTCCAATCATTGTTGGCGAAAGGAGAAACTGATATGAAGAGAGTGCTCACCGCTGTACTATTGATGACGCTGCCATTGCTTGCCAGCGGAGAAACCGACCAGATCAAGGCCGGATTCTCCGGCACCATTTGGAGGAAGTTCTCCGAAACCGAGAAGGTGATCTATCTGAAAGGTATTTACTCTGGCATCATGTGGGGTCAATCCAAGATCAAAGACGAGTTCATCCTCAATACATCATTTGACACAATCGAAGACGGTCTGAATGCATTCTATGAGGACTTCCAGAACAGAAACATCGTTGTGATCTATGCCTTGAAGATCGTATCGAAGCAAATCCGTGGTGATAACAAGGAAGATATTCAATCAGACATCCTAAGATACCGGAGACTGTTCTCCACCACAGCCGACAAAGTTCGCCAACAACCACCTGAACGCGACAAGTGAAAGGCCGCGCTTCGCTTGCCTTCCCCTTGCGCGTTAGGTGAAGCGTTGGACGGCCGCACCTGGGACGCCCTCCCCACCCCGCCCCGTAACCAGGCCGCCCTGACTTAAGTTTCACTAATCACCCCTGTCACCACCTCTTCACTTGCATTTCCCCTATATATATGCGGTAACATATACGAATATGTAGGCGCGCGAGCGCCCCTGGGGGACCAACCCAATCCTGAGGAGGGGTGTCATGCAAAAACCCGGTATCGGATGGCTGGGCCTGCTCTTGGGCGCGGCGGTGATCGCCGGCGGCGTGTTCGCGGGCCGCTACGTGGAGGCCTCGGCCACGGCCGGCGGCCCAGAGGCCTGGCAGGCGGGCCTGAGCGGCTTGTTGTTCGTGTTCTACGCGGTCAGCCTGCCCCTGGGCCTGGCCCTGGCCGCCGTCGGCGCCGCCTTTGCCGCGGGCCTCAGATGGCGGGCGTTCTGGGTGATCCTGGCCGGCGCGGCCGCGGTGTGGTACCTCACGCCCTGGACCTATCTGCCGCCGTTCGAGCCCACGGCCCTGATGTTCGGCCTGGCCGGCGCGGCCATCGCCCTGATGCTGCTGCTCTCCTTCTGGTTCTACGCCCGCGCCCGGACCGGCCTGAACGGCCTGGCGGGCTGGGCCGCGGACTTCCGGCTGCTGGGGCTGATCTTCCTGGGCTGCGGCATCTGGCTGGTCTGCGGCCTGGCCTCGTTCCCGGCCTACGGGTTGCAGCCGGAAAAGGCCGCCATGTTCAAGACCCTGCCCATGGCCAAGGAAATCTTCACGGACCTGATGGCCTATCTGCTGCTGGGCTTTTTCTTCACCATGCTGGGGCAGATCGCCGGCCACAAGGCGGCCCGGGTGGTGGCCGCGCAGCCGGTAAAGGCGCCGGCCCCGCCCAAAAAGCCGGCCGAGCCGCCCAAGCCCGCTGTCGAGGCTAAGCCCGCGCCGCCGCCGGCCAAACCGGCCGTCGAGCCGGTTAAACCCGCGCCTCAGCCGACTAAGCCGGTCAGCGGGGTCATGCCCGGGGCCGCGCCGGCCAAGCCGGCGATGGTGGTGGAGAAAAAGGCCGAGGAGGCCAAGGATGAGGCCGCCAAGGACAAGGCGATGATCACCGCGGTCGAGAAATCTCCTGCTCCGTGAGATAGCAGGCTGGGTCCGGGGCCCAGAGGTCGCCGGTGGCGGCCTCGGCCCGGACCCGGAAGTTCCCGCCACATATGTCCAGCCAGCGGCAGGCGGCGCAGCGTCCGGTGACGTGCGGCCGCTTGTCCTTGAGCTTGCCCAGCACCGGGTGGCTGGTGTCGGACCATATCTGGCTGAAGGGGCGCTCCAGCACGTTGCCCAGGCTCAGGTGACGCCAGAACTGGTCCGGGTGCACGGCCCCGTCCCAGGACACGCAGCCAATGCCCCGGCCCGAGGAGTTGCCCTCGTTCCAGTTGAGTAGCTCCAGCACCTGGGCCGCGCGGGCCGGGTCCTCGCGCAGCAGGCGCAGATACAGGTAGGGCCCGTCCGCGTGGTTGTCCACGGTCAGGACCTCGGGGCATATCCCCTTGGCGAACAAGGCCTTGGTCCGGTCCATGATCAGGTCCAGCAGGTCGCGGGTGCCCTGAAGGCTCAGGTCCTCCTGGGCCAGGCGGGAGCCCCGGCCGGCATAGACCAGGTGGTAGAAGCAGACCCGGGGGATGCCCTCGCGCTCGATGAGGTCGAACAGGGCCGGCACCTCGGCCGCGTTCTTGGCGTACACCGTGAACCGCAGCCCCACCTTCAGCCCGGCGGCCAGGCAGTTGCGGATGCCGGCCATGGCCTGGTCAAAGGCGCCGGACACGCCCCGAAAGCGGTCGTGCACAGGCTGCATGCCGTCCAGGCTCACGCCCACGTAGCTCAGGCCTATGTCCTTGAGCTCCTTGGCCTTGTCCGCGCTGATCAGGGTGCCGTTGGTGCTTATCACCGCGCGCAGGCCCTTGGCCGTGGCGTAGCGGGCCAGCTCTGGCAAATCCGGCCGCATCAGGGGCTCGCCGCCGGAGAACAGGATCACCGGCGCGCCAAAGGCGGCCAGGTCCTCGATCATGGCCTTGGCCTGGGCCGTGCTCAGCTCTTGGGGGGCGGGGCCGGCCGTGGCCTGGGCGTAGCAGTGCAGGCACTTGAGATTGCAGGCCTTGGTCATGTTCCAGACCACCACCGGCTTCTTGTCGGCCGAGAATTGCAGGAGGTGGCTGGGCAGGTCCTTGGAATGACGGCCGTAGCGCAGCGCGTCGCTGGGCTCCACCGTGCCGCAGTACAGCTTGCTGATGCCGATCATGGGCCCTCGCGGGACAAAGGGGCCTCCCCGCGGAAGGGGAGGCCCCGGGGCATTTTAACCTTGCTCTGCCTAGGCCCGCGCCGGCCCGCCCAGGGTCTGGGTGTAGTGGGCCTGGAACAGGCCGTGCAGGTAGGCCTCGGTGTCCAGCACCGCCTCCTCGGGCAGCAGGTACTCCTCGCGGCCGGTGCGGTCCCGGGCCAGGCGCAGGCCCGGCTCCAGGACCTGGCTCAGGCGCTGGCAGTAGGTCAACACGCTGCAGCCCTCGGCCGCCGCGCCGGCCAGGATGGCCACCTCGGCCGCCTCGCCGAAGCGTATCTTTATACCATAGCGGTCCTGGAAGGCGACCTCGAACTCCCGCACCTGCTGCAGGCGCTCGATTACATTGTCAAAGGCCGCGCCCAGGCTCATGCCGGCCCTATAGTATTCGTCGGCGATCAGGTCCATGCGCGCCGGGGTCAGGGAGTTGTCCAGTCTCTCGGCGTACAGGGCCTCGCGCCGGGCGATCATCTTGAGCAGCTCCATGCGCTCGGTCCGGCCGGCGGCCTCGAAGCGGCCGGCCCGCTCGGCGTCGGCCGGGTCGGCCAGGACCTGGGCCAGGACCGCCTCGGGGGCCCGCACCAGCTCCGGGGTGACCAGGAGCTCTCTGATATCGGTGCTGGGCAGCCGGCGCTCAAAGGGCAGCAGGGCCTGCTCCACCACCGAGACCAGGGCCCGGGCGCCGGTCTTCATCTCCGCGGCCCGCTCGGCCAGGATATTCAGGGCCTCGTCCTCCAGGCGCAGGTCAATGGCGTAGGCGGCGAAGTCCCTCTTTTTGCTGATGATAACCGGGTTGTTGGGGTTCTTGAGAATCTGGTACAGGTCGTCGGCGCTCAGCTCGTCCAAGACCACGGTCACCGGCAGCCGGCCCACGAACTCGGTTTCGAAGCCGTACTCCACCAGGTCCTGGGGCCGCACCTCGTAGAGGTACTCGTGGTCCTGGCCCGGGTCAGCCACCTTGGCCCCGAAGCCCATCTCCTTCTTGTTCAGGCGCCGCTTGATCACCTCCGGCAGATCGCCGAAGGCCCCGGACATCACGAAAAGGATGTGGCGGGTGTTGACCGCGCGCTTTTCGCGCTTGCCGGTCTTGCGGTAGTTCTCGATGGCCTGTATCTGGCTGATGGGGTCGTGGGCCACCTTGAGGTCCACCTCGGTTTCTTCCATGGGCTTGAGCAGGGCCCGCTGCACCCCGGTGCGGCTCACGTCCGGGCCGATGAGGTTGCGGCTGGAGGCGATCTTGTCCACCTCGTCCACGTAGACGATGCCGTACTGGGCCAGCTCGATGTCCTCGCCGGCTTCGTGCACCAGGTCGCGGATCAGGTCCTCCACGTCCCCGCCCACGTAGCCGGTCTCAGAGAACTTGGTGGCGTCGCCCTTGACAAAGGGCACCCCCAGCTTGGCCGCGATGAGCTTGACCATGTAGGTCTTGCCCACGCCGGTGGGGCCAATAAGAAGCACGTTGTTCTTGATCAGGCCCACGCCGTCCGCGGGGTCCTTGGTGCCGCGTTTGCTAAGGTATTTCGCACGGTTAAAGTGGGTGCATATCTTGGTGGCCAGCACCGCCTTGGCCTGGTCCTGGCGCACGATGTACTGATCCAGATAGGCCACCAGCTCGTCCGGGCGCATGTCGAAGTTGATGCGCGACCACACGCCGCCGCCGTCATCCTCGCCGTCCAGGTCCGGCAGGGGGCAGAAGCCGGGGTTGGCCTGCTTGGCTTTCTGGGAGTATTTCTTGGACAAATAGTCGCTTAGCTGCCGTTCCATCTGCTTCTGGTCGGGCGCGCCGCGTTCAACGTTGTCCTTGTTGTGCACTGAGTCGCTCAACTCGCACCTGCCTTATATCAAAGTTGTGGGCCCACGCCATTGGCGACCTAAGGTTGCCGGGGCCCTTTCTTTCCAATATAAGAGTAGGGGGTCTCTGACGCAAGCCGGCCCGGGGCGCGGGGACATGGGTTTTACCCCTTGCAGGGACGTGTATTTGCTGTCATACTTTGGCGGTTAGCCACCCATCCGGACAGGAAGGCGCGGCGTAGTGCGCTTAAAGCTGTTGCCGAGTTGGGAAGGGTGGGGTATATATTTGCGCACTCCAGGCTGGCGTAGCTCAACTGGCAGAGCATCTGATTTGTAATCAGAAGGTTGCGGGTTCAAGTCCCATCGCCAGCTCCAGCCAAAGGGAGCGGCAAAAGGGGCGGCGGCATAAGGGGTCAGCTCCAAAAAAGTCGCTTGTAGGCCGCAGAGGCCACTGTAAGGGGCCAGGCGGGCCCAGGCCCGTGAGGGGCCCTTGCCGGCTTTTGGGTGCGTAAGGCAAACGGACGGCAGGCGGTCAAGGGCCGGCGGCCGAGGATAGAAAATACGGTGAGGTTCCCGAGTGGCCAAAGGGAGCAGACTGTAAATCTGCCGGCAATGCCTTCGGAGGTTCGAATCCTCCCCTCACCACCAAAGGCCAAGCACCCGGCCCGGCGCCGGGCAGGAGATAGACAGGCAGCGCACGCCCACGTAGCTCAGCATGGTAGAGCACTTCCTTGGTAAGGAAGAGGTTCACCGGTTCAAGCCCGGTCGTGGGCTCCAACAATTTGATTTGCATGGGCAGCGGACACCAAGCCCCCGCCGCCCGGGAACTCTAACTCCCCAAGGAGTGTCGCCATGGCCAAGGCAAAGTTTGAGCGGAGGAAGCCGCACTGTAACGTAGGGACGATAGGTCACATAGACCACGGCAAGACGACGTTGACGGCGGCGATCA
>QZKP01000014.1 GCA_003605055.1 Desulfarculus sp.
GTATGGACATGAGCAGGTCCTGCTTGTTGGTGAAGTACTCGTAGATGGTGCCCTCGGCCACCCCGGCCAGGCGGGCGATCTCGGCGATGGTGGCCGCGGAGTAGCCCCGCTGGGAAAAGGCCTTTTCGGCCGCGGCCAGGATGCGCGCGTGCTTGTCGTTCTTGGCCGGCAGCCCCGGCGCGGGGACCTTGACCATCATGCGCACCAGGGCCATGAAGCGCTGCACCTCGGGCATCACGTCGCTGAAGTCCTCCTGCACGATGCGCCGAATGGTGATCCAGTCCGTGGCCCCCAGGATCAGGTCGCGCATCAGGTAGGTGTCCACGTCGTCGCGGAACACGCCCTCCTGCACCCCGTCGTCCAGAATGCCCAGCATGATCTTGGCGTAGCGCCTTATGAGATTGTAGGCCTCGTGCTTGTAAAAATTGATATTCGAGCGGCATTCGAAGATCAGCAGCTTGCTGTAGTCCCGGTTGGTGAGGTTGTAGTTCAGGTGGAACCACACCATCTTGCTCAGCCGGCTCATGGCCTCGGGGATGCCCACCAACTGCTCGTTGAGCATCTTGAGCACCTTGAGCAGGTGGTCCCCTTCGATGGAGAAGAGCAGGTCCTCCTTGTTCTTGAAATAATGGTAGATGACCGAGTCGTTGATGCTGGCCAGGGAAGCTATCTCGGAGATGGTCGAGTCCTTTAAGCCCTTTTGGGACATAACCTTTTCGGCCGCAACCATAATCTGGTGCTTGGTGTCGGCGCTGGCTCTCATCCGCATGTTCCCCAGGTCAGGTTGCTCCTTGACTCCATCATAACGCTACCTGCGCCCGCTGGCCGGGTTCTCCGATCCGTGCATTACCTGTGAACCATTACCATTGACTGCGACGCTTGACAATTTCGCACCCTCGCGGGGGCTCCTCTGGGCCGACCAGGCCGCGTCATCGGGTCAGGTCCCAGCTATCCTCGGGCCGAGCAAGACGGCCAGGGGCAGGCAATGCTGAATTGTAACCAGAGCCAAATCAAATTGAACAGCTTTTATATAAAAGGTGTGGGTTCACCTTTTGTCCTGCCGAGAGGCGGGGCGCGGCCCGTGAATCAACTTGATCTTGTTGGTCGCCCATTATTTTGGCTTGCAAAAAGAAACCCCCCTTGGTGTTAGGTATTCTACCATAGATAACATCCGGGGAAGCGTATCACTACCTTAACCTTATGCTGAATTCGTATTTATTATTGATTGAACATGATTAACCTGCCAATGTCAAGCGCACAAAGGAGGGTCCACGGGAACACAAAGTTATTACGTTGTAAATACGAGCTTTTTCGGATTTCTTTTTCCCTTGACATGTCAGGTGCTGCATCGTAGTAATAGAATCGTGCTCATTCATGGCGGCTGGGTTAATTTGGGCTCGCTGATCCTTGGCTGCAAGGACCATAGGCCCGGCCAACTCTAGAGTCGCGGGCCTGTGCGCCGGTGGCGGGGGCTGGCCGCGGGCAATGCCGGGCAGGGCCTCGCCGTGGCCGAGGCCGGCCCGTTTTCTGCGGTTTGCGGCCGGGACAGGCGGGTTCGCCCGGGGGCCTTCCTGGCCGTGGACGGGGGCGGGCCCTGGGGGTGAGCCGGGGGTTGGCAGTTGTGAACCTGGAGCTCTAAGGCAGGCCAAATTCGATCGCATGTGGAGGTGAGGGCATGGAGTTTGCCAACATCAAGTTCGAAGAAATAGACAAGGTGGCCCGCGTCACCTTGAACCGCCCCGAGGTGCGCAACGCCCTTAATCCCGCCCTGTTGACCGAGATGATCCAGGTCGTCGAATACCTTTTGCAAAGCAAGAAAATAAAGGCCCTGATCATAACCGGCACCCAAAATGTTTTTTCCGGCGGAGGCGATCTGGACATGCTGGAAGGCGACCTCTGCCAAAAGTCCTCCCCCGAGATATACGAAGTCCTCAAGGCATACTACGGCAAGGCCGCCCTGGCCCTGCGCACCTTGCCCTTCCCGGTGATCGCGGCCATCAACGGCCCGGCGGTGGGAGCGGCCTTTGACTTGTGCCTCAACTGCGACATCCGCCTGGCCGCCAGGAGCGCCATCCTGGGCTCCATCTGGGTGCGCATCTGCACCATCCCCGCCCTGGGCGGCATGTACCTGCTGCCGCGCATCGTGGGCTATGGGCGGGCGGCGGAGATGATCTTCACCGGCGACACCATCAGCGCCGAGGAGGCCTATCGCATCGGGCTGGTGAACCACGTTTACGACGACGACAAGCTGGCCGAGGAGGCCCTGCGCCTGGCCAGCCGCCTGGCGGGCGGCGCCACCGGCGCCATCGCCATCGCCAAGAACGGCCTCAACCGGGGCCTGGACGGCACCTTCGCCGGCGAGGTGGACTACGCGGTCTACATGCAGAGCCTGTGCCTGAAGATGGATGACTGCGCCGAGGGCATCAAGGCCTTCAAGGAGCGCCGCAAGCCCAATTTCACGGGTAAGTGAGCGGCGGGCCGGGCCGGCGCGGCGGCGGGTTTTAATTTTGCGGGGGACGTGAGGCCCAGCCTTGGCTGGCTGATATAGCCAGGACCACAAACGGCGACTTCCAGAGTCATGCGCTGGCCTAAGGGGAGCCTGTATGTTGCTCGATCAGTGGAAGAAGAGAATCATTTTTTTCATCAGCATCTGCATGTCGTTCTTTGCCCTTTACGCCGCTCTCACCCAGGATTTCGAGGCCTATTTTCAACGCACCATATTTCTGGGCTTCTGCCTGGTGCTGGTGTTTCTCACCCGGCCGGCCACCCGGCGGCGCTCGCTTTTTTCCTTCTGGGCCCTGGACCTGCCCCTGGTCATCCTAAGCCTGGTGCCGGTGGTGTACGGCGGCTACGAGCACCACGATCTCTTCCTGCGGGTGGGTGAATCCACCACGGCCGATTTCGCCGTGGGCCTGCTGTTCATCCTGCTCATCTTCGAGGCCACCCGCCGCGCCGTGGGCTGGCCCATCCTCATCCTGACCATCATCTTGATGCTCTACACCCTCTACGGCACCCTGCTGCCCCCGGCCATCGGCCACGCCGGCTATTCCCTGCGGGAGTTGGTGGAGCTCAACTACATGAGCCTGGACGGCATCTACGGCGTCACCCTGGGCGTGGTGGTGGACTTCATCTTCATCTTCGTGATCTTCGGCGCCCTCCTGGAGGCCTGCGGCGGCGTACAGCGCTTCACCGAGGTGGCCAAGGCCTTGATGGGCTGGCAGACCGGCGGTCCGGCCAAGGCGGCGGTGCTGGCCAGCGGCATCATGGGCTCCCTGAGCGGCAGCAGCGCGGCCAACGTGGTCACCACCGGCTCCTTCACCATCCCCATGATGAAGAGGCTGGGCTACTCGTCCACCTTCGCCGGGGCGGTGGAGGCCGCGGCCTCCACCGGCGGGCAGATCATGCCGCCCATCATGGGGGCCTCGGCCTTCGTGATCATGGCCATCCTGGGCGTCTCCTATCTGGACGTGTGCAAGGCTACGGTCATGCCGGCCATCTTCTATTTCGTCTCGGTGGGCATCTGCGTCCACTACTTCAGCAAGAAGATCGGCCTGCGCGGCCTGCCCCGCGAGGAGCTGCCGCCGGTGTGGCCGTCGCTGGTCCAGGCGGCCCCCATGCTGGTGCCGGTGGTGGTGATCATCGGCATCCTGGCCTGGGGCTACACGGCCATCATGGCCGGGTTCTGGGCGGTCATCTCCCTGCTGGTCTTCTCCACCCTGCAGAAGGGCACCCGGCTGACACCCCAGAAATTTCTCTCCTCCCTGAGCGTGGGCAGCCTGAACATCCTGGGCATCGCCATCGTCTGCGCCAGCGCGGGCATCATCGTCAGTTGCTTCCTGGTCACCGGCCTGGGCATGCGCATCTCCGCCTTCATCTCCGAGATCGCCGGCGCCAAGTTGTTCCTGCCCGGCCTGGCCATGTACGTGGCCCTGGGCTTTGCGGCCCTGGCCTGCATCGTGCTGGGCATGGGGATGCCCACGGTGGGCGCCTACATCATCGTGGCCACTCTGGGCGCGCCGGCCCTGATCGACCTAGGCTTCTCGCCCATGGCCACGCACGTGTTCGTTTTCTTCTACGGCATACTCTCAAACGTGACGCCGCCGGTGGCCCTGGCCGCCTACGCCGCCACCCCCATCGCCGGCGAAGGCACCAACGCCTGGAAGATAGGCTGGCGGGCTTTCACCTTCACCCTGTCCTCGTTCATCATCCCCTTCATCTTCATCGAGAACACGGCCCTGCTGCTGGATGGCTCCCTGTGGAAGATCATCTACACCCTGATAATCGTGGGGGTGGCCATCCTGTCGTTCAATCTGGCCATCGTGGGCTATTGCTCGCGCAAGCTGCTGGCCTGGGAGCGCGTATTGTTCATCGTGGGCGCCCTGCTATTGTTTGAGAAAAACTACCTCACCGACGGCATCGGCATGGGCATAGTCTGCGCCCTCTTGCTCTGGCAAAGCCGCAAAAGAGGCGCTGTGCAGAAAAGCCCGGCCGGAGCCTGAGCAGAAAGACAAAAAGGCCAAGGCCTTTTCCGGTTACGAGCTTAAAAATCGCCAGGAAACCAAAGGAGGAAAACCATGAAGGGAAAAAAGCTTGCTAAATGGGCCCTGTTGTCCATGACGGCCCTGTTGGTCCTGGGCCTGAGCCTGGCGCCCAGCACGGCCGCCGAGAACCCCAAGTTCATCAAGATCGCCGCCTCCTCCATGGGCGGCACCTGGTTCCCGCTCTGCGCCGCCACCGCCGAGGTGCTCAACCGCAACATCAAGGGGACCACCTTCACCGCCACCTTGGGCGGCGGCATATCCAACCTGAAGAACATCGAAAGCGGCAAGCTGGTCATGGGCATCGGCACCGGCAGTTCCTCCTTTCAGGCCTCCAAGGGCCTGGCGCCGTTTTCCAAGCCGGCCACCAAGCTCCGCCTGATCGGCATCTACTATGCTTATCCCTATAACCTGGTGGTGCGCGCCGACAGCGGCATCAAGGCCGTGGCGGGCCTGAAGAGCAAGAGCCTGGGCGTGGGCAAGAAGGGCTGGTCCACCGAGGAGGCCTGCCGCAACATCCTGGCCACCGCCGGCCTGGACTACCAGAAGATCAAGGCCGCCGGCGGCAACGTCACCTACGCCGGCTTCGCCCAGATGAACGGCATGTTCAAGGACAAGAAGCTGGACATGATCGTGGACCCCAACAACCCGCCTTCCCCGGGCATCATCGAGATCACCACGGTCACGCCCATCCGCCTGATCGCCTTGGGGCCGCAGGCTATCGCCAAGCTGATGAAGGTCAATCCCGGCTACACCACGGTGGACATCCCCGGCGGCATCTACAAGGGCCAAGACAAGCCGGTGGTCAACCTGGCCGACCCGGCGGGCATGATCGTCTCCAAGGACCTGTCGGAGGATCTGGTCTACGCCATGACCAAGGCCATCTTCGAAAACTCGGGGGAGATAGCCAAGGTGCACTCGGTGTTGAAGGACTTTTCCCTGAAGCACGCGCTCAAGGGCGCTTATCTGCCGCTGCACCCCGGCGCCTACCGCTACTACAAGGAAAAGGGCGTCGCGGTTCCCAAGAACCTGATGCCCTAAGGTACATGGGCCGTCTGTTACCGGGCGGTCCGCCAGACGGATAGTCTTCCCCAGCCCGCCCGCGGCCGTGCCGGCGGGCTGGGGGCGGCCTTGAGTTCCGGGACGCCCGCGGTCCCTGGGCGGCGAAGTGTGAAAAAATTCCTGCTGGGGGTAAGGCCGCGGAGATAGTGATGGCTCGTCCAACCCGCTACACCCAAGAGATGTTCAATGAGTATTTCGCCAACGGCATGTGGACCCAGGACACCACCAGCGGTCTCTGGGCCCAGAACGCCGAGCGGTTCCCAGATAAAGAGGCCTTCATTGACGAGAACCGCCGCTTCACCTGGCGTCAGTTGCAGGAGCTGTCCGACACCCTGGCCTGGAACCTGATCGAACTGGGGCTGGCCCGCGATGAGTTTATCTTCATCCTGCTGCCCAACTGGGTGGAGTCCTACATCATGCGCTGCGCCTGCGAGAAGGCGGGCATCCTCTGCGGCACGGCCCTGATGACCCTGCGCGAGCGGGAGATCGAGTACATCCTGCGGTCCTGCGACGCGGTGGGCATGGTGATGCCGCCCCAGTTCCGCAGCTTCAATTTCCTCCAGGCCATAGAGGAGATGCGGCCCCGCCTGCCCAGGCTGCGCCACCTGTTCCTGGTGGGCGAGGACACCCCCGCCGGCGCCCTGTCCCTGCGGGAGATGATGGAGCGGCCCGGCGGTCAGCAGGGCCGGCAGGAGCTGCTCGATCAGCGCCGCTACCGGCCCATTGAGGTCTCGGTGATCGGTTTCACCAGCGGCACCACCGGCATGCCCAAGGGCGCGGAGCACATCATCGCCGGCCGCATGGCCATGGCCCGGGGCTACGGCGAGCCGGCCCGGGTGCGGGCAAGCGACATCGTGCTCAACATCATCAGCCCGGTGGCCGGCCTGGCCTCGGCCTTCTGCTTCAATGGCACCGCCACCCTGGCGGGGGTCACGGTGGTGCTCTCGGACATCTGGAGCCCGGAGGAGACCTTCCGCTTGATCGAAAAGGAGAAGGCCACCATCCTGCTGGCGGTGCCGGCCCAACTGGCCCAGATCGTCAACAGCCCCCGCCAGCGCGACTTCGACTGCTCGTCCCTGCGCGCCATCTACACCTCCACCGCGCCCCTGACCTATGAGCTGGCCACCAAGGTGGAGGATCTGTTCCAGGCGCCCTGCATCAACCTCTACGGCCAGATAGACGGCGGCTTCATCGCCGCGCCCAGCATAGACGACCCGCCCGAGGTGCGCCGCGGCACCCTGGGCCGGCCGCACCGCTTCACCAAGACCTGGGTGCTGGATGACGACGGCCGGGAGGTGGCGTCGGGCGAAAAGGGGGAGCTGGTCTACACCGGCCCCTCCACCGGCGGCGGCTACTACCGCAACCTGGAGGCCACCCTGGAGGTCTGGGGGGTGCTGGGCCCGGAAGGCCGCTGCCACAGCGGCGACCTGGTGCGCCAGGACCCGGACGGCAACCTGATCATGGTGGGCCGCAAGAAGGACATGATCATCCGCGGCGGCCAGAACATCTACCCGGCCGAGATCGAGGCCCTGTTGCTCACCCACCCCAAGGTGCAGGCCGTGGCCATCGTGTCCATGCCCGACCCGGTGATGGGCGAAAAGGCCTGCGCCTACGTGCAGCCCATGCCCGGCCAGAGCTTCGACTTCGCGGAGATGATCAGCTTCCTCAAGAGCAAGAAGATCGCGCCCTACAAGTTGCCCGAGCGCCTGGAGATACGCGACGAGCTGCCCCTCAAGGGCCGCCAGAAGGTAAACAAGGGCCCCCTGCAAGAGGACATCCGGGATCTGCTGCGCCAGGAGGGCCGGCTCCAGCGCGACTAAGCCGGTCCTACGTCCAGGCTGCGCTTGCTCTGGCTGGGCACCGCCGCCCAGCGCGGCGGCGCCGCCTCCACCCGCACCCGCAGGCCGGGGGCCTGCACCGCCGCTATCCCCTCCACCGCCCGCGCCGCCGCGGCCAGCACCCGCGGGGCCTCCGGCTCCCGGGCGCTTATCGCCAGGACCAACTCGCCCTTGTCCAGCACCGCCCGGAAGTCCAACAAACCCTCGACGGCGAACAGGGCGTCGTCCAAGGCGGCCCGGGACAGGGCGCGGCCGGGGGCCAACTCGATGCGGCCGGCCAGGCGGTCCTGCACCCGGGCCAAGAGGGGCAGGGTGGTGCCGCAGGGGCAGGGCTCGGGCAGAAAGCGGCTCAGGTCGCCGGTGCGATAGCGGATCAGGGGCATGGCCCGGCGGCTGAGAGTGGTGAAGACGATCTCGCCCTCTTGGCCCGCTGGCAGGGGCCGGCCGCTGGCCGGCGAAACGATCTCCACCAGCAGGTCGGCCTCGCGCAGGTGATAGCCTTGGGCCGCCGCGCACTCCACCCCGCCGCCCAAGCCCATCTCGCTCAGGCCGTAGTGGCTGTACACCGGGCAGCCCCAGAGTCGGCGCAGGCGCGCGGCCAGGACGGGCGGCACCCGCTGGCCGCTGAGCATGGCGCTGCGCGGGCGCAGGCTTTCGCCGCCCAGCTCGGCCAGCAGGAGCGCCTGCACCGGCGGCCCGATGACCACGGCCAGGGGGCCGGGCCCCAGGGCGGCCAGGACCTCGGCCAGCTCCTGCCCCGGCTCCGGCGCCAGGCCCCGGCCGCCCAGGCGCTGCGCCGCGGACAGGATCAGGTCGGCCACGTCCCCGGGCCGGCCGCGGGGGAACAGACAGAGCACCCGTTCCCCGGGCCGCACCAGGTCCGAGAGCCCGCAGTAAAAAAAATCCACGGTCTGCGCCAGGTCCTGGTCCGTGAAGTACAGCCGCCGGGGCAGGTCCCCAGGGCTTGCCGGCGGCAGGGTGACCACGTGGCGGACCTGGCTCTGCGAGAGGCAGAGGAAGCGCAGGGGGTTTTCCGCGATGTCCGCGCTGGTGGTGAAGGGCAGGCGGGCCAGGTCCGCCAGGCTGTGCAGGCCGTCCGCGGCCAGGCCGGCCAGGCGTTCCCGGTAAAAAGGGCTCTGGCCGCGGGCCCAGGCCACGGTTTCGCGCAGGCGCGCGAATTGATAGGCGCGCAGGGCCGCCAGGGTCAGGGGCGCGGCGCCCAGGCCCAGGCGGGAGCGAAGCCACTCGTGCAGAGAAGTCGGGTTCACGGCCGCTCCGAGGCCGGCGGCCTCGCCTTCGGCCGGGCCGCGGGCAGGCGGGAGGGGCCGCGGTAGTATGAACGGCCCTGGCGGTCGGTGAGATTGTAGGCGCAGAAGGGGATCAGGCGGCCGTCCGGGTGCATCACGTGGATGCAGCAATCGCGCAGCCGCTCCAGGTCCAGGCTCCAGGCGTCCTGAAAGGCCATGCCGCTGATGGACAGGGTCCGGGCCTGCAGCCGGGCCAAATGCTCCTCCCAGCCGCCCAGGCCCGGCTGGCCGGCGGGGCCTGGCTCCGGCGCCGGCGCGCCGCCGGCCCAGAAGCGGGCCACATAGCGCCGGGAGCGCAGGGCGCCTTCGGCCGCTGGCCGGGGCTCCGGGCAGCAGCCGCCCCCTTGGTCCCGGGCCCAGGGCCTCAGTACGCCTCCTTGCAGCCGGAAGTTGCCCTGGAAGGAGCAGTAGGGGTTTTCGCAGCCTGGCGGCTGGAAGTGGGCGGCTTGCAGGCGGCCCTCGGTCTGCTCCTCCAGGGTGCGCAGGATGTCGGGGATGGTCAGGCGGCCGTCGTCGGTGGGCGGGCCGGGGTGGCGGCCGAAGTAGCTCACCGGCTGGAAGTGCACCCCGCGCACCGTGGGCAGGTACTTTAACGCCAGGTCTATTATGGCCCCCGCCTGGTGCGCGTTCACCCCCAGCGCCAACCGCGGCACCAGCACCACGCCCAGGCCGGCCTGGGCGCAATGCTCCAGGGCGGCCAGCTTCACCCCCAGCAGGGGCCGGCTGGTGAGGGCTTTGTAGGCCGCGTCGTCCACGCCGTCGAACTGCAAAAACACCGAGGCCAGACCGGCCTCCTTGAGGGCCTGGGCGTAGCCGGGCTCCCGGCCCAAGCGCAGGCCGTTGCTGTTGAGCTGGATGAAGCCGAAGCCCAGGGAGCGGCCCAGGGCGATGATTTGGGGCAGGTCCGGCCGCAGGGTGGGCTCGCCGCCGGAGAGCTGCACGTTGTAGGGTCCGCCGCTGGCGAGCAGCTTTTCGAACCAGCCGCGGATGGTCTCCAGGTCCGGGTCCGGGCCCGCGGCCTGGCCGGCGTCGGCGAAGCAGAAGGCGCAGCCCAGGGTGCAGCGCTGGGTCACTTCCAAGAGCGCGGTGCAGGTCTGCTGCTGGTGATGGGCGCAGAGGCCGCAGTCCCAGGGGCAGTCGCTGGGGCCGGCGGCCGCGCCCGGGCGCAGAAGGGGCAGGCGCAGGCCGGCCCAGGATTCATAGGCCGGCGGGCCGCGCCAGATGATGGTCTCGAACGGCCCGTGCCGAGGGCAAGTCTTTTGCAGATACACCGACCGGCCGCGGGCCACCCGCTGGGCCGGCACCCGGGCCAGGCACTCCGGGCACACGCTCCGGGTCCGGGCCAGGACTCGCGGGGGGCTCATGGCCGCGAGCCGCCCCAGGCCAGGCCGTACTCGGCCAGCAGCTCCTTGACCCGGGCCAGCACCCCCAGCACCAGGCCGGGGCAGCGCTGGCTGCGCGCCTGGAGGTCGCCCTCCAATATCTGCTCACAGCGGATGCCGCCGTAGCGCGGGCCGAACTCGGCGTTGAACCACTCCACCAGCTCGCTGACCATCATGTCCAGGCGCGGGTCCCGGGCCTCCTCGGCCCGGCCGCGGCCGGCGAAGAGCCCCAACAGGCAGGCCCCGCCGCTGAGCGCGCCGCAGACCTCGCCCGTGAAACCCAGGCCGCCGGCCAGGCCCTCCATGGCCCGGATCAGGTCCGGGTCGCTCTTGCCCTGGGCCTCCAGGCCCAGCAGGAGCAATATCTGACTACAGTGGAAGCCCTGCCGGCCCAACTCCAGCAGACGGATGGTCTCCTCGTCCATGACCCTATTTGCCCTCCAGGAGCATCTCGATCTCGGCCATCTTGCCCACGGCCAGGTCCTCGGGAATAAACGCCTGGCCGCAGGAGGGGCAGCGGTGCAGGTCGGCCGACAGCAGGTTGTGCAAATAGCTCACGTTGACCTTGCCCAGGGTCAGGGCCCGGCCGCAGGGCTGGCAGAGCCAGTCCGCCTCCAGGCCGGCCGGCTGCGGGTCCTGCGCGGCCGGCGCCTCCTCCAGCACCTCCATACGGTGGCTGTAGGCGGTGTGGATGCGGTAGCCCTCCGGTGTAGGGCTGTATTCCACCCAGTAGGTGACCTCGCCGGCCTTGCGGTGGGCCAGGAGGCGGCCGCCGTGGCGCTGACGCAGGTAGCGGCCGCCCGCCTGGGCGGCGGCGATCACCGGCCCCAGGTCCTCTGGGCGGATGCCCCGCTCGTTGAGCACCTGCTGCACTTGCGGCGGGATGATCAGGGCGACGGATCGGTTTGACTCAGGGGACATGGCGGGTCCTGCCGGAGGCGCGATGCGGCCGAGAGGGCAGGCGACCGGCTAGAATTTCTCTTCCAGCAGGTTGCTGATCTCGGCCAGGGGAAAGACGGGTCCATCCAGACACACCCGTTTGCTGCCGACCATGCAGTGGCCGCAGGCCCCCATGCCGCACTGCATGCGCCGCTCCATGGACAGGAGGATGCGCTCCTCGGCCAGCCCCAGCTTGCGCAGGGCCGCGGTGGTGGCCTTCATCATGGGCCCCGGGCCGCAGACCACGGCCACGCTTTTGCCCGGGTCCAGGCCGCTGTCGGGCAATAGCTGGCTGACGAAGCCCACCCGGCCGGACCAGCCATTGGCCGCGCTGTCCACGGTCAGGAGCACCTGGGGCCCGGCCTGGTCCCGGCCCAGGGCCCGCAGCGCGTCCTGGTAGATTATATCCTGCGGGCTGCGCGCACCATAGAGCAACTTGAGTTGGCCCCAGCGGCCGCGCTGCTCCTGCAACTGGGCCAGGAGATACCACAGGGCGGCCAGACCCACGCCGCCGGAGATGAGCCACACGTCCTGGCCCTGCATCTTCTCCAGGGGGAAGCCGTTGCCGAAGGGCCCGCGCACCCCCAGCTTGGCCCCGGGCTGGAGCTGGAACACCTCCTTGGTCACCTTGCCCGCCCGCTGGATGGTCACCTGGAAGCGGCCGCGCTGGGCGTCGCTCACCCCGGCCACGCTCACCGGGAACTCGCCCTGGCCGAAGACGGTGAACTCGATGAACTGGCCCGGCTGGCAATTAAAGGTCCGCGGCCGGTCCAGGGCCAGGGTCAGGGTGCGGATGCTGGGGGTCTCCTCCTGAATCTGCTCCAGAGTGGCCAGGTCGGGGATGTAGAGATTGTCCATGGCGGCTAGCCTTCCAGCTTGCGCAGCACGGCGCGCAGGTCTATGTGGGCCGGGCAGAACTCGATGCAGCGGCCGCAGCCCACGCAGAACAGGCGGCCGTGGCGCTGGGGGTCGTAGAGCAGCTTGTCGTAGAGGCGGTGCTTGTAGCGGGCGCTTTTTTCGCCGCGCACGCTGGCGTTGCCGGCCATCTGGGCGAAGCGCTCGAAGTGGCAGGGGTCCCAGACCAGCACCCGCTTACCCCGGCTGCGGTCCGGGTTGGTCCGGTCCAGGATGGTGAAGCAGTGGCAGGTGGGGCAGACCATGTTGCAGGCGCCGCAGGCGCAGCACACTTCCGAGAACTCCTGCCACAGCTCGTCGGAGTAGCGGTCCTTCATATGCTCCACCACGGCCGCAATATCCAGCGCCTCTGGCAGCCCCGCCTCCAGGCGGGCGAGGGCCTGGGCCCGGGCCTGCTGGTCGGCCCCGGTGGCCTCCTGGAAGTAGTCCGCGGCCAGCAGCTTGTCGCCCTTGGCGCCCTGGCAGCGCGTGAAGTAGCGGTCCCCCAGGTCGGTGAGCAGGAGGTCGTAGCCGCCCTCGGCGTCCGGGCCGGCGCCCATGAGGTTGCAGAAGCAGTGGGGCGTGGACTCGGCGCAGGTCAGGCCCACCAGGGTCAGGCGCCCCCGCCGGTCCTGGTAGGTGGGCTCTTGGAAGCGGTCTTCCAAGAACAGCTTGTCCAGGCAGGCGATGGCCGCCAGGTCGCAGGGGTGCACGCCTAAGAGCACCACATTGCGGTCCCACTGCTCGCCGGCCGGGCGCAGCTCGACCTGGCCGCCTTTTTTCTCGTACTCGTAGATGGGCTGGTTGTCCGGGAACAAGAGCTTCTTGGGCGAGAGCATGGAGGACTGGTAGTTGATCTCCAGATCCTCCGCGTGCCGGATGGGGGCGAACAGGGCCTTGGCGTAGGTGGAGGTGCCCCCGCCCCTGCGCGTGGGCCCCAAGACCTGGTGGTCCCGTTGCAGGTCGGCCAGGAAGCGGGGGAAGTCTTTCTTGGCTAGAACCTTGTCCATGCTGCGCTCCCGGCTCAGGCCGCCTTGTAGACCTTGCAGGCGTAGCCCCGGATGGCCACCGAGCCAGTGGGGTAGTCCCAGGGCTCGTCAAAGTCCGTGAGCAGGTTCATGTTGGCGTCCGCCAGTCCCCAGTCGCCCCAGCCGAACTCCACGTTGACCACCTTGGGGTGCATGCCCGGCTGCAGGGCCAGTTGTTGGCGGATGCGGCCTTTGTAGGTCTCGATGTATATCCAGTCGCCCTCGGCCAGGCCGTAGTCCCGGGCCGTGTCCGGGTTCATGTACACGGTGGGCGGCAGGGACTTGTCCTTGAGCAGGCCCAGGTTGCGGTAGCCGGAGAGCATGAAGATCTCGCTCTTGTAGTTGGTCATCATCAGGGGGTAGTCGTCGCTGAAGTCGAACTTGCCCCGGAGGGGGTCCTTGAGCTTGGCGAAGCATGGCACCGGGTCCACCCCGGCCTTGGCCAGCTCGGCGCAGGACAGCTCCACCTTGCCGCTCTTGGTGTGATAGCCGGCCACCTGGTCCGGGTCATAGGCGCTCTTGCCGTGCAAATAGATCACCTCGTCGCGGAACTTTTGCCAGGTCATGCCCAGCGGCTTGACCAGGTAGTCCAGGGCGTCCTCCTCGGTCTCCCAGAAGTACTCGCCCAGGCCCACCCGCTTGGCCAGCTCGTTGATCATGCGCATGTCCGACCAGGCCTCGCCGGGCGGGTCCACCAGCTTGCGGTTGGCCCGCACGTTGGCGAACCAGGCCGGCCAGTAGGCCACGGTGTCGTGCTCGTGCATGAAGGCCGCGGGCAGCACGATGTCGGCGATGTTGGTGGTGGCGGTGGGGAACAGCTCGCTGACCACCAGCATCTCGAGCTTGCGGAAGGCCTTTTCCGTGGCCAGCGAGTCCGGGTAGGTCAAGAGGGGGTTGGTGACGAAGGCCAGGCCCACCTTGGGGAGATAGGGCTTTTCGGTGAGCAGGGCGTGCACCAGGCCCTGGGTGGGCACGTAGCCGAAGCGCGAGGACAGTTGGAACACGCCGCCGCCGATGGTCCTCTCCGGCGAGCGGGGGTATTCCCAAAGCTTCTCCTTCATGTCCCCGATCATGAAGCGGCCGGGGGGGTAGTAGTCGGGCGGGATCATGTCCACGTGGCCGCCGTCGGGGGTGTTCACGTTGCCGGTGATGCCCCGGATCAGGCAGATGGCGCGCAGGGTCTGGAAGGCCTGGGTGCTGCCCTCCAGGGCGTTGCCGCTGCCGATCACGCCCGGCTTTTCGGTGGCGTACACCCGGGCCACTTCTTGGATGGTCTCCTTGGGCACCCAGGTCAGCTCCTCCACCTCCTCCAGGGTGAAGCCGGCCACCTCCTTCTGCACCTCCTCGAAGCCGACGGTCCACTGCTCGATGTATTCGGGGTCGTAGAGGCCCTCCTCCACGATCACCTTGACCAGGCCCATGGCCAGGATGCCGTCGCTGTTGGGCCGCGGCCGCAGCCAGTAGTCCGCGTCCGAGGCGTGCATGCCCTTCTCGGGCCACAGCTCGATGTTCTTGGGGTCTATGATGATGACCTTACAGTCGTTGCTCACCAGTGCCCGGTTGAAGTCGTAGCGGCCGATGTTAGAGAAGGTGCCGCCGGTGTGGGCCAGGTTGGCGCCCCAGACGATGATCACCCGGGGCGGGGCGTCCATGCGGGCCATGATGTAGCGGGAGCCGAAGGTGTAGCGCAGGGATTCGGTGTTCTGCACCCCGCAGTAGTTGCCCGGGGTGACCACGTTGGGCGTGCCAAAGGCGGTGGCGAAGCGCTGGCCAAAGGCGAACTCCGTGCCCTTGGGCTCGCCCAGGATCATCACCACCCGCTCGGGGCCGAAGTCCTTTTTCACCTGCAGCAGCTTGGCCGCGATGGTGTCCAGGGCCTCGTCCCAGGATATCTCCTGCCACTGGCCGCGGCCGCGCTCGCCCTTGCGCTTGAGCGGCTTGGTCAGGCGGTCCGGGCTGTTGATGGTGCCGATGACGTGGTCCGGCCCCTTTTGCACCGAGCACATGTGCACCGGGAAGCCCGTGCCGCCGCCGGCCTTTACCTCCAGGACCTTGTTGTCCTCCACGACGGCCTTCAGGGCGCAGTGGTTGGGGCAGATGTGGCAGAAGGTGACATATTCGTGTCGGATGCCCATGGCTAAAGACTCCCTTGCTGTGGCCTGGTCCTCCCCCGGCCCGGCCCACTTTTTTAGTGTATCCCAAGCCCCCCCGGGGGGCCAGACGCGGCGGGCCTGCTAGTCCACCCTGAAGAGGGACTCATCAAACTCGGGTTTTCCCTGGTAGCGTTTCATCAGGGCGCCGGGGAAGGCGTCGATGTTTTCAAACAGGCGGCGGTCCACCGCGATCCCCGCCGCCTGCAAGGCCTCCACCACCTGCTCGGGCTTGGGCGGACAGCCCTTGATGGCCAGCATCTCATTG
>QZKP01000044.1 GCA_003605055.1 Desulfarculus sp.
CGTCCAAAACCAAGGCGGTTCCTATAATCGGCTCCATGAAGACCGTCAGTTAGAGATGTTCTAAATACCCCGCTGCTTGCGGCGGGGTAGTTTATTAAAACTACTCGGCTTCCACTGCTAAAATTCAGTTTTTCGCGTGTTCTTTTGATCACTCAGAACTTTTTCCCCGCTCCACTTCACAATTTCGCCCCCACGATTGCGCCAACGCCAGCCGCGGATAATAATATCCCTAGGCCTGTTGCGGTCCGCCCCGAGAACTGGCCCTGCCTGAAACGGGGAGAAAAACCATGTCCACCCGCCCGAGAGCCTGCCTGATCCTTTTGCTCGCCCTGGCCAGTCTGGCCGTCTTCGCGGCCCCGGCCCCGGCCCAAAACAACCCAGCCGGCTACTCATCCCGCATGCAGGTGCCCCGCGGCTGGCAGGTGTACCGCGGCCAGAGCGGGCTGGTGGTGATGCATCCGGCCGGCTGGCAGGTGAGCGAGTATAGCGGCGGCGGCTTCCTGGCCCTGCGCACCGGAACCGGCGGCGGGGCGGATGCCTTTGTCCTGGCCCAGCCCATGACCATCCAGGGCCAGGCCGCCTCGGTGGTGCGGGGCCTGGGCCAAGTCCTGCCCAGCCTGTTCCCGGGCGTGCAGGTGAGCCGCCTGCGGACGCCCTCCGCGCAGCCGGACGTGGCCGAGGCCCGGCTGGACTACGCGGTCAAGGGCCGGCCCTTCCAGGGCATGGCCCTTTGCTTCCGCCAGGGCAAGCAGGGCATGCTCTACGCCGCGGCCGCGCTGCGCGAGGCCTGGCCCGGCCTGCGCCAACAGGCCGTGTACATCCTGCGGAGCTTCCTGTACACCGCGCCGGCCGCGGCCGCTGCCCCGGCCGGCGCTCCGGCCCAGGTGCGGCTGCCGGCCATGGTGCCCTGGCGGGACCCGGCGGAGAACGCCTTCAGCGCCCGGGTGCCCGCGGGCTGGCGGGTGCAGGGCGGGCTGCGGCGCTTCCACGCCGTGGACGTGCGGCCGGAGTTGGTGGCCGCCAGCCCGGACGGCAAGATCACGGTGCGCCTGGGCGACGCCAGGGTGCCGCCCATGGCCCAGGCCAATCCCGTGCTGGCCCGCTCCGGCTTCCCCGAGGGCAGCACGTACAGCCCGGGCTACGGCGTGCAGCAGATGGTGCTGCGCTATCTGCCCGGCGCACGGTTCGCCACCCAGTTTTATCTGCCCCGCCTGGTGGGCCGGGTGAGCCAGGTGCAGGCCCGGAACCTGCCCGAGGTGGCCCGGCGGGCCCAGGCCGTGTACCAGCAGGCCGGACTCAATATGCAGGTGGACACCGGCGAGGTGAGCTTCAGCAGCCAGGGCCAGCAGGGTTTGCGGCAAGGCTATTTGTTCGTGCAGACCTTCAAGGTGGAGATGCCGGGCATGCCGGGCATGGGCACCTGGCACGTGGAGATCCTCTACGGCTACCTGGCCCAGCCGGATCAGGAGCCCCTGGCCCGGGCGGTGCTCAACGCCATGGCACAGAGCTTCCAGATCGATCCCGGCTGGATGGCCCGCCAGGCCCAGACCGCCGGCCAGGTGAGCGGAATCGTCACCCGCACCAACCAGCAGATCAGCGGCATCATCCGCGACACCTTCCGCTACCGGCAGCAGGTGCAGGACCGGGCTATGGAGCGCTTCGACCGCGTGGCCATCCGGGGCAAGGTGCTGGTGGAGGACCCCAACACCGGCCAGCGCTTCGAGGTGCAGGGCGGCAGCAACTACTACTGGCGGCGGGGCGGCGAGGATAAATTCGTGGGCACCCAGACCGACACCCGGCCTTATGCGCCCAACCACTGGCTGGAGCGCATGACCGTGCTGGACTGAGGGCGCGGCCCGGACGGCGCCCCCAAACCAAAAGGCCCGGGCGGGTTGCGCCGCCCGGGCCGGTGTTTGTTAGACAAGCGCCTCAGCCCTGGCAGTGCGGGCAGAAGTGCGTGCTGCGGCCGGCCAGCACGATGCGCTGCACCGGGCTGCCGCAGGCCGGGCAGGGCAGGCCGGTGCGGCGGTACACGCGGTGGGCGTGCTGGAAGGTGCCGGGCCGGCCCTCGGCGTCCACGAAGTTGCGCACGCTGGAGCCGCCCCGGGCCAGGGCCTCGGTCAGGGTCTCTTGCAAATGACGGTGCAGGTCGGCCAACTGCTTGGCGCTCAGCTCGGCCGGCCGGCTGGTGGGGTGCAGGCCGGCGCGGTGCAGGGCCTCGTCTGCGTAGATGTTGCCCACCCCGGCCAACACGCGCTGGTCCAGGAGCAGGCTTTTCAGAGGCGCGCGTCGGCCGGCCAGGCGGGAGATGAAAAGGTTCCGCTCCAGGCCCAGGGCGTCCGGGCCCATGTTGGCCAGGGGGCCGCTGTCCAGGGCCTCCTGGTCCGGGCAATAAGTCATGCCGCCGAACTGGCGCAGGTCCCGATAATACAGGCGCGGGCCGTGGTCGGCGAAGCTGACGGTGATGTGGACGTGACCGGCCCGCGGCCGCTCATTGGCCATGATGAGCTGGCCGGTCATGCCCAGGTGTATGGTCCAAAACCCGCCCTGGGCCAGCTCCAATATCAACAGCTTGCCGTGGCGGCCGATATTTTGCACCTTCTGGCCCCGGATGCCCTGGGTCAGGGCCTGGGGCGAGGGCCGGGCCAGCTTGGCCAGCCCGATGCGCACCTGGGAAACAACCCAGCCCACCAATCTGGGGGCCAAGGTGCGGCGAACGCTTTCTACCTCTGGTAATTCCGGCATAAGGTAGTAATAATTATTGTCGCGCCTTGAGGCAAGTGAAAAATGTGAAAAAGCGCGGTCAAACCCCATTATTTTGTGGTTGACAGTAACACCATAACAATATAGAGTGGTTTCAGCGATTTGGGGCCTTATGGCGTCATAACAGGAGGATAGCCGGACCCGTGCCAGATTATCAGAAAATGAAGCAGGCCTGTCCCAACCTGGAAGCCAATCTGGCCCAATGCACTTGCAGCTACAGTTCTTGTGACAAAACAGGGCTTTGTTGCCAGTGCGTGGCCTACCACCGCCAGATGCGCCAGATACCGGGCTGCTTCTTTACTTCTGAGGGAGAGCGCAGCTACGACCGGTCCTATGCCAAATTCTGCAGCGATTGCTGCTGAGTCCGCTGGCCTGTCTGGCCGCCGCCCCGGGCAGACTCGCCAAGGCCTGCAGGCCGCGGTGGATCTTCTGGCCAACCTGACCGAGGCCTTTACGGTGGCCCTGTTCCTGCGCGACCAGCAGGGCGAGAATCTCTACCCCGCGGCCTGGCACACCCTGGGCCGCGCCTTCCGCTCCGACCGGCCCATCCGCCTGGGCGAGGGCCTGGTGGGCTACGTGGCCAAGCACCAGGTGCCGGTGGACGTGGACCGCTATCAGCAGAGCTCCGAGGCCACGGGCCTGTATGCGGCCGACGAGGGCATCAAGGCCTTTGTGGGCGTGCCCGTGGGCGATCTGGGCGTTTTGGTGGTGGACACCAAGACCCGCCAGGTCTTCGGCGAGCGCGAGAAAAAGACCATCAAGGACTTTGGCGTGTTCCTGGGGCAGATGGTCCTGCAGCAGGAGACCTGCGCCCGCGAGGCCCTGTACGGCCGCATCCTGGACCTGATGTACGACGTGGAGAACGCGGCCCTGAACTTCACCGAGCGCCGCCAGTTCTACGCCGAGGTCCTGGATGCGGGACGCCGCTTCAACGGTCTGGCCATGAGCTTTCTCTGCCTGCTGCACCCGGGGCGCAAGCAGTTCGTGGTGGAGGCGGTGGACGGCCCTTCGGTGAGCACCCTGCGCGGCCGCAGCTTCCCGGTGAGCCAGGGCCTGGTGGGCTGGGTGCTTCGGGAGGGGCGGCCCCTGACCAATTGCCGACTGCGCACCCAGCATTCAAAATCCTATCTGATCACCCCCGACGAGCCGGTTAGGGGGTACAATGCATTTGTGGGTGTGCCGCTGTCGGCCTGGCGCCGCCTGGTGGGGGTGTGGGCCTTTGCCGGACACACCGAACGGGTCATAGACGAGGAAGAGGAAAGGGCTTTGCAGTTGGCGGGCCACCGCGTGGCCGCCACCCTGGAGCATTACCGCCTTGCCCTGCAATGAGAAACCTGAACTCTGGGCAATGCTGGAAAGGCAAGCTGCATGTTTCTAAAATCGCTGCTGGGAATGCTCTCTAAGGACCTGGCCATGGACCTGGGCACGGCCAACACCCTGATCTTCATCAAGGGCAAGGGCGTGGTGCTTAACGAGCCCTCGGTGGTGGCCATGAACCTGCAGACCGGCAAGCCCTTGGCCGTGGGGCACCAAGCCAAGCAGTACCTGGGGCGCACCAACCCCCAGATCATGGCCAGCCGGCCGCTCAAGGACGGAGTCATCGCCGACTTTGACATGACCCGCATCATGATCAAGGAATTCATCAACCAGGTGCGCAAGGAAACCGGCTTCTTAAAACCGCGCATGCTCATAGGGGTGCCCTCGGGCGTCACCCAGGTGGAAAAGCGGGCGGTGATCGAGAGCGCCGAGCAGGCCGGGGCCCGGGACATCTACCTCATCGAGGAGCCCATGGCCGCGGCCATCGGGGCGGGCCTGCCCATTGACCAGCCCCAGGGCTGCATGGTGGTGGACATCGGCGGCGGCACCACCGAGGTGGCGGTGATCTCCTTGTTTTCCACGGCCTACTCGGAGTCGGTGCGGGTGGCCGGCGACGAGGCCACCGAGGCCATCATGCGCTACATCCAGCGAAAATATCAGGTTCAGATTGGCGAAAACACCGCCGAGCAGGTAAAGATAGCAATTGGTTCGGCCTACCCCCTGGAGCAGCCGCTGTCCATGGACGTCAGCGGCAAGGACTTGGTGGAGGGCATACCGCGCACGGTGACCATCACCGACGAGGAGGTGCGCCAGGCCATGTCCGAGCCGGTGGGGGTGATCCTGGAGAGCGTCAAGCGCGCCTTTGAGAAGACGCCTCCGGAGTTGGCCGCGGACGTGGCCGAGCAGGGCCTGATGCTGGCTGGCGGCGGGGCCCTGATCCGGGGCCTGGACCGGCTTCTGAGCCGCGAGATGGATCTCAGGGTGAACATTGCCGACGACCCTCTGACCAGCGTGGTCATGGGCGCCGGCATCGCCCTGCAGAACATCAAGAATTACAAACGGGTTTTCGTCAACTGAGCATGTGAGGGACATATTGGCTAGACTGTTGGCGCTCAAGGATTTGGAAGACCGCATCGACTGCTTCGGCGAGTTCGACCGCGGCGATCAGATCTGCCTCTCCCACTGCGGCCTCAGCTTTGAGTGCGCCGCCGCCCGGGAGCGCTACCAGGCCTTGCAGATGCACGACGAGTCCCTGGAGCACCTGGGCTGCGCCCACAGCGCCTGATCCACCGCCACGGCCGGCAGCGGGCGTAGAGGCAGTTAGACCGGCTGCGGGGCGCCCCGGCCACCCTTCACCCCGGATGGGGCAGCCAAGAAAAATTCAGTTGAGCTGAGCCAAGGGGCCCGGGCTGAACAAGCCCGGGCCCCTGATTGTCCGCGGGGGGCCTATTTCTGGCGGGGCTCCTCCCCGGGCCCCTCCGGCGGCGCTTCGAGGCCGGGCTGCATGCCCGCCTCCCCCAGCACCCGCAGCCGGTCCCGGGCCTCCCGCCGGCGGGGTCTGGCCAAGGGCTCCTCCTCCCGCGGCGAGGACCCACGCAGGCGGGCCCGTTGGCCCCGGCGCCGCAGCACCAGCCCCACCATGGCCACCAGGGACACCAGAGCCCAGAGGAAGCCCCCGCCGGTCAGCACCGCCAGCCAGGAGAAGCGCGAGCGCATGTCGGCGAAGAAGGCATCCTGCAAGGCGGCCAGGCCGCGGCCGGTGGCCCGGTGCAGGGCCGCGGTCAGGGGCCGGTCCTGGGCCAGGGAGGCCACGATGCTGCGCAGGCTTTCCTCGCCGTGGTTCTTGAGCAGCCAGGAAACCAGATAATAGGATTGGGCATAAGCCACCGCCGCCTGAAAGGGCTCGGCCGGGAAGGTTCGTTCCAACTCGGCCAGGGGCAGCAGCTTGTCGCTGAGCACCGCCCGGGTCATGGCCTCGGCGCGGGTCCAGCCGCCCTCGCCGGAGAGCAGCAGGGCCAGACCCTCCTCCAGCCACAGGGGGGCCCGGCGGCCGCGCAGTCCGGCGGCCAGGTACAGGTGCATCAGTTCGTGCTGCAACACCGGGGCGAACTGTTCCGGACCGCCCAGTTGGCGGGGGGAGCGCAGCAGGATCAGGTCTTGCTGGGGCAGGGCCAGGCCCGCGGCCCAGAGCGGGGCGCCCAGGGCCTGGGCCCGCTGGGCAAAGGCGGCGTGATCAGCGGCCACCTCCACCCGAATGCGGGCCGGGGCCGCGCCGGTCCAGGCCCGCAGGCGGGGCGCGGACTGCTCCACCACCTGCCGCACGTGGGCGGCCAACTCCGGGGTGGGGGCCAGGATGGACAGGTGGGGCAGTTCCGCGGCCCAGGCCAGGGACAGGGCCAGCAGGCAGGCCGCGGCGGCCAGAAGCCTCACAGCCCCAGGCGGCGCAGGAGCTGCGCCGGCTCCAGGCCCTGCACCAGGACGCGCTTTTGACGGGATTTGTGGCCAGCCAGCAGCCTTAGCTGGCTGCGGGGCAGGCCCAGGGCCTTGGCCAGGAACCTGATCAGGGCCAGGTTGGCCGCGCCCTCCACCGGCGGGGCGCTCAGGCGCACCTTGAGGCTGCCCTGGGCCTCGCCGGCCAACTGGTCGCGGCTGGCCCGGGGCGACACGCGCACCGGAAAGCTCAGCCCGCCCTCTACTGTCTGGATATCCAACACAAAGGGATCAGGAGGAGGGTCCCCTGAGAATCTTGATTTTGTCTTCCAACTCGTTTAACTCATGGTCCCGCTCGGTCTCCACGTCCATGAGCTTCACGTGCGCCTCGATCAACGAGCGCAGGCGCACCTCGAACTGGGCCCGCTGGCGCTTGAGCTCGGCAATGTCCTCGTGGATGCGGGCCAAGCGGGTGTGGGCCTGGCTGAGAATCTTCTCGGCCTGCAGCTCGGCCTCGGCCACGGCGAACTGGGCCTCTTTCTCGGCGTTGGACTTGATCTCCTCGGCCACCTTCCGGGTCTGGGCCAGGGTGGCCTCCACGGTCTGCTCCCGGGACTTGTATTCCTTGATCTCGCCCCGGGCGTCGCTCAGCCGCTGCTCCAGCAACTGCAACTCCTGCTGCAGACCGACTACATAGTCCGCCACCTTGCCCAGGAAGGTGTTCACATCCCTGGGGTCCGCCCCTCGCAGCCGGCGGGAGAACTCTTTCTGGCGAATCTCATGGGCATCCATGTGACCATACTCCGTGTGGTTCACAACAGGACAACCGTCGCCCTCTTTTATCCTTTTTGAGCGGAAAAGTCAACTGGTTATCGCCCCATAAGCCTTTGCCTCGCTAAGAGGCGGACCTCCCCTGCCGCTCCGCGATGAACGCCTCGCGCATCTTGAACTTCTGTATCTTGCCCAGGGGAGTCATGGGGAAGGCCTCCACGAACTTCAGGTGGGCCGGCAAATGGTTTGCAGGCAGTTTGCGGCGCAAAAACTCCATTATTTCGGCAAGATCGGCCTTCTGACCCTTTTCAAGCTTTATCCAGCAGGCCACCTCCTCGCCCAGCACATCGTGGGGCACGCCAAAGACCTGGGCGTTGTTGATCTTGGGGTGGCTGAACAGCACCTGCTCCACCTCGGCCGGGAAGACGATCTTGCCGCCCTTGCGGATGGCCTCCTTGAGCCGGCCGGAGATGCTGATGTAGCCCTCTGCGTCCAGGGAGCCCAGGTCGCCGGTGTGCAGCCAGCCCTGGGGGTCCAAGGCCGCGGCGGTCTCGGCGGGCATGTCGAAATAGCCCAGCATAACGTGGCCGCGCACGCAGATCTCGCCCACCTGGCCCAGGGGCAGCTCCTGGCCGCTGCCCGGGTCCACGATCATCACCTGGGCGCCGGGCACCGGCCGGCCCACGGTGACCGCCCGCCGCTCCAGGCTGTCCTCCGGGCTGCTCAGGGAGATCCAGGAGGAGGCCTCGGTCTGGCCGTACCCGCCGATGAGGTTATTCACCCCCATCTCCTGCACCACCTTGCGCATCACCTCCAGGGGCACCTGGGCGCCGGCCATGATGCCGGTGCGCAGGCCGCCCCCGGCCTGCTGGTAGCTGGGCTCGTCCATGAGGGCGATGAAGGAGGTGGGCGGTCCGTAAAGGGCGGTGCAGCCCTCGGCCACCACCGCCCGCAGGATGGCCGCCGGCTCGGGCAGGCGCGAGGGGATCACCAGGGTGGCGGCCTTGAGCACGGCCGAGAGGGTCACGCAGATGCAGCCGAACATGTGGCACAAGGGCACGGAAACCACCAGGCGGTCCTGAGGGCTGAGGCGCTGGTTGTTCCCGCAGGCGGTGGAGGTGACCACCAGGCCGCGGTGGGGCGAGAGAACGCCCTTGGGGCGGCCGGTGGTGCCCGAGGTGTATAAGAGCGTGGCCGCCTGGCCGGGCCGCACCGCCGCCTCCCGCTGGGCCAGGGCCGCGGGCTCCACCTGCTGGGCCAGTTCCAGGAGCCGCGACCAGGTGAGCACCCCCGGCGGGGCGTCCTGGCCGATAAGGATGGCCCACTTTAGCTCCGGGAACTCAGGGCAGTGCAGGCCCTCCGGCGCCGGCTGGGCCGCTTGGGGGCAGAGTCCGGCCAGGGCCTGCAGATACTCCGCGCCCTTTATACCCGGGGTCAGCACCAGGGCCCGGCAGCGGGACTGTTTGAGCTGATAGGCCAGCTCCGCGGCCCCGAAGCTGGTGTCCACGCTGGTGAGCACCAGGCCGGCCTTGGCCGCGGCGAACAGGGTGATGATCCACTCAGGCTGGTTGGGGGCCCACAGGCCCAGGCGCTCGCCGGGCTCCAGCCCCAGGGCCATGAGCCCCCGGGCCAGTTGCGCGGCCGCCTGATCCAACTCGGCGTAGGTCAGGCGCCAGCCGCTGGGCAGGTCCATGACGGCCTCGCTGCCGCCGTGCTCCGCGGCCGCCCGCTTGAGCGCCGCCCCCAGGGTCTCCACCGTGGCCATAAGCTCACCCCCTATGGCTTGAATCAGGGCTTTTTGTCGCTCCAGAAGGGCCGCACGGCCTTGGCCACCTCCTCCGGGCTCAGGAAGCAGACCGTTTCCTCGTGTAGCTTTTCGAAGTAGTTGATCTCGTCCACGCCCATGGGCGGAATGTGCACCCGGCTGACCATGCGCAGCATCAGGGGCAAGCCGGCGTCCGGCGTGAGGGCCGTGTGCAGGGACAGGTTGAAGGCCCCTACGCCCGCGGACTCAAAGAACCGCAGCACCCGGGCCACGCCCCGGGCCAGGCCCTGAACCTGGCGCGGGGTAAGCTCCAAGAGACCGCGGCCGCCGGGAACCAGGGCCATTAGATCATAGATGGCCCGGGGTGCGAAAGGCGCCAGCCAATAGGCCGGTCCCAGGCGGCCCAGCCAGCGGGCGCCCTGGGATTGCTCGTGCTCAAGGTAGGCCTCCACGATGTCGCGGCTCTCGCGGCGGGCAAAGGCCCGCGCCCGCGCCCGCAGCCGGGCCTGGTAGCGGGTGGGCGCGGTGCTGCCCGCGGTCTGCACGTGCGGGTGCACCAGCCCCGCGCCGGCGGGCATCATGTAGTTCCAGTTCACCGAGCCGAAGCGCAGGCCCCGGCCCAGGCGGCGGAAGGACTCGGCGGCCAGCAGGAAGGCGTCGCTGAGCTGCTCCGCCTTGATCTGGCTGGGGCGCAGGTAGTGCTGCCTGGTCATCACCACCACCGCGCTGAGGCCCTCGTAGGGGAACACGTTGGGGAAGCATACGGCCTGGCCGCGGTGCAGGTGTCCCTCGGGCACCAGCTCGGGCAGGAACCGGCCGGCCATCCGGGGCAGGTTTTCCGGGCAGAAGGGGCAGGGACGCTGCCGGTCCCGCTCCAGGAAGAGGCTGTGGTCCACCCGGCCCAGGTCCCGGTAGCGGAAGGAGAGGATGCGGCTGCGGTCGCCGCTCAGGGGGTCAATGCGCAGCTCCACCTCCACCCGGCTGGGCGCGAAGTTGCGGAAGGGGTCCAGGAAGCTGCTCTGATGCCGGCGGGCGTGGAACTTCAGCGGCATAACGTCCTCCGATCACTGCAAGACCTTGCGCACCATCTCCAGCAGATGGCTGGGCCGGAAGGGCTTGGATATCTTGGGGTAGCCGAAGCGCTCGATCTCGCTCATCAGCTCGCCGGCGACGGAGCGGGTGCCGAAGAATCCGGAAATGAAGATCACCTTGAGCCTGGAGTCCCGCTGCCGGAGGGTGCGCACCATCTCCACCCCGTCCATGATGGGCATGACGATGTCGCTGATCACCAACTCCGGCCGGAAGCTCAGGTGGGCGCGCAGGCCGGCCACCCCGTCCGGGGCGGTGGCCACGTGGTAGCCCTCCAGGGTCAGGAAGTCGGCCAGGTTGTTGGCCAGGCCCTCCTCGTCCTCCACCACCAGGATGCGCGGGTGGCCCCCCCGCGGCCGGGCCTGGGCCTTGATGCAGTCGGTCAAGTCCTGATCGCTGGTATGGTCCAGGCGCTCCTTGACCGCGTTCAGGCGGCGCTGGCCCTCCTCGGCGGCCTGGCGGTTCTCCTGATGCAGGTCCGGGTGGTAGACCTTAGAGAGCAGGCGGTAGGAGGAGCGCACATAGCGCACCGCGGCCGCATGGCCCAGCTCCTCGGCGATCTGCACCGCCTTTTCCAGCACTCCCAGGTACCGGAGATCAAGCTCCAGTTGAGTCAAATCATGCCTCCAGCCAGCGGTCGGCGGCCAGGAAGAGGAAGTATGCAATGGATATAAAGCCATTGACCGTGAAGAAGGCCATGGGGATGTTGGCCTGCGTGATTGCCACCAGCACCTGCTCGGCCACCAGGGCCGCGCACACCCCCGCCGCGCCCACGATGTACACCGGGCCCAGGCCGAACAGGGGGGCCAGGACCATGAAGCCCACCGCGGCCGCCAGGTGCAGCCCCCGGCTTATCCACAGGGCGCCCTCCACCCCCAGGCGGGCGGGCAGGGAGCGCAGGGCGTGCTGCCGGTCAAAGCCCACGTCCTGGCAGGCGTAGATCACGTCGAAGCCGGCCACCCAGCAGGCCACGGCCAGGGCCAGCACCAGGGCCCGCCAGTCCCAGGCGCCGGTGACAGCCAGCCAGGCGCCCAGGGGCGCCAGGGCCGTGGCCGAGCCCAGCCAGAGGTGGCAGAGCACCGTGAAGCGCTTGCTGAAGCTGTAGCCCAGCACCCAGGCCAGGGCCACCGGCGACAGCGCCAGGCACAGGGGGTTGAGCATGGCCGCGGCCAGCACCAGGCCCGCGCAGGCGCACGCCAGCCAGGTCCAGGCCAGGGCCGGGCTCACCCGGCCGGTGATCAGGGGCCGGCCGGCGGTGCGGGGGTTCAGGGCGTCCCAGCGGCGGTCGGCGATGCGGTTCATGACCATGGCCGCGCTGCGCGCGCTCACCAGGGCCACCACTATCCAGACCATGGCGCCCGCGGTCAGGGGCCTGACGCGGTGAGCCAGCACCACCGCCGCCAGGGTGAAGGGGAGCAGGAACACGGTGTGGCTGAACTTGACCAGCTCGCCGAAAGCAACGATAGAATTCACCGGCGAATTTTTCAATTCTATCGTCATCAGACTACGAAATACCTACTTTCGGGTAAATCATCCGATATGCCGCATCGGAGTTCATGAAAAAAAGACTACTCATAATTAATCTCGTATTGTTCAAGCAGTTTCGCTAACTCGTCAAGCCAAGCAGGCCTAGCTTTATCGGAACCGTTAACATGTCGATGTATATGACCAATTATGTCAACGACTTGTTGTGAGATAACCATCGACACCCCAATGTTTGCACTGTAAAAAATCTGCAACTTGTCGTGCCCTCCGAAACGCTCCGGAGCAAGGAAGGGAGATGGGTGCACAATTGAATCTCTGAATTTTTTGAAACATAAAAGTAATAAAGCCGGTGGTTCATCTTCCTCTCGCCACAAATTATGTCCAGTAATAATCTCTGGGTATTTTATAAGCTTGTCTCTAAATTTAACTCTGCCATTATCTTCTATTAGTCCTCGTTTGTTGTTTGATAGCTTAGTCATCTTTTCTTTGTCACGTGCAAATATCCAAGCAAGACCGTTTAGATAGGATTCCAACAAGTTAAAGCATGAAAGAATAGATGACCTGTTGGCAAAATCTTCTTGTTGTATGAGTTCTTTAATAGTTTTCTGATTATTAACTAGTTTTTTGTGCCTATCCTTGTTGAATCCATTTAGTTTTTCCCTGGCTTCGATAGCTAGCATGAGGGATTGCCTTAAGTCGCTGGAAATGAAGTGTTCAGGATAGCGGAATTTCAGTCCCCAAAGAGAGATGGAGGCAGTAGAGTAAGGCGGGATATCTTTCAATACCGAGGTATTAAATTTACTGTATTTTCTTTCGAAGTCAGGTAAAGGAATTTCCAGTCCTCTTTCCTTCTTGACTTCATTGTATAAGTTCTCCAGCTTATTTACGGTCATATTTGTAAAATTATTTTTACAAAAAGACTGAATTTCTCCCGATAGTCTTTTTTGGATATCGTGTTTGCCTGATTTGAGCTTTTTTCTCGGCAAACCCTGGAGGTCTAAGACATCGGCAGCAAGAAATTCTTGCCAATCATTGAATTCGCCCAGCATAAGGCGACCCATTGCACTCGCGCGGTTGGCTTTTCTTATCAGGCGTATTTCGTGGTCGCGGCCTTTCACTATGCGTTCACCGATTACCTCGTCCGGTTGTTCGTACGTTTGAATTACTTCAGCAGGCCCCAGGCCCGCAACCGCTCCAGGGCCGCCTCCTGCACCGCCGGGGTCATCTCTATGCGCGGCGGCCAGGGCCGGGTGAAGCCCTCGCCGGGCAGCTTGCGGGTGCCGTCAATGCCCATCTTGCTGTGCAGGACCGGCTGCTGGGCGGCGTGGTCCAGCTCGTCGGCCGGGCCCTTGGAAAACAATACGTCCCGCTGAGGGTCTATATGGTTCAGGGCCTCCCACCAGGCCCGCGGGGCGTCCTGCACATCCACGTCCTGGTCCACCACCACGATCACCTTGGCGAACATCATCTGGCCCGTGCCCCAGAGGGCGTTCATCACCTTGAAGGCCTGGCCGGGGTAGTCTTTCTTGATGGCCACGAAAACCAAGTTGTGGAACACGCCCTCGGCCGGCATGTGGTAGTCCTTCACCTCGGGCAGCACGGCCTGCAGCAGGGGCAGGAACAGGCGCTCAGTGGCCAGGCCCAGGTAATAGTCCTCCATGGGCGGCACGCCCACCACGGTGGTGGGATAGAGGAACTTGCGGCGGTGGGTGATGTGGGTCAGGTGGAACGCGGGGAAGTCGTCGGCCAGGGAGTAGTAGCCGGTGTGGTCGCCGAAGGGGCCCTCAATGCGCAGGGGCTCGGCCGGGTCCACGTAGCCCTCCAAGACCACCTCGGCCGCGGCCGGCACCAGCAGCTCGCTGCTCACGGCCTGGACCACCTCCAGGGGCCGGCGCATCAAGAAGCCGCTGAACATGAACTCCTCCAGCACCTCGGGCAGGGGCGCGCTGGCGGCGTAGACCGCGGCCGGCGGTCCGCCCAGCGCCACAGCCACCGGCAGCTTGACCCCCATCTCCTGGGCCCGGCGGAAGTGGGCGGCCCCGCCCTTGTGCCGGTGCCAGTGCATGCCCGTGGTATGGGCGTCGAAGCGCTGCAAACGGTACATGCCCACGTTCTGACGGCCGGTCTGGGGGTCGGCGGTGATGACCTGGGGCAGGGTGATGAAGGGGCCGGCGTCGCCCGGCCAGCAGGTGAGGATGGGCAACAGGTCCAGGGAGGCCTTCTCGCCGCTGAGCACCACCTCCTGGCAGGGCGCGCTCTTGACCCGCTGGGGGCCGAAGGCCCGCAGTTCCTTGAGCTTGGGCAGCACGGTCAGGAGCTTGGCCCACAGGCCCTGGGGTAGCTCCAGCTCCATGAGCCCGCGCAGCCGGGCCGGTATCTTCTCCAGGTCTTCCACGCCCAGGGCCAAGGCCATGCGCTCGCGGGAGCCGAAGAGGTTGATGGCCAGGGGGCAGGCCGCGCCCTTGACCCGCTCGAACAACAGCGCCGGCCCGCCGGCCTTCATAAGCGGCTCGGCCAGGGCGGTCACCTCCAGGCAGGGGTCCACCTCATCGGAGATGCGCCGCAGCCAGCCGCGGCCCTCCAAAGCCTCTATGAATTGGCTCATGCTGCCGGGAGCTTCCATGGGCCCGTCTCCTTGCACGATGCGCTCCGGCCAATATAGCCCAGGCTCGGGATGGGCGCAAACGCCATGAAGGGGACGGGATGGGATGGTGCTATAAGCCTGCGTCACGCTTCAACGGCAATGTCTTTGCCGGCGCGGCGAAGTTCATGCCGGTTGGTTAATGAAGAAGGAAAAATCAGGAGAGGGTAGTGAAGAATAAAAATCGGCAGGTAATAGGCGCAGGGCAAATATGGAAGAAGGCGGCCCCTGTTTCAGCGTCGCCGGGTGGTAATTGGAACCTGACCCTAGGGCAGGAGCGAGCCACGCCTTTTTTTCAAACTGATTTCCACGCTGCAAGCTGGGACCAAGGCTGGTTAGCGGACAGGGCTAGAAGTACAGGATGGGCCAGCCCTGCTGCCGGGCCCGCAGGCGCAGGCGGGGGTCGGGGTTGACCGCGCGGGGATGGCCCACGGCGGAAAGCAGCTTGTAGTCAGAGTGGTGGTCGCCGTAGGCATAGGAGTGCTGCAGGTCAAGGCCGTGGGAGCGGGCCAGCTCAAGCACCAGGCGGGCCTTTTCCGCGCCGTAGGGCCGCTGGTTGCTCAGGGCGCCGGACAGGGCCCCGCCCTTGACCTCCAGGCGGGAGGCCAGCACCAGGTCCGCGCCCAATTCTTCCTGAAGCTGCTGGGCTAGGGGTTCCAGGGAGCCGGTCAACAGCACCACCAAATGGCCCAGGCGGCGGTGGCGCTCCACCACCACGCGGCCGGCCGGGCTGATGCGCGGCCGTATGCGGCTGTGGAAGCACTCGATGGCCAGGCGCTCCAGTTCGGCCGGGTCCTTGTCCTTGAGGTGATACTTG
>QZKP01000049.1 GCA_003605055.1 Desulfarculus sp.
ATGGGGGTTGTTCATGCGGAGCTCCTGCCTGAGATGGGATATTGTCAATCTCCAGCCTCTAGGACAGGAACCGGGTGAACAACCTATTTAGCAACTACACCTAGGCGGTGGAGCCCAGGACCCTGAGCGCCTGGGCGATCTGCTCGGTCAGAAAGGAGGCCACCTGGGGGCTGGCCAGGTTGTCCAGGCCCAACTCGGCCTTGATTTGGCGGGTGTCCAGCTCGAACTCGTCTCCGTCCACCCGGTGCCGGTAGAGGAAATCCACCTCGGGCCGGGTCATGATCAGGCCGGCCAGGGTGCGGGGCCAGTCGCCCAGGGGCTGGCGGTCTATGTGGCTCAGGCGGAACCAGGCCCGGACCGTGGTGCCTTGGCCCGGCCGGCTCTCCAGAGCCAGGTCGCCCCCCCAGGCCCGGACGTGGGTCTGCCAGAGGCTCAGGCCCAGCCCCACCCGCCGGGTGGTGCGGCTGGTGACAAAGGGGTCCGTGGCCCGGGCCGCGGCGGCCGGGTCCATGCCCTGGCCATCGTCGCTGATGGTAACGCTCAGGCGGTCGCGCTCCGACTCCTCGCTGATCTCGATAGTCACCAGTTTGGCCCCGGCGGCCAGGGAGTTCTCCACGATGTCCAGGATGTGCAGCGACAGCTCCAGCAAGCTAGGCCTCCTGATTGCGCCGGCCCCAGCCCGCCACCCGGCGGCCCTCCCGGCCCTTGAGGGCCAGGCCGATCTCGGCCAGGCTGGCCGATGCCAGCTCCAACTCGCTCCAGACCGCGCCCACCCGGTCCAGCTCGTGGGCGTCCGAGGAGGTTAACACCGCCAGCTCCCGGCCGGCCAGCCACTTTTGGGCCTGGGCCGGGTCCTGGCGCGCGGATATCTCCGCGCCGTCCAGCGTCAGCTCCGGCGGAATCAGGCCCAACTGCCCCACCAGGCTGTAAGCCGGCCGGTCCAGGTGGGCGGCCACGGCCAGGCCCTCCAGGGAGTGGATGCGCTCCACCAGCTCGGCCGCGCCCAGGTCCGTGGCCCCGATCAAAAGGCGAGGGTTGAACTCCTCGACCTCGTCGTCGGCGTTGGCCACGATCTGCATGCCGAACACGTCCGGGTTGTTCTGGCCGGGCTGCAGGTGGTCGTAGACCATGCCCTGGAAGGTGAGCGCCTGGGTGAGGCCGCCGAACAGGGCCACTAGGTGCGCCTCCTCGGCGCTGGTGACCTCCAGGCCGGGCAGCACCAGGGGCGCGGCCGCGCCCAGGCGGCGGGCGGCCACCAGGGCCGCGGGCAGGTTCTCCACGCTGTTGTGGTCGCAGATGGCGATGATGTCCAGGCCCAACTGGGCGGCCCGGGCCACCACCGCGGCCGGGGTGACGTCAAAGCCGCCGCAGGGGCTCAGACAGGTGTGCAGGTGCAGGTCGGCCTTGAAAAGGGGCACGTTTACTTGCTGGGGAAGACCCGCAGGCCGTAGAGCTTGCCGGCCAGGGTGAAGGCGTCCTCGGCCGAGGCCAGCAGCGGCACGCCCTCCTCTTCCGCCTTGGCCACGGCCTCGGCCTCGGGCTGGCGTCCGCCGGCCAGGATCACCGCGGCCAGCTCCTTGAGCACGGCCACGGCCACCACGTTCTGGTGGGCCTGGATGGTGATCCACACCGCGCCGGCGCCGGCGTGAGCCATCACGTCCGAGAGCAGGTCCGAGGTGTAGCCGCCCCGCACCTCCCGCTCCAGCCCCTTTTGGCCCGCGGCCACCGTGAGCCCCAGCTCCTTGACCAATTCCTTGACGGTCATGACGCGACCTTCCGCTTGTTCATCCTTGGGCTCCTTGTTTGCTCCCAGAAAGGGGCATCTGTCCCGCGGGGTCCGGCCCAGCACCACGTCCTCGGCGAAGGTGGCGCAGTCCGGCGCGCCGCAGACCCCGCACTCGCTCATGGGCAGCCGCCCGCACAGGTTCCGGATGGCCTGCAGCCGGTTTATGGCCTCGGCCGGCTCCTCGGCCAGGGGCGGCGTTGGCGCGGGCTGAATCTTATATTCCCAGGCAAAGGCGCCCTGGTCAATCATTCCGCGCAGGCGCGACCGGTCCACCCGGCTCTGGGTGCCGTGCCGCTTGATTATACGCGCCAGCACGCTCCGGGCTCGGTAGCGGTTCTCCACGGTCAGGGGGCCGCCCAGACTGCCGTCCAGGCAGACCCGGGCCTCCACGAACTTCAGCTCGGTCAGGCGGCCGGCCTCCAGCACCTCCAGGATGCCCATCACCTCGCTGAAGCCGGCCACGGCCAGGGTGTGGCCGGCCACCTGCACCGCCTCGGCCTGGCCGCCGCTGGCCCCCCAGGCCAGGCCGCAGCCAGAACTCTTGAAGATGGTCTGGTCCTCCTCCAGGGTCCTGATCTCCTTGAACAGGGCGCCGTACACCTCCGGGAAGCATATCACCCCGTCCAGGTAGGGATTGGCAATGTTAATGGGGTCCTGGGGGGCTATCATCTTGGCTGGGCAGGGGCTGATCAAAAACACGCCCAGGTCATCCTGGCGCCAACCGTAGCGGTCGGCCAGACGGGTCTTAAGGGTCTTGGCCGCCAACAGGCGCGAGGGCAGCACCGGCACCACGTTGGGCAGCAAGCTGGGGAAGTGCTGGGCGATGAGCCGCAGCACCACCGGGCAGGAGGCGCTGATGCCGGGGGTGATCTCGGGGTGGCTGAGCAGATAGTCCGCAATGGCCACCGAACTCATCTCGCAGACCCAGCTCAGGTCTATCACGTCGGTAAAACCGATGCGCTTGAGGGCCAGAAGCACCTGGTTGGGGGTGACGTCGTATCCGAACTGGCTGAACAGAGCCGGGTGGGCGATGGCCACGGAGTAGGGGGAGCGCAACGCCTCCTCCAGGCTGGTGGAGGCCACCCGCACCGCATCATGGGGACAGACCCGGTAGCACATGCCGCAATCCACGCAGATGTCTTCCCGGATCTGGGCCAGCCTCTGCTGCACGCGGATGGCCTTGACTGGACAGGCCTTCATGCACAGCACGCAGCCTATACAGGCCTGGGGGTCGATGCTGTAGTGCCTGGCCGGTTGAATCGATTCTGATCCTGGGTCGGCCATCAGCCACCCTCCGGGGAGCCTGGAGGCGCCCCTGCCAGAGGCGGGTCTTATGTCTCAACTATATCAGATATCTATGTCGGCGGTCAGGGTGGTGCCTTGCCCGAGGGCGGTGTCAACATGGAAGCGGCTGGAGTTCTTGCGTATGTTGGGCAGGCCCATGCCCGCGCCAAAGCCCATCTCGCGCATGGCGGCGGTGGCCGTGGACCAGCCCTCTTGCATGGCCAGGTCCAGGTCCGGGATGCCGGGGCCGTGGTCCTTGATGACCAGGCGCGCGGTGCCCGGGGCCAGGAAGAGGCTCACCTCGCCGCCGCCGCCGTACATCACCACGTTCATCTCGGCCTCGAAAGCGGTGATGGCCACCCGGCGCAGGGCCTCGGGGGGGAACCCCACCTCCTTGAGCAGCTTCTTGATGGCCAGGGACACCGAGCCCGCCGCGGCGAAGTCATCGCCCTTGATGATAAAGGTCTGCACCAGTTGCAGCAGGTCCTGCGGGCCATGGTTGGGGGAGGTCATTTGTGGCTGGGCCGGGCCAGGTCCGACATCCCGCGGATGCCGTGCGTGAACAGGGTGCCGCAGGCGTCGAACATGCCCAGGCGGGTGCTCAACAGGGGCACCTCGCACTCCTGGGCCAGGAGAATCACCGCCTCGGCCGGACGCTTGCTGCGCACCACCACCACCCCCAGCAGGCCGGCCACCTCGGCGGTGCGGATCACCTGGTGATTGGCCAGGCCGGTGATCAACAGACAATTGGGGTGGGAGAAGGCCAGCACATCGCTCATCAGGTCGCTGCCCTGGGCGTGAGTCACGACGCGGTCCAACCCCTCGGGATAGGCCAGCACCTCGGCCTCCAGGTGCCCAACGATCTGGTGGAGGGTCAGGCCCATGTCATCTCACGGCAAACAGCGGCCGCTGGCGGCAAGAAAGGGCCGCCGCGTTTGAGGAGCGGACCCGGGATCGTGGCAATGACGGCGGGTCTTATGCAAGGGACGCCTACTCGTATTTTTCCACCAGGTCCACCACCGCGTCGGCCATGACCTTGCGGTGGGTATCCGCGTCCACCACCATCACCGGGGCCACGCCGCAGGCGCCCAGGCAGCGCACCTGCTCCAAGGTGAAGCGCCGGTCCTCGGTGGTGGTGTCCACCGGGACGCCCAGGTGCCGCTGCAGGCGGTCCAGGGCCTCCTTGCCGCCGCGCACGTAACAGGCGGTGCCCATGCACACCCGGATGGTGTGGCGGCCGCGGGGTTTCATGGAGAAGAAGCTGTAAAAGGTGGTAACCCCGAACACCTCGTGGCCAGGCATCCCCAGCTTGGCCGCGATGTGCTCCTGCACCGGCACCGGCAGATAGCCCACTACCCCCTGGCAGGCCTGCAAGACCGGGATCAGGGAGCCGGGTTGGCCGCGGTATTTGGCGCAAATCTCGTCAATCTGGGAGATCATCTCCGGGGTGATGTCTTCGGGCAAAGCATTGGGGGCTAATTCCTGGGCCAAGCTCATCTCAGGCTCCTTGGGTGTATACAACCTCTCCAGCGCGCGCAAAGGGCGGCGCCAGGAATCGTTAACGGTTCAAGCAGAGTGCATAACACAGGGCCGCCAGGCAGGCAAGATTTTTCACCCGGCGCCCGCGGCCAGGACCAGCAGGGCCAGGGCCTCGGCCGCCTCCAGGGCCGCGCCCAGGGTGTCGCCGGTCACCCCGCCGATGCGGCGCAGATACCACCAGCCCAGCAACAGGCCCAACAGCAGCACGGCCAGGGCCGCGGCCGCCCCCCCCAGGCCGGCGGCCAAGAGGGCCAGGGCCAGGGCGCTGGCCCCGGCGGCCAGGTCCGGCCAGCCGGCCTGCTGCTGGGCCACCGCGGCCCCCAAGCCCTGGCCGGGCCGTGCTGGGGGCAGGAGCCCGGCCAGGACCGCGGCCAGGGCCCGGGCCAGGGCCGGCGCGGCCAGCAGGGCCCCCAGGAGCGCGGGGCCGCGCAGGGAGGCCAGGGCCCCGAACTTGACCAGCAGCAGGCAGACCACCGCGCAGACCCCGAAGCTGCCCAGGCGGGTGTCCTTCATGATCTCCAGGGCCCGCTCGCGGCTGGTGGTGTGCACCAGGGCGTCGGCGGTGTCGGCCACTCCGTCCATGTGCAAAAAGCGGCTCAGCCCGCCCCAGAGCAGCACCAAGGCGCCGGCCAGGGCCAGAGGCGGCAGCCACTGGCCCAGCAGCCAGGCCGCCAGGGCCAGTGCCCCGCCCAGCAAGCCGCCCACCACCCCGTACCAGGCCCGGGAGCGGGCCATGTCCCCAGGCTCGGCGCGCAGCCCGGGCCGCAGGGTGGCCACGGTCAAGAACTGCAAGGCCAAGAGGAAGCCGGTCATAAAAGGCCTATTCCTTGTGTTCGCTGACCCCGGCCGAGGCGAAGGTGGCCATCTCGTTGTAGATCGCCACCGCGGCCCGCACCACCAGCAGGGCCAGGGCCGCGCCGGTGCCCTCGCCCAGACGCAGGTTCAGGTCCAGGATGGGCGCCAGCCCCAGCTTGTCCAGTTGCGCCCGGTGGCCGATCTCCACCGAGCAGTGCCCGGCCAGGAGATACTGCTTCACCAAGGGACAGAGACCGGCGGCCACCAGGGCCCCGGAGGTGGCGATGAAGCCGTCTAGGATCACCGGCACCCGCGAGGCCGCAGCCTGCAGGACGTAGCCGGCGATGGCCGCGACCTCCAGCCCGCCCACCAGGCGCAGGGCCTCCAGGGGGTCGTCGGCCGACGGCCGGTGCAGGGCCAGGGCCTGCTCAATGGTCTTGACCTTGGCCGCCAGGCCCTGGTCGTCCAGGCCCGTGCCCCGGCCGGTGACCTCGGCCACGGGCCGGCCGCAGAGCACCGCGGTCAGGGCCGCGCAGGGGGTGGTGTTGCCGATGCCCATGTCCCCGGGGATGAGCAGGTCAAAGCCCTCGGCAATCAGGTCCGCAGCCAGCTTGGCTCCCACCATGATGGCCGCCAGGGTCTGTTCCCGGGTCATGGCCGGCTCCAGGGCGAAGTTGGCCGTGCCCTTGGCCACCTTGGCCTGGATCAGCCCAGGCGCCTGGCCGAAGTCGTAGTTCACACCCACGTCCACCACCCGCACCTCGGCCCCGGCCTGGCGAGCCAGCGCGTTGATGCCCGCGCCGCCGCCCAAGAAGTTCAGGACCATCTGGGGGGTGACCTCGGCCGGGTACAGGCTCACCCCGGCCCGGGTGATGCCGTGGTCGGCGGCGAACACGGCCACCGCGGCCCTGGGCTGGCTGAGCCGGGCGCCGCCCCGCATCACGGCCAGGCTGCGGGCCAGCTCCTCCAGGCGGCCCAGGGAGCCCTGGGGCTTGGTCAGGTCATCCAGATGGGCCTGGGCCTGCTGGCCCACGGCCGGGTCCACGGGCCGTATGCGCTTGATGATGCCTTGCACTCGTTCCACGTTGTCTCTCTCCGCTAGCTGAGAAGGGGCAGGGGGCCCTTGAGGGCCAGGGGCAGGCCGGCCGTGATTAGGACCACCCGATCACAGGCCACGGCCAGTTGTTGATTCAGCGAGCCGGCTTGGTCGCGGAAGCGCCGGGCCAGGGCGTTTTCCGGCACGATGCCCAGGCCCACCTCGTTGGCCACCAGGATGGTGCGGGCTTTGAGTGACGGGAGCTGGCCGCACAGGGCTGCGAAGCGCTCTTGCAGGGCCGCGTCGTCCAGGCCGGAAGCGAGCATGAGGTTGCTCAGCCACAGGGTCAGGCAGTCCACCAGCAGCACCGCGCCTGGGCCGTCGGCCCCTCGCAGGGCCTGCTCCAGGGCCAGGGGCTCCTCCAGGGTTTGCCAGGCCGGGCCGCGCCGGGCCTGATGGCGGGCGATGCGCTGGGCCATCTCTTCGTCGCCGGCCTGGCCCGTGGCCACGTACACCAGGCGCCCGCCCCAGGACTGGGCCAGGGCCTGGGCATAGGCGCTCTTGCCGCTCTTGGCCCCGCCCAGGACCAGCACGCTCTGCGGGCCGCCATTCATCGGTCGTGGGCCGCGTCCTCGGGCCGGGTGGGCCGGTGGTCCACCACCCGCCAGTCCGGCGGCGGAGTGAAGCTGAACCGCCCCTCCGGCGCCGCCACGTTGGCCTTGAGGTTGCTGAAGCGGTAGAGGGTCACGTCGCCCACCAGGTTGATGATTTTGAACCCTTGCAGCAAGAGGCTGTCCGGATGGAACCACAGCACCAGGTTCTGCAGATCGGCCCGGCGCTGGCGGGGGGTGAGCAACAGGCTCAGGGCGCCCTGGGGACCGCCCGAGGCCTGGCCCGCGTCCGGCGCGCTCACGCTGAACTCCCGCGCCAGGTCGCCCAGGCCGCCCAGGGCCTGCAACAGGGAGGTGAGCCCGCTGGTGAACTGGTCCAGGGGATACAGGTCGGCCCGCCGCTGGTCAGCCCGCAGCCACCAGACCCGGCGGTCCGCGGACAGGATCGTCTCCGGGCGGGGCTGGTCCTGATCCAGGCGCAGGCGCAGGGGCCGGGCCCAGAGCAGGCGGCCGCTGCCCTTGATCTGGCGGCCGGACTGGCCGGCCAGGGCCACGAACTCGCTGGTGCGGGTGTAGTCCGCGGACAGGCTGCTCACCTGGCGGTAACGGGCCTGGATGCGCTGGGCCAGGGCGGCCGGGTCCGCGGCGGCCCTGGCTGGAGGGGCGGCCAGAAAAAGGGCGCCGGCCGCGATGACCGCCGCGCAGAAGAGGCAAGTAAAAAAAGCAGAAGGTCTCATTGTCATTCCCAAAGGCCTTTCGCGGATCAGGCTGCGGGCCGGCCACCAAGACCGGGGCAGCTCCACGAATGTCAGGATGATCTTAGCCCCGCCTAACAAGGCCTGCAAGGCCGCCGCCCACCGCGGGGGCCTTTTTGTCCGCTCGCCGTTCCCTAGAAAAGCTTGAATTACTCCCGGATCAGCACTTGGCGCGGCTTGCTGCCGTCGCTGGGGCCCACGATGCCGTCGCGCTCCATCTGCTCGATCATGTTGGCTGCCCGGTTGTAGCCCACCTTGAGCCGGCGCTGCACGTAGCTGATGGAGGCCTGTCCGGTCTCCATGACCAGGCGCACCGCCTCGGGGTAGAGCTCGTCGGCCTCCAGGCCCAACTCGCCCTCCTCGCCCTCGGCCGCGGCGGCCACGATGCTCTCGTCGTACTCGGGCCGGGCCTGCCCCCGCCAGAAGTCGGTCACCCGGGCGATCTCCTCCTCGGAGACGTAGGCCCCGTGCAGGCGGGTCAGGCCGGTGCTGTCCGGAGGCACGAAGAGCATGTCGCCGTCGCCCAGCAGGTGCTCGGCGCCCTGCTGGTCCAGGATGGTGCGGCTGTCCACCCGCGAGGCCACCTTGAAGGAGATGCGGGCCGGGAAGTTGGCCTTGATCAGGCCGGTGATCACGTCCACGCTGGGGCGCTGGGTGGCCAGCACCAGGTGAATGCCGGCCGCGCGGGCCATCTGGGCCAGGCGGGTGATCATGGCCTCCACCTCTTTGGAGGAGACCATCATCAAATCGGCCAGCTCGTCTATGAACAGGAGCACGTAGGGCAGGGGCTCCAGGAACTGCGGATCCTCTCCGGGTTCCGCGTCCGGCACGGGGATGGGGCCGGACTTGGCCAGGCGCTGGTTAAAGGAATCGATATTTTTGACCCCCAGGCTGGCCAGCAGCTCGTAGCGCCGCTCCATCTCGCGCACCGCCCAGCGCAGGCCGGCGGTGGCCTCCTTGGGGCTGGTGATGATGGGGTAGAGCAAGTGGGGAATGTCCGCGTAGGCCGACAGCTCGATGCGCTTGGGGTCCACCATCAGGATGCGCACCTGGTCGGGCGTGGCGTTGTAAAGGATGGACAGGGCCAGGCAGTTGATGAACACGCTCTTGCCCGAGCCGGTGGCCCCGGCGATGAGCAAGTGCGGCGTGCGCGTGAGGTCCTCCACCACGGGCTGGCCCAGGATGTCCTTGCCCAGGGCCACGGCCAGGCGGCCCTTGGCCTGCTGGTACACCGTGGAGGAGAGCAGCTCCCGCAGCGCCACTATCTCCCGCTGGGGGTTGGGTATCTCGATGCCGATCACCGCCTTGCCGGGAATGGGCGCCACGATGCGGATGGAGCGGGCCTTGAGCACCATGGCCAGGTCGTCGGCCAGGCCGGCCACCTTGCTGATCTTCACCCCGGGCGCGGGCTTGAACTCGTAGCGGGTGACCACCGGCCCCGGAGCCACCTCCTTGACCTTGCCCTGCACCCCGAAGTCGGCCAGCTTCTCCTCCACCAGGCGGGAGATCTGGCGCAGGGCCTCGGCCCGCTCCGGGGCCAGGGGTCCGGACCCGGGCTCCAGCAGGTCCAGGGGCGGCAGGCGAAAGCGGCCCCGGGCCCGCGAGCCGCTGGCCGAAGCGCGTCCGCGAACGGTCTCCGGCCTGGGCAGGCGGGGCTTGATGCGCGGGCCCGCCTCGGCTGCGGCCGGGACCGGCGCGGTCAGGTCCAGGGCCGGCTCGGGCCGGAGCAGCACCGGCTCGGCCTCGGCCTGGGGCTCGAACCTGGCGTCGCGAAGCGTGGAAGCCAGGCGCGGGGCGCGTAGCAGCGGGCCCAGGACGGGCCAGCAGGACCAGCCCAGGCCGGCCAACCCGGCCAGCAGCGCGGCCAGGGGAAATATCCACGCCGCCCAGAGACCGGCGTTGGCCAGGCCCTGGGCCATGGCCAGCCCGGCCTGCCCGCCCCAGGGCAGAGAGGCCCCGGCGATTTTCGCTACGCCGCCGACCGCGCCCAACACCGCCGCGCCGGCCACCAGCGCCCAGAGCCCGGCCGCCCAGAAAGGCAGCATGCGGCCGCCGCCGCGGCCCTGCCAGAGCAGCCAGGCGGCCACCGCGGGCAGGAGCACCAGCCACCAAGCCCCCAGGCCGAACAGGTCGTAGGACACGGCCGCCGCCAAGGCCCCGGCCAGGCCCAGATGGTTGCGCACCGGCCTGGCGGCCTCGCTGGCGGGGGTGGGGTCGCCGGGGTGGAAGCCAACCAGGGCCAGGGCCAGGAGCAGGGACAGCAAAACCAGCCCCAGGGCGCCTGCGCGCCAGCCCCAGTCCCGGCGCCAATCACCGGCGGGGACAGAGGGGGCCCTGCGGATGCTCGGGCGGGGGGCCAAAGGCTTATCTCCCGGCAGATCGGCTAGTTAGATATAGCCCGCCATAGGGGGCGGGACGCGATTAACTCTAAGCCGGCTTATCAGCGGTGTCAACCGGGGCTGGGGCGCCGGCCCCCGGGCGCAGCTCCAGGATGCGCTGGCGCACCAATTCCGAGAGCTGGTCACGGTCGCCGTTGCTTAGGCCCTCCACCACAATGGGCTGGCCGCAGATAACCTGGATGGGGCCGGGGTCGAGCAGGAGGCTGTCGTTGACCAGGGCTTGATGGGCGCCCTGCAGCCAGAAGGGCACCACCGGCCGGCCGGATTTGATGGCCAGCAAAAAGCTGCCGCTTTTGAAGGGCAGCAACTCGCCATCGTCGGAGCGGGTGCCCTCGGGGAAGATGACCACGCTGGCATCGCGCTCCACCCGGCGGGAGGCCTCGATAAGGCTCTGCAGGGCCTGGCGGCCGGCCGAGCGGTCAAGGGGTATGTCGCCCACCGCCTTGAGGGCCTGGCCGAACACCGGGATGCGGAACAGCTCCTGCTTGGCCACCCAGCGGAAGTTGCTGGGCAGGACCGTCTGCAGGGCCGGGATGTCCAGGGCCGAGGAGTGGTTGCCCGCGAAGACGTAGGTGGCCCCCGGCTCCAGGTTCTCCAGTCCGCTGGCGCTCACCCGGCAGCCGATGCCCGCCATGAGCAGGCTCGCCCACAGGCGCGGGGCCCACTGCAACCCGTGGTCGCTCACCCCTGCCAGCCAGGCCACAAGCACCACCAGGCACAGGGGCAGGGTGATGATGCCCAGCCAGGCCAGGCTCCAAGCGGACCAGAGCACTCTGAAGGGCAGCCACACGACGGTGTTTGCTCTCCCTGCGCCGCGGCTTGCGGGCCTGCGCGGCGGTGTGTTAGAGTTTGCACTCTTTAAAGAAAAAGGAGTTTTGGCATGGCCCGCGGCATTAACAAGGTTATCCTCATCGGCAACCTGGGCGCCGACCCGGAACTGAAGTATACCCCAAGCGGCACGCCGGTGTGCACTTTGCGTCTGGCCACCAGCGAGTCCTTCAAGGACCGGGAGGGCAACCAGCAGGAGCGCACCGAGTGGCACCGGGTGGTGGCCTGGTCCAAGCTGGGGGAGATCGCGGCCCAGTACCTGTCCAAGGGCCGCCAGGTTTACGTGGAGGGCAGCATCCGCACCCGCTCCTGGGAAGGCCAGAACGGCGAGAAGCGCTACATGACCGAGATCGTGGCCCGGGACATCCAGTTCCTGGGCGGCCAGGGCGGCGGTGGCCAGGCCGGCGGCGGGCAGGGCGGCGGAGGCGAGGACCTCGGCGGTCCGCCCAGCACGGACGACGACATCCCGTTCTAGGCGCACGGCGCGGCATACAAAACAAGGGGCCCCGCGGGGGGCCCCTTTGCTTTGTCTAAAGCCGGCCGGGTTTAGAAGCCCAGATCGCCCAGGACCTTCACCAGGCCGCGCACGGCATCGGCGCTCTTGTCCAGGGCCGTCTTTTCCGCGGCGGTGAGCTTGATCTGGATCACCTCCTCGGCGCCGCCCTTGCCCAGCTTCACCGGCACGCCGATGTAGAGGTCCTGGTACCCGTACTGGCCGCTGAGGTACACGGCGCAGGGCAGGATTTTCTTCTTATCCTTGAGTATGGCCTCGGCCATCTCCACGGCCGAGGAGGCCGGTGCGTAGTAGGCGCTGCCGGTCTTTAAGAGCCCCACGATCTCGGCCCCGCCCTGGGCCGTGCGCTGGCACAGGGCCTGAATCTGGTCCGGCGGCAGCAGCTCGGTGATGGGGATGCCGGCCACGGTGGAGAAGCGGGGCAGGGGCACCATGGTGTCGCCGTGGCCGCCCAGCACAAAGGCGTGGGTGTTCTCCACGGACACGTTCAGGGCCTCGGCGATGAAAAAACGGAAGCGGGCCGAGTCCAGCACGCCGGCCATGCCGATGACCCGCTGGCTGGGGAAGCCCGAGGCCTTGAGCGCCACGTGGCACATGGCGTCCAGGGGGTTGCTCACCACGATGATCACCGCCTGGGGAGAAAGCTTGGCCGCCTCCTTGACCACGGTGTTGACGATGCCGGCGTTGGTCTTGATCAGGTCGTCGCGGCTCATGCCCGGCTTGCGGGCGATGCCGGCGGTGACAATGATGACGTCCGAATCCTTGCTGGGGCCGTAGTCATTGGCGCCGGTGATCCGGGCGTCGTGCTTTTCCACCGGCGCGGCCTCGCACAGGTCCAGGGCCTTGCCCAGGGGCATGTCCGGGACCACGTCCACCAGCACTACGTCGGCCAACTCCTTTTCGGCGGCCCGCTGGGCGCAGGTGGCGCCCACGTTGCCGGCTCCGATTACGGTTACTTTTTGGAGCATCTGGCTTTCTCCTCATAAAGCTTTGTGCTAGGTTTAAGCGATGGCAGAAACATACAACCCCTGCCATTGCCTAGTCAACGACAACGGAACACAAAAACGAACCCAGCCCCTGGGGAGGAGACATGAGCGGCAAGCCCGTGCTGGAGACCAATCTACAAGGAGTGCCCCTGCTGGGCCGGGGCAAGGTGCGCGACATCTATGACCTGGGCCAGCATTTGCTCATCGTGGCCACTGACCGCCTCAGCGCCTTTGATGTGGTGCTGCCCGATCCCATCCCGGACAAGGGCAAGGTCCTGACCCAGATATCGCTCTACTGGTTCAAGCAGATGGCCGACCTGACCCCCAACCACCTGGTGGCCTTCAAGGTGGAGGAGTTCCCCGCCGGTCTGCACCCCTTTGCCGAGGTGCTGGCCGGCCGTTCCATGCTGGTCAAGAAGGCCAAGCCCCTGCCCATCGAGGCCATCGTGCGGGGCTATCTGGCGGGCTCGGGCTGGAAGGACTACCAGGAGACGGGGAAGCTCTGCGGCTATGACCTGCCCACGGGCCTCCAGGAGAGCGAGAAACTGCCCCGACCCCTGTTCACCCCCAGCACCAAGGCCGAGCTGGGCCAGCACGACATCAACATCAACCTGGCCCAGGCCGAGAAGCTCCTGGGCAAGGACCTGGCCCAGGAGGTGGCCAAGCGGTCCCTGGCCATCTACTCCCGGGCCCAGGATCTGGCCGCGGAGGCGGGCATCATCATCGCGGACACCAAGTTCGAGTTCGGCCTGCTGGCCGGCGATCTGCTGCTCATAGACGAGGTGCTCACCCCGGACTCCAGCCGCTTCTGGCCCGCGGACCAGTACGCCACGGGCCGGCCCCAGGCCAGCTATGACAAGCAGTTCGTGCGCGACTATCTGGAGGACATCGGCTTTAACAAGAAGCCGCCAGCCCCCCGGCTGCCCGCCGAGCTGATAGAGGGCACCCGGGCCCGCTACCTGGAGGCCCTCAAGAGACTCACGGGTCAGGGCCTGGAGTAGGTTGGCGGGGCAGGATGCGCGTGTTAACCTTTAAGAAAGGCATGAACCACCTGAGGAGAAGATGCTTTGAAAGAGCAGGTTAAAGAGGCCCTGGACAAGATCCGCCCGGCCCTGCAGCGCGACGGCGGCGACGTGGAGCTGGTGGAGGTCACCGACGACGGCGTGGTGAAGGTCAAGCTCACCGGCGCCTGCGGAGGCTGCCCCATGAGCCAGATGACCCTGAAGATGGGCATCGAGAAGGTGGTCAAGCAGTCCGTGCCTTCGGTGCAAAGCGTGGTGTCGGTCTAGCTACTGAGCGGCCGGCCTGCGGGCCGGCCGCCGCCTGACCGGCGCGGTTCCACCGGCGCCGGAGGTCTATCCATAACACGCGGTCAGGTTCCGTCAGGAACCGGGGGAAGAGACCACGTGGGCGGTCCGCCAGCAGCCATCTCATTGTCCCTGTTATTAGTCCACGACCAGCCGGAGCAGGCCCGCCTCCTGCAAGAGGCTCTGGAGTCCCTGGGCCACCGGGTGCTGGCCCTGTGCCCCAGCGGCCAACAGGCATGCGGGCTGCGTTCTCGCCTGCAACCGGACCTGGCGCTGATCAAGGACCGCCTGGGGGATATGGACGGCCTGGCCGCGGCCCGGGAAATGCAGCGGCGGGGCGTGCTGCCCGTGGTGGTTCTGCTGGAGCCGGGGCGCAACGGGGTCTGCCTCAACCAGGCAGAGGGCGTGTACGGCTATCTGCCCGCCTCGCCGGGGCCCGAGCTGCTGGGCCCTGCCCTGGAGCTGGTCTGGCAGCGCTTTCAGCGTGTGCGGAGCCTGGAAGGACAGGTGGCCGGGCTCCGGCAGACCCTGGCCGAGCGCAAGGCCATTGAGCGGGCCAAGGGCATCGTCATGGAACAGTTGGGCCTGGGCGAGACCGAGGCCCGGGCCCGTCTGGAGCAGGAGGCCCAGCGCCAGGGCCTGAGCCTGGTGCAGATGGCCGAGGGCGTTATCACCACGCGCAGCCTCAAGGAGGCGCAGCCCAAATAGATGGGTACTGGCATAGTTTTAGATATGGATAATAAATAGTTTTGTTGTTTTTGAATAAACTACCCCGCCGCAAGCAGCGGGGTATTTAGAACATCTCTAACTGACGGTCTTCATGGAGCCGATTATAGGAACCGCCTTGGTTTTGGACGTAC
>QZKP01000078.1 GCA_003605055.1 Desulfarculus sp.
GGGAGGGCAGGGAGCGCCCGGTCCGCCAGGCCGCCGCCGCCGAGGCCCCGCCGGCCAAGAAGCGCCGCCGCCGCCCCCGCCGCAAGAAAGGCGGCGCGGCCGCTCCCCCGCAGGCCGACTGAGCAACCCCGGCCCCCGTTGACAGGGGGCCAGTTCCTGGTAACAATTCCTCCCAGTGGCCGGATGCGAACCCGGCCGCGAACACCCACACGCGCCAGGGATATATGTCCCCCGCCCATGCGCAGCCCGGCCGCGGCCAGAATCTGGTGGGGGCCGCGGTACTGTTGGTTTTGGCCTTGGTAGCCGCCGGCGTCTATTGGCAGCAGCTCCAATATGATCCGGCCCAATGGGGCCGCCTGGGCGCCACCTCCGGACAGACGGCCGGGCCCCTGGCCGCCTTCAGCGTCCCGGGTCTGAGCCCCCTGGACGCGGGCCAGAGCTTCGGGCCGGACAACCTCTCGGACAAGATAGACGGCAAGGCCGAGCTGTACCTGGCCGCAGGCTTCGAGAGCCTCCACACTCGTCGCTACGCCCTGGCCGGCCAGAGCGCGGCCTGGCTGGAGGTGTTCCTGTACCGCATGAAATCAGCCGAGGCGGCCTACAGCGTCTTCAGCTCTCAGCGCCGCTCCGGGGCGGAGGCTCTCACGATCACCCAGCAGTCCTACCGCACCAGCAACGCCGTGTATCTGGCCAACGGGCCTGACTACCTGGAGGTGGTGGCCTCGGCGGCCACTCCCGGGCTGCAAAAGGCGGTGTTGGACGCGGCCCAGGCCTATGCTCAGGCCCGGGGCGTCAAAAAAACTGGCGCCGCCTCCGAGGCCGGGCTTTTCCCGCCCCAGGGGCTGCAGGCCAACAGCGTGGTGCTCTTGTCCAAGGACGCCTTTGGCATGGCCGGGCTGGACCGGGTGTACATCGCAACCTATCCCCAAGGCTCGCAGGAGCTGATGGCCTTCCTGGCCCGCCGGGCCGACCCGTCCCAGGCCCGTACCGCGGCCCAGGGCTACGTCCAGTTCCTCCTGGGCAACGGCGGCCAGGAATCGCCGCCGCCCGCAGAGCTGCCCGGCGGCCGCCTGGTGGAGATCATGGGCACCTGGGATCTGGTGTTCAGCCAGGGGCCTTTCCTGGCCGGGGTGCGCGGCGGCGAGGACCAGGCCGCCACCCTGGCCCTGGCCCGGCTTCTGCGGGCCCGCCTGAGCGAGGTCAAGCCATGAGCCCCCTGCTGCCCCCGGATGAGATGGACCGCCGCGACTTCCTGCGCCGGGCCGGCCTGGCCGGGTTGGGCCTGGCCGCGGCTGGGGCCCTGGGCTGGTGGGCCTATGACGGCCGCGGGCCGCTGGCTTCCGGCGAGGCCGGACCCCAGGTCAAGCTGCCCAGCTACGCGGTGCCCGGCCAGGACCGCAAGCTGGCCCTGGTCAAGAGCGGCCACCGGGCGCCGGCCCTGCGCGCCGGTCTGGAGGCCCTGGGCGGCATCAAGGCCTTTGTGCGGTCCGGCGACCAGGTGGCGCTCAAGGTCAACGCGGCCTTCGCCACCCCACCGGCCCTGGGCGCCACCACCCACCCCGAGCTGGTGACCGAGATGGTGCGGCTGTGCCTGAGCGCCGGGGCCAGGCGGGTGGTGGTCACGGACAACCCCATCAACGACCCGGCTTCCTGCTTCGCGCTCAGCGGCATCGGCCCGGCGGCCCGGACGGCCGGGGCCCAGGTGGCGCTGCCCAGCGCCGAGGCCTTCCGGCCCACCACCCTGGCCGGCGGCCGGCTGATCAAGGACTGGCCCCTGCTCTACGGCCCGCTTAAAGGGATCAACAAGCTCATCGGCCTGGCCCCGGTCAAGGACCACCACCGCTCCCGGGCCTCGGTCACCATGAAAAACTGGTACGGCCTGCTGGGCGGCCGGCGCAACGTCTTCCACCAGGACATCAACGGCATCATCGCCGAGCTGGCCCGCCTGGTCACCCCCAGCCTGGTGGTGGCCGACGGCGTGGTCTCCCTGGTCAAGAACGGCCCCACCGGCGGCTCCCTGGAGGATCTGCGGCCCACCGATACCCTGATCCTGGGCACGGACCAAGTGGCGGTGGACGCGCTGGCCGTGGGGCTGCTGGGCCTCAACCCGAACCAAGTGCCCTACCTGGGCCTGGCCGCCGCGGCCGGTGTCGGCACCCTGGACCTACCCTCACTCAAGCCGGTGCGGGTGGAGTTGGGCTAGGCATGCGCATCGTCACGGTCCGCCGCATCAGCCAGGTCTTCTTCCTGTGCCTGTTCCTATGGTTCTGCCTGGCGGCCACCCTGGGCGAGCGCTGGTGGCAGCTGCGGGGCTGGCCGGTGAACTGGTTCCTGGATCTGGACCCGCTCAGCGGCCTGCTGACCCTCCTGACCACCGGCACCATCTTCGCCGGCCTGCTCTGGGGCCTGGCCACGGTGGCCCTCACCCTGATCCTGGGCCGCTTCTTCTGCGGCTGGCTTTGCCCCTTGGGCACCATGCACCAGTTCGTGGGATGGCTGGGCTCGCGCAGCAAGGGCGTCAAGGAGCGCGTGGCCCGCAACGCCCCCCGCCGGGCCCAGATGATCAAGTACTTCCTGCTGGCCTTTTTCCTGGCCGCGGCCGCGGGCGACATGCTGCTGCGCCTGGGCCAGGGCCAATGGCCGGCGGCCCTGGCCGGGGCCCTGCTCATGGCCTTGGTGCTGGGAGCCGCCCGCCGGGGCAGGGGAGGGCGCTCCTTCTGGCTGGCCGCCGGGGCCCTGGGCGCGCTGTGGCTGGCCTACAGCCTGCTGCTGGGCCGGGGCGGGCTGCTGGGGGCCAGCCTGCTGGCCGGCCTGCTGGACCCGATACCTCTGCTGACCCGCTCAGTGAACCTGGTGCTGCTGCCCCTGGCCGACGCGCCGCTGCGGCTGGCCTGGCCGGAGGCGCGCTATTTCCAGGGCGCGGCCCTGATCGGCGCGGTGTTCATCGCCGCCCTGCTGCTGAACCTGTGGCTCCCCCGTTTCTACTGCCGCTTCGTCTGCCCCCTGGGCGCCCTGTTCGGGCTGCTGGGCCGCTTCTCCCTGTGGCGGGTGGGCAAGACCCAGGCCGACTGCTCGGCCTGCGTCGCCTGCGACGCCTACTGCGAGGGCGCCTGCCGGCCCCAGGGCGTGATCCACGCGGCCGAGTGCGTGCTCTGCCTCAACTGCCTGGACCTCTGCCCGGACCAGGTGATTGATTATCGCACCGCGCCCTCGGCCGCCGGCGAGCAGGTCCCGGACCTGAGCCGGCGGCGGGTGCTGGCCGCCCTGGGCACCGGCCTGGTGGCCCCGCCGCTCTTGCGCCTGGGCGGGCTGCTGGGGCCGGATTGGGACCCGCGCCTGGTGCGGCCGCCCGGCGCCCTGGCCGAGGGCCGGTTCCTGGCCCGCTGCCTGCGCTGCGGCCAGTGCATGCGCGTCTGCCCCACCGGCGTGCTGCAGCCGGCCGGGCTGAGCTTCGGCCTGGAGGCCCTGTGGACGCCGGTGCTGAACATGACCATCGGCACCTCGGGCTGCCAATTGCGCTGCGTGGCCTGCGGCCACGTCTGCCCCAGCGCGGCCATCCGGCCCATCAGCGTGCAGGAGAAGCTGGGCCAGGGGCCCTTCGCCGCCCAGGGGCCCCTCCGCCTGGGCACCGCCTTCATCGACCGCGGCCGCTGTCTGCCCTGGGCCATGGACCGGCCCTGCATCGTCTGCCAGGAGAACTGCCCGGTCAGCCCCAAGGCCATCTTCACCCGGGTGCAGTTCAACCCGGTGCTGCCGGAGCTGAGCGTGGCCCGCTCCCTGGGCGGGGAGATCATTGTCAGTCCCGGCGGGCTGAAGCCCGGGGCCCTGGGCACCGGGGACTACTACTGCCGCGCCGAGGGCTGGCAGGCCCGTATCACCGGCAACACCGCCGACACCCTGCTGCTGGCCCCGCCCCAGGGCTGGGGCCCGCCCGGGCCAGGCAAAAAGGTCAGCGTGCTGGTGCGGCTGCAGCAGCCCTACGTGGACCCGGCCCGTTGCATCGGCTGCGGCATCTGCCAGCACGAGTGCCCGGTCAGCGGCCTGCGGGCCATCCGCGTCACGGCGGAGAACGCCAGCCGCCACCGCAGCCACTCGCTGCTCCTGAAATAACCAGACACGCGCTGAGGCCCAAGCCCTGTCCGCTGGGTTTGCGCCACAGGAGGAAAGGTACATGTCAGATCAGCATAGAGGCCAGTCGCGGCGCGGCTTTTTAAAGACTCTCGGCGCGGTGGGCTCAGGCTCGCTCTTGGCGGGCGCGGGCGCGCTGCAGGCGGCCGCGGGCCCGGCCGGGGCTGCCGGGCAGGCGAAGGTGCCCCGCCGGCCCTTTGGCCGCACCGGAGTGCAGGTGGCCACCCTTTCCCTGGGCGGCATCTTTGACATCGTGAGCAACCAACTGATGCTCCAACAGGCCCTGCGCCTGGGGGTGGATTACTGGGACACGGCCTACAGCTACTCCGGCGGCCGCAGCGAGGAGGGCATCGGCCGCTTCTTCGCCCGCTATCCCCAGACCCGGCCGCAGGTGTTCCTGGTCACCAAGTCCACGCGCCGCTCGCCCGACGGCCTGAGCGAAGAGCTGGACACCTCGCTCAAGCGCCTGAACACCGGCTACGTGGACCTGTTCTTCGTGCACGCCATCAGCGACATCAGCGAGGTGAACAGCCCGGACATCCGGCGCTGGGCCGAGCGCATGAAAAAGGCAGCCAAAATCAAGCTGTTCGGCTTCTCCACCCACAGCAATATGGAGGAATGCCTGTACAAGGCCGCGCCCCTGGGTTGGATAGACGGCATCATGATGACCTACAACTACCGCATCATGCACACCAAGGCCATGCAGCAGGGGGTGGCAGCCTGCCACCAGGCGGGCATCGGCCTGACCGCCATGAAGACCCAGGGTGGCGGGCCGGTGGCCGACGACACCGAGGGCGAGCTGCTGCTGGCCGGCCGCTTCCTCAAGAAGGGCTACACGCCTTACCAGGCCAAAATGGCGGCCGTGTGGGAGGACCAGCGCATCGCCGCCATCTGCTCCCAGATGACCAGCATCACGGTGCTGATGGCCAACGCCGCCGCGGCCCTGGGGCGCCCCCGCCTCAGCGCCGCTGACCGCCAGGCCCTGCAGCGCTACGCCCAGGCCACCCGCGGCGGCTACTGCGCCGGCTGCGCGGGCATCTGCGAGGAGGCCCTGGCCGGCCAGGCGCCCGTGGCCGAGGTGATGCGCAGCCTGATGTACCTGCGCAGCTTCGGCGAGCCCCTGCGCGCCCGCCAGACCCTGGCCGCGGCCCTGCCCCAGGGGCCGGGGCGCCTGCTGGAGCTGGACTACAGCGAGGCCCAGCGGCGCTGCCCCCAGGGCCTGGACATCGCCGGCCTGGTGCGCCAGGCCGTGGCCGAGCTGGCCTGAGCCAATGGGGGCTTGGCCCTTGCCAATCCCTTGAGGTTTGTTATAATCCCCACTTGCCGCCGGGGCGGCGAAAATACGCGCCCGTAGCTCAGTTGGACAGAGCGCCGGACTACGAATCCGTAGGCCGGGTGTTCGAATCACCCCGGGCGCACCAAAAATAACAGGCAGCCAGCCTATCGGGCCGGCTGCCTGTTTCGTTGTTCTGTCCCGGTTCTGTCCTGGCCTCGGCTAAGGCACGAAATAGAGCTTTTGGATATCGTCGCGGAGGAGGTTCAGTATGCGGTCCCGCGCCCCGCGGATATGCTGCTGGTGCCACTTGAGCAGCTCGTTCAGGTCGCGGCACTGGATGGCGTTCAATATTTTTTGGTGCTCTTGGGCGCTGCTGACGCAGGTGTCAACATCCTGGCAGCTCCAACTGATGACGATCAGCTTTTCGTAGCAATTGCGCAGGGCGTTGATGATGAAGGAGTTGACGGTGCAGATTTTGATGATGTACAGGTGAAAATCCACCGCCCGCACCAGGGCCTCGGCCGGCCGGTTTTGCTCGATGATCCGGTTGACGTCTTCCAGGATTCCCGCCAGCTCTTCGATATCCTGATCCGTGAATTTTTCGATAACCTTGCTGGCGGTGGCTATTTCGATGATATCTCTGAATTCATAGAGGTCGTGCACCTGCTGCAGGCTGAAGTGCTTGACGAAAAATCCGCGCCCCTGCTCATAGCGCGTGATTAGCTCCTCCTTTTCCAGCATGATCAGGGCTTCGCGAATCGGGGTGCGGCTCAGCTCCAATTCTTTGGCCAACTGAATTTCGTTGAGGCTTCGGCGGGGGTCCAACTCGTTGTGGATGATCTTTTTCTTTATTTGCTCATAGGCACGCGAGCAGGCCAATTTGGCGTCGGTGGTCATTGCCTGAATCCTATCACTATGGCCCGCCCAAAATTGGGTCTAAACCCTTGGCCGCGGTCATTGCCCCCTGGAACCGGTCCACGACGACAAGCGGTTTTACGCTCGGCGCATATTATACAGTCAGTATACATATCGTGAGAGCATAATCCAGCGCCCAGTCGCCTTTTCCGCCCATTGACTGCTGGGCCCTACGCGCGAGTCTGGAAGGACCAAGGTCAGTAGCAGCCGGGACCTCTGGAAAATTACCCCGGCGCCCTCCAGTGCTGCCCTTAGCTGCTGCCGGGGGGCCGCGGCCAAGAAGGGACCATATCAAGCCCCGTTGTCCAATCGCGGATACATAGTGATTAGGTTGTAATATTGTACAATTATCCATGAGCGGCTTTGAGGAAGAATTTTTCCTTGACACAAAATGTCCGGTATCCTATTTTTGCATACACTGTGCATACAAGGCGGGTGGGCGCGCCTTCTTCAAGCAGCCTGTGCCCGGCCCGGGCGGAGTCTGCTGGACCAACCGCTTGGAAAGGTCAAGATGCTGTGCTTCTGGCCGGAAGTCCAGGCGGGGGCGGTCCCGGACCTTTGTTGGGGGGAGGGCATAGCGCCCAAGGACGCACGCACCGCCAGCGGGGTTGTGAGCCCTCCGTTTAAGCGAAGGCCGGAAAGGGACTTAGCCGTGGAACCTTGGAAACCTTGGGATGAGCTGCTGGCCGAGCTGCAGGCCAAGGAAGAAAATGCCAAGCTGGGGGGCGGGCGAGACAGGCAGGAGGCCCAGAAAGCCAAGGGCAAGATGCTCTGCCGGGAGCGGCTCGAGGCCCTGGTGGACCCCGGCTCCTTCCACGAAATCAACGCCCTGGCCGAGACCCAGACCTTCGAGTTCGACATGCAGAAGAAGAAAATCCTGGGCGATGGCGTGGTCACCGGCTTTGCCGCCATCCAAGGCCGCAAGGTTTTCGTCTATTCCCAGGATGTAACCGTGTTCGGCGGCTCGGCCGGCAGGGCCCACGGCGAAAAGATAAACCTGATGCTGCGCATGGCCCGCAAGGCCGGGGCGCCGGTGATCGGGCTCTATGAGTCGGCCGGCGGCCGCCTCCAGGACGGCATGCAGAACGAGTCCGGCTACGGGCAGATGTTTTTCGAGAACACCCAGTGCTCCGGCGTCGTCCCCCAGATCGCCGGTATCATGGGCGCCTGCACCGGCGGCGGCGTGTACTCTCCGGCCATCATGGACTTCATCATCCAGGTAAAAAAGACCGCGCCCATGTTCATCACCGGACCTGGGGTCATCAAAGAGGTCACCGGCGAAGAGATAAGCTTTGACCGCCTGGGCGGCACCGGCGTGCACACCAGGCGCTCCGGCGTGGCCCATCTGGCCGCCGACAACGACGCCCACTGCTGCCAGTTGATCCGCCGGCTGCTCTCCTATCTGCCGTCCAACAACCGCGAGGCCCCGCCAGCCGTGGAGGTCCGCGACGACGCCGAACGCATCAACCAAGTCCTGACCGAGATCGTACCGGCCGAGCCCACCAAGACCTACGACATGCGCCTGGTCATCTCGGAGCTCATGGACCTGGGGGATTTTTTCGAGATACAGCCCGCCTTTGCCAAGAACATGGTCATCGGTTTCGGCCGCCTCGACGGCAAGAGCGTGGGCGTGGTGGCCAACCAACCCAGGCACCTGGGCGGGGTGATCGACATCGACGCCGCGGACAAGGCCGCCCGCTTCATCCGCTTCTGCGACTGCTTCAACATACCCCTGGTGATCCTGGCCGACGTGCCGGGCTACATGCCGGGCTCGGACCAGGAGTACAAGGGCATCATCCGGCACGGCGCCAAGATGCTTTACGCCTTTTCCGAGGCCACGGTGCCCAAGGTCACCATCGTCTTGCGCAAGTACTACGGCGGGGCCATCCCGGCCATGTGCTGCCATGAGACCGGCGCGGACCTTTTGCTGGCCTGGCCCACGGCGGAGTTCGCCATGATCGGCTCCAAGGCCGCGGTGCCCATCTTGTACCGAAAAGAGATCGCCAAGGCCGCCGACCCCGAGAAACTGCGCCGGGAAAAGATCGTCGAATACAAGGAGACGATCATGTCGCCCTATTACTCGGCCTCCAAGCAATACATAGACGGCGTCATCCGGCCAGCGGACACGCGGCGGTGGCTCATCTGGTCTCTGGACCTGCTCAAGGACAAGAAGGTCGAAGGCCAGCCCTGGAAAAAACACGGCAACCTACCCCTGTAGGCCGCCGGTTCAGGCGGGCCGGCCCTTAAATGAAAGAAAGGCCCCGGAGGGAACGAACAAGTATGGGCGTGGAAAAGATATTCATTTTGCCGGGCGGCTTTCTGGACATTGACCGCTCGATATTTCTCTCCGCAATGGACATGGGGCAGATAATCAAGGCCCCGGTCTATTCGATCCTGCTCCAGACCTCCGAGGGGCCGATCCTGATTGACACCGGACTCAACCCGGACGGGGTCAAGGACCCGGAGCACGCCTGGGGTGCCCGGGCCCGCCTGGTGCCGCCCAAGATGACCGCCGCCGACGACGTGCGCCAGCGGCTCCAGGAGCTGGGCCTGGCGATGACGGACATCAGGATGGTCATCCTGACCCACCTGCACTGGGACCACACCGGCACTCTGCGCTTCTTCCGGCACTGCCCCATCGTGGTGCAGCGGGAGGAGCACCGCTTCGCCTTCAACCCCGACCCGTTCCTGGCGGCGCCCTACATGGCCAACCACCTGGACGCCGGCTTGCAATACCAATTCGTGGACGGCGACTGCCAGGTGGCGCCGGGCGTGTCCCTGATCAAAACCCCGGGGCACACGCCCGGGCACCAGTCGGTGGCGGTCAGCACCGACGCGGGCGCTCGGCACATATTCGCTGGGGACGCTGCCCCCCTCATGGTGAACCTGCGCGGCAAGATACCCCTGAGCAACACCTACAGCGCCAGACAGTGCGTGGACAGCCTGCACCGGCTGGACCATCTGGCCCAGATGCTCCAGGCGCGGATACACCCCTCCCACGACCTAGAGGCGTATCAAAGCCTGAACAAAAGTCCTCTGCCCCTCTGAGCCGCCGCGGAAAGACATAAGCTGCATGACCGGATCATCCCAAGTAGAACTGCTGGCCAGGGTGCAAAAGCACGGGGCGCGCCAGGCCGTCGTGGCGACGGAAGGCGTGTTCACCTACGCCCAACTGCTGCAGGCCTCCGGCGGCGTGGCCGCGGCCCTGTTGCAGGGGGAGAAGGACCTGTCCGAACGGCGCGTGGCCTTGCTGGCGCCGCCCGGCTTCCGCTACGCGGCTTCCCTGTTGGGCATATGGCGGGCCGGGGGCCTGGCCGTGCCCCTGGCCGTGAGCCATCCCCGGCCGGAGCTGGAATACGTCATTGACGACAGCCAGGCCTCGGCCCTGTTGACCACGCGCGAGTTCGCCGAGAGGCTGGCGCCCATGGCCCGGGAGCGGGGCCTGCCCTTGCTCATCGTGGATATTGCCCGCCTGCACCAGGCCGGCTCTCTGCCCGAGGTCGCACCCGGACGGCGGGCCATGATCCTCTACACCAGCGGCACCACCGGCAAGCCCAAGGGCGTGGTCTTCACCCACGATAACATCCGGGCCCAGATGACCGGCCTGATCTCGGGCTGGGGGTGGCGGCCGGACGACTACATCCTGGACGTACTGCCCCTGCATCATTCCCACGGCATCATCATTATCCTGCTGTGCGCGCTCTGGAGCGGGGCTGTCTGCGAGCTGATGCCCCGCTTCGAGGCCGAGGCAGTTTGGCAGCGCCTGGCCGGCGGCGGCCTAACCTTGTTCATGGCCGTGCCCACCGTGTATGCGCGTCTGATAGCCGCCTGGGAGGCTTCCTCCGAATCCAGGCGGGCGGAGCTGTCGGCCGCGGCCGCCAAGCTGCGGCTGATGGTCTCCGGCTCCGCCGCCCTGCCGGTCAGCGTGCTGGATAAGTGGAGGCACATCACCGGCCACGTGCTGTTGGAGCGCTACGGCACCACCGAGACCGGCATCGTGCTCTCCAACCCGCTACAGGGGGAGCGCCTGGCCGGCACGGTGGGCAGGCCGCTCAATACCCAGCACGTGCGCGTAGTGGACGAAAAGGGCGCCTTGGCGCTGGAGGCCCAGCCGGGCGAGCTGCAGGTCCGGGGCCCTGCGGTTTTTCTGGAGTACTGGCAGCGCCCCCAGGCCACGGCGGAATCGTTCGTGGACGGCTGGTACCGCACCGGCGATGTGGTGGTGAAGGAACAGGGCGTATTCCGCATCATGGGGCGCAGCAGCGTGGACATCATCAAGACCGGCGGCTTCAAGGTCTCGGCCCTGGAGATCGAAGAGACCCTGCGGGAACACCCGGCCGTGCTGGATTGCGCCGTGGTGGGCACGCCGGACGAGGAGTGGGGCCAGCGGGTGGCCGCGGCCGTGATGCTCCGGCCCGGCGGTTCGCTGGACCTGGAAGGCCTGCGCGCCTGGGCCAAGGAATTCCTGGCCCCGTACAAGGTCCCCAGCCGGCTGCGCCTGGTGGAGCATCTGCCCCGCAACCCCATGGGCAAGGTGACCAAGAAGCAGGTGGTGGCCCTGTTTGAGCAATAGACATTGCCGGGCGGGGGAGGAATAATACCGCGTCGGAGCTAAGGATGAGCATGGGGAATGGAAGCTGTGGACAGATGTCGCTTCACGGCTAGAGGCCGGCGCAATCACCGGAATATGCAGGCAGTTACAACTTGACACCCGCGGCATGCGGTTTTTATAATGGCCAACTTGTATACATTCTGCATACCACCCTTGGCTGGGCGGCAGGAAGGCCGAACAGCCATTAGTTTGAACGGCCTTTGGGCCCAGGTCTTATTTCTAAAAACGCGTCACAGAGGGAGGTTTGTAATGGCTCGGATCACGCTCAAACGGATGCTTGTTTTGCTGTCCATTATGGCCGTGCTGGGTTTCTGCGCGACCGCGGCGCTGGCCAAGCCCGTCGTTTTGAAATTCGGCTGGACCACAGTGGACTCGCCCACGGACCCGTATGCCTTAACCGGCAATATGTTTAAGAAAAACCTGGAAAAGGTCGCCCCGGGCCAGTTTAACGTGCAACTGTTCCCCAACCGTCAGTTGGGCGATGAAAAAGAAATGGTCGAGGGCCTGAGCTTTGGCACCCTGGACGCCGCGGTTATCACCAACGCGGTCATCGCCCAGATCGCCCCGGCGTTTCAATTAAACGACATGCCCTTCCTGTACGCCAACGAGGAGATCGCGCACAAGGTGCTCGACGGCTCCATCGGCAAGGAGCTGATGAAGAAGCTGGCGGCCAAGAATATCATCGGCTTCGGCTTCACCGAGGGCGGATACCGCTTAATGATAAATAACGTGCGGCCCATCTACACCCCGGCCGACGTGCAGGGCATCAAGTGGCGCGTCATGCAGAATCCGGTCTTCGTTATCATGTTCAAGTCCCTGGGCGGCAACGCCATCCCCATGGCTTGGGGCGAGGTCTTCACCGCCGTGCAGCAGGGGACCATCGACGGCCTGGAGATTCCCATCGCGGTGATCTACGGCAACGGCTACAACGAGGTCTGCAAATATCTCTCCCTGACCAAGCACACCTACTCCGCCCTGGGCCTGCTGATGTCCCAGAAGACTTTCAAAAAGCTCACCCCGGCCCAGCAGAAGGCGGTGCAGCAGGCTGCAGCCATGACTATAAAGGAGCAGCGCGCGCAAAACGGCGCCAACTTCCAGGTGCTGGTCAAGAAGCTGGAAGAGAAGGGCATGAAGGTCAACAAGATCAAGGACCCGAGCGCCTTCAGAGCCAAGGTTAAGCCGGTGTATGATAAGTTCCGCGCCAGTATAGGCCCTGATCTGGTCAAGAGGGCCTTGGAGTCGGCCAAGTAAATAGCTTTGATGCGAGCCTGGCGTCCGCGGGGAGCGGGAGCCAGGCTCGCATCTTGCGCGGGCAGCAATGGCCGCCCAAGGCAAGCGCCTGCGGCCAGGCCCAATATGACCCGTTGGGCCGCCAGTGTGCGGCCGGAGGCCCCGGAGGCCTGCTTTGTTCATGTTTCTGGATCGCCTGAGCCGGCTTCTATCCCGCCTGACCGGCTGGGCGGTGGTGCTGTTGGCCACCATCCTGGTGGGGAGCCTGCTGGTTTCCGTCTTTTTCCGCTACGTGGTGGGGCAAGCCCTATCCTGGCCCGAGGAGATATGTATGATGGCCTTCGCCTGGCTGACGCTTCTCTCGGGCAGCCTGGGGGTACGCGAAAATTTCCACGTGCGGCTGACCCTCATGACCGACCGCCTGCCTGAGAAGGCTGGCTTGCTCCTGGAGCGTCTGACTACCCTGGGCATAGCCTTCTTCGGCCTGGTGCTGGTCTATTCCGGCCAGGATTTGGTGGCCCGCACGGCGGAGAACCTGACCCCCACCTTGCGGCTGCCCGTGGACTGGGTAAACTGGTCGGCGCCGGTATGCGGCGGCCTGGTTTGCCTGCACGCCCTGGCCCGCCTGGCGGTCTCGATCCGAGGAGGCCGGTCATGAGCGAGGCGGCATGGGTTCTTACGGTAGGCTTCCTGACCCTGTTGCTCTTGGGCATGCCCCTGGTCTTCGCCCTGGGCCTGAGCTCGCTCGCCGCCCTGTGGCTGTCGGACATTGATCTGGTGGTCATAGCCCAGCGCGTCATCGCCGGCACCCAGTCCTTCCCGCTGCTGGCGGTGCCCGGCTTCATTCTGGCCGGCGACCTGATGACCAGCGGCGGGCTTTCCACCCGCCTGGTGCAGGTGGCCGAGCCCCTGGTGCGCCACGTGCGCGGCGGGCTGGGCATGGTTTCGGTGCTGGCCTCCATGTTCTTCGCCTGCATCTCCGGCTCGGCCCCGGCCACCACCGCCACCGTGGGCTCGATCATGATCCCGGAGATGATAAAGCGGGGCTACAGCAAGCGCTTCGCCACCTCCCTGGCCGTGTGCGTGGGGCCCATCGGCCAGATCATCCCGCCCTCCATCCCCTTCATCGTCTGGGGCGTCATCGCCGAGACCTCCATCACCCGCCTGTTCCTGGCCGGGGTGATCCCCGGCGTGCTCTGCGGCCTGGGCTACATGGCCGTCTGCTACTTCATGGCCCGCAAGTACAATCTGCCCACCATGCCAAAGGCCACGGCCCGCGAGTTCGGCCGGGCCCTCAACCGCGGCAAATGGGCCTTGTTCGCCCCCGTTCTGATCCTGGGCGGCATTTACGGCGGAATCTTCACCCCCACCGAGGCCTCCATCGTGGCCATCGCCTATGGCCTGGTGGTGGGCCTGTTCATCTACAAGGGCCTGAAGCTCAAGGACCTGGGGCCGTTGGTGCTCAAATCCATGAAGACCACGGCCATCGTGATGTTCATCATCGCCGTGGCCAGCGTCTTCGGCTGGCTCTTGGCTTACGAGCAGGTGCCCGACAAGATCGTGGCCGGGCTGATGAGCATTTCCAGCAACAAGCTCCTCATCCTCTTGATGCTCAACGCGGTGCTTTTGATACTGGGCGCCTTCATGGACAACCTGGCCGCCATGATCATCCTAGGCGGGTTGTTGATCAAGCTGGGCCTCACCCTGGGCATAGACCCGGTGCAGTTGGGGGCCATCGTGGTGGTCAACTTTGCCGTGGGCATGGAGACGCCGCCCTTCGGCTACTCGCTTTTCGTGGGCTCGGCCATCAGCGGTCTGCGCATCGAGGAGATAAGCAAGAGCATGCTCCCCTTCTTCATAGTGGACCTGGGCATGCTTCTGCTGGTCACCTACGCGCCCTGGGCCACCCTGTGGCTGGGCAAGCTAATCCTGGGCTAGCCAAGGCCAGGGGCGGGGCAGGGCGGCTTATAACGCAGGCGGGGGTAGGCGTCGGGATCCTCAGCCCGTACCGTGCCGGACTCAGGGCTCTGTGGCGGCAGGCTCATGATGGCCGGAGGCGGGGTAATTTTTTAGCCCTGCCCTTGCTCCGGGAAGCGGAGGCTCTCCACAAAGCAATCGGCGAATTTCGTATGAGCGGCGAGTTCCAGGTACTGCATGTGTTGGGCGATGTCTTGGGCCAGGCGTCGTTGTCCCAGGCTGGC
>QZKP01000039.1 GCA_003605055.1 Desulfarculus sp.
ACACGTCGGCGGCCAGTTCAACCTGGGCATACTGTACTACCACGGTCGAGGCGTGCCCCGGGACTACAAGCAGGCCCTCTACTGGTTCCGCAAGGCGGCTGAACAGGGACACGCCGATGCCCAGTTCAACCTGGGCATACTGTACTACCACGGTCGAGGCGTGCCCCGGGACTACAAGCAGGCCCTCTACTGGAGCCGCAAGGCGGCTGAACAGGGACACGCCGATGCCCAGTTCGACCTGGGCCTGATGTATAGCAAGGGCATTGGCGCTCCCCAGGACTACAAGCAGGCCGCCCACTGGTGGCGCAAGGCGGCCGAGCAGGGGGACGCTCAAGCCCAGGCCAACTTAGCCGTCCTGTGTGCCTTAGGCCGGGGCGTGTTCAAGGATTTGGTCCAGGCCCACGTGTGGGCCAGCCTGGCCGCGGCGGGCAGCTCCGGCGAAGACGCCCAAAGGATCAATAGGTTCAGGGACAAGATCGCCGCCAAGATGACGCCCGCACAGATCGCCGAGGCTCAGCGCCTGGCCCGAGTTTACTCCGTGCCGGGTCGCGCTGGCGCCCCTGCGAATCAAGCGGCTATTAAGGGGCATCAGGGCAAGGCCCCCCCCAAGCGGTTCAGAAACTCGGTAGGTATGGAGTTTGTGCTGATCCCAGCGGGGAGTTTTATGATGGGCAGTCCTGCTGATGAGCAGGAGCGGAACAAAAACAACGAGGGACCTCGGCACCGGGTTGAGATAACGAGGCCTTTTTATCTTCAGACCACGGAGGTGACGCGGGGACAGTGGCGTGCGGTGATGGGGAACAACCCATCTCATTTCAAGCAGTGCGGGGACGACTGTCCCGTGGACAACGTGAGCTGGGAGGATATACAGGAGTTTGTCCGGCGATTGAACCAGAGAGAAGGCAAGGAGGTGTACCGTCTTCCCACGGAGGCGGAGTGGGAGTATGCGTGCCGGGCTGGCACTACCACGCCGTTCTATTTTGGGGAGACCATATCACCAGATCAGGCCAACTATAACGGCAGACACGGATACGGGGCGGGCCGCAAGGGGGTGTTCCGCAACAGGCCGGTACCAGTAAAGAGCTTTCCATCCAATGCCTGGGGGCTGTACGACATGCACGGGAACGTGTGGGAGTTGGTGAGCGACTGGAAGGATGATGACTACTATTCTTCTTCGCCGGTCCGTGATCCCCGGGGACCATCGTCCGGATCCGTCCGGGTCATCCGCGGTGGGGCCTGGGACAACTTTCCCGAGAACCTACGCTCAGCGCGCCGCCTCTGGCACAACCCTAAGAACCGCTACGACCGCGTGGGTTTTAGGGTTGCCAGGGTAATTACCCCTTAGAAGGGGAGCCCTTCTCGAAAAAGCTGGCTTGTGTTGGGCTGGTTTTGACCTTTCTTTTAGCCCCTGCACTGACCTGCGCCCCTTAACCCGGTCCAATTTAAGTTAGGATTTTGGGCCGTTGAAGGTCACCCCGAAAGGGTTCCGGCCAATGGGTGGGGATTGGGCCTGGCTCCCCGCGTTTTTGGCAGGGGGCACAAAACCGCCGACTGTGCCCAAATTGTGCCCGCGGCGTCACAAAAATCCAAACCCAACCTAACATTTCCCAACTTCTAAAAGGACAAGGAAAAGCCGCCAAAACAGGCAATTGCCTGTAATGGCGGCTGATTAAGGTTAGGGCTTTTCCCCTCTCGAAATCGGGTTGCCGGCCAAAAGCCGGCACGTGGGTTCGAATCCCACCCTCTCCGCCATACTTTTATAACCCCTGGTCACTAATCCAACTATTCGATATCAGGAACTTCTCAAGTTGCGCTGTCACAGGAAACTGTTACAGTGGAGGTCATGGATGAAGATGCCTGGTCACCCCTGAACGCATTTATAAACAGGCACAGAATGCACCGGCTAGATGGCACATACAACCCGTGATTCTAAACAGCGGCTTTCCTGTCTGCCTAGATGAACAGGCTTAGAATACACTAATAAAATTACGTAGTTATGCCGCATCCGGCCAATCGAACAGCTCTGAATAATTACTATCATCCACTACCGTCATAGCCAATGGTGGCCGATTCATTTGCCTGCCTGGGACGGGATATTGTCAACCACCAGTCTCTGAGACAGGGACCGGGTTAACACTAGACGCCTCGTGAAATCGCCCGCTGCCGCCCGGCCAAAACCTGGGACAGGCGCTTTTTAACAACGCCAAACCCTCACCTATCCGGCTGCTGGTTGTTTTTTCTTCCTGTGATCCGTAAGTCTCAAGGTGCCACGGTTAGTTACCGCAGTGGCCTCCCGGTATTTAACCTGATCAGCAAAAAAGGATTGACACGGCAAAACCCAACTTGATATTTAAATGTCTATACAATTAACTCTTAGGCAATCCGCTGGCATATTGCTAATAATCACAATATGTTAAGTACTTAGATTGGGTTGTGAGGCATGGAGAAAGACATCCTGGACATAGCCATCATCGGTGGAGGACCGGCGGGCCTAACCGCCGGGCTCTACGCCGCCCGCTCCCGTTTGAAGGTGGTCATGCTGGAAAAGCTGGCCCCGGGCGGGCAGGTATTGACCACCGAGTGGGTGGAAAACTACCCGGGCTTCCCGCAAGGGGTTTCCGGCCCGGAGCTGATGGAGAGCATGCACCAGCAGGCCGAGAGGTTCGGCCTAGTCATCCAGCGTCACCAGGTCAGCGGCGTTGAGCTGGCCAACTCCCCCAAGCTTATCCACACCTCCGCGGGCACGCTCCAGGCCCGGGCCGTGATCATCTGCACCGGCGCCCAGCCCCGCAAGCTGGGCGTGGAAGGCGAAAGGTCCTTCACGGGCAAGGGCGTCTCCTACTGCGCCACCTGCGACGGCCCCTTCTTCACGGACCTGCCCATCGTGGTGGTGGGCGGCGGGGACACCGCGGTGGAGGAGGGCCTTTACCTGACCAAGTTCGGCAACAAGGTGTATCTGATCCACCGCCGGGACCAGTTGCGGGCCACCAAGCTATTGCAGGAGCGGGTTTTGGCCAACCCCAAAATCCAGGTGGTCTGGGACAGCGTAGTCACTGCCGTCCAGGGCTCGGACCTGGTGGAGGGGGTGCGCCTGCGCAACGTGAAGACCGGCCAGGAGTCGGAGCTGCAGGCCAGCGGGGTGTTCGTGTTCGTGGGCATCGAGCCGGTCACCGAGTTCCTGCAGGGCCAACTGGAGCTGGACAAAAACGGCTTCATCATCACTGACCGGGAGATGGCCACCAGCCGGGCTGGCGTTTTCGCGGCCGGGGACGTTAGCGCCAAGTCCCTGCGGCAAATCGTCACCGCGGTGGGCGAGGGGGCGGCCGCTGAGTTCAGCGCCGAAAGGTTCCTGGCCGGGTGTTGAACCTTGGCTTGGGTGCAGCGCATAGGGATGAAGTTGTGGCGGGACAGCTCAAAATGAAACTCTGCAAGCTGGCCGCCGGCGGCACGCCACCGGGGCTGTCGGCGGAGGCCAAGGCTTGGGGGCTGAAATGAAGCAGCAATTCCCCGGCAAAAGCAAGCACGGGGGGCTGGACGAAACCAGCAGCGTGCCCCTTTACTCCCAACTGGCCAGCCTGCTCAGGGGCAAGATCGCGGCTGGGCAATGGAAGGAAGGGGACCTGTTCCCCTCCGAGACCCAGCTCGTGCAGGATTACGGGGTGAGTCGCGGCACCGTGCGCCAGGCGATCAACCAGCTCACCCAGCAAAACCTCCTCTACCGCAAGAGGGGCGTGGGCTCCATGGTCACCAGCGCCCGCATCGACCAAAGCCTGAACGAGTTTTACGACCTCAGCACCAGCTTTGGCGCCACCGGCCTGGATCTCCTGGTGGAACTGAAGGGCGCCAAAGAGCTGGCTCCCCCCTCCACGGTCATGGACAGGCTCAGGCTGAAAACCGGGACCCGGGTCTTTTGGGTCGAACGGGTGCTCTCGGCCCGGGGAGAGGTCCTGATCGTGGAGCATATCTTCGTGCCGGTGGAGTTTTTTCCCGGCCTGTTGGCGCAGGATTTGTCAGAGCGCAACCTGTATGAGCTGTTCCTGCGCGAATACGGCTTCAAGGTCAACCGGGCCCAGGAGTCCTTTGAGATGGTGGAGGTGTGCCGGCACGAGGCCCTTTATTTCGGCAACCTGCTGGTGCCCCTGCTGCAGCACACCCGGGTGACCTTCGACGAGATTCGCCCTTTTGAGTTCCGGCGCAGCACCATCCGGGGAGACATCTGCACCTATCACGTTGAAATCAAAGTGGGCTGAGAGGGCGGCCATGACACTGGAAATAGCTTTGCACCGCTTGGAGCGTCTGCACCTGGAGGGGCCAACCCGCCTGCAAGGCCCGGATCTGTACCTGGACCCGGAAGAGGCGCAGGCCCTGCTGCCGGCGGAGGCTCCCGTGAAGCTGGAGCGCCTGGCGGTGGCCCTCCCCGGCCAGCGGGTGCGCATGGCGCCGGTGCTGGACGTGGTGGAGCCCAGGGCCAAGGCCGATGCGGAGCAGAGCGCCTTTCCCGGCTTCACGGGCTCATTTGAGGGCGCGGGCCAGGGCCGCACGCACGTGCTGGATGGCCTGGCCCTGGTGGCCGTGGCAAAGCTGCCCGGGGCCCAGGAAGGGGTGGTGGACATGAGCCCCGAGGCGGCCGACTACTGCCCCTTCGCCCGCACCCGCAACCTGGTGCTGTCTTTTTCGCTCCAGCCGGGCGCGGACCGGGTGGCCGCCGACGAGGCCATCCGGCGGCTCACCTTGGGCCTGGCCGAGCGCCTGGCCTCGCTGGCCAGGGACCGGGAGCCCGACCAGGTACAGGCGTTGCAGCATCAGCAGCCGCACCTCAGTCTGCCGCGGGTGGCCCTGGTCTATCTGGTGCAGTCCCAGGGCGACCTGCGGCGCACTTACATCTACGGCCAGCCGGCGGACAACATCCTGCCCACCCTGCTGGACCCCCTGGAGGCGCTGGACGGCGCGGTGGTCAGCGGCAACTTCGTGATGCCCAGCAACAAGACCTGCACCTACATCCACCAGAACAACCCCCTGCTCCGCGCGCTGCTGGCCCGCCACGGCCGGGACCTGGACCTGGCCGGCGTGGTGGTGGCCAACGAGATGAGCCGCATGGCCGACAAGGAGCGCTGCGCGGCCATGGCCGCCCGCCTGGTGAGGTCCCTAGGCGCGCAGGGGGCGGTGATCAACCAGGAGGGCGGCGGCAACACCATCACCGACGTGATGATGATCTGCCGCCAATTGGGCCGGGCCGGCCTCAAGACGGTGCTGGTGCTCAACGAGTTCGCCGGCGAGGACGGTACCACCCCCTCCCTGACCGAAACCACCCCCGAGGCCGTGGCCATCGTCAGCACCGGCAACAACGACCATCGCCTGAGTCTGCCGCCGGTGGATGAGGTGATCGGCGCGGAGAGCATACCCGGGGTGCAGGGCGACCTGCGGGGTGGAATCAGCCTGCCCCTGGGCCGGCTGCACTCCTCCACCAACCAGCTTGGCTTCAACCACTTGTCCTGCGTGAGCGTATGAGCACCTCAGGTGAGCAGAGAGAGGGCGCCATGGTCCGGAGCCTGCGCGTAGTGCACTACCTGAACCAATTCTTCGGCCAGATAGGCGGCGAGGACCAGGCCGGCACCGCCTGCCAGGTGAAGCCGGGCCCGGTGGGGCCTGGGCTGGCCTTCAAGGCACTGCTGGGCGGTCAGGCCGAGATCGTGGCCACCGTGATATGCGGCGACAACTACATGGGCGAAAACCTGGAGCAGACCAGCCTGGCCGCCGCGGAGCTGGTGGCCCAACACCAGCCGGACCTGCTGCTGGCCGGGCCGGCCTTTGTTTCCGGGCGCTACGGCATGGCCTGCGGGGCCGTGTGCCAGGCCGTGGCCCAGCAGTTGGGCATCCCCACCGTGACCGGCATGTCCGAAGAAAACCCGGCCGTGGACATCTACAAAGCCCACGCCTACATCGCCCCGGCCGGCAAGTCCGCGGCCAAGATGAAGGACGCGGCCCAGGCCATGGTCAAGCTGGCCCTGGCCCTGGCCCAGGGGCAGGAGCCGGAGCCGGGCAGCTACTTCGCCCAGGGCAAGCGCCGGCTGGTGGTACGCGAGGCCAGCGGCGCCCAGCGCGCGGTGCAGATGCTGGTGGAGCTGCTGCAGGGCGGGGAGCCGGCCACCGAGCTGCCCCTGCCCAACTTCGAGAAGGTGCCGCCGGCGCCAGCCCTGACCAATCTGGCCGAGGCGGTGATCGTGCTGGGCACCGAGGGCGGCGTGACGCCCGTGGACAACCCGGACCGCATCGAGATGTCCATGGCCACCAAGTGGGGCCGCTACTCCCTGGAGGGGCTGGCGGCCATGGACCCGGAGCGCTTCACCGCCAGCCACGGCGGCTACGACAATACCGCGGCCAAGCAGAATCCCAACCGGGTTGTGCCCCTGGACGTAATGTGCGATCTGGCGGGCGAAGGCGTCGTGGGCTCCCTGGCCGAGTTTTTCTACACTACCGCCGGCAACGCCACCACGGTGGACAACGCCACCCGCTTCGGCCGGGAGATCGCCCAGGACATCCGGGCGCGGTTCCAGGACAAGGTGGGCGTGGTCTTCACCTCCACCTGAGGCACCGGCACTCGTTGCGGGGCAACGATAGTCAAGGAGCTGGAACGGGCCGGCATCCCCGCCGTGCTCATCTGCACCTTAACCTCCATAGCCCAGTCCGTGGGCGCCAACCGCATCGTCCCGGCCCTGGGCATACCCCATCCCTTGGGCGACCCTTCTCTCTCCGCCGGCGATGAGAGAAAAAAGCGTCGCCAGCTGGTGCAAAAGGCCCTGCAGGCCCTGACCACGCCTATCAGCGAGCAGACCATCTTCTGAACGGAGGATCAAACATGGAAATAGAAGTCAACAAGGACAACTATCAGCAGGTCGTGGTGAATCCCGGCATCCCCACGGTAGTGGATTTCTGGGGTCCCCGCTGCGAGCGCTGCCTGCAGCTCATGCCCGGCATGGAGCGCATCGCCGCGGCCAAGGGGGACCAGCTTCGGCTGATCAAGATAGACGCCTCCCAGAACCGCAGGCTGTGCATGAACCTGCGCCTGCTGAGCCTACCGGCCTTCCTGTTCTACCGGGACGGCCAGGAGGTGCTGCGCCTGACCGGCGACCAGCTCAGCGAAGAGGATTTGCAGAAGGCGGTGGACGGCCTTCTGGCGGGAAAGTGAGGCCTGCGTTGAGCGCCAACCCGGTAGTCAAGCAATACGCCTATCTGTTAGTGCACACCTCGGACTTCGTGCGCTACGGCTCCAAGCCCATACGGGAGATACCCAAGAGCCAGGAGCTGGGCCCGGCCATAACTGCCCACCTGCGCAACTTCGCGCAGGTGGTGGCCTACCCGCCCAATCAGGTGTTCATAGGCAACCTGCACCCCGAGGACCTGGCCGCTTGGCCCGAGCCCTGGTGGCAGCACCCGGTGGAGCAGGCCAGCCCGGTGGGCAAATACGGCGAGATAGTGGATCAGGAGACCTTCTACGGGTACCTGAAGGCCGCCGACGGCTTTGATCTGGTCTATCTCACCCCCGGGTTCACCGCCCGGGTACGTGAGCGCCTGCAGGGCCACCACCTGAGCATCCCCGAGGACATGGACAACCTGGGCCCGGGCGTGGAGATGGACAAGATAAAGCACGCCATCGAGGCAGAGGGCTCACTGCCCCTGTTTCACCAGGATGAGTTGATCGGTTCCTTCCAACGCCACCACGATGAGGACGCCTCCTTGTCGGCGCACGTGCTAATGGAAAACCTGATGACCAAGGCCTCCGGGGCCATGGTGGTGCGCCTGCTCCTGGAGCGGGCGGGCATGACCCCCGAGCAGGGCCGCTACCTCATCTCCTGCTCCGAGGAGGCCGTGGGCGACCGCTACAACCGCGGCGGCGGCAGCATGGCCAAAGCCGTGGGCGACATGTGCCGCATGGTCAATTCCACCGGCGCCGACACCAAGGCCTTCTGCGCCGGGCCCATCTACGCCCTGGTGCACGGCGGCGGCTTGGTCAAGGCCGAGGTGTTCGAAAATCTGGTGGTGTTCGGGGGCGGCTGCCTGGCCAAGCTGGGCATGAAGTACTCCGGCCACCTCAAGCACGACATGCCCATCCTGGAGGACGTGCTGGGGGGCATCGCCTTCCTGCTCACCCCCGACGACGGCGTCAGCCCGGTGCTCAGGCTGGACGCGGTGGGCCTGCACACCGTGGGGGCCGGCTCCAGCCAGCAGGAGATACTCAAGACCCTGGCCGTGATCCCCCTGGAAAAACTGGGGCTGGGGCTGACCACGGTGGACAAGATATCCACCGAGCTGCACAACCCCGAGGTCACCGTTCCCCAAGGCAGCGGCAACGTGCCGCTGAACAACTACAAACTGCTGGCCGCCCTGGCCATCATGCGGGGGGAGATCAAGCGCGAGGAGCTAAACGAGTTCATCGCCACCCGGGGCATGCCGGGTTTCTCGCCCACGCAGGGGCACGTGCCCGCGGCGGTGCCCTACCTGGGCCACGCCGCCGAGGCCATGGCCCAGGGCCGCATGAACACGGCCCTGCTCATGGCCAAGGGGAGCCTGTTCCTGGGCCGCATGTCCCAGTTGTCCGATGGTATGTCCGTGTTGTTGGAGAGGAACCCGGCGCGCAAGGCCGGAAGTTAGACAGCGCATTCATAAAGGAGAAAACAGATGTTCGAAGGCAAGTATGTCGTGGCTCTGGGTGAGCGCGACGGGGTCCCAGGCCCGGTGATCGCGGAGGTGCTCCGGGCGGCCGGCGCCAACGTGATCGCCATGGTCACCGAGTGCTTCGTCTGAACCGCCGCCGGAGCCATGGACGCCGAGAATCAATCCACCATCATGCGCCTGGCCGAGGAATACGGCCGGGAGAACCTGATGGTGTTCCTGGGAGCCACCGACGTAGAGGGCGTGGAGATCAGCGCCGAGACCCTCATCGCCGGCGATCCCAGCTTCGCGGGTCCATTGGCCGGAGTCCAGTTGGGACTCCAGGTTTACCACATTCTGGAACCGAGCCTGAAGCGCTACATCCCTCCCGAGGTTTACCAGGAGAGGCTGGGGATCTTCGAGGTGATCGTAGACGCCCAGAGGATTGAGGACAGTCTATCCAAGATGCGCAACCAAGCCGCCTGAGGATGGCCCATAGGTAATCCCCGTTAGTGCAAAGGTAGGTTCCATGGACCTGTTCCATACCATGCTTTCGGTGCTGCCGGAGATATTCTCGCCCACCAACCTCTTCGTATTAGGCGTGGGGGTGCTGGGCGGGATCATAGTGGGCGCCCTGCCCGGCCTCACTCCCACCATGGGCGTGGCCATCCTGGTGCCCTTCACCTTCGGCATGTCGCCGGAGGCCGGGCTCATCCTGCTGGGAGGGGTGTATTGCGCCAGCGTCTATGCCGGCGCCATCACCGCCATCCTGTTCAACATCCCCGGGGCGCCAGCCAACATCGCCACTCTGTTCGACGGCCACCCCATGGCCCTGCAGGGCAAAGGCAAGCAGGCCATCTACTATGCCACCGCCGCCTCACTAATCGGCGGCCTGGTGGGCATGGTGGCCCTGCTGCTCTTCTCGCCCCCCTTGGCCGCCATATCCCTGGAGTTCGGCCCCGCCGAGATATTCTGGGTGGCCATGTTCGGCGTGACCATCATCGCCTCCCTGTCTGTGGGCTCCATGATCAAGGGCCTCATTGGCGGGGCTATCGGGCTGATCTTGTCCACGGTGGGCATGGACTCGGTGCAGGGCGTGGAGCGCTACGTCTTCGGCTCCCAGACCCTGCTGGGGGGGATAGACATCGTGGCCGGCCTGATCGGCCTGTTCGCCTTGTCGCAGGTGCTGGTGTACTTCGAGCAGATATTCACCCTGGGCACCGGCACCATCACCCAACTGCAGTCCGAGGAGGGCATGCTGTTCCGGACCCTGGCGGACACCCTCCGCCGGGTGCGGGCCCTGACCATCGGCTCCATCGTAGGCACTATCATCGGCATCATCCCCGGCGCCGGCGGCCAGGTTGCGGCCCTGACCGCCTACAACGAGGCCAGGCGCTGGGCGCCGGCCCGGGAGCGGGATACCTTCGGCAAGGGCAACCCGGACGGCATCATCTCCTGCGAGGCCGCCAACAACGCCATGGCCGGCGGCTCCCTGGTGCCCCTGTTCACCCTGGGTATTCCCGGCAGCCCCACCGCCGCCGTGCTGCTGGGCGGCCTGATGATCCACGGGCTTTTCCCCGGCCACCAGCTGTTCACCGAGCACGCCAAGGTGACCTACACCTTCATGTTCGCCATGATCCTAGCCCAGATCGTCATGTTCTGGATGGGCGTGGGCATCACGCGCTACATGGCCCGCATCCTGTCGGTGCCCAAGTACTACCTGGGTCCGGCCATCACGGCCCTGTGCGTTATCGGCGCCTTCGCCACCCGCAACAGCATGGGCGACGTGTACGTGATGACCATCCTGGGCGTGCTCATGTACCTGGGCATGAAGTTCGGCTTCTCGGCGGCGGCGGTGGTCCTGGGGCTGATCCTGGGCGACATCGCCGAGAACGGCTTCCTGTTGGGGGCCCGCATCGGCACGGCCAGCGGCTCGGTGACCAAATACTTCCTCACCCAGCCCATCTGCCTGGTGGTGATCGCCCTGGTGGCCCTGTCCATCGGGTTCTCCCTGTACCTGGAGTACAAGGAGCGGGGGGCCAGCAAAGCCCAGGTGCAGGCCAAGGTGGCTCGGGCCCTCAGCGAGGTGTTCCAGCGCCGGGCCTGGTGGCCTCTTTCGCAGATGACCATGCTGCAGTGGAACTTGGTGTTGGGGGTGCTGATCATGGCCGGCTCCCTGGCCCTGTACCAGCACACCAGCTCCTTCGTCGAGGAGCCCCGGCTCTTCCCCATGATCCTGATCGTGACCCTGATGATCATGTCCGCCTGGATGATCCTGCAGAGCCTGCTGGCCCCCTCGGTCCGGGCCACCAAAAGGGTGTTTGAAAAATGGCCGGGCATGAAAATGCTGCTGGTCACCTGCATGACCCTGGCCTATGTGGCCCTGGCCAAGTACCTGGGCTTCTACGCCTCTACTTTCTTGTTCACCTTGAGCCTGCCCCTGTACCTACACCGCGAGCGCAGCGCGGGCTTTTTCTTTAAGACCTTGGCCGTGGCCCTGGGTTTCACCGGCCTGATGCTGGTGGTTTTCCGCCAGTTCCTGAAGGTTCCCACCCCGGTAGGGGTGTTTTTTTAAAAGGCCATCTCCTTAACGCAAACCGAGAGAGAGGGAAAGAGAGGGAAAGAGATGAAGAAAAAAAGGATGGTAAAAAGTTGGGTCCTGTTCTCCCTTACCCTGGGTTTGGCCCTCCTGCTGGGACTGGGGTCAGCAGGCCAAGCCCAGGCCAAGTATCCCGACAAGCCCATCGAGCTGATGGTGATCTTCCCCGCCGGTGGTCCCACCGACACCGAGATACGCATTCTGTCCAAGTACGCCGAGAAAATCCTGGGCCAGTCCATAGCCGTTATCAACGTGCCCGGCGCCGGCGGCATCGTGGGCTGGAACACAATAGACCAGCGGCCCAAGGATGGCTACTTCCTCACTTGCATAAACCTGCCGCACATCCTCACCTTCCCCATGGTGCAGAACACCAAGTTTAACTACAAGAGCTTCGAGCCGTTGGTGCTGTGCAGCGCCGATCCCACAGTCTGGGCGGTGCGGGCCGACAGCCCCTTCAAAACCTTGCAGGACGTGCTGGACTACGCCAAAAAGAATCCGGGCAAGATCACGGTGGGCACCGCCGGCCTGTACCTGGCCCACCACCTGGCCGTGCTGCAGGTGGAGAAGGAAAAGGGTCTGAAGTTCACCACCATCCCCTTCAAGGGCTCGGCCAAGTCCATGGCCGCCCTGCTGGGCAACAAGATCATGCTGCTGTCCGACACCCTGTCGGACATGCTGCGCCTGGGCGACAAGGTGCGGGTGCTGGCGGTGGCTGCGGACAAGCGGGTGAGCCTAGCCCCCAACCTGCCCACCTTCAAGGAACTGGGCGTGAAGGCCTACATCCCCAGCAGCGACCGCGGCGTGGCCGCCCCGGCTGGGGTCAATCCCGAGGCGCTGAAGGTGCTAGTGCCCGCCTTCCAGAAGGCGGCCCGCCTGCCTGAGTACCAGGCAGAGATGAAAAAGGCTGGCTACGTGCTCAACGTCATGACCCCGGAGCAGGCCAAACAGGCATTCGCCGAGCGCAGCCAGCGGCTGCGGGACCTTCTGCAGTCCCTGGGCAAGCTCAAGAAGTAGCTGACTCCTCCTTCCCAAAAGCCAGCGGGCCCCCTCGGGGGCCCGCTATTTTGTGGGTTGATGAGACGGCGGGAGGTATGCCGCGCGGTCGGCTCAGGGCTTGGCCGGGGCCTCAGACCGCCTTGCGCATGCCCGGACCCAGCAGCTCGCGCATGAGGTCCTCCAGCTTGCGGCATTCGTAAAACTTGCTGTAGAAGCCCAGATGCTTGTCGTAGAGCCGCCGCTCAAACAGCTCGCGGAATTCGCACTCCAGGGCGTGATAGACGATCAGACCCAGGGCCACGCCGTAGAGCGGCCCCACTCCCGTGGGGTCTCCCTTGCTTAGGGTCTGGACGCTCATGCGGATGTGCTCTTCATCCACCTGACCCAGCACCCCAATCAAGTTTTCCGGGCCGTGCTGCTTGGCCAGCTGGTAGATGGCCTCCTGATCCTCGGGGTCTATGGTGCCCTCGTGGCAACACAATGAGCACTGGACCGCGCGATACACCACCTCCAAGCCGGCCTCTTCCAGCAGCTTGGCGATGATATAACTGGGTACGGCGTCCCGATCGCCCAGGATGACGAACTTCTTATTTTGTAAGTCTCGTAATTGCAACGCTATTTTCCCAATGAACTTCAACTTGCCGTCCATTGAAATATGGCGGGAAAAGGGTGGTTAGTCAAGTTTGAGGGAGCCCCCTTTCTTTGGACAGCTATCCTGCGGCAACAAGAGAGTGTTCCGGTGTCAATCCCGGCCTTTCGGCTGCGTCATTTTACCAGATAAGGCCCCCGTTCTGGAAGACCTGCCAGAGGCGCGGTAGTCCAGGGCTTGGCGAGGGCGCTCGTGGCTGTAGGACCGGAACCAAGCTCGATTGACCTGCCCCCGATCAATGTACCACTTCTTGGGTTAGACCCTGTTTAGTTTGTAGGCTGAGGATGCTGGGGGCAATCCCCAGGGTTCCCTTGGGCAAG
>QZKP01000034.1 GCA_003605055.1 Desulfarculus sp.
TACAGCAATACCGTTACATTATGGCTCTTATGTAGGTACTCGCTCACATGAGCATTCTACGCCGCAAGCGGCGGGGTATTGAACCCTAATCGAATAAAAGGTTTTTGATGTGTTACCTTAAAATAAGAGTAAAATCGTAAGTAAGCGCCTGGTCCGCGTAACTATCAGCCCACCGTGTGCTAATACTGGAATGCTGGGCTGCTTAAGAGCCGGCGCATAAGGCTTCCGGCGTGTCGGTTGGGCGTCTCTACCCGGAGGAGGGTGGGAAGGCGTTAGCTTTGCAGGAGGAAAAGATGCCGTTCCTTTTTGTACCTGCCCGCAAGCTGGGCGTGGCCATTTTGCTTCTGGCCTCGCTGGCCATCGCGGCTCCGACCGCCTGGGCCGACAGCAAACAGGAGTTTTTGAAAAAGGGGCTGGAATACTACCAAACCGGCAAGTTCCGGGAAGCGGCGGTTGAATTCCGTAATGCCATCCAGCAGGACCCACAATTCGCCGAGGCCCACTACCGCCTAGCCCTGACTTACCTCAAGCTGGGCGACCTGGGCCAAGCCTACCGCCTGTTCTTCAACGTGGTCACCCTGGACCCGGAGAACCTGGACGCCCAGGTGCGCTTGGGTCAGATAGCCCTTTTGGCCGGACGGGTGAACGAGGCCATGGAGCGGGCAGACATCGTCCTGAAGCAAAATCCCAAGGACGTGGACGCCCTGGTGCTCAGGGGCCAGGCCTTCAGCCAGTTGCAGGAGGCCGCCAAGGCAGTGGCCAGCCTGAAAAAGGCTGTTGAGCTGGCCCCCAAGCGGGCCGACGTCCACGTGCTCCTGGGCCAGTTGCACGTGGAGGAGGGCCGGCCGGACCTGGCGGAGCAGGAGTTCCGCGAGGCCATCAAGCTGGCCCCCAAGCTGCTCACCCCCCGCCTGCTCCTGGTGCGCCTGTTCCTGAACCAGCAACAGGACACCAAGGCCCTGGATGCCCTGCAGGACACGGTCAAGAGCCACCCCGATGAAGCCCGCCTGCAGTTGATGCTGGTGGAGCTGTTGATGCGCCAGCACAAGCCCCAGGAGGCCGAGGACGCCCTTCAGAAGCTGGTGGCCAACCACCCCAACCGGGAGCGTCCCCGCCTGGCTCTGGCCCGGCTTTACGCGGTGAACGGCCAGGTGGCCAAGGCCGAGCAGACCTACCTGGCCACGGTGCGCCAGTTCCCCAACTCCATGTGGCCGGCCCTGATGACCGCCCGCTTTTTCGCCTCCCGCGGCGAGGTGCGCAAGGCGGTGGCCTATCTGGAGCAGGCGGCCAAGGTGGCTCCGGACTCGCCGGTGCCCCAGAACGCCCTGGCCGAGCTAGACCTGGAGCGGGGCCTGTTGGACCCGGCCGAAAAGCGCCTGCTGGTGATCCTCAAGAAGTACCCCGGCAACCTGGCCGCCCAGACCCTGCAGGGCCGCCTGGAGATGGCCCGCGGACAGTTGGATAAGTCGATACAGACCTTCACCGCCGTGATCCGGCAGCGCCCCAATGATCCCGAGGCCCTCTACCGCCGGGCGCAGGCCTTTGCCGCCCAGCGCAAGCCGCAGCTGGCACGGGCCGACTTGGTCAAGGCGGTGCAGGCCGATCCGGCCGACACCCGGGCTCGCTTTCTGCTGGCGGTGCTCTACGCCCGCTCCGGCGAGTTGCTGCAGGCCATCTCCCAGATGAATCAGGTGCTGGCCCTGGAGTCCAAAAACCTCACCGCCTTGGAGCTGCGCGGACGGCTCTTCCTGGCCCAGGGCGTGTTTGACAAGGCCAAGGCCGACTTTGAGGAGATGGTCAAACGCGACCCCAAGTCCGGGACCGGCTATTACCGGCTGGGCATGCTGGCCCAGGCCCAGAAGGACCCCAAGCTGGCCACAAAATATTATGAGCAGGCCCTGTCGCGCAACCCGGGCAACCTGGACGCCCTGATGCGCATCGCCTTCATAGACCTGGCCGCCAAGAAGCCGCAGCAGGCCGTCAAGCGGGTGCGGGACCAACTGGCCAAGGTGGAGCGCAAGGACCTGGTCTACAACCTGCTGGGCGACGTTTACATGATCCAGGGCGAGCCGGACAAGGCGGTGCCCGAGTTCAAAAAGGCCCTGGACCTGAACCCCCGCATGGTCAGCGCCCTGATGGGCCTGGCCGCGGCCGCCCGGGGCAAGAACCAGATGAGCCAGGCCGAGAACTATCTGGACCAGGCCATCAAGCTGGCGCCCAACAACCCCACGGCCCTGGTGGCCCGGGGCGACGTGCGCGAGCAGCAGGGCAAGAAGGGCGAGGCCATGGCCGACTACCGCCTGGCCCTGCAGCTCAACAACGACTTCGTGCCGGCCCTGAACAACCTGGCCTATCTCCTGGCCCAGCAGGGCGGCGACAAGAACCTCAACGAGGCTCTGCCCCTGGTGCAGCGGGCCAAGCTCTTGGCCCCGGGCGACCCCCGCGTGCTGGACACCCTGGGCTACGTGCTCAGCCGCCGCGGCGCCTTCGTCAGCGCGGTGCAGGAGCTGGAGGACGCCAAGAAGATCAGCCCCAACAACCCCACCATCTACTACCACCTGGGCGCGGCCTACCTGGGCCTGAAAAAAATGAAGGAGGCCCGACAGAACCTGAGCAAGGCCCTGTCTCTGCCCGGCTCGTTCCGGGAGAAGGCCGAAGCCCAGAAACTGCTCAGGCAAATCGGTAACAAGGGTTAGGCTGGGGAGGAAACCTATGCCCGGCCTGGCCCGCAGAAAAGGACTTGGGGTCGTCCACGCCGTCTTGGCGTTGGCGCTGGGATTGGGTCTGCTGTGCGCCCCTCAGGCCGGAGCCGCCCCGCCGGCTGGCCCTCGGAGTCCAGCCTACCAGGGTTTTTTCGCGCCCCCGCAAACTCAGGGCAGCCTGGCCGTGACCCTGGTCCCCCACGCGCGGTCCGTCGGCCGGGTGGTGGTGGCGGGCTTCGGCCTGCCCTTCCCGCCCGGCTACCTGACTGACGCCAAAAATTTGGTCCTGACCGACGGCACCGGCAAAGAGCTGCCCATCCACGTTAAGGTGCTGGCGCACTGGTCGCCGCCGGTGCCGGGGGCGCCCTGCGTCCGGGCGGTGCTGATCCAGTTTCGGGACTACATGGCCTCCCAGTCGCCCCGCAAATATACGGTGCGCTGGGGGCAGCCCCGGCGGCAGAACCTGGCCGGCGGCTGGCCCAGCCGTCAGGACTGGCTGCCGGTGACCGACGGCATGTTCCCCACCGGTTCGGTGTACGACCCGCCGGTGTGGGCCCTGCTGCCGCCCGCCTGGCTGGACAAGTGCCTGCTCAAAGGCCGCTTCCTGACCTCCGGCGCGCAGCCTTCCGTGGACTGGATTGGTCAGGCCCAGACCAACTACTTTGGCCACACCATCAACCGACCCACCCTTTCCACCTATGACCTGGCCCAGAAGAACGTCGGTCAGCGTTTTCGCCAGGATTATCTGACCAAGTTCGCGCCCTGGCTCTATGACCGCGCGGCCGCCCAGTTCGTGCTCTACCTGCGCACCGGCAAGTTGGCCCCCCTGGAGGCGGCGCATCGCTCAGCCCAGTTCTACGCCAGCCAACTGGAGCCCAACGGCAAGTTCGGCCTGTTGGATAAGCAGCGGGACGTGGACCTGAAGTACGCCAGCCAAGAGGGGCTGACCCTGGATTATTTCCTCACCGGCGACGAGAAGCTCCTGGCCGCCACCGCGCGCCAGGCCAAGGCCTTGGACTCCTGGGACCCCACCTACAGCCCCCAGCGCACCTTCTGGACCGAGCGTCAGTTGGGCATAGGCCTGGTGGCGGCGGTGGCCGCCTACGAGATGACCGGCGACCCCCAGCTTTTGCAGAAGGCGCGCCACTTATTCGAAGTGGGCTACCGCATGCAGACCGAGCCCCCGCCCGGAGCCCCGCGCGACGGCTGCCTGATCCACACCGCCCGCCAGCACGGCCAGCGCTATGATGGCTGGTATTGCAGCCCCTGGATGACGGCCTTGTTCGTGGACGCGGCCCTGCGCTACTACATCATCACCGCCGACCCCCGCGTGCCCCAGAGCGCCATTTTGATGGGGCAGTTCATGGTCAAGACCGCCACTTATCGCTTCACGGTGGGCAAGGGCCAGGACACACGGACCTACACCTTCCCCTACTACATGGTCAGTTCGCTCAACCACACCGGCCACGACATCCACGACGACAAGATGCACGCCCTGGACACCAGCAAGATGGTGGCCGCGGCCTATTACTTTGCCGCCAAGCTGGGCCAGCCCCGCGAACATTTCCGCAGCCTCTTTCGGGAGCTGATGCGCACCGCCCAGTGGCCCATCCCCAAGGTCGAGTACAGGCGCCAGCCCTCCTACATCAACACGCCACCGCGCCGCTTCAACTGGTGGTTCCGCATCACCCTGGACCTGGGCTGGCTCATGAGCCAAAACTAGCCCGGGCGGTCGTCCCCTGAACACCTGCGCCCGCGGGACGCCGGTTTGGCGCGCTCCCCGGGCGCAGGTATTTTTATCCGGATTCCCTTGGCGGGGCGGGCGCGGCCTGCCCGGCGCGCTCTCCCCTCTCCCAGGCGGCCAGCAGCGGGTCCAGGCGGCTGGCCAGAGGGCGGATGTGGCGCTGCTGCAGGCGACGGCGGCTGAACCAGTAGCCGTGCTTGTGCAGGTAATAAAGGATGCCCTTGAAGTGGCTCAGGGCCAACAGGGACAGGGGGCGGCGCCGCGAGAGCTGCCGGGTGTGGTGCAGCACCCGCAGGTGGGGGTAATACACCACCGCCCGCCCCGCCTTCCAGGTGCGCAGGCACCAGTCCACGTCCTCCGGAGCGTAGAAGATGCGCTCGTCCAGGGGGCCCACCAGCTCCAACAGCTCGCGCCGGAAGAACCAGCAGCAGCTTATGGCCGTGTCTACGCAGCGCAGGCCGGCGAAGGGGAAGTCAGGGTAGAAGTCGCGGTTGGAGGAGCCGCGGTGCAGGAATATGTCCGGCAGCTTGGCCAGCTTGTCGGTGAGGGTGGGCAGCATCTTCACCGAGGGGTAGGTGCTGCCGTCGGGCATGATTATCCGGGGGGCCAGGATGCCCACCTGGGGCAGGCCCCGCAGCAGGGCCAGGACGCCCGCCAGACCGTCGTCCATCAGCTCGGCGTCCGAGTCCAGCACGCAGATCACCCGGCCCTGGGCCTGGGCCAGGGCCTGGTTGCGGGAGTAGGTGGTGCCGTAGTTGCGGGCCAGGGAGATGATCTTCAGGCACCCGCCCAACTCCTGGCCGAAGTCCGCCAGCACCTGTGCGGTGTGGTCCGTGGAGCCGTTGTCCACCACCCAGATTTCATAGCCCAGGCCGGCCCGGCGAGAGTTCAGGGCCGCCGAAAAAATGGCCATGGGCAGCCGGCCGGCGTCGTTGTAGGTGATGATGACGTAGCTGATGTCCGGCGTTCGCGGGGCGTTGTTCACCGCGGTCCTCCCCGCCCAGGGGCCAGCTCCCGGTAAAGATCGGCGTAGGCCTGGGCCATGCGGCGCAGGCTGAAATGGGTCTGAACCCGCTCCTGCCCGGCCCGGCCCAGGGCCGCGGCCAGGTCTGGATCGCCCAGCACCCGCGCCAGGGCCTGGGCCAGCGCCTCTGGGCTGCGGGCGGACACCAGCAGGCCGCTCACCCCGTCCTGAACCACCTCGGGGTTGCCGCCCACCCGGGTGGCCACCACCGGCAGGCCAGCGGCCATGGCCTCCAGCAGGGACACGGAGATGCCCTCGCTGAGCGAGCTCAGGGCAAAGACATCGGCCGCGGCCAGATAACGCGGAACGTCGTCCCGATTGCCGGGAAGCGCCAGCGCCTCACCCAGGCCCAACTCCGCGGCCAGCGCGGCTAGGGCCGGTCGCTCTCCTCCCTCGCCCAGGATGATCAGCCGCAGGCCGGGGGAGCGCTCCCGCAGTTGGGCGCAGGACCTGAGCAGGCCGGCCTGGTCCTTTTCCGCCGAGAGCCGCCCCACGCTGAGCACCAGAGGCGCCGAAGGCGGCAGGCCCAGCTCTTGGCGGGCCCGCTCCCGGGCCTCAGGGCCGTGCGGGAAGCGGGCCGGGTCCACGCCGTTGTAGATCAGGCGCAGCCGGCGCTCGGGCAGGCGGTCCACCTCCCGGGCCACGCGCAAGGAATCCTGGCCCACGCAGACCGTAACTTTGGCCAGGCGGCCCACCAGCCGGCTGAGCAGGCGGTAGCTGGTGTCGCTGGGCTGGTCCGCGGCCCAGCGGCTGGTGCCGTGGCGGGTGGCGACCATGGGCCGGCCGCTGAGCAGCGCGGCCAGGCCAGCGTAGAGCATGGCCCCCTGATTATGGGCATGCACCACCTGCACCCCCTGGCTGCGCAGCAGATCCACCAGACGCGGCACCAGGCGGAAGTCCAGGCCCGGTCGTTTGCCCAGCTCCAGCAGGGGCGCGCCCAGCTCCCGCACCTGCCCGGCCAGGTCCCCGGCCTGGGTGAGCGCCGCCACCATGGGCCGCAGGCCCATTTCCGGGCCCAGGCGCACCAGGTCCAGCACCAGGCGCTCCAACCCGCCGGTCATGAAGCTCCAGGTTACGTGCAGCACCTTGAGTTGTGGCCCGTGTCGGCCCATGCGCCTCCTATGACTATTTCCTAGAATAAACGCGGCCCCGGTAAAGTATCAAGCCCCTAAATAGTTGACAACACGGCCGCTTCCAGCCTAGATTGCCTTAACGGTCAGCACCGCCACCCCGGGCGGCGCCAGGGGGCCAAGGTCCGGGGGTCAATCCTGCGGCCGGAAAGGGAATTGGTGAGCGCTTCCGAGACCCGGCGAAAAAGCGCGACCGCGGAGGAGGGTGTTCCCCGCACCTCCCAGGCCCTGCGCGTGCTGGTGCTGACCACCCAGTTTCCCAACCCCCTGTTCCCCCACTGGGCTACCTTCAACCGCCAGCAGATGGACGCCATGGCCTCCTTTTGCCGGCTGGGCCTGGTGGCGCCGGTACCCTGGACCGAACTGATGGGGGCGGGCAGTTGGCGCCTGACCTCACAGGATAAGCCCTATCCCGTGCACTGGCCCGTGTTCTGGTATCTGCCCCGCTTTCGCCGCCATTGGCACGCCCGCTGCCTGCTCTGGTCCGCCTGGCCCCAGTTGCGCCGCCTGGCCCAGGACCTGCGGCCGCAGGTGCTCCTGGCCACCTGGCTCTTCCCCTCGGGCTGGGCCGGCATGATGGCCGCTCGCCGCCTGGGCCTGCCCTTTGTGCTCAAGGTGCACGGCAGCGACGTGATGGTCTTCAAGGATGACCCCCGGCGCCGGCCCTATTTGCAGCAGGCCCTGACCGCGGCCCAGGCGGTGGTGGCGGTAAGCCGCTCCCTGGCCGAGGAGGTGGTCAGCCTGGGGGCCGAACCCCAACGGGTGCACCTGATCGGCAACGGCCTCAACCAGGGTCTCTTCACCCCCGGCGACCGCGAGTTGGCCCGCCGCCGCCTGGGCCTGGATCTGGGTGAGCGGCTGCTGTTGTTCGTGGGCCGTCTGGTGCCGGTCAAGGGCCTGGAGACGGCCCTGCGCGCCATGGTGCGCCTCCCCCGGACCCGCCTGGTGGTGGTGGGGCAAGGGCCCCAGGAGGCAAGCCTCAAGGCCCTGGCCCGGGACATGGGGCTCTACGAGCGGGTGATCTGGGCCGGTCCTCAGCCGCACCAGGAGGTGCCTTCCTACATGGCCGCGGCCGACGCGGTGGTCCTGCCCAGCCTGTCCGAGGGCGACCCCAACAGCGTGCTGGAGGCCCTGGGCTGCGGCCGGCCGGTGGTGGCCGCCCGGGTGGGAGGCGTGCCCGAGGTGGTGCACGAGGACCAGCAGGGCTCCCTGTTCGAGGCTGGCGACGCGGCGGGCCTGGCCCAGGCCGCCCAGAAGGTGCTGGGCCGGGAATGGGATCCCGGCGCCCTGTCGGCCTCGGTGGCTGGCCGCAGTTGGCAGGCCAGCGCAGCCGCCCTGTTGGACGTGCTGGAACGGGTGGCGAGCCAAGGGGCGGCCTCATGAAGCGCCTGCTGCTGATCTCCTACGTGTTCCCGCCCGCGGCCGGCGGCGGGGTGCAGCGTCCCTTGAAGTTCGCCAAGTACCTGGGCCGCTTTGGCTGGCAATCCCTGGTGCTCACCGCCCGGCGGCCCTCGGCCCCGGCCTGGGACCCGGAGTTGCTGCAAGAGCTGGGCCCGGCGGTGGAGGTGCACCGCCTGCTCAACCTGGAGCCCGGGGCCGGCGGCGACGGCGGCCCCGGAGGCGCGGCCGCGGGCGGCTGGAAACGCCGCCTGGCCCTTCTGCTGCTGCCGGACCGCCACCTGCTCTGGCTGCCCACCGCCCTGCCCCAGGCCCTGGTCGCCGCAGCCGGCAGCCGGGCCTCAGCGGTGATGGTCAGCGCCCCGCCTTTCTCCAGCTTTCTCCTGGGCTGGGCCCTGAGCCGGCTCAAGGGCCTGCCCCTGGTGCTGGATTTCCGCGACGAGTGGAGCGGTTTCTACGCCCAGGGCTTTGACCCCCGCCGGGCCGGAGGGTGGCGGCTGCGTCTGATCCAAGGCCTGGAGCGCCGCCTGGTGCAGGCGGCGGCCGCAGTGCTCACAGCCAGCCTGGGCGCCAGCCGGCGGCTGCATGGTCTCTACGGCGGGCCGGCGGATAAGTACGTCTGGATTCCCAACGGCTATGACCCCCAGGACTTCCGCGGCCCGGCCCCGCCCGTTGAGGACGACCGCCTGCGCCTGGTCTATGTGGGCACCCTGTTCGGGGTCACCAGCCTGCGCCACCTCTGGGCGGGCCTGGCCCTGCTGCGGCCGGAGCAGCGAGCCAGATTGCGGGTAAAGGTAGTGGGCCGGGTGGCGGGCGGCGAGGTCAGCGATCCCGGTCTGCCGGGGTTGCAGGTGCAGGTGACCGGCTACCAGAACCACCTACGGGCCGTGGCCGAGATGCGCCGGGCCGGGGCCCTGCTGCTGACCCTGGAGGACCTGCCCGGCAGCCCGCGGGTGATCCCGGCCAAGCTCTTCGAGTATCTGGCCGCCCGGCGGCCCATCCTGTGCCTGACCCCGCGCGGCGAGGCCAGCGCCATCGTGGAGGCCTGCGGCGCCGGGGCTGTGGTGCCGCCGGGCCAGCCGCAGGAACTGGCTCGCCTGCTGGAGCGCTGGCTGGAGGCCCCGCCGCCGCCGGCCCAGGCACCGCCGGAGCTGTTCAGCCGCCTCAACCTGACCCATCGCCTGGCCCAGGTACTGGACCGGGTGGCGGGCGGCTGAGATGGCGGCGGAGACGAGCATGCAGCCCGGTCTGGTCAGCGTGGTGGTGCCGGTGTACAACGGCGAGGCCTTTGTGACCCAGGCCGTGGACTCGGTACTGGCCCAGACCTATGCACCCTGGGAGCTGATCCTGGTGGACGATGGTTCCTCGGACCGCTCCGGAGAACTCTGCCAGTCTCTGGCCGAACGGCACCCTGGGGTGCGCTGCCTGCGCCAGGAAAACCAGGGGCCGGCCGCGGCCCGCAACACCGGCCTGAGCCTCTGCCGGGGCGAGTTCGTGGCCTTTCTGGACTGCGACGACGCCTGGCTCCCCCAAAAACTGGCCCGTCAGATGCCTCTGTTCACCGACCCGGCCGTGGGCCTGGTCTACAGCAGCCTGTTCCTGCGCCAGGGTGACCGGCTGGTGGACAAAACGCCCAGCAAAGTTTTCCACCATGGGCGCTGCTTTGCGGAAATCCTAAAGTACAATTTCATCCCCAACTCCACGGTGGTGGTGCGCCGCACGCTGCTGGAACAGGCCGGTCCCTTTGACCAGCGACGAGAGCTGGTGGGCACTGAAGACAAATTGATGTGGCTCAAGATTGCCCGCCTGGCCGAGATCGCCTGCGTCAGGGAGCCCCTGATGATCTACAACTACCAGGGCCAGGGGGTCTCCAGCAATCAGCAGGCCATGCTCACCGGCGAGCTGCTGTGCCTGCAAGAGATCGCCGGGCTCTACCCGCCGGCTACGCCGCCAGAGCGGAGTCAATTACGCGCGGCCTACGCTGCCGTGTACCGGCACTACGCCCACAACTTCTTCACCCTGGGGGATATGAGAAGCGCCCGCCGCTGCTACGGCCTGAGCATGGCCCACGGCGATTGGAGCCCGCGCAACCTGCTGTACTCCGCGGCCAGCTTGCTGCCGGCCGGCCTGATACGGGCCGCCCGGTCCCTCAAAGCCAAAGCGGGCCAGAGATGACGGCCGCGCTGCGCCAAAGTGCGTCCGGCCTGCTCCGGAGCCGCCATGATCGTTAGAAATACCCTCATGGGCTGGGCCGCCCGGGCCGTGAACCTGGCCATCTCCCTGGTCTCGGTGCCCATCCTGGTGCACTACCTGGGCAAGGACGGTTTCGGCGTCTGGCTGCTTTTAATGAACGTCTGGATCATGGTGGGTCTGTTCGACCTGGGTATTTATCAGGCCTATGTGCGCTACGCGGCCCATGATTTCGCGGCCGGCGATCCTGAGAACCTGGCGGCCACTAACGCCAGCTGCCTTTCGCTGTACCTGATCATCAGCGGCCTGGTGCTGGCGGTGTACGCGGTGGTGGCCTACTACGCCAACGCTCTGTTCTCCATACCGCCGGAGTCCACCCTCCTGGTGCGCTGGGCCCTGCTGCCCCTGGCCGTTTCCTCGGCGGCCAGCTTTCCGGCCCGTGTCTTCGAGGGGCTCCTGTTCGCCCAAGAAAAGATTTACGTCTACACGGCAATAGGCGTTCCTCTGAACTTGGGTCGCCTGGGGCTGATGATCGCCGCGCTAGAGATGGGCTGGGGGCTCATGGGCGTGTCCCTGGCCTTCCTGGCCGGCTCCCTGGCCGAATATCTCATCGTGGCCTGGGTCAGCCTGCGCCACCTGCCCTCGCGGCGCTGGCTGCGGCCGGGCTGGCACCGCGAACGCGTGAAGCAGATCGTCAAGTACGCCGCGGACACCATGCTGTTGATCGTGGGCAACCGGGTGCGCGCCCGCACCCCCACCCTGCTCATGGGCATCCTTTCCAACCCTGTGGCCGTGGCCAAGTTCGGCGTGGGCAACCGGCTGATGAGCCAATCCGTGGAGCAGGTGACCGCCTCGGTGGTGGCCGCCCAACCGCGCTTCTCTTTGTTGGAGTCGGCCGAGGAGACGGACAAGCTGCGCGAGCTGTTCCTGCGCACCTGCTTCTACACAGGCCTCATTTCCGGGTTCCTGGCCGTGGGCATCGTTTTCCTGGCTGGGCCCTTCATCCACCTGTGGCTGGGGCCGGAGTTCAGCGAGAGCGTAACCGTGGTGCACATCCTGGTGCTGCCCATGACCCTGTTCGCGGCCTTGGGCCCCTGCGAGGCCCTGCTCTACAGCCTCAAGAAGCAGCGCATCACCGGCCTGGTCAGCCTGGCCGAGGTGGCGGTGATGGTGCTGATCTACTACCTCATCCTGGCCCGCACCGGGGCCAGCGGCGCGGCCCTGGGCCTGGGGGTGGCGCTGGTCTGCCTGAGGCCCTGGCTGCTGCCCGCCTACATCAGCCGCCGCATAGGCCTGCCCCTGTGGGCCTTCTGGCTCAAGGGCATCGGCCGGGCCTGGCTGATCCTGGCCCTGGCCGCCCTGGCCCTGTGGCCCCTGTTCATTTACTGGCGCCTGGGAAGCTGGCTGGAGCTGGTGGCCGGCGGCGTGGTGCTCAGCCTGGTCTGCCTGGGCTTCATGATTGCAGGCATCGGCGCGGCGGAGCGGACCTACTGGCAAGGCAAGCTGAGCAGCCTGCGCGAACGCCTGGCCTCGGCGCGGCCGCGGCGGCCTGCGGGCTCCTAGTCGCCCTGCTCCAGGCGGGCCAGGCCGGCCCGGGCCTCCTCCAGGTTGGGCTCCAGGGTGAGGGCCCGGCCGTAGTGCTGCCGGGCCTCCTCGGGGTGGTTCAGGCCCTCCTCGGCCTGGCCCAGCAGCAAGGCCAGGTGGGGCTCCTGGGGGTGCTCCTCGACCGCGTCGCGCAACAGCCACATGGCCTCGGGGTGGCGGCCTAAAGCCAGCAGGGCCCGGGCCAGCACCCGGATGTAGCGCAGGGAGAGGGGCTCCCTCTGATGGGCCCGCCGGGCCAAGGACAAGGCGATATCCAGGTTGCCCCCCCGGTCCAGGTAGAGCACGGCCAGCCCGCAGAGCGAGGCGGGGTCGGCCGGGTTGGCCTTGATGGCCTCCTTGAAGGCCTCCTCGGCCCGGGCCGGCTGGCCCTCGGCGGCCAGCACCTCGCCCAGGCGGCGGTGCACCGCCTTCTTGCAGCCCGGCTGGGCCGCGGCCCGCTGTAAGAAGTCCAGGGCCAGCTTGCAGCGTCCCTGGGACTGGGCCAGGCGCCCCAATTGGAACAGGGCGTCGGCGTGTTCGGGGCTCAGCTCCAGGCTGCGCTGCAGGCAGGCTTCGGCCTCCTCCGCCCGGCCCAGGCTCATCAAGGCCAGGCCCAGGTTGTAGTGGGCCATATGGTCCTGGGGCGCAGCGGCCTTGGCCCGCTCAAAGTAGTCCCGGGCCCGCTCCATCTGACCCAATTGCCCGTAGCACACCCCCAGGGAGTTGAGCACGTTGGCCTCGTTGGGCTCCAGGCCCAGGGCCTTCTCGTATTCAGCCACCGCCTCGCTCAGGCGGCCCTGGTTGAACAGGTCGTCGCCGCTGATGTTCAGGCTCACCGCGTCGAAGGTCACGGCGCTGTAGGGCTCCAGAAAGCCGGCGTGCACCAGGGCCTTGGCCGCGCTATCCAGGGTCTGGGCGGCCGCGAAGCCCGGACAGGGGTGGGCCGCCACCCCGGCCCGCACCGGCCGGCCGCCCTGCTCCTGCAGCCGGCTCAAGGCCCGCTGGGCGCCGTCCAGGGCCTCCTTCGCGCCCTGGCCGGGCAGCAGCGCGGCCAAGGCCTCGGGCGAGTGGCGGCCCAGCAGGGCCTGGGGCCCAAAGGCCTCGCGCGCCGCCGTGGCCAGCCCGGACATCAGGGCCTCGGCCCCCAGGCGGCCGCTGACCTCTGCCATGGCCTCCAGTCCTTCGACCCTGAGCAGCACCGCCGCGAACTCCTGGCCGGAGTTGACCAGGGCCTGGAACACCCGCGCCAAGGAGCGGTGCTCCAGCAGGCCGGTGACCTCCTCCAGCACCACCGCAAGCTCCGCGCCGCCCAGGCTCATG
>QZKP01000017.1 GCA_003605055.1 Desulfarculus sp.
CGCCCTCTGCATCTGGGACTGCACCTCAACCCGATAATCCGCGTCGTAGTAGTACTCCCGACCAAAACTTAACCCATATCCCTGCCGCCACCAGTCAGGGTAAAATCCTACCCCAAGGGGTACATATTCTTTCGCGGCCAAGGGGTTGCCTCCTAACTGCATGTCATCTCCGGATGAATCAGAGTCAGCGCAAAATTAGGCCAATTGCTCGCCCCCACTGATCTTCAATATGCGTGCCAGCGGGGGGCTGAAAAATTTTTAGGCCAAGGCCTTTAAAGGGGCCATACATAAAAAAATTATTTAAATAAATAGGTTGTCCGTTTAATTACCATCCAGGCTCATGGCGCCTGCGCCAGCGTACATAAAAAATGATGGGCCCATCAGCGATGCCCAGAAAATTAAACGGAAGGAAATTGGTGCGCAACCGCACCAAAATCACTCCTTTTGGTGCCTGCAAGCACCAAAATTATCTGATGATCGTTTGGGTTGTACCATCTTTATTTGTGCTTTGCGTAGATAACTCATTAAGATATTGGATAAAAATGTTAAAAGCCCCGGGTAGCCTTCTCGCCTGATATTCCAGCCAGCCCATTGGCATGGCAAGTGCAAATTAATCGGGTGCGTATCAAGGACATCTGGAAAAGGCTGCTCCGGGAGAATCCAAAGAGCGGGCTATCAAACCAGTGCCAAGGAGGGAACTAGGATGAGCAAGAGGTTTTTACGTCTAGCCAAATGGATGGGCATGGCCGCCGGGCTCATGCTGCTGGCGGGGTCCGTGATCGGGGCAGCGCAGGCTCCGGCCCAGGCCGCTGAGCCGGTGCATATCACCTATGGCTACCACCCCTATTGGACTGGCGGCTGGAGCGGGGTGGTCATCAAGCAGCGGGAGCTGTGGAAGAAATATCTGCCCAAGGGCAGCACGGTTAACTTCGAGGCCCACCTGACCGGCCCGCCCATGGTCAACGCCCTGCTGGCAAACAAGATGCAAGTGGGCACCATGGGCGACATGCCCTCTCTGGTAGCCACCACCAAAAAGAAGCAGGGCGACATCCGTCTGGTTTCGGTGCCCATGATCAGCAACGGCCAGAACTGCAACCTATTGGTAGTCAGAAAGAGCGCTCCGGATTTTAAGAGCCCCCAGGAGGCCATCAAGTGGATGAACGGCAAGTTGGTGGCCGTGCACAGGGGCACCTGCGCCAATCGCTTCTTCGAGTCGGTGTTGAAGAAAAACAACGTAAAGCCGGGCCGTTTGCAGTACATGACCATCGAGGTCATCGCCAGCTCCTTCGAGGCCGGCAAGCTGGACGCAGCGGCCATGTGGGAGCCCCACGCCCGCAAGGTGGTGGAGCAGGGCTTTGCCAAGTACGTGGCCACCGGCTCTCCCTTCGGCGAGCTGGACGCCAACTTCACCTTGATGCGCCAGGACTTCATCGAGAAGCATCCCGAGGCGGCCAAGGGTTGGTTAAAGGCCGAAATCGAGGCCCTGCAGATCATGCAGAAGGATCCTGTGGGCGTGGCCAACATGGTCATGAAGGAGACCCAGGGCTACACCCCCAATATCCTTTGGAAGGCCCTGTATGAACGCCACCCAGACTCTGCCGGCGGCGACGACATCGTATACGTGGGCGAGATGGTCTTCTCCCCCAAGGTCATAGACTTGATGAAAAAGGGCTATGCCTTCCTGCACAGCATCAAGGTGCTCAAGTCGCCCGACATCCCCAAGGGCGCCATCAACGAAGGCCCGGTCAAGGCGGCCATGAAAGAGATGGGCGTCAGCGCGCCAGTGTGCGTGATCAAGGGCATGCCGGCCAGCGCCTACAAGGGTAAGTGATCCAGACCTGGCTGGGCTCTAGCCCCGCAGGCACGCCTTCCCTGCTTGTGTCCGCACGGGCGCCAAGCAGGGAAGGCTCCACGGCCTCCGGCCCGCGGAAGGTGAATAGCCCGAGGATGATTTCGTTATGAATCCTTACTTCGTACTCGGCCTGCTGGTGGCGGCGATTTTGGCGGTGGGGGCCTGGCAGCAGAAGAAAAAGGCGGCCCTGTATGAGCTCTCTTGGGGGGTGCAGATATTCAAGACCCTGACCGGCAGGCATTTTTTGCTGCAGTTGGCCGGGTTCGCGGTGTTCATAGCCTTCTGGCAGTTGACCGTGAAGACCTTCAGCCTGCCCTGGTTCAACCGGCTGCCGGGACCCTGGGAATGCCTGATGGAGTGGCTCAGCCCCGACCCCGCCTACGGCATCTCCATCTACACCGAGGACTATTACAAGCACATCCTCTTCAGCACCTACCGGGCCACCACCGCTTTCCTGCTGGCCACCCTGCTGGGCGTGCCCCTGGGTCTGCTGATGGGTTGGAGCCGCAAGTTTTACCAGTATTCCTTCCCCCTGGTGGAGCTGATCCGGCCCATACCCCCCCTGGCCTGGGTGCCCCTGGCCATACTGGTTCTGCCCGGAGACGAGCCGGCGGTGATCTTCGTCACCTTCCTGGTGGCCTTCTTCGTCACCACCCTAAACACCCTCTTGGGGGTGGAGTCCATCGACGAAAGCTACTTCCGGGCGGCGCGCTGCCTGGGGGCCGACAAGCAGCGCCTGCTGCTGGACGTGGTGCTGCCCGGGGCCATGCCCTTCATCTTCACCGGCCTGCAGATATCCATGGGGGCCGCCTGGTTCTCCCTGGTGGCCGGCGAGATGATCGCCGCCCAGTTCGGGCTGGGGTTCTTGATCTGGGACAGCTACTCGCTCATTCAGTACCCGGTGATCATCATCGGCATGATCACCTTGGGGATCATCGGCTGGGCCAGCAGCGCGGTGGTCAGGAGCATCGGGCGCAAGCTTATGGCCTGGCGTGAGCGGGAGCTTTACGGCAGCGGCCAGTCGGGATGAGCAAAATGAGTGCATCTAACCTGAAGTTGTTGCAGCCGTCCCCGCCGCAGGATGGTCTCGCCTGCCGGGCCACGGACGGCGCCTTGTCCATAAAAACGGTGGGCAAGATCTACGACCCAGAGGGCGTCCATGTGGAGGCCCTGCGGGACTGCTCCCTGGAGATCGCCGCCGGCGAGTTCGTGGCCATCGTGGGGCCCAGCGGCTGCGGCAAATCCACCCTGCTCAACATCATCGCCGGCTTCGACAACCTCACCTCCGGCGAGATCCTTCTGGATGGGTGCCCCCTGGCCACCACCAATACCAGCCCTTCCCCGGGTCCGGAGCGGGTGGTGGTATTCCAGCAAGGGGCCTTGTTCCCTTGGAAGACGGTGATCGAAAACGTCACCTACGGTCCGGTGGTGCAGGGGGTCATGTCCCGCGCAGAGGCCATTCAAAGGGCCCGGGAGATGCTGTCCCGGGTGGGCCTCAAGGATATAGAGTCTTCCTATCCGGGCCAGCTCTCCTCGGGCATGCAGCGCCGGGTGGAGATCATCCGGGCCTTGATCAACAACCCCAAGGTGCTGCTGTTGGACGAGCCCTTCCGGGCCATGGACACGGTGACCAAGAGCGCCAGTCACCAATATTTGCTGGAGCTTTACAGCGCCACCGGCAAGACGATTTTTTTCATAACCCATGACCTGGAGGAGGCCATCTTCCTGGCCGACAAGGTTATGGTCATGACCACCCGGCCCGGCTACATCAAGAAAACCCTGGCGGTGAAGCTGCCCCGCCCCCGGCAGTACGCCATGCTGGCCGCGCCGGAATTCATCGCCATGAAGGCCGATCTGGTGGGCGCGGTGCACGAGGAAGCGGTCAAGGCCTTTGAGGCCGGCGAACGCGAAATGGCCTAGACAGGAGAGACCCATTCATGGCCAGAGCAGCCACCATCACCGGCGCGCCCCTAAGCCTGCGGGTGCGCAACTTTGTCTTCAGCGGCCAATTCGTGCGGGGCTCTCTCGCCGTCCTTGGCTTCTTCGTGATCTGGCAGGCGGGCTCCATGGGCCTTTTGCCCTTCATGCACGCCATCCCCACCCCCATCACGGTGGCCCAGGCTTTCTGGGAGTTCATGCACACGGCCAAGTACTGGCAGAGCTGGTTGGACAGCACCCTGCGCGTGATGTACGGGTTCGTGGCCGCCCAGTTGTTGGGCATCCCGCTGGGCCTGGGCATGGGCTGGAATCGCAACTTCAAGGACTTCTCCTACCCCCTCTTCGAGTTGATGCGCCCCATCCCGCCCCTGGCCTGGGTGCCGGTCTCCATCCTTTTCTGGCCCACCAATGAAATCTCCATCGCCTTCATCACCTTCATAGGCGCCTTTTTCACCATCGTGGTCAATGTGCTGGGAGGGGTGAGCGCCATCCCGCGCCAACTGGTGAACGCGGCGGTGTCTTTTGGCGCCTCCCCCAAGCAGGTGTTTTGGCGGATCGTGCTGCCGGCCACCATCCCCAGCATAGTCACCGGCATGATGGTGGGCATCGGCATCACCTGGAACGTGGTGATCGCCGCGGAGATGATCGCCGGCAACACCGGCCTGGGTCGCCTGACCTGGGAGGCCTATCTGGCCAGCCACACCCCTGGCATCATCGTGGGCATGATCAGCATCGGCTTGGCCGGCTACGTGAGCAGCATGGCCGTGAAGATGATCGGCGACTGGCTCATGCCCTGGAAAAAGATTTTCTAGGCCTGGAGGAAACGCCATGGGCAACAACGGCTCCAAAAACGGCCACGGCCAGGACAAGGGCGAGTTGGTCATAGAAAACGTGACCAGGGTCTTCCGCCTGCCCGGCGCGCCTTCCTGCACGGCCCTGCAGGAATGCTCCCTGACCGTAGAGCGGGGCAAGCTGACCGTGCTGGTGGGGCCCAGCGGCTGCGGCAAGTCCACCCTGGCCAACATCGCCGCCGGCTACGACCATCCGGACTCGGGGCGGGTGCTCATAGACGGCAGGCCGGTGACCGGCTCGGGCCGGGACCGCATCATGGTTTTCCAAGAGACCGCCCTGTGGCCCTGGATGACCGTGCTGAAAAACGCCACCTTCGGCCCCACCATGCTGGGGGAGATGAGCCGCAGCGATGCCGAGGACAAGGCCATGGTCCTCTTGGAAAAGGTGGGCCTCAAGGACTTCAAGGACAAGTACCCGGCCCAGCTTTCGGGAGGCATGCAGCGCCGGGCCGAGCTTTGCCGGGCCCTGGTGATGAATCCCAAGGTGATGATCCTGGACGAGCCCTTCCGGGGCCTGGATGTCATGACCCGCGAGCTGATGCAGGAGTATCTGCTCAAGCTCTTCCAGCAGACTGGCCTGACCATGCTTTTCATCACCTCGGAGATCGAGGAGGCCCTGTTCCTGGCCGACCGCATCATGGTCATGACCAATCTGCCGGGTACGGTGAAGACCACGGTGGAGACGGACCTGCCCCGCCCGCGGGATTACCAGGTGCTGGCCACCGAGAGATACCGCCAGATCAAGAGCCAGGTTATGGAGTCCCTCTACGAAGAGGGCGCCAAGATATTCCAGCGGCTTGACGGCATCCAAGACCTGTTGGGCAACTGCCAGGCCTCCTCCCAGCCCTGAGGCCGGTGGTCCCGGTAGAAAGGCGCAGCTTGCCCGACACCCTCCCCCTCCTCACCTGGACCCTGGCCGTGGCCGGGGCCGCCTCCGCCTTGGGGGCGGCCCTGGGCCGGGGCCGTTGGCCGGCTCCCTGGGTGAACCGCCTCAATCTCTTGGGCTACCTGCTCATGGGGCTCAGCGTGGCGCTGTTCATCGCCCGGGGCTTCGTGAGGTGAGCAAAGCCGCGGCCGCCATAGTACCGGCCGGCTGCAAGGTGCTGGCCTGTCGGGTGTTCGAGCCGGAGCTGCGCGGCCTGGGGCTGCCCCCGGAGCGGGTGGCGTATTTGGATCAGGGCCTGCACCGGCACCCGGACCTCTTACGGCAGACCCTGGCCCAGGGCCTGCGGGAGCTGGAACAGGACCCGGATATGAAGCGGGTGGTGCTGGCCTACGGCTACTGCGGCGGGGGGCTGGAGGGGCTCACCGCCCAGGGGGCGGAACTGGTGCTGCCCCTGGCCCACGACTGCATACCCCTGTTGCTGGGCCGGAGCGTAGGCGCGCCCTGCGTGGGATGCAGCGCCACCTTTTACCTGAGCCCCGGCTGGATCGAGCATGGGAAGACCCCCTACACCGAATATTTCGTGACCGAGGAAAAGTTCGGCGCCGAAGACGCCCTGTGGGTGGGCAAGGAGATGCTCAAGGGGTACCACGAGGTGGCCCTGATAGAGACCCTGGCCGGCCTTGGGCCCCGCCACCGCCGCTACGCCAGGGACATGGCCCGCCTCTTCGGCCTGGGCTGCCGGGAGTTGCGGGGCAGGGCGGGCTGGCTGCGCCGGCTATTGCAGGGCCGGGCGGGCCAAGGGGTGGCGCTGCTGCCGCCCGGCCGCCCGGTACACCTGGGCCTGTATCCCCAGGCTGAGCCCGGCCGTCCCCAAGAGACAGAGAACAGCCGCGCATGCCACACGAGCTAGCCCTGGTCCTGATCTTTCTGCTCAGCGCCTTCACCATGAGCTTCGCCGGTTTCGGCTTCGCCCTGGTTTCCGTGCCCCTGCTGGCTCTTTTCTTGCCCATCAAGGCGGCGGTGGCCTTGCAGTTCCCCTACTGCCTAGGCCTGTTCATGTACCAGGCCTGGCACTACCGGGCGCACTTCGACTGGCGCCAGATGCGGCCCCTTTTCCTGGGGACCGCCCTGGGCCTGATCCTGGGCGCCTACCTGCTCTACCACCTGCCGGAGGCGGCTCTCAAGCGGGCCCTGGCCATCTTCATCGCTTCGGTGGTGGTGTTCAACGCCCTGCCGGCCAGCAAGGTTTTCATGGACCGCATCGCCCAGAACTCCTGGTGGGGGCGGGTCTGCGGATTCATCAGCGGGTCTTTTTTCGGGGCCTACACCATCGGCGGCCCGCCGGCCGCGGTCTACATCATGTCCATCACCGCGGACCCACTGAAGGCCAAGAGTTTCCTGGCCTCCTTCTTCACCATTCAGTTCATCCTGATGGGCTTTGTCTACGGGGCTACGGGCATGTTCACCTGGCCGGGGCTCAAGACCTCCTTGCTGTTCAGCCCGGTGGTGGCGCTGGGCTCCCTGGCCGGGTTCTGGGCCTTCGGCAAGGCCTCCACCCGGCTCTACCGCCAGGTGGTGGCGGTCATGCTTCTGCTGGCCTCGGCCGTGCTGTGGTGGCGGGCCTGAGGCAGAAGGCCCAGGCCCCCAAGGCCACAAACTCAGTGCAGGGTTGAATCCCCGTTGAGGGGCAGCCCGAACTTCTGGGCCTTGCGCACCACGGTGGAGTGGGTGACTCCCAGCAGCTTGGCCGCCTCCCTGGTGTTGCTGGTCTGGGCCAGGGCTTTCTGAATGAGCTGCTTCTCCAACTGGTCCTTGGCTTCGCGCAGCTTGACGCCCTCGGTGACCCAGACCGTGGGCGGCGGCGCGCCCACCTGCGCCTCGTGCATGGACTGGGGCAGGTGGCGGGGCTCCAGCACCTCCGTGTCGGCGGTCACCACCAGGCGTTCGATGACGTTCTGCAGCTCGCGCACGTTGCCGGGCCAGGCGTAGCTCTCCAGGACCCGCAGCAGCTCGTGGCCCAGGGTGCGGGACACCTGGTACTGGTGGTTGTAGGCCTTGAGGAATTGCAGGGCCAGGGGCAGGATGTCCTCCCGCCTCTCCCGCAGGGGCGGTATCTCGATGGGCACCACGTACAGTCTATAGAACAGGTCCTCCCGGAACTGGCCGGCGGCCACCATCTCCTTGAGGTCGCGGTTGGTGGCCGCCAGGATGCGTATGTTCAGCTCCACGGTCTTTACGCTGCCCAAGCGGCGGCAGCTTTGTTCCTGCAAGACCTTCAACAGCTTCACCTGCAGATTCAGGGGCAGCTCGCCGATTTCGTCCAGGAACACCGTGCCGCCGGTGGCCTCCTCGAACAAACCGGGCTTGCCGTAGCGGTCGGCGCCGGAAAAGGCCCCCTTTTCGTAGCCGAACAGCTCGCTCTCCAGAAGATTCTCGGGTATGGCCCCGCAGTTTAGCGATACAAACGGCTGGTCGTGCCTCTTGCTCAGGCTATGGATCAGCTTGGCAAACACGTCCTTGCCCACGCCGCTTTCGCCGCTCAGGAGCACGGTGGAGTCCACTTGGGCCACCCGCACGGCCAGGTCCAGCAGGTTTTTGGTGGCCGGGCTTTCGGCCACGATGCCCAACAACGCCCCCGGCGAGCCGGCCGGCTCCTTATCCTCCCCAAAGCAGGAGGCCGACAGCCGCTTGAGGCGCTCCTCCAGCGAATGCAGCTCTGTCACGTCGCGGATGTTCATTACCACGCGCAACACGCTGCCAAACTTGTCGAACACCGGGTTGCCGGTGACGAACACCTCGTTACCGCTCTTGAGCTTGCGCCGCATGGTCACGGAGGATTGGTGGCTGATGACATGCCGGAAGACAGCCTGCATCACCGCCAGACAGACGTGCCGTTCTGAATCCAGGCTGCTGATGTCCTTGCCGGCGAGGGTGGAAGGCGCCAGGCCGGTGATGCGGCCGAAGCTGGGATTGACCGTGATGACTTTTTCCGTGTCGGTGATCAGCACCCCGTCGTGCGAGTTCTCAATCACCGAGGACAGCTCGGCGTTGAGCCGCTGCACCTCCTCCAGTTGCTTCTGCACCGACTCCAGCTCGGACTCGTCCTGGAAGACCGACACCGCCCCTATCAGCTCGCCCCGCTCGATGATGGGGCTGCGGCTGACCATCAGGGCCTTGGAGCTCCACTTAAAGGGCTTGCCCAGCTCCGAACGGCCGGTGGCCAGCACGTTGGTCAAGCCGGTGTCCGGTATGAGCCGGGCGGCGGGAACGCCCACGGCCTCGCTTTGGGAGAAGCCCAGAATCTCTTCCGCCTTCTGGTTGACGATGGTGAACTTGCCATCGGTGTCCACCGCGATGATCCCCGAGGGAACCGAGCGCAGCACGGTCTCCAGTTGGGCCTTGGTGTGCTTGAGGTTCTCCTCGGCCATTTTCTTGTCCGTGACGTCCCAGAAGATGCCCTGCACGCCGGTGGTGGCGCCGTCAGAGCCGCGCACCGCGTGGCGCACCACCTCCATAAATTGTTTGTGCCCCCCGCTGGAGGACTGATACTCCTGCACCCGGTCCAGGGTCTCGCCGGTGCGGATCACCTCCACGTCGTCGGCCAGGGATTTTCTGGCCAGGTGCTCCGGGTACAGGTCATTGGCGGTCTTGCCCAGGCATTCCTCCAGAGACAACCCCTGGCTGGTCAAGAACGCCTTGTTGGCGAAGGTGATCTTGCCCTGCAGATCCGTGCGGTACAGGCACTGGGGCATGGTGTCCACCAGGGACTGATACCGCCGCTCGCTCTCTTTCAAAGCCTGCTCGGAGTTGAATTGTTTCTCTTGCGACGAGCTGTATATCTTGAACAACAGGAAAAGGCAGCCGGGCAGGAGCAAGCCGCAGACCAGTAAGAAGCCCATCAACAACGGGCGGAAGCCGTCTTGTATCTCGGCGTAGAGAGCGTTTCGGGAGCGATGCACCCCCAGCACCCACTTTTTATCGGGAATGGCGATAAAGGCCGCGATCTGGTCCTGGCCCGAGCTGGAGATGTATTCGCCGGTATAGCTCTTCTGGGCCGCCACCAGATCACTCAGGCATTTGGGGCCCGAGGCCGGCCCTCCCAATATAGGATTGTTCCCGGCGTAGTTGCCCACCGTTTCCGGGCTGCCGGTGTGCAGCAGCAGCTCGCCTTTTTGGTTCACCACGCAGATGTACTCGTCCGCCGGCTTGTTGCCTGCCGCCTGCCAATTGGAGCTGAGGGCATTCAGGAAAGCCTGTTTTTCCCCCCCCAAGTACGGGACGGCCGCCTTGAATATCATTTGGGCCTTGTTCAGATAAAACTTCTGGTAGCTTCGTTCCATCATGCTGAAGGAATACTGGTAGCTCACGTATCCGATCAACAGGGCGGCGGCGATCAGGCCAGCGGAAAGGAGGAAGGTTGCGCGCGCGATCGGCCGGGTTCTGGTCTTTAATTCGCGGCTGTTGCGGTTGCCCATTAGCGCTCCATCCTTGCCAAAAAATTTTGCCATCATTGCCCAGGGAGCAGGGGAGCCCGCACGGCTAAACCACCATCGCCCCCCCGCCAGGGGGTCAGCCATGCCTAGCTTTTGGATTCAAGTTTGATTTTATCATTAAAACAGGCTGTTACCCAGCCACATTTTGCCGGAGGCCATTGCGAAAACCAGGGCTCGCCTGGCCGGAAGGAAAGGGCCCCTCTCTGCGGGCGTGGCTTGGTCCCGCAACCCGGAACGCCTCCGGAGCCGGGCCAAGCGTCCACCGGACGGCGGCCCGCCAGGCCGGCGACTAAAGGCGGGGCACGCCCAGCTTGTCGGCCGGGTCCTCCATCATGGCCACCAACTCGGCATCGGCGACGGGCACCCAGCATTGCCGCAGGCAGCCGGCGCTGATCTCGGCCCAAGCCGCGGAAGGGTAACGCTTGATCTCTTCCTGGCTCATCAGGGGCTGGCCTCCTGGGGGCGGCGCGTTGCGCGGGCTAGATCAGCAACCCTTCCGGGAAGGGCACGTTGAAGATTCTCTGGAACACCAAATAGAAAGCCAGGCAGGCCAGGGCGCCGGTGAGCATGATCATGGGCAGCTTGCGCAGGCTGGCCGGCCGCGGGGCCAGCAGCAGGGCCAGCAGGCAGAAGACCGCGAAGGTCATGATGTAAAAGCCCACCACCGGCAACAGCAGGACATAGGCAATGCTCAGGCCCACCGCCGTCAGCACCCGCAGGGAGTCCAGGCGGGAGGCCTTGACCTTCTCCTCCCTGGGCGAGGCCCGCAGCGCCCAGGCCTTGGCCAGCAGGCCCAGGGCCACCGCCGCCATGAGCATGGCGCAGACCTTGGGGAGGATGGAAGATTGCAGGTCCACGCCTTGCAGCTCCCACCAGGTGATGCCGGCAATGACCAGGGCGGAGCAGCCGATCCACAGGTTGGAGGTGGAGTGTACCCGGGCCCCGGCCTGCGCGGCCGCGCGCAGCCGGCGCTTTTCGCGAAAGGCGGCGAAAATAGGCCAGCCGCCGGAAAGGACGGTCAGGATTATCAGGATCAGGGAGATGGGCCGGGTGAACAAAAGCCCAGTCAGGCTGCCGGTGGCCTGGGAGAGCATCATGGACTCCACCAGACCCCGCTCGATGATGGGGCCCAGGATCACCCCCAGGGCGATGGGCGCCGGCGACAGGGCCACCTTCTGGCCGCCGTAGGCCAGCAGGCCCAGCAGCAACATGATGGTCACGTCCAGGGAGCTGCCGCGACCGGCAAAGGAGCCCACCACCGACAGGGCCAACACCACCGGCACGAGCAGGTGCTGGGGCAGGTTCAGGGCCCGGGCGTAGATGCGCGAACCGAAGAAGCCCATCAGGAACATGGCGATGTTGGCCAGAAACAGGCTGAGGATGAAGGTGTAGGTGATCTCCGCGCCGTGGCCCCGGAACAGCTCCGGGCCGGGGCGCAGACCCTGCAGCAACAGCGCCCCGAACATCACCGCCGCCTGGGGCGCGCCGGGTATGCCCAGGGTCAGCAGGGGGATCAGGGAGCCCTCCACCTCGGCGTTGTTGGCCGTCTCCGAGGCGATGACCCCGTCCACGGCGCCCTTGCCGAATTCATCCTTGTTCTTGGCCGCCCGCACCGCCTCCTGGTAGGAGAGCAGGCCGGCCACGTTGCCCCCGGCGCCGGGGATGATGCCCACGATAACCCCGATCACCGGGAGCGCAGCAGATTGCCCCAACGCTTGAGCACCAGCTTCATGGCCGCCAGAGAGCGGCCCTTCTGCGGCCGGAAGGCGGCCAGGCCCAGGGTGCCACCGCGGCTCTCGGCCATGGTCATGATCTGGGGGATGCAGAACAGGCCGATCAGGGCCACGATGACCTCCACGCCGCCCAGGAGGTCTGATACGTCGAAGGTCAGGCGCGAGACGCCGGTGCTGGGCGACAGCCCCACCGTGGAGATCAAAACCCCGAACAGGCCGCCCATCAGCCCCTTGGGCAGGGACTTGGCCGAGAGGCCGGAGATGATGGTCAAGCCCAGGATGCCCAGCCAGAAGTACTCCGGCGGGCCGAACTGCAGGGACACCGCGGCCAGCACCGGCGAAAACAACAGCAGCACCACCGTGCCCAGGATGCCGCCCACGCCGGAGCTGGTGGCCGCGGCGGCCAGGGCCTCTTCCGGCTGGCCCTTCTGGGCCATGGGGTATCCGTCCAGGGTGGTGGCGATGCTGGCCGGCGCGCCAGGGGTGTTGATCAGGATGGCCGAGATGGAGCCGCCGTACATGGCGCCCACGTAAACGCCGCCCAGCATGATCAGCGCCTCCTCGGGCGAGAAGCCGTAGGTGAAGGGCACCAGCAGGGCGATGGCCATGGTCCCGGTGAGGCCGGGCAGGGCGCCCACCAGGATTCCCCCGGCCACCCCGGCCAGCATCACCAGAAGGTTGACGGGGGCGAAGATGTTAGTCAGGGCGTAGCCGAGCCACTCCAATTTACGCTTCCTTTGCCTGGCGACGGAGCCTGGCCCGGGGAACCAGGCCTGGTGTAATGGGCGGCGGGGCCGCGGCCCCACCGCCGGCGTAGGTTTACTTCAAGAATCCGGCCTTTTTGAGCACCTGGATGTACTGTTGCTTCTTGGCCTCGATGAACTTGGCGTACTGCTCCGGACCCAGGTCCATCAGCTCGAAGCCCAGCTTGGCCATGCCCTTCTTGTAGGCGGGCTCGGAGTCGGGATCATAGATGTTGATGCTGAAGCGGTCGTAAGGGAATATTTTTGGGTCTTCGTCGTTAGGTGTGGAATTCGACTGGGTCCTTCAAAAAGAAGTTGACTGGAAAGGTAAGGATGCCTTGGGGTCGGGATTCATCGTTT
>QZKP01000070.1 GCA_003605055.1 Desulfarculus sp.
TAAAAGGTACGCCGGGGATAACAGGCTTATCTCCCCCAAGAGTTCACATCGACGGGGAGGTTTGGCACCTCGATGTCGGCTCATCGCATCCTGGGGCTGGAGCCGGTCCCAAGGGTTCGGCTGTTCGCCGATTAAAGCGGTACGTGAGCTGGGTTTAGAACGTCGTGAGACAGTTCGGTCCCTATCTGCTGTGGGCGTAGGAGATTTGAGGAGAGCTGCTCCTAGTACGAGAGGACCGGAGTGGACGAACCTCTGGTGTTCCTGTTGTCGCGCCAGCGGCACCGCAGGGTAGCTATGTTCGGACGGGATAACCGCTGAAAGCATCTAAGCGGGAAGCCCCCTCCAAGATAAGATCTCCCCCTCTTAATTGAGGCTAAAGGGCCCTCGAAGACTACGAGGTTGATAGGCCGGAGGTGTAAGCACAGTGATGTGTTCAGCTGACCGGTACTAATCGCCCGTGAGGCTTGGTCACTTTTAATCATCTTTGCTTTGGAATCCCCAACGGGATTGGCCAAAGCATTGGACATAAGCTTGTCGCTCTACTCTATTGCCGGAAATACAGTTTCCGGTGGCAATAGCGAGGGGGTCACACCCGTTCCCATCCCGAACACGGAAGTTAAGCCCCTCTGCGCCGATGGTACTGCATCTCGTCAGGTGTGGGAGAGTAGGACGCCGCCGGATTATTTTTTAAGCCCCCGCTGGTGAAAGCCAGCGGGGGCTTTGTCTTTTGGGGGTCCGCAAAAGAGATCTTCGGGGCCGGGAATCATCTATTTGGCTTTAGGTCCCCTCGCTACGGTCCCGCACTTGGGGCAAGCCTGGTTTTTGTTCTCTTCCATATAAAACTCATGCTTGCACTTGGGGTTCCCGCACTTCACTTTGATCTTAGCCATCCGACTCCCTCCACCTCGATTCTTTATTTAACCCCGCCCCCGCCCCTCACTTAATGCAGACCTGCCGTCCCTGGTAGGTGCCGTAGCGAAAGCCGGGCGCGCACTTGAGGCAGACCTGACGATTCTGATAGCTGGTGTAGCCGAAGCCAGGGGCGCACTTGAGGCAGGTCTGCCGGTTCTGATAGCTGGTGTAGCGGAAGCCCTGGGCGCACTTGAGGCAGGTCTGCCGGTTCTGGTAGCTGGTGTAGCCGAAGCCAGGCGCGCACTTGAGGCAGGTCTGCCGATTCTGATACTTGGTGTAGCGGAAGCCCTGGGCGCACTTGAGGCACACCCGCCGGCCCTGATAGCTGGTGAGGAAGAAGCCCTGGGCGCAGCGGTTGTTGGCGCCCACGGCGTGCGTGGACGGAGCGTGCGTGGACGGGGCGTGGGTCGAGGGTGCGTGGGTGGAAGGGGCGTGAGTGGACGGTGCGTGAGTGGAAACGGCGCCGGCCACTGGAGCCATCAACAGCGCCGCGGCCACCAGGCCTAAAAACGTCAGGAGCGTGACTCTGCGGACCTTGGCCATGACTTTCTCCTCCCGATTAAAGAAGTAGGCGGGGGTCCCAGCCCCCGCCTTATCCTCACCTAATGCAGGCCTGGCGGCCCTGGTAAATGCCGTAGCGGTAACCCGGGGGGCAATTGAGGCAGACCTCCCGGTTCTGGTAGCTGGTGTAGTGGTAGCGTGTGGGGCAACGGAGGCACACCTCCCGGTTCTCGAACCGGGTGTAGCGGTAGCCCGGGGGGCACTTGAGACACACCTGGCGGCCCTGGAAGCTGGTGAGAGAGTAGCCCTGGGCGCAGCGGTTGTTGGCATTGACGGTTTGGGTGTCGGGCGTTTGGGTGTCGGGCGCTTGGGTGTCGGGCGCTTGGGCGGGTACGGCGCCCGCCGCTGGGGCCAACATAAGCGCCGCGGCCACCAGGCCTAAAAACGTCAGGGCCATGCACCGGCGGACCTTGGCCATGCTTCTCTCCTCCCCGATAAAAGAGTAGGCAGGGGCCGGGCCCCTGCTCTTTACTTGAGGCAGACCTGCCGTCCCTTATAGGTGCCGTAGCGGTAGCCGGGTGCGCACTTGAGGCAGACCTGATTGTTGCGGTAGTTGGTGTAGCGGTAGCCGGGTGCGCACTTGAGGCAGACCTGATTGTTGCGGTAGCTGGTGTAGCCGTAGCCGGGGGCGCACTTGAGGCAGACCTGATTGTTGCGGTAGCGGGTGTAGCGGTAGCCCTGGGCGCACTTTAGGCAGACCTGATTGCCGCGGTAGTTGGTGTAGCGGTAGCCGGGGGCGCACTTGAGGCAGACCCGCCGATTCCGGTAGGTGGTCAGGAAGTAACCCTTGGCGCAGCGGTTGTTGGCGTAGACGCCGTGGGTGTAGGGCCCGTGGGTGTAGGGCCCGTGCGTATAGGGGCCGTGGGTGTAGGGCCCGTGCGTATAGGGCCCGTGGGTGGATACGGCGCCCGCCTCTGGGATCAGCAACACGGCCGTGAGGGCCAGGCCCAGGAGAGCCAGGAGCATACTTCTGCGGATCTTGGTCATGGTTTCCTCCTCCCCATGTCTGCACACAATGGCGGCTGGATCTTTTCCAAGGACCCGGCTTTCCGGCCGCGCCCCGGCACGCCCTGCGGACTATGGTATAGCTTGTCTGGCCGGCCCGGCGAACCAACTAGCCCCATTCTGCCCCAAGCTTTTTTGATAAGCAATACCATCATCCGGGCCGCGGGTTTTGTTATTTACACGGGCGGAGGCAATGCATTAGTATGATAAATCAAATCAATATCGCACCATGGGGTCCCGGATGGATTGGCTGAACAATTCCTGGCTCATCGGCATTATCGGCGGCCTGATCAGCGGCGTACTGGTGACCATCATCTCGGGCTTTTGTCTGGCCCGCCGGGAAAACCGCCGCTACTTCCGCAAGGTCTCCGCGGCCAATAAAGAGGTGATCCTCTCCATCAAGCCCGGCATTTCCGAAAACTTCATCCCCAACCTGGACGTGTTCGAGGCCCTGATAAACGCCACCAGCCGCGGTTACGAGGTGGACCCGGCGGACCTGCACAGCCCCTCGGAGATAGCCGAGGAGCTCACCAAGGAGATCATGGGCTCCAGCTTCATCCCGGCCCGGGCCAAGGAGGAGTATTGCAAGCAATTAGAGGGGTTGCGCATGCTGACCGAGGGCGGAGCTTCCAAGCGGCGCGGCCTGGCGGAGTCGGAGTTGGAGGGGCACAAGAAGTCGGAGATGGACCGCTACCGCACCCGGATGGTGCGCATGCTAAGCGTTATGCTGGGCGGCTTCGCCTGGCTGATCAGCACCGCGGTATTCTACATGAACTACTTTAGATACTACTTGGCAAACCTGCCTGATTTTACATTTAAGGTCATATTTATGATCGCGCTGATTATCCTGGCGGCGATCATTTCCTGCCTGGTGACGTTGATATTTCGCTGGCTGGAAAGCGAAAGGGCTTTTAAGCCCAAAACCGATACTTTTTTCATTAGCAAATAGACAACGCGGCCTCGTTTTACCCGGCCGGGGACCGCCCGGCAGGCCCGGCGCGGACGCGGCCCAGGCCCAGGCGTCCAATTACCTATTGACTCAGGGGGCCGGCCAAGTTTTACTAAGGGTTATAGGGCGGTTGCCGTCTGAGGTCAGGAGCGCCCTTGCGCCGGGAGAGGACGCCTGTCCATGGAGTTGGTCTTTGCCATCCTGCTGCTTTGCCTGGGTGTGGGCTTGATTATGGGGGGGATGGGCCTGTTCATCTGGGCCGCGGACCACTTCTTGGGCGGCCTCACCGGGGAATACCTTGTCCTTTCCGTCCTGGTCGGCTTTTCCGGCCTCACCTTCATACTATTGGCCTGGTGGGTGGCCCGCAGCCGCCCCGGGCCGGGCCCCGGACGCATCCGGCGGCACCGCCTGGCCTAACCCCTGGCGCCGGGCGGCGCACTTGTCATAAACTGGATGTGGCCGCCGGGCCCTGGCGGTCGAGAATGGGGCTGACCGGGGAGGGCGCTACTGTCCATGTCCGAACGCTACCGCAGGTGCCCTCAATGCGGGGCCACCAAATTCTGGATAGACGACGAGTTGGGCCACAAGGTCGTTTTCCGGGTAACCAGCCAGGGCGCGCCCGAGGCCGCCAAGGAGCCCGGCCGGGACCTGTCGCTGCTGGACTTCTCCCTGATTCACTGCCTGAGCTGCGGCTGGTCGGGCAGCCTTGGCGAGCTAAAGGCCTGAGGGTTATAAACCCATACGGCGGGGGTGCGGCCGGCGCCCATCTCCCGCGGGAGGACCAGATATGAGCACAGGCGCAGGTCACCTCGGCAATTGCTTTGCGGCCGGCGCCCTGGGAGGGCTGGCCAACGCGGTGGCGGTGTGGTTGGCCGGGGCCTCGGGGTTCACGGCGGCCCTGAAGGTAAACCTGGCCCCGGCGCTCACCTCGGGCCTGATCTACCAGCGCATGGTCTGGGGAGGCATCTTCGGCCTGCTGATGTTCCTGCCCCTGTTCAGGCGCTCCATCTTCTGGCGGGGCGTGATCTTCAGCCTGGCGCCCAGCGCCGTGCAGCTGCTGGCGATCTTCCCCCAGGCGGGCCAGGGCCTCTACGGCCTGGCCCTGGGCACCCTGACCCCGGCCTTGGTGCTGCTGTTCAACTTCATCTGGGGATGGTTCGCCGCGGCCTGGCTGCGGGGGTCGGACCAGTAGCCTATTTCTCCTGCTGGGCCAGCCAGGCCTGGTAGCGCCGCCAGCCAGGGCACCAGCCCGTGTGCCAGCGCCAGAGGCGGGCCCAGAGGGAGTTTGGCTTTTTCTCCGCGTAGCGCCGCAGGGCGCAGGCGGCGCAGGCGGGCGGGGAGTCGGGGGTGGGGCTCATCTCACTCCTCCAGGGCCAGCTCCAGGAGCCAGTCCACCAGGGCCGCGAAGCTCAGCCCGGCCTCGGCCGCGGCCTGGGGCAAAAGGCTGGTCTGAGTCATGCCCGGGATGGTGTTGGTCTCCAAGAGCACCGGGCCTTTTTCCGTGAGTATGAAGTCGCTGCGCGAGTAGCCCTTGAGCCCCAGGGCCTGGTGGGCGGCCACCCCCAGGTCCTGCACCCGGCGGGTGGTCTCCTGGTCCAGGGGCGCAGGGCAGATCTCCCGGCTGGCGCCGGGGGTGTATTTGGCCTGGAAATCAAAGAATTGGTGCCTCTGGCCCGGGATGATCTCCACCAGGGGCAGGGCCTGGGGCTGGGCGTTGCCGATGACCGAGGCGGTCAACTCCCGGCCGGCCAGAAACTCCTCCACCAGCACCACCCGGTCCAGGGCGAAGGCCGCCTCCAGGGCCGGGGCCAGCTCCGCCGCACCCCGCACGATGCTGATGCCGAAGGAGCTGCCCTCCTGGGCCGGCTTGACCACGCAGGGCAGGCCCAGCCCGGCCAGCACCCGGCCGGCCGGGTCGGCCTCGGCCCGGGTCAAGACCAGGTCCTTGGCCACGGGCAGGCCGAAGAGCCGGAAGCGGTCCTTGGCCAGGGGCTTGTTCATGGCCAGGGCGCAGCCCAGCACGCCGGAGCACTGGTAGGGCAGCCCCACCAGGTCCAGGAGGCCCTGCAAGCGGCCGTCCTCGCCGCCCGGGCCGTGCAGCATGACCAGGGCCACGTCGAACTCCCCGGCCCGGCGCACCAGCTCCACCAGGTCCGTGGCCGGGTCGAACGCCTCCACCCTATGGGGCAGCTCGCCCATGGCCGCCAGCACCGTGCGGCCCGAGGCCAAGCTCACCTCCCGCTCGCTGGAGGTGCCGCCCATGATCAGGGCCACCTTCAACGACCGGCTCATGCGCCCCCCTGCAGGGCCCGCAATATGTCCGCCGGGGTGCGGCCGTGGTTGATGCGCTCGAAAATCAGCCGCTCCACCTCCCGCGCCCGCTCCAGGCCCTGGGCGATGCGCTGCTCCAGATGGGGCATGCCCCGGCCGTAGCGGCCGGCGATGTAGGCGAAGCGATCGGCCAGGTCCACCAGTTGGTCGTGGTTCACGCGCTTGTCCGCGTAGTTGACCAGCATGGTCTCGTCCAGGGGCTCTTCCGGCGGCAGCACCACGTGGTTGCGCACCAGGTAGCCCAGCTCCGGGTAGCCCAGCCCGGCCAGGATGGCCTCGCCCTGGCGGTCGTGGCGGGTCTCGGTGCCCAGGCAGGGGGTCTTGGCGATGTCGTGCAGCAGTGCCCCGGCCTCCACCGCCCGCCGGTTGAGCTTGGTCCCGGCCTGGGCCAGCCAATCGGTTACCAGCAGGGCCACGGCGGTCACCACCCGCGAGTGCTCCCGTATGTTGTCCAGCATGCCGTAGCGGTTCCAGAGCCGGGCGATCTCCTCCCGGCTGGGCAAGGGGGTCCGCGGGCCGAAGACCGGCGGCTCAGCCAAGGCGCACCTCTATCTTGCCGGCCTGGCCGCCGCCCTTGAGCGCGGAGACGAAGCCGCGCAGGGCCCCGGAGAGCATGCGGGCCACAAAGGCGTTGACGGGCAGCTCCTGGCCGTCGATGAAAAGGCCCACCGGCTCCGGGGCCGGAGCGGCCAGCTCCAGGTTCTCCAGGATGAAGCCGGCCACCGCGCCGGGATCGTCTGCGTCCAGGACCGGCAGGCCGGCCTCGCTGCCCGCCCCGCCCCGCCGGGCCAGGGCCAGCAGTTGGCCGCCGCTGGGCAGCAGGGGCTGAGCGCCCGGGGCCACCACCTCGATCTTGGGTATGCCCGCGCCCTTGAAGCCCTCCACCAGCACCAGGTCCAGGCCGGACATGAGCCGGGCCGCCAGGGCCCGGGGCCCGGCCTTGGCCAGGCCCGGCGCGTCCACGGACACCCCGTGGGCGTGGGCCAGGGCCACCCGCGCGGCGCCGGCCGCGGCCAGGCGGGCGCTGTCCTTGTGCTGGGCCGCCGCCGGCTCAATCACCGGCCCGGCGTGGCCGTGGTGCTTGATGGCCCCCACCTTGAGGCCGCTGGCCTTGAGCGCGGCGATGACACCCGTGAGCAGGGTGGTCTTGCCGCTGCCCGACGCGCCGCAGATGCCGATAACCGGTGTCATGGGTCTATTCCGGCTTGGTGAAGGTCTTGACCTTGACCTTCCCGTTGATGAACTGAACGCTGATGGTCCCGTGCCGGTCCTTCCAGGTGGCCGAGGTGCCCGAGATGCCGCCCAGGCTGGCCCCCTTGCTCTCGGTGGGCTCGCCCAGGACGGCGATGACCTCCTTGAGCGTCATGTTCACCTTGATCTTGTCGTATGTTTTCTGGTCGTAGCTGGTGCCGCAGCCGCCCAGGGCCAGAAGCAGGATCGCGGCCAGGAGGCAGGCCAGGGCAATGGAGGCGCGCCGGGCTCTCATGGCTCTATCTCCCCGATGGGTTGTTTTATGGCAGATTCGCACCGAACCGAGATTCAGAATATGCCATGGGCCGGCGGCGGTCAAGAAAGCGGGTGGTGGGGTGGGGGCCCGGCCGCGCCGGCCGGGAGCCCTGGCCACGGGTTGATTTGATCCGCGGGCGGCCGTTAAGGGCGGGGTGCTGTTTGCGCGGCGTTGTGGGTCCGGCCTGCGCCGTGCCGGGAATAGGCGGGATCCGCGGGGCTGAAGAATAGGCCCTGCCGGGCCCGGGGAGCCAGGGCCACTGGCCGGCACGGCCGGGCTTGCGGGGGTAGGGTGTGGGGCCAGCCGCGCCGGCCAGCAGGCCCTGGCCACGGGATGTCTTGATCCGCGGGAGGCCGTTAAGGGCGGGGTGCTGTTTGCGCGGCGTTATTTGTCCGGCGGTTGCCGTGCCGGGGATATGCGGGATACGCGGGGCTGAAGAATAGGCCTTGCCGGGCCCGGGGAGCCAGGGCGCTCTGGCCGGCGCAGCCGGGCCTGGGCGAGTGGCGGGGGGGTCAGGGCTGCGCAGCCGGGCCTAGGCCGGCGGCCGGTCGGATTTGCCGGCCAGGGTCATGAGGGTCATCTGCCCGGCCGCGCACAGGGTCTTTTGCCCGCCGTCCACGGCCCAGACCTCGGTGCGGCACACGGTCAGGCTGCGGCCGGGCCTAAGCACCCGGCCCTGGGCCATGAGCCGCTGGCCCTTGCCCGGGGCCAGCAGATTGAGCTTGTACTCCACGGTGAGCACCGAGGCGTCGGCGGGCATCAAGGTGAAGGCGGCGTAGCCCCCGCAGTTGTCGGCCAGGGTGCCGGCCACCCCGGCGTGGAAATAGCCGTGCTGCTGGGTCAACTCCAGCCGATAACCCGCCTGTATCTCCACCAGGCCCGGCTCCACGCGGGTCAGCTCCGCGCCCAGCAGGGCCATGAAGCCCTGGCGGGCGAAGCTGCGGCGCACGCGGTCCGCGAAGTCCGGGTTGACCGGCTGCCAGTTCTGCGGCATGCTCCTCCCCCTTGTATAAAGGCACTCTAAGGCAACTCGGCGGGCGAGTCAACTATTTTTCTAGAACAATCGAACAATGCCCGGCCCGCCGGCCGCCGGCCGCGGGTCCTGCCCCTTGCCCGCCCGCCGCGGGTTTGTTAGATAATGATGCATACCCAACCGGAGGCAGCCCCATGGACCGCAAGATCATGCGCGCGCTCATCAGCGTCACCGACAAGTCCGGGGTGAAGGAGTTCGCCCGGGCCCTGGCCCAGATGGGCGTGACCATCATCTCCACCGGCGGCACCGCCAAGGCCATCCAGGCCGGCGGCGTGCCGGTGACCGGCATCAGCGAGATCACCGGCTTCCCGGAGATGCTCGACGGCCGGGTCAAGACCCTGCACCCGCGCGTGCACGGCGGCATCCTGGCCCGCCGCGACGATCCCAGCCACCGCGCCCAACTGGCCGAGCAGCACATCGCGCCCATTGACCTGGTGTGCGTGAACCTCTACGCCTTCGAGACCGCCGTGGCCAAGGAGGGCTGCACCTTCACCGACGCCATCGAGAACATAGACATCGGCGGGCCCTGCCTGATCCGGGCCGCGGCCAAGAACCAGGCCGACGTGACCGTGGTCATTGACCCGGCCGACTACGAGGCCGTGCTGGCCGAGATGCGCGCCAACGACGGCGCCGTGAGCCTGGCCTTCCGCCAGCGCCTGGCGGCCAAGGCCTTCCGGCTCACCAACCGCTACGACGGCGCCATCGCCGATTATTTGGAGAAGCAGCTATAAACGCCGTCCCGTGGGGCGGTTTTCCGCCGGGTCCGGAAAGGCAGATCAGCATGTCTCTCAAATCGTGGGTGGTGGTGATCCTGGCGGCCGCGGCCCTGGCCCTGTCCCTGCCGGCCCTGGCCAAGCCGCCGGGCGGCATGCCCCCAGGCCAGGCCAAGAAGATGGAGCAAGGCGGCGGCCCGCCGCCCTGGGCCCCGGCCCACGGCTACCGGGCCAAGCACCAGTATCGCTACTGGCCCAACAATCAGGTGTATTTCGACCCTGGACGGGGCCTGTACTTCTGGCTTTCGGGCAGGGGCTGGCAGGTGGGGGTGCGCCTGCCCGCGGACCTGACCCTGGTGGGCGGCTACGTCAGCCTGCACATGGACGCGGACCGGCCCTACCAATGGCACAAGGAAGTAGTGACCCAATACCCGCCGGGCAGGGTAAAGTAAAGTAGAGGCGCGTCCCGGCCATAGGGGTTGGGGCGCGCCGCAAGGAAGGCAGAGGCGCTATGAAGGTACTGGTCATCGGCAGCGGCGGCCGCGAGCACGCCCTGGTCTGGAAGCTGGCCCAGAGCGAGCTGGTGGAGGAGCTTTACTGCGCGCCGGGCAACCCGGGCATGGTGGGCCAGGCGGTGTGCGTGGACATCCGCCCGGACGACCTCGACGCGCTCCAGACCTTTGCCCTGGACAAGGGCATTGACCTGACCGTGGTGGGGCCCGAGGCCCCCCTGGTGGCCGGCCTCAGCGACCAGTTCGAGGCCGCCGGCCTGCTGGTGGCCGGGCCCAGCGCCTACGCGGCCCAGCTCGAAGGCTCCAAGAGCTTTGCCAAGGATGCCATGACCCGCTTCGGGGTGCCCACCGCCGGCTACCGGGTCTTCAGCGACGCCGCCCAGGCCAAGGCCTACGTGCGCGCCGCCGGCCGGCCCCTGGTGGTCAAGGCCGACGGCCTCTGCGGGGGCAAGGGCGTGCTGCTGTGCGAGGGCCCGGAGCAGGCCGAAGAGGCCTGCACCGAGGTCATGGAGGCCCTGGCCTTTGGCCAGGCCGGCTGCAAGGTGGTGGTGGAGGAGTGGCTGCGCGGCGAGGAGGCCAGCTTCCTGGTCTTCACGGACGGCCGGACCATCATCCCCATGCCCTCCTCCCAGGACCACAAGGCCATCGGCGAGGGCGACACCGGCCCCAACACCGGCGGCATGGGCGCCTACTCCCCGGCCCCGGTGGTGACCCCGGAGATAGAGGCCAGGGCCATGGAGCAGGTGATCCGGCCCATGATAGAGGGCATGGCCGCCGAGGGCCACCCCTTCAAGGGCATTCTCTACGCCGGGCTGATGATAAATGAGGCCGGCGAGATCGGGGTGCTGGAGTTCAACGTGCGCTTCGGCGATCCCGAGGCCCAGCCGCTTCTGGTGCGCCTGGAGAGCGACCTGGCCGACATCCTCTACAAGCTGGCCCAGGGCAGGCTGGACCAGGCCCGGGTGCGCTGGTCGCCGCGGCCCAGCGTGTGCGTGGTGCTGGCCTCGGGCGGCTACCCCGGCCAGTACGCCACGGGCAGGCCCATCCAGGGCCTGGAGAGCGCCGCCCTGTGCGGGGACGTGGTGATCTTCCACGCCGGCACCAAGCTCAAGGACGGGGCCCTGGTCACCGCCGGCGGCCGGGTGCTGGGGGTCACCGCCCTGGGCGACAGCGTGGCCCAGGCCATCGCCCGGGCCTATGAGGCCTGCGACTACATCTCCTGGGAGGGCATGTACCTGCGCCGGGACATCGGCCACCGGGCCCTGGCCCGGGAGCGGGCGCGGGGTCCCCTGGTGGGGGTGGTCATGGGCTCGGCCAGCGACCAGACGGCCATGGTGCAGGCCGGCCAGGCCCTGGAGGCCCTGGGCGTGGCCTACGAGGTGCGGGTGCTCAGCGCCCACCGCACGCCCGGCGAGGCCGCCCGCTACGCCCGCGAGGCCGCCGGCCGGGGCCTCAAGGTGCTCATCGCCGGCGCGGGCTGGGCCGCGCACCTGGCCGGGGCCCTGGCCGCCCAGACCGACCTGCCGGTGATCGCCGTGCCCCTGGACTCCTCGCCGCTCCGGGGCCTGGACTCGCTTCTCTCCTCGGTGCAGATGCCGCCCGGGGTGCCCGTGGCCACGGTGGCCATCGGCGGCGGCGGGGCCTACAACGCCGGGGTGCTGGCCGCGCAGATACTGGCCCTGGGCGACCCGGGTCTGGCCGGCCGCCTGGCCCAGCGGCGGCGGGAAATGGCGGCCAAGGTGGCCCAGGCCGACCAGGAGATAACCGGGGGCTGAGGCGGCCCCTGGCCTGCCACGGCATTGACACCCGCCTGGCTAAAGTTATAAATTCTTTCCCGTTCGGCCCCCAAAACCCTCGCCACGGCTTCAGCCCCGGGCTTGCCAAGCGCCGGGGCTGTTTTTGTCTGCGGCCGGGGAGAGGGGGCCGGGCGGCCGGGGCGGGGGAGCCCCGCGCCGCCGCGCACCCTGTACCTGCGAGGAGAGAGACGAGACATGGCCCAGAATCTATTTGTCGGCAACCTTCCCTACACCACCACCGACGAGGAGCTGCGCGCGCTCTTCGAGGCCCACGGAAGCGTACACTCGGCCAAGGTGATCAGCGACCGCGTCACCGGCCGGTCCCGCGGCTTCGGCTTCGTGGAGATGGACCCCGAGGGCGCGGCGGCGGCCATGGCCGCCCTGAACGGCAAGGACCTGGGGGGCCGGCCCCTGCGGGTGGACGAGGCCAACGAGCGCAAGCGCGACTAGGCGCACCGCAGCCAGACCGCCCGCCCCGTGGCCGAAGCGGGGCGGGTTTTTTGCGCCCCGCCCCGCGCCGGGGGCCCTGTGTTAGTATCAGGGGGCAGGGCAATTGCAACCTCCTGGAGCAGGCACCATGTCCGCCTTTGTGCTCACCCTGGACCCCACCCGCCCGGCCGAGGCCTTCATCCGCCGGGCGGCTGAGGCGCTGGCCCAGGGCGGGCTGGTGGTGTTCCCCACCGAGACCCTCTACGGCATCGCCGCGGACCACGCCAACCCCGCGGCCCTGGAGCGCCTGGCGGCGCTCAAGGGCCGGCGGCCGGACAAGCCCTTTCCCCTGATCCTGGCCCGGGCCGAGGAGGTGCAGGCCATCGCCGCAGAGGTGCCCCCGCGGGCCCGGGAGCTGATGGCCCGCCACTGGCCCGGCCCGCTCACCCTGGTGCTGCCCGCCCGGCCGGGGCTGCACCCCTGCCTGACGCTGGCCGGCGGGGTGGCGGCGCGGCTCTCGCCCCACCCGGTGGCCGCGGGCCTGGCCCGGGCCCTGGGCCGGGCCATCACCGCCACCAGCGCCAACCCGGCCGGCGCGCCGGCCCCGGTCTCGGCCCAGGCCCTGGACCCGGCCATCGCTGGCGGCGTGGACCTGATCCTGGACGCCGGCCCCACCGCGGGCGGCCCGCCCAGCACGCTGGTGGACGCGCGCCAGGACCCGCCGCGGGTCCTGCGGGTGGGGGCGGTGATACCCTAGTCCGCAGCGGGGCCAGAAAATTTTTTCTGGTGCCCTCCGCCAAAATCCACTGTATATTTAAGGGTTATAGAGTTTAATTCGCCCCCAACTGCGTCCTGGGGGAGGCGCAGGGGGCCAAGCCCGGTTATCTGAGGAGGGCTGTCATGCGCGAGCCGCTGGTGTGGCTCCTGCTGCTCCTGGGTCTGCTGATGGCCACCCTGGCCCTGGCGGAGAACATCGCGCCCCTGGAGTTGGGCTTCCAGCGCATAGAGGGCGACAGCCTGGCCGACCGAGTGAACTTAAGCCTGCGCATCACCCAGGTGGGGGACAAGAGCCTGCTCTTG
>QZKP01000074.1 GCA_003605055.1 Desulfarculus sp.
GCCCCGGCCGGGCGGGCGGGTGGCCGAGCCCGCGCCCCTGGCCGCGCCGGCCCCGGAAGTGCCCGGACCGGCCCCCAGCCGGCTCAAGCCCCTTTTCGGCCGGGCCCAGGAGCTGACCGTCATCGGCCAACTTCATGGCCTGTACCTGCTCTGCGCCTCGCCCCAGGGCCTGGTGCTGGTGGACCAGCACGCGGCCCACGAGCGCCTGACCTACGAACGCCTGAAAAAGGGCCTGGCCAGCGGCCGCCTGCCCCGCCAGGGGCTCTTGACGCCAGCCACCCTGGAGCTTACCCCCGGCGAGGCGGCCTGGGCCCAGGAGCAGGCCCCGGCCTGGGACCGGCTGGGCCTGGAGCTGGAGCCCTTCGGCGGCGGCACCTGGAGCATCCGGGCGGTGCCGCCCCACCTGGCCGGCGGCGACCCCCGGCCGGTGGTGCGCGATCTGTTGAGCCAGCTCAACGCCAGCGGCCTGCCCGTGCACACGCCGGAGTTCATGGAGACCGCCCTGCGCCGCCTGGCCTGCCACGGCTCGGTGCGCCAGGGCCAGCGCCTGAGCCCGGCCGAGCAGGAGGAGCTGGTGGACCAGATCTGCGCCTTGGCCCCGCCGCTCACCTGCCCCCACGGCCGGCCGGTGATGCTCATGCTCAGCCGGCGGGAGCTGGACCGCCACTTCCGCCGCGGTCTGGAACCGGCCTGAGATGCCGCCGGCCTTGCTGGTGCTGGTAGGCCCCACGGCGGTGGGCAAGACCGGCCTGGCCCTGCGCCTGGCCCGGGAGCTGGACGCGGAGGTGGTAAGCGCCGACAGCGTGCAGATATACCGCGGCCTGGACATCGGCTCGGCCAAGCCCAGCCCGGCCGAGCGGGCCCAGGTGCGCCACCACCTGATAGACGTGGCCGAGCCCGAGGAGAGCTTCAGCGCCGCCCGCTACGCGGCCCTGGCCGACCAGGCCATCGCCGAAATCACGGCCCGGAACCGGCGCGTCCTGGTGGCGGGCGGCACCGGGCTCTACATCAAGGCCCTGCTGCACGGCTTGGCTCCGGCCCCGGCCGTGGACCCGGCCCTGCGGGCCCGGCTGCGGGAAGAGTGGGACCGGCAAGGGCCCCAGGCCCTGCACCAGCGCCTGGCCCAGGCCGACCCGGCCACCGCCCGGCGGCTGCACCCGCACGACCGCCAGCGGATCCTCCGGGCCCTGGAAGTCTGCTTGCAGAGCAGCCGGCCTTTCAGCGAGAGCCAAGCCGCGCACGGCTTCCGGCCGGCTCGCTACCCCCACCTGTACCTCGGCCTGGAGCGGCCGCGGCCGGAGCTGAACCGGCGCATAGAGGAGCGCAGCCGCCAGATGTGGGCGGGAGGGCTCTTGGAGGAAGTGCAGGGGCTCTTGGCCGGCGGACTGGGGCCCTCGGCCCCGGGCCTTAAGAGCCTGGGCTATTGCCAGGCCTTGGCTGTGCTGCAAAAGCAGATGACACCTGCACAAGCCCTGGAAGATATGATAAAAAAGACTAAGGCCTACTCTAAGCGGCAACTCACTTGGTTTCGCGGCCTTAAGGGTTTACACTGGCATAGCCCCCAAGATGTGCAGGGCGTCCTGGCCAGGGCCGGGGAATTTTTGGCAGGTATTGAGGTGGGATGATGAAAAAGGCGCTTTTGTTGATGGCGAGCCTGGCGCTGTTGTTGACAGCGACCGCGGCCTGGGCCGACAGCTTTTTGGTGCTGGGCCGGGCCCCCATGACCGGCAGCGAGGCCGAGGTCCGGCAGAAGGCCGTGGCCGACGCCCTGTACCGGGGCGTATCCCAGCGGGCCTGCACCCTCGTGGATCCGGCCACCCTGCGCAAGAACTTGGAAGTCCTGGACAAGCAGGTGCTGGCCGACGCCAAGAAGTTCATCACCAACTACAGTCTGGTGGCCTCGGCCACCTCGGGCACCTCCTATCTGGCCCTGGTCTCGCTCACCGTGGACGAAAAGAGCCTGGCCAAGGCCCTGATCCAGGCGGCCCTGCGGCTGCCCACCGGTCACCTGGGTTCAATGCTGGTGATGGTCTCCGAGGAGGCGGCGCCCGGCCGGCCGCCGGTATATTGGTGGTCCGGCCTGCCCGGCGCGCCCGAGGCCCCGGCGCCGGTGTCCAAGGTGCTCAAGGCCCTGGGCATCAAGACGGTGAACGTGGAGCCCTTGAAGGCCCTGCTCACCCCCCACCTGCGCCAGCCGGTGCTCAACGAGGCCAACGCCCTGGAGCTGGGGCGTCAGACCCAGGCCAAGGTGGTGATTCTGGGCAGCGTGCGCACCTATCCCCTGGTCACGCCCGAGCACGTGGCCCCGCCCCCCTTGGTGCAGCTCATAGCCCTGGAGACCACGGGCGGCCGGCCGGTGGCCATGGTGGAGACCGACGGCCCCGCCTATCACAGCACCCCGCCCCCCGACGCCCGGCAGGTGGTGACGGCCGCGGTGGAGGCCAGCGTGCGCGACCTCATGGCCAAGGTGGCGGCCAGCGACGCGGCCGGCCTGTCGGCGCAGAGCGAGATCATGATCAACCTGAGCGGGGTGCGCTCCCTGGCCCAGCTTTACCGCTTCGAACAAGTGCTGGGCTCCCTCAGCGAGGCAGTGACCAAGGTCACCCGCGAGGCGGTGGGGCCGGGGCAGGCCAAGCTGAAGGTGAAGATAGTGGTGCCGGCCTCCTACCTGGCCGACCAGCTCCTGGTGCAGAACTATGGCGACTTCCTGGTCAACGTAGTGGAAACCTCCGCCAGGCACATGGACGTGGTGCTCATACCCAAGGATCAGGCCATGAACCCGGCCCCGCAGGCCCCGTCCGCGGGCGCCTCCATGGCCCCTGCCCGCACCTCCCCGGCCCCTGCGCCGGCCTCTCCCCCGGGCGGCACAACCATGCCTCCCAGGCCTCCTGCCAACCAGTGAGGTTGCTTGACAGTGGGTGGCGTCGCTGGTAGAAAGAGGTTTCATTTTCAGGCACGTAGCTCAGGGGGAGAGCGCCACCCTGACACGGTGGAGGTCCCGGGTTCAAATCCCGGCGTGCCTACCAGCCCGGCCCGGAAGGCGGGTTCCGCGGCGGCCTGAGTGCAGGCGGCGGCGGGGCTCTGCGCTGGGTTAAGGGGGATGTGTTTGTTTTGGCACCTGAGATGACAAACGCCCCGGCGGGCGCCCTGAGCGCCGGCCAGGCGCTGGCCGCCCAGGACCCCAAGACCGCCAAGCGGGCCGTGGCCGCCCGCAGCAACGGGCGGCTGCTGGACCTTTCCGCCCCGGCGGCGCCGGAGGCCGAGCTGCAGCCGGTGCTGCCCGGCGAGCCCGCCGCCCTGGAGGTGCTGCGGCACTCCACGGCCCACATCATGGCCGAGGCGGTGCGAGCGCTGTTCCCGGGGGTCAAGGTGGCCATCGGCCCGGCCATCCAGGACGGATTCTACTACGACTTCGCCTATGAGCGTCCCTTCACGCCCGAGGACCTGCCGGCCATCGAGGCCAAGATGGCCCAGATCATCAAGGGCAACCAGCCCTTCCAGGCTGACTCCTGGGACCGCCAGCGGGCGCGGGAATTCTTTGCCGGCCGCGGCGAGCAGTTCAAGGTGGAGCTGATAGACGACCTCAGCGAGGAGCGGGTGGGCATCTACCGCCAGGGCGACTTCGTGGACCTCTGCCGCGGCCCGCACCTGCCCTCCACCGGCCGGGTGGGCGCCTTCAAGCTCCTGTCCGTGGCCGGGGCCTACTGGCGCGGCGACGAGAAGCGGCCCATGCTCAGCCGCATCTACGGCACCGCCTTCTTTGACAAGAAGGAGCTGGCCCGCCACCTGGCCCTGATCGAGGAGGCCAAGAAGCGCGACCACCGCAAGCTGGGCCGGGAGCTGGAGCTGTTCTCCTTCCACGAGGAGATCGGCGCGGGCCTGGTGGTCTGGCACCCGCGGGGCATGATCCTGCGCACCATCATCGAGGACCTGGAGCGCCGGGAGCACCTGCGGCGGGGCTATGACATGGTCTCCGGCCCCCAGTTGCTCAAGCGCGAGCTGTGGGAGCGTTCGGGCCACTTCGACAACTACCGGGAGAACATGTACTTCACCCAGGTGGACGAGGTGGCTTACGGCATAAAGCCCATGAACTGCCTGGCCCACATGCTGATCTACAAGTCCAAGGTGCGCTCCTACCGCGACCTGCCCCTGCGCTACTTCGAGCTGGGCCTGGTGCACCGCCACGAGAAATCCGGCGTGGTGCACGGCCTGACCCGGGTGCGGGCTTTCACCCAGGACGACGCCCATATCCTCTGCCGGCCGGACCAGGTGGAGGAGGAGATCCTAGGGGTGATGGACTTTGTCACCGACGTGATGGCCCTGTTCGGCTTTGACTACACCCTGGAGCTCTCCACCCGGCCGGAGAAGTCCATCGGCAGCGACCAGGACTGGGAGCGGGCCACCGAGGCCCTGAGCAAGGCCCTCCAGGCCAGCGGCCGGGAGTACGAGATCAACGAGGGCGATGGCGCCTTCTACGGACCCAAGATAGACGTGAAGCTCACCGACGCCCTGAAGCGCTCCTGGCAGTGCGCCACCATCCAGTGCGACTTCACCCTGCCCGAGCGCTTCGACCTGCACTACGTGGACGCGGACGGCGGGCACAAGCGGCCGGTGATGCTGCACCGGGTGATCCTGGGCTCCATCGAGCGCTTCATCGGCGTATTGATCGAGCACTACGGCGGGGCCTTCCCCCTGTGGCTGGCCCCGGAGCAGGTGCGCGTGCTCACGGTGACCAACCGGGCCGACGACTGGGCCCGCCGGGTGCAACAGGCGCTGAAGGAGGCCGGCATCCGGGCCGAGGCGGACCTGCGCAACGAGAAGCTGGGGGCCAAGGTGCGCGAGGCCCAGCTCATGAAGGTGCCCTACATGGCCATCCTGGGCGACCGGGAGGTGGAGGAGCGCCGTCTCACCGCACGGCTCCTGAGCGGGCAAAACCTGCCGGCCCAGGGGATCAAAGATTTCATCGCGCACCTCAAACAAGAGGCGACCGAGCCGCTCATGCGGCTGCGCCGCCAGGAGGCAAGCAAACCCGGCGTTTAGGGCCGGGAGCGGATAGGCGCCGGGCCCGGCCCGGGCGCAGAGGCTGCGACCTGTAAAAGAGGAGGAAAGGGCCATAGCCAAACAGCAGCGTGTGAGGGTGAACGACCAGATTCGCTCCCCTGTCATCCGCCTGGTGGACGCCGAGGGCGAGCAGGTGGGGGTGGTAACCCTGGAGCAGGCCTTGGCCAACGCCGTCGAGGCGGGGCTGGATTTGGTGGAGGTGGCGCCCAACGCCGATCCGCCAGTCTGCCGGGTCATGGACTACGGCAAGTACAAGTACCAGCTGGCCAAGAAGGCCCAGGAGGCCAAGAAGCGCCAGAGCTTCACCCAGGTGAAGGAAATCAAGATGCGGCCCAAGATCGAGGACCACGACTTCGGCTTCAAGCTGCGCAACGCCAAGAAGTTCCTGGGCGAGCGCAACCGGGTCAAGGTCACGGTGCAGTTCCGGGGCCGCGAAATCGCCTACACCAACCTGGGCGCGGAGCTGCTGCAGAGGGTCATCGCCGAGCTGGCCGAGGTGGGACAACCCGACGGACCTCCCAGCATGGAGGGCCGTTTCATGCACGTATTTATCTCGCCCAAGTAGGGGCGGGTTTAGCCCAGCGCCCTTGGGGGCCGAAGACAGGAGCTAGAAGTATGCCCAAAATCAAGACCAACCGGGCGGCGGCCAAGCGCTTCCGGAAGACCGGCACCGGCCGGATAAAGCGCAACAAGGCCAACGCCAGCCACATCATGACCAAGAAGACCACCAAGCGCAAGCGCGGCCTGCGCCAAGGCGACATGGTGGACAGCGCCAACCTCAAGAAAGTCAAGCGCCTGCTGCCCAACCTGTAAGGCGCCATGGGAGTTGAAAGAAAATGCCTCGTGTAAGACGCGGATTCAAGGGCCGCCGGCGCCGCAACAAGGTGCTCAAGATGGCCAAGGGCTACGTGGGCGGCCGCCGCAAGCTGTTCCGCTCGGCGGTGGAGACCGTAGAACGCGCCATGGGCTACGCCTACCGGGACCGCAAGGCCAAGAAGCGCGACTTCCGCAAGCTGTGGATCGTGCGCATCAACGCCGCCGCCCGTGAGCAGGGGCTGAGCTATTCCCGCCTCATCGACGGCCTGAACAAGGCCTCGGTGGCCTTGGACCGCAAGGTCCTGGCCGAGCTGGCGGTCAGCGACCCGGCCGGCTTCGCGGCCGTGGCCCAGATGGCCAAGAGCGCCTAGGAAGCCGGAGCCGGGCATGCTGGAGGAGCTCAAGGCCACGGGACAGGCGGCCCTGGAACAGGTGCGCGCCGCCGCCAGCGAGCAGGAGCTAGAAGAGCTGCGGGTGCGCTATCTGGGCCGCAAGGGCCTCCTGACCCAGATGCTGCGGGCCACCGGCAGCCTGCCCCCTGACCAGCGCCCGGCCTTTGGCCAGAGCGCCAATCAGATCAAGAAGGAGCTGGACCAGGCCCTGGCCGAGGCCCAGGAACGCCTGCGCGCCCAGGCGGCGCGGGCCGCCTTCCGGCCCGGCGTGGACGCCACCCTGCCCGGCGTCCAGCCCCGGCGGGGCCACCTGCACCCCATCACCCAGACCGAGCGCCTGATCCTGGCGGTCTTCACCCGCATGGGCTTCGCCGTGGTGGAGAGCCCGGAGGTGGAGCTGGACTGGTACTGCTTCGAGGCCCTAAACATGCCCCCGGACCACCCGGCCCGGGACATGCAGGACACCTTCTACGTGCAGGAAGGCGTGGTGCTCAGGACCCACACCAGCCCGGTGCAGGTGCGCACCATGGAATCCACCCCGCCGCCGCTGCGCATCGTCTGCCCGGGCAAGGCCTTCCGCCGCGACTCCGACGCCACCCACACCCCCATGTTCCACCAGGTGGAGGGCCTGATGGTGGGCCCGGACGTGTCCTTCGCCCACCTCAAGGGGGTGTTGATCAGCTTCGTGCACCAAGTCTTCTCGCCCCAGGTGCCGGTCCGCTTCCGCCCCAGCTTCTTCCCCTTCACCGAGCCCAGCGCCGAGGTGGACATCGGCTGCGTGGTCTGCGGCGGCGACGGCTGCCGGGTGTGCAGCCACACCGGCTGGCTGGAGATCCTGGGCTCGGGCATGGTGGACCCCAACGTGTTCATCAACGTGGGCTACGACCCGGACCAGGTGACCGGCTTCGCCTTCGGCATGGGCATCGAGCGCATCGCCATGCTCAAGTGGGGCATTGACGACCTGCGCATGTTCTACGACAACGACCTGCGTTTCCTGCGCCAGTTTTAGGGGGCTGTCGTGCTGGCACCGCTCAAGTGGCTCCGCGAGTTCGTGGATTTTGACCTCTCCGCCCTGGAGCTGGCCGATCTGTTGACCAACCACGGCCTGGAGGTGGAGGCGGTCAACAACCGCCTCGCGGGCCTGAGCCGGGTGATCTCGGCCAAGGTGCTGGCCATTGACCCTCACCCCAACGCCGACCGCCTGCACCTGGTCACCGTGGACTGCGGCGACCGGCGGCAGACCGTGGTCTGCGGGGCGCCCAACGTGTGCGTGGGCATGGTCTCGCCCCTGGCCCTGGTGGGCGCAATGCTGGGCGAGGACCAGGTCAAGGCGGTGCGCATCCGGGGGGTGGAGAGCCAGGGCATGCTCTGCTCCGAACGCGACCTGGGGCTGTCGGGCGACCACAGCGGCCTGATGGTGCTGGATCCGGCCCTGGCCCCGGGGCGGACCCTGGCCGAGGCCCTGAACCTGGAAACCGAGGTCCTGGAGATCAGCGTCACCCCCAACCGCGGCGACGCCTTGTCCATCCTGGGCATCGCCCGGGAGCTGGCCGCCCTGCTGGGGCTGCCCCTGACCATGCCCCCCTGCGAGCCCGCAGAGGAAGGCCCGCCCATAGAGGGCCAGGCCGCGGTGGAGATCATCGACAGCCAGGGCTGCCCGCGCTACGCGGCCCGCCTGGTGCGGGGGGTGGGCATCGCGCCCTCGCCCCTGTGGATGCGCGACCGCCTGGAGGCCTGCGGGGTGCGGCCCATCAACAACGTGGTGGACGTGACCAACTACATCCTCATGGAGCTGGGCCAGCCCCTGCACGCCTTTGACTTCAAGCGCCTGGCCGGCGGCCGCATCATCGTGCGCCGGGCCCGGCCCGGGGAGATGTTCACCACCCTGGACGGCAGCCAGCGCCAAATGCCCGAGGAAGCCCTGATGATCTGCGACGCGGCCGGCTCGGTGGCCGTGGCCGGGATCATGGGCGGCCTCAACAGCGAGGTGGAGGAGGACACCCAAAACGTGCTCATCGAGAGCGCCTTCTTCGACCCCACCTCCATCCGCCGCACCAGCAAGCGCCTGGGGCTGTCCACCGAGGCCAGCTACCGCTTCGAGCGGAGCATAGACATCTCCGGCTGCGCCCGGGCCTGCGGCCGGGCGGCCCTGTTGATGGCCGCCCTGGCCGGCGGCCGGGTGGCGCCGGGGATCATCGACGCCTACCCCCGGCCCTTCAGCCCGCGGCGCCTGGAGCTGAGCCTCAGGCGCACCGCGGCCTACCTGGGCCTGCCGCTCAGCAAAGAACAGGTGCTGGGCCCCCTGGAGCGCCTGGGGGTGAAGATAGAGCCGGGGCCGGACCAGGACCGCTTCCTGGCCGAGCCGCCGGCGGCGCGCACGGACCTGGAGCGGCCGGTGGACCTGAGCGAGGAGGTGGCCCGCCTGGTGGGCTACAACAACATCCCCGCCTCCATGCCCCGGGCGCAGATCAGCGCCGAGGCCCGGCCCTGGCCCCAGCGCCTGCGGGCCCGGGTGCGCGACGCCATGGCCGCCCAGGGCCTGGACGAGGCCATCACCTACTCCTTCGCCCACCCGGCCGCGCCGGATTGGCTGGGACTGGCGCCGGACGACCCCCGCCGCCGCGTGGTGAAGCTCTTAAACCCCCTGAGCGAGGAGCAGTCGGTCCTGCGCAGCAGCCTGCTGCCCGGCCTGTTGACCGCGGCCGCGCGCAACCTGGCCTACCGGGTGGCCGACGTGGCCCTGTTCGAGGTGGGCAAGGTCTTCCTGGCCCGCCAGGGCGAACCCCTGCCGGCCGAGCCCACCCGCCTGGCCGCGGTGCTGAGCGGTCTGGCCCAGCCCGCCTCCTGGTGGGCCGGCGAGGCGCCGGTGAGCCTGGCGCGCATCAAGGGCGCCGCCGAGTATCTGGCCGGGGCCCTGGACCTGGCGGGGCTGGCCTTCGCGACGGCGCCGGCCGCGCCGCCCTATCTGGATCCGGCCGAGTGGTGCCAGCTCACCCTGGACGGCCAGGTGCTGGGCGAACTGGGCCGGCTGGCCCCGGCCGTGGCCAAGGCCTTCGACCTGGAGCGGCCAACCTACTTGCTGGACCTGGATTTCGACCTGCTGGCCGCCCAGGCCCCCCAGGGCAAGCGCTTCCAGCCCCTGCCCCGCTTCCCGGAGGTGGTGCGCGACGTGGCCCTGGTGCTGGCCGAATCGGTGCCGGCCGGGCTGGTGCTGGCCGCGGCCCGCTCCCACGGCGACCCCTGGCTGAAGGCGGCGGAGGTCTTCGACCTATACCGGGGCCAGCCCCTGGCCAAGGGCCAGAAGTCCCTGGGCCTGCGCCTGACCTACCGGGCCGAGGACCGCACCCTGACCGAGGAGGAGGTCACCCCGGGCTACCAGGCCCTGGTGCAGGAGCTCTGCCGCGCCTTTAAAGCCACCCTGCGCACCTAAGGCAGGCTATAATGATGCCAGCGTCTGGGGAGGGAGACAGGGTGAGCATCCCCGTTGCGGACAAGCCTTATCTGCGCATCGGCGAGGTGGCCCGCCTGCTGGGCACCCAGACCCACGTGCTGCGCTACTGGGAGAGCGAGTTCCCCCAGCTCAAACCCACCCGGGCCGCCAGCGGCCAGCGCCTGTTCCGCCGAGAGGACCTGGAGACCCTGATCCTGATCAAGACCCTGTTGCAGGAGCAGGGCTACACCATCGCCGGCGCCCGCCGCCGCCTGGAGGAGCTGCGCCAGGCCGCCCAGGCCCAGGACCGCCGGCAGCACATCTCCCAGGTCAAGGACGAGCTCAAGGACATTCTCAAGCTGTTGGATTAGCCCGGATATTTCATGAGGGCCGGGCGTCCGGCACAGCCAGCCGCCGGCACACTGCGTTGCCGGCTTCGCTCACGCCTCGATGTAGCTTTGGCTACACCTGCGGCGCTCGCCCGCGGGACGCCTTGTCTGCCGGCGGCTGGCTGTGCCGGGCCCGGGTGCAACCCGTACCCGGCCTATTGCAAAGTTTTTTCCTAACCACCCCGCAAATAAGGCTCGAATCAGCAATACCGCCCAACCCTCATGAAATATCCGGGCTGGCCCCACCGCCTTTGGGCCGCAGGGCGTAGAGGAAGACCGTGGTGGGCTCCTCGCCGCTGGCGCGCAGCGCGCGCTGGCTGCGGCGCAGCTCGAACCGCTCCCGGGCCAGATCGAAGAAGGCGATGGCAAAGGGCCGCTGTTGATGGCTCAGATAGGCGCTGCCCTGGGGCTGCAGCAGCCCGGCCAGGAGCTCCACCAGGCGCGGGTACAGCGGCGGGTGGTAGAGTATCTCCGCGCCCAGGATGGTGCCAAAGCGGCCCAGCTCCGCTGGAGGCGCCAGCCAGTCCAGGGCCCGCACCGTGACCCGCTCGCCCAGGCCGTTGCGCTCCGCCGCCGCCCGGCAGAAATCCAGGGCGTCGGGGTCCAGGTCGGTCTGCACCACCGTCTGACCCCGGGCCGCGGCCACCAGCCCGGGCAGGCCCAGCCCCGCGCCCAGCTCCAGCACCGGCTCCCCGCCCGCCACTGGCAGGCCGGCCGCGAACTGGGCCAGCACCAGGGCCGCAGGCCAGAGCTTGGTCCAGTAGGGCAGCTTGTCCCCGCCGGCCGCGGCCGGCTCCAGGCGCTCTTGGATGTAGGCGGCCGGGTCGGCCGGCTCGGGCAGCTCCAGGGTCAGCCCAGCCACCTTGACCGGCGACCAGGCCAGGGCCAGGCGGCCCTCCAAACGCTCCAGGGCGCCGGGGCTGCCCGGCGCTGCCTTGGTCTCGGGCGGCCGGTTCATGACCGGCGCCGCCGGCGGGAATGGGGGTTGGCCGGCGGGGGCGGCGGGTCGCCGCGGCCCACCAGGTCCAGCAGCCGCTGCTGGCCCAGGGCCTCTTCCTGGGCGGCCAGCACCTGACCCATCAGCTCCACCAGGGCCGGGTCTTCCTGCTCCGGGCTGCCGTCGCGTCCCTGGTCCAGGCGGCCGCGCACCGCGGCCAGCACCTCGCGCACCAGCAGGTTGTCCAGGCTGCGGCCGGGCATGACCTGGCCGTCCCGGCTCAACTCCGCCACCAGCCCTTGCCCCTCCAGGTCCCCCACCACCGACCACACCTCGGCCTGGGGCACCTTCAGGGCCCGGGCCAGGTCGGCCACCGACCAGGGCTGGCCGCCGGTCTGGAAACGCCGGGCCACCTTCTGCATCACCCCCAGGGCCAGGGCTTCGCGCTGGGCCGGGTTCAGGGGCGGCAGGATGGCCTTGGGCAGGGGTCCGTGGCTGCAGAGGTGCTGGGCCCGGGCCAGCTCGGCCCCGTAGAGCAGCACCATCCAGCTCACCTGCACCCAGATCATGAACAGGGGCAGCGAGGCGAAGCCGCCGTAGAGGGCGTTGTAACGGGCCACCCCCACCTGGAAGTAGATGTAGCTGCTCTGCACCAGCCACCACAGAAAGGCGGCCACCAGCCCGGCCACCAGGGCCGAGATAAAGGGCACCTTGGTGTTGGGCAGGAACAGGTAGATGAAGATGAAGGCCAGGGCCAGCAGCACGAAGGGCCCCAGGCTGAAGCCAAAGGCGGCCACCGGCCCCAGGAACTCGCTCCTGAGCACCCACTGCACCAGGCTGTGGTGGGAGAGGGCGGCCCACACCGTGGTGGCCGAGAGCACCAAGAGCGGGCAGATCACCAGGATGGAAAGATAGTCGGTGAACTTGCGCAGCCAGCTCCGCCCCGAGGCCGCCTCCCAGATGCGGTTGAAGGTCTCCTCCACGCTGGAGATGGCCAGCACCAGGGTGGTGACCAATACCACCAGGCCCACGATGCCCAGGGTGCCTACCTTGGTGTTCTCCACGTAGTTGATGATGTATTTGAGCACCTCGGCCTGGGAGGCGGTGTACTCATTGATCAGCAGGCCCTCCAGGGCGTGGGAGAAGCCCAGGCCCTTGGCCAGGGAGAAGCTGATGGCCAGAGCCGGCACCAGGCCCAGCAGGGTGATGAAGGTCAGGGCGTTGGCCTGGAAGGGCAGGCGGTCCAGGTAGGAGTTGCGCACCGAGAGGTAGGCCACCTGCAGCACGTAAACGCCGTAGCGCGCCCAGCCGTGGCGGGGCTGGGGCGGCCGCCTTGGCGTCCTT
>QZKP01000047.1 GCA_003605055.1 Desulfarculus sp.
CCGCCCGCCCGCCCATCCGGCCCTGTCGGTCCGCGGCCCATTCTTCAGCGCAGCATTCAGCCGCACCGTGCGGGACGAGCGCCGTGAAACCCGCCGGGGAATCCTTCAGCGCCGGAACAGCCAGAACAGCAGGGTCAGCACCCCGCTGATGACCAGGCTGGTGGCCAGCGGAAAATAAAAGCTGAAGCGCTCGCCCTTGAGATTGATGTCCCCGGGCAAATGGCCCAGCCAGCCCAGCCAGCTCACCTTGGGCGCCAGCCAGAGCAGGGCCCCGACGCCCACCAGCGCCAGCCCCAGGATGAAAAGCAGCTTGCCCAGATAGGGGAGCATGGCCCGCCTCCGCTGCCCCTATCTTACCTGAGCGCCGGGCGCGGGCAAGCAATGCGGCAATGCCCCGGCCGGGAGCCTGGGCGGGGGTCCGGTAGTGAGGCCGCCCGTCCCGGCCGGGGCATGTGTTCGCTAGGCGCTGGCGCCGGCCTCGGCCCGGGGGCCCTGGGCCGCGCCCAGGATCTTGAGCTTCACCGCCGCGGGCAGGCGCAGCTTGTTCTCCCGGGTGCAGGGCACCTCGGCCAGGCCCAGGGGGCTGGTGACGCCCTGCCAGTCCAGCAGGATGTAGTCCAGCACCTCGTCGTTGAGCGAGCCCTCGCGGCCGGCGGCGCCGCCCCCCTGGCGGCGCTCCAGGGCCAGCAGGGCGGCCGAGTCTATGCGCCGCAGGGTGAACACCGCGCCCTGCATCTCCAGGGTGAAGCGCTCCTCGGGGTCGATGATTTGGATTCCCTGACTCACCTTGGTTCTCCTTGGCTGGAGTGGATGCGCTGGGCCCGGCTCACCAGCAGGCGGCGCACGCCCGCGGGCAGGCGGCCGGCGCTCTCCGGCGTGTAGGCCGCCTCCTGGCCGCGACCATCGCAAACGCCCTGCCAGCCCAGCAGCACGTGGCCGCAGATGGCCGCCTGCAGGGCCTGGGGCGGCAGCCACAGGGCCGGGCGGCCGCCCTCGGGCGGGCAGAGCAGCCGGGCCTGCTGACGCTCGATGGCCGCCAGGGCCCCCAGGCTCAGCCGGCGGTAAAAAAGCACTGAGCCGGCCACGCTCAGGCTCAGGCGCTCCTCCGGCTCCACCAGGGTCAGATGGGGGGACATGGCTTCCATGGGGCACAGCCTAGGAGGCCCCGTAGGCGCGGGCCAGGGAGCGGGTGCACAAAAGCGCCGCCGGGTCTGTGGTAAAATCCCGGCGAGGGCGAACGCCCCAGGGAGGAGCCATGAAGATACTGGTCAGCGGCGGGGCGGGGTTCATCGGCAGCCAGGTGGCCCAGGCCTATGTGGAGGCCGGCCACCAGGTGGTGGTGCTGGACGATCTGTCCAGCGGCAAGGCGGACAACCTGCCCGCCGGCGCCCGCCTGGCCCGGATGGACATCGCCGACCCCGCCGCCGCGGAGCTGGTGGCCCAGGGCGGCTTTGAGATCATCAACCACCACGCGGCCCAGGTCTCGGTGCCGGCCTCGGTGGCCGACCCCCTGAGCGACGCCCGCAGCAACGTGCTGGGCCTGATCAACCTCTTGCAGGCCGGCTGTCAAGCCGGCCTCAAGCGCTTCATCTTCGTGTCCAGCGGCGGGGCGGTGTACGGCGAGCTGCCCGGCCAGCCGGTGGACGAGTCCTTCCCGGCCCGGCCCCTGAGCCCCTACGCGGTGGGCAAGCGCAGCGGCGAGCTGTACCTGGACTACTTCGCGGCCCACTACGGCCTGCAGACCGTGGTGCTGCGCTACGCCAACGTCTACGGCCCCCGCCAGGTGCCGCACGCCGAGGCCGGGGTGGTGGCCATCTTCATGGACCGCCTGCTGGCCGGGGAGCCGGTGACCATCTTCCGCAGCCCGGACATGCCCCGGGGCATGAAGCGCGACTACACCTTCGTGGGCGACGTGGTGCGGGCCAACCTGGCCGCGCTCACGCGCGGCCAGGGCGTGTACAACATCGGCACCGGCCTGGCCACGGACACCCTGAGCCTGTGGGAGGCGGTGCAGGCCGCGGCCGGCCGCCGGGGCGGACATAGCTTCGGCCCGGTGCGGCCGGGCGACATCGCCTACAGCGCCCTGGACTGCGCCCAGGCCGCCGCCGGGCTGGGCTGGCGGGCCGAGCACGACCTGGCCGCGGGCCTGGCCGCCACCTGGGCCTGGCGGGTCGGCCGCTAGATTCCTGAAACCAGCGCGGGCCGCGGCGGCCCCGGGAGAGCCTCCATGTCCATGGTCAAGCTGCGCGTGTTGGACAACCGCTTTCAGGCCGACGTGTGGACCCAAGCCCTGGAGGCCGAGGGCATCGCCCACCGGGTGCGCAGCTTCATGGACACGGCCTACGACGGCCTGTACGTGAGCCAGAAGGGCTGGGGCGTGCTCTACGTGGAAGAGGAGGACCTGGCCCGGGCCCAGGCCCTGGACCAGGCCCTCAGCCAGCACACGCCAGGGGAGGTGGCCAGCGCCGCCGATCTGGCCCGGCGCCTGGAGCACACCCTGCTGGCCCCTGAGGCCGGCCCGGAAGACCTTGCGCGGCACCTGGAAGAGTGCGTGGCCATGCAGTGCGTGGCGGCCTGCGTCTCCCCCTGGCTGGTGGAGCGGGCCGCCCGGGCCCTGGCCGGCACGGACGTGGCCGTGTGCAGCGTGGTGGGCTTCCCCCTGGGCGCCAGCACCGGCCGCACCAAGCTGAACGAGGCCCTGGAGCTGGCCGCGGCCGGGGCCGTTGAACTGGACCTGGTGCTCAACCGGGGCCTGGTCCTGGCCGGCCAGATGGCCGAGGCGGTGGCCGAGGTGGCCGCCGTGGCCGAAACCGTGCGGCCCGCGGTCCTCAAGGTGATCCTGGAGACCAGCGTCCTGGGGCCGGAGCTGAGCGGGCAGGCGGCCCGGGCCCTGGCCAGCAGCGGGGCGGCCTTCCTCAAGACCGGCAGCGGCTTTTTCGGCCCGGCCACGGCCGAGGACGTGGCGCTGTTGGCCGAGGCCGCCGCCGGTCTGGGCGTCAAGGCCGCCGGCGGCATCAAGACCCTGGACCTGGCCCTAGAGCTGCTCCAGGCCGGGGCCGCCCGCCTGGGCACCAGCCGCGGCTGGGCCATCTATCAGCAGGCCCGGGAGCGATGGCCCCACGCCTGATGGTCATCGGCCTGGACGGGGTGGGCCTGGACCTGGCCCGCTCCCTGGCCCAGCGGGGGGTCATGCCCCATTTGGCCGGGCTGCTCACTGAGGGCGCGGCCTGGGCCACGGCCTCGCCCCTGCCCGAGGTCTCGCCCGTGTGCTGGACCAGCCTGTTCAGCGGGGCCGGTCCCGGGGAGCACGGGGTCTATGGCTTTGCCGAGCCCCAGCCCGGGGCCTATTACCTCCATCCCGTGGACTCCTACAGCGTGGCCGTGCCGCGGCTGTGGGACGCGGCCAGCGCCGCGGGCCTGCGCTCGGTGGTGCTCAACGTGCCCCTGACCTACCCGGCCGCCATGATCAAGGGCGTGATGGTCAGCGGCTTCGTTACCCCGGAGCTGAGCCGGGGCGTGCACCCCCTGGAGCTGCTGCCCCGGCTCCAGGCGATGGGCTACCGGCCCGAGGCCGAGCTGGAGCGCGGCCGCCAGGACGCGGCCGGGCTGCTCGCGGACCTGGACCTGGCCCTGGCCGTGCGCCTGGAGCTGTTCGAACAGATGCTGGCCGAGGACTGGTCCCTGTACGCGGCCGTGGTCAGCGACACGGACCGGGTCAACCACTTCGCCTGGCCGGCCCTGTGGGAGCCTGACCACCCCCTGGCCGCGGCGGCCCTGGCCGTGTACGGCCGCATTGACCACTTCCTGGGCCGGGTCTGGGAATTAGCTAGGCCCGAGGTGGAGGCCGGCGAGCTGCGCCTGCTGGTGGCCGCGGACCACTCCTTCGGACCCATTGTGAGCGAGGTGTACCTGAACCCCTGGCTGGCCCAGCAGGGCTGGCTGGCCGTGGAGGGCGCGCCGCCCCAGGAGCGCATCCTGGCCGCCACCCAGGCCCTGGCCCTGGACCCGGGGCGCATCTACCTGCACTGGCGCGGCCGCTTCCCAGAGGGCTCCCTGGAGCCCGGGCCCGGGGCCGAGGCGCTTCTGGCCGACATCGCGGCCGGGCTCCTGGCCCTGCGGCACCAGGGACAGGCGGTGGTGGCCCGGGTGCACCGCGGCCGGGAGCTGTACGCCGGTCCCCGGGCCCACCTGGCCCCGGACCTGGTGGCCGAGGCCGCGCCCGGCTACAGCCTGCGGGCCGGGCTGGGCCGGCCGGAGGTGCTGGGCACCAGCCACCTGACCGGCGTCCACCGGCCCCAGGGGGCCCTGGCCCTGTGCCTGCCCCCGCCGGCGGACAAACCCCAGAGCGTCATTGGGCTCTACGGGCCGATGGCCCAGGCCCTGGGCCTGGCCTGAGGCCCTGCGCGGCCCGGCTCTGCAACCACCCGTCCTGTTAAGTCCGCCCGCGGCCGGCCAGACCCGCCGGCCGACATTATTATCGCTTGACAATATCCATATACGATATTATATTTCGATATAACTACCCTGGAGGATGACCCGTGCTGCGCGACATCGAGCTGGCCTTCATAAGGCTGCACATACTGCACCACGCCCAGCAGGAAGAGGTGTTCGGCGTGGGGCTGATGGCGGAGCTGGCCCGCCACGGCTACGCCATCGGCGCCGGCACCCTGTATCCCCTGTTGGCCAAGCTGGAGAAGGCGGGCCTCTTGACCTGCCGGCCCCGGGCCGTGGGCCACAAACAGCGCAAGTACTACCGCATCACCCCCCGGGGGCGGCGGGTGCTGCGGGCCATGAAGGCCAAGACCAGGGAGCTTTACCAGGAGCTGGTGGAGGAATGATGGACTACCTCGTCATCTGTGTTTCCGCGCTGTTGGTATCCGGGCTCACCCTGTTCTCCGGCTTTGGCCTGGGCACCCTGTTGCTGCCGGTCTTCGCGCTGTTCTTTCCGGTGGAGGTGGCCGTGGCCGCCGCCGCCGCGGTGCACCTGGCCAACAACATCTTCAAGGCCGGCCTGGTGGGCCGCCACGCCGACTGGCGCATGGTGTTCAGGTTCGCGGCGCCGGCCGCCCTGGCGGCCGTGCTGGGGGCCTGGCTGCTGGGCCAGATCAGCGGGCTGGAGCCCCTGGCCCGCTACGATCTGGCGGGCAGGGAGTGCCTGGTCACCTGGACCAAGCTGGTCATCGCGGTCCTGATCCTGGGCTTTGCCGTCGTGGAGTTGTCCCCGGGGCTGGACCGGCTCTCCTTCCCGGTGCGCTACATCCCCCTGGGCGGGGCGATCTCGGGCTTCTTCGGCGGGCTCTCCGGGCACCAAGGGGCCCTGCGCACCGCCTTTCTGATCCGGGCCGGGCTGGCCAAGGAGGCCTTCATCGGCACCATGGTTATCTCGGCCATCGTGGTGGACCTCAGCCGCATGCTGATCTACGGCCTGACCTTCCTCCCCCGCGACCTGTCCCTGCTGCAAAACCAGCAAGGCCTGGGGCTGGTGGCGGCGGGCTCGCTGGCCGCCTTTGCGGGGGCCTTCCTGGGCTCGCGCCTGCTCGGCAAGATCACCATGCGGGCCATCCAGAACACGGTGGGCGTCCTGCTCCTGCTGCTGGCCCTGGCCCTGGGCGCGGGCCTGGTCTGAGGGGCCGGGGCCTGCCCACGGGCGGCCCTTCCAGAGATTGACTCCCATCTGAGGCTATCGGATAATCGTTCATCGTTATTGATCCTCACGACGGGGAGGGCATGGCGCGCCAAGCGCACCCAGAGCGGCCCCAGAGCGCAGCTTACGGCCGGGTCCTCCTGGCCGGCCTGCTGTGGGCCCTGGCCCTGGGCCTGGCCGCGGGCTGGCTGCGCTATTGGGTGGGCCTGTTCGTGCTGGCCCAGGGCGCGGTCTGCGGCCTGCTGCTGGCCTACCTTGCCGGCCGGGCCGGCCGTGGGCAGGGCCAGGGCCCGGCCCACCCGGGCCCGGGACCGGCCCTGGCCGCCGCGTTCGTTTGGCTGCTGGCCTTTTGGCTGGGCCAGGGGCTGGGCTACGGCCTGGCCCAGCCTTGGTTCGACGCGGCCGGCTGGCTGGGCCGGGTCTGGCAGGGCAAGAGCAGCGAGTTCCTCTTCGGCGTGGCCGCCACCGGGCCGGTGCACCGCGCCTTCAGCCTGGGGGCCAAGGGCGGCTGGTGGCTGGTCTTCAATCTCATAGACTGGCTGATCATGTTCTTCTTCCTCTGGACCATGCCCTGGCGCACGGGCCGCGGCCGGCCGGCCCGCCCGCGGCCCGGCGAGGCCGCCTCTTGATCCGCTGGGCGCGCATCGCCACCCTGCTGGCCGCCCTGGCGGCGGTGGCCGTGATCGTCTTCGACGTGGACCCGGCCCGGGACCTGAGCCTGGCCGGCCGGGCCCTCAGAGCCGGCGACCTGGACCAGGCCCTGCGCCTGGGCTCCCGGGCCCTGTACCTGGGCAGCCTGGACCAGCAGGGGCAGTACCAGGCCCGGGAGCTGCGGGCCCAGGCCGCCCTGGGCCTGGGCAACCGCGGCTTCGCCCTGGCCGAGCTGGACCGGGCCCTGGCCCTGCGGCCCGACAGCGGCTCGGGCCTGTTGCTGCGGGGGCGGATCAAGCTGGCCGGCGGCGACGCGGCCGGGGCCCTCCAGGACATGGACCGGGGCCTGGCCCTGCTGGCCCCGCCCGGCAGGCCCCTGACGGCCGGCCTGGCCGCGGCCCTGGTGCAGAGGGGCCTGGCCCGCCTGGCCCTGGGGCAGATGAGCGCGGCCGGCCAGGACGCGGACCTGGCCGTGCGCCTCAACCCCCGCCTGGCCCAGGCCCGCTACCTGCGCAGCCGGGTGCTGGACGCCCAGGGCCGGCCGGCCCAGGCCCTGCAAGAGATAGAGGCCGCCTTTGCCCTGATGCAGAAAAGCCCCTTCTCCACCCTCTACCTCTCGCCCGAGGGCCAGGAGATGACCCGCTGGCTGGTTGAGATGCGGCGCAAGAACAAGGTGGACCTGCTGCGGCCCGCCCCCCGCCCCCCGGCCGGCCGCTGAGCGGCCCGCGCTCCCCGGGGCAGGGCCCGCTGGCCCCTGACCGCCAAGACCGCAAAAGTCCCTTGGAGGAGCCCCGGGCCAGGCCGTATATTGACAAAAGGGGCGCGGACCGCACCCCGGCGCCCTAAAACCTGACCGCAAGCCGAAGGGGGTCGTGATGGGCGAAGTCGCCAAGCTGATCCTGGAAGGCAAGACCTACGAGCTGCCGGTGGTGGTCGGCAGCGAGGGCGAGAAGGCCATAGACATATCAGCCCTGCGGGCCAAGACCGGCTACATCACCCTGGACCCCGGCTTCGCCAACACCGGCTCTTGCCAGAGCGCCATCACCTTCATGGACGGCGAGAAGGGCATCCTGCGCCACCGGGGCATACCCGTGCAGGAGCTGGCGGCCAAGTCCAGCTTCGTGGAAACCGCCTTTTTGCTCATCAACGGCCGCCTGCCCAGGCGGGAGGAGCTGAAGCGCTTCTCGCAACTGCTCAACGAGCACTCCCTGGTGCACGAGGACCTGCACTCGTTTTACCGGCTCTTCCCGCGCGAGTCCCACCCCATGCTGATCCTGGCCTCCATGGTCACCGCCCTGCGCGCCTTTTACCCGCGCCTGGTGGGGCTGTCCCAGTCCGAGGAGATCAACATCACCGTGACCCGGCTCCTGTCCAAGTTGCGCACCATGGCCGCCATGTCCTACAAGCTCTCCCTGGGCCACCGGGTCATCTACCCCCGGCCGGACCTTTCCTACTGCGCCAACTTCCTGAACATGATGTTCGACAACCCGGTGCGGCCCTACCAACTGGACGACGAGCTGGTCAAGGCCCTGGACGTGTTCTGGATCCTGCACGCGGACCACGAGCAGAACTGCTCCACGGCCGCGGTGCGCGTGGTGGGCAGCGCCCGGGTGAACCTCTACGCGGCCGTCTCCGCGGGCATCGCCGCCCTGTGGGGGCCCCTGCACGGCGGGGCCAACCAGCAGGTGATCGAGATGCTGGAGCAGATACAGGCCGGCGGCGGGGAGGTAAGGCCCTTCATCGCCCGGGCCAAGGACAAGAACGACGAGTTCCGGCTCATGGGCTTCGGCCACCGGGTGTACCGGACCTATGACCCCCGGGCCCAGATCATGCAGGACATGTGCCACCGGGTGCTGGACAAGCTGCAGCGCCAGGACCCTCTGCTGGACATCGCCAAGCGGCTGGAGGAGGAGGCGCTAAAGGACTCTTACTTCCAGGACCACAACCTCTACCCCAACGTGGACTTCTACTCCGGCATCCTGCTGCGGGCCCTGGGCATCCCCAACAACATGTTCACTGTCATGTTCGCCATCGGCCGGCTGCCGGGCTGGATCGCCCAGTGGAAGGAGAGCGCCCAGGACCCGGAGTGGCGCATATCCCGGCCCCGGCAGGTGTACGTGGGCCAGACCGAGACCCGCTACGTGCCCATGGAGGCAAGGGACGGCAAGGAGGGCGAGGCCGCCGAGCCCCAGCAGCGGCCCAGCGAGCCCTACTCGGCGGTGCTGCCGAGGCCGTAGGGCGAGGCAAGGTTCAGGAGCGGCGGGAGGACGCAGGGGCAAGCCCCTTCAAACCCAGTTCGGACGGGGCAGGCAGCATACCTGCCAAACCTATAAGCCTAATTTAATGCTTTCGTGACGAAATCTTTCAATCGTGTGTATTCCACGAGTTGATCAAGTGTCTTAACCGTAAACACTTTCCCCCTTGTTGATAATATCATCTTCTTCATGTCCTCACGGCGCACACCGAATCCACGGCCACCTATACACGCTATAACTTCATATTTTGGATCATTTAAATCGCGCCCAGCGAGGCTCAATTCTCCTAGGTGCTGAATGCGCGTTACCTTATCCCTGGCAGTACCATCATCCTCGGTGATCTTCGCCTCTATAATTACCTGAGGATTATATTCACTTGGAACGATAAAATCAGGCACTTGGTCGAAGCCCTCAATTCTCTCTGCTCTTTTTGTCTTTCTATAGCTAATTCCGGCCTTACTAAGCACGTCCTCGATAGCCGACTCAAGACTATCACCAATTAACTCGCTAACCGAGTCCCGATGTCCAGCAAAAGGCCGGCCAAGAAACCGCTCGTATAAAAGCATTGCGTAAGGCACACCCATTCCTGCGAGATTTCTTATGTTTTCTATTCCATTCCTTGTATCTGCTTTTTCTAACCGATGGAGTTGATCTTTTTCTACTTTTGGAGCACCCTTGGAAAGCAAATCACACGCAGTTTCAATTAATGCCGTGAGTCTATCTCTAGACACTCCATTGACTTTAAGGGAAGCTTCCGGAGCCATTCGTACTTTTCTGTCGAGCGATCGGGCGAACCCCTGCGTTACGCTAACTTCTGTACGCTGGGTTGCAATATATCCCCATTCCGGAGGTGTAAATCCAAGCATAGTACGCAATACTACAATTGAAATTGGCTTGGAAGTCGCCGCCGAAAACACCTGTTTCGGGTCAAGTTTGGTAAAACCTTTTGTCGCCTCTTTCAAGGCCTCATAGCCGCGCTCAAAAACTGGGTATTCGATAAAACCAACTCCTTTTGGCATAATCATAAATTCCGATCTTAGACATGAAAATACAGCATCAACATATTTGTCTGGATCTTTAAAAATTTCTTCAAAAGATGCTTCAAAAGGAAAGGTCGGCATATTCGGCCCTGCTTTCTTTTTGGTTATCCGGCGTTTCAAACAAAGGTCCATACAAATGGAGATGCTTTGATTTCTTTAGGTATTTTTCTACTTCAAGCCAACCACCAAATTTTTGAATCCATTTGGCGACCTTCGAAATTTTCTGCTCTGTATCCACTCTCTTTTTCCATTGCTTACGAAGATACCATATACTTAAGCGTATCAAGTGTCCGTAAGTAATACACTTTGTGTCCCCGAGTGTGGGGTGTACGTTGCCTGCCCGTAGTTTTTCCAAGTCTTCTACCACTAGGCGAGCGACTACCTCGGGAGAATTTGCTATCCACTCTTTGGGTACCACTCCCTTATTTCTGCAAACAAATACCGTATCTATTATTGACGATCCAGTCCCGTTTATGTGAATAGAGGCACCCATTTCTGCTGGACTCGGGAGAGTTGCCGAACAAGTTAATCCTGAGTCTAAGATAGCCACAGCGACAGGATAATAAGCATTTAATTCATTGTGGTGATAAGTAAAAACTAACGGAGCACCAGGTTTAAGAGCACTTGCCATTTTTTGAAACGTGGCTGAAAGGCCTTCCGTGAAGTGTTGTATCCCCCTGCCCATGTCTATATTGCCAGTTAATTCATGAAGATTGCGCGTGGATTCCATCTCAAAGGCTTTGATTCCGGGTCCAACTAATCGGCGTAGCCAAACATAACAAAAATCCATTAACTCCGCATATTGCACGTTGCCGAAATAAGGTGGATCAGTAAATACTGCGTCAAGGGAAGCAGGAGGAAGCGCGGTCGTTGCGCTATTCTCACAACGGATGTCTACAATTCGTTTTTTACTATTTTTATTCCCGTTTTGATGATCTCCAATCCATTCCCCTTTTATTCTGACTAGTTCCTTTCTTCGCCCCAGATATCGCACCTCAAAAGGACTATCACAATATGATTTGGCCTTCCGGAATTTTTCAATAATATTTGCCCAGCCACCGCTCCCTATGCAGCTATTCTTATATGGATCCATGATTCCCAAGATATTCGACTCGCATTGAATAAGACCGACAGGAAACCCGTGGACTGAAAAAATATCTAGTGACTTCAATGCCATGGTGTCATATCGGCATAGCATGTTTTGATAGCGCAAGAGGTCGGACAGGTTCGTCGCTAAAGCGTTGCGCAGACGCTCATCGGAAATTTGCGCGATCAGCCTTGCGGAAAGTTCGAGGCCAAAAAGTTGCCTTGAATTAAACATATCCCGGTAAAGCCTATACCCCCATCGGTGCAATCTATTTGTTTCATCACCTGATGGTATTTCATCGTCGGGCACAAAATTTGCCCGCATTTTTGACCATCGGTTTTCTGCTTCTTTAATTCGAGAGATATCATCTGTGTCAGGGACCTTAAAATAGCGACCGATATGATCCTTTTTACAAGAAGTGCAGTGATATTCAATAGCAAACAACCGGTGTCCTGGTGGCCCTGCGGTCGGATCGGGAAACTTATTTGAGGTCCCACAGTTGGCACAGTTGCAATGACTCCGTTTGGCAGGACCGTAAAACATAAGCATTGAATTACAATGTCGGCAGCGGCCGGGCTCTTTACGATTGTCGGATTCAGTCAATTGGCCACAGGTGGGACAAACAAAAACATTTTTGGGGTGTCTAGCATTTCCGGCTACCAGATAACCAGGGAAAAGATCAATATTGTGCTGACATTTTTGACACTTAATAACCTTAACCCATAAAAAATATTTAACATGGGCTTGGTTATCACCACAATAAATGCAATTGGTTCTATACAGATGACCGATTTTATTATGAAGTGACTCTCTAAAAGAATATGCTTTCTTGGTGTAAACATCAACGTTAAGATGCTCAATCTCTTGTTTTACAATCCAATACGACATCGGATTGATATCTAAACCAATAACATTACACCCAAGACGATTAGCTTCTAATAGGGGAGTACCCCCGCCGATGAAAGGATCGCAAACCTGTGCACCAGGGAACTGGTTATGGCGATAAAATGAATCGCGCAGTGGTACATCTGATAACTCGGATAAGAGTAGTCCGCGAAATAATGTCCCCGGTCTTCGGGCGAACCACTTATGAACGGCGATGATCGGGCGATAGTTTTGTTGTATCTGCTTCTCCCGCAGAGCAAGGGCTGCAATAAAAGATATGTCAAAATTTTTCTCAATCATCTGAAATCATCTTTCCCGTTTGGGCTGAAAACAAAGGCCTTGACCTAGCTCTTGATTTTTCATCCCAACCTACATCTTGTGGTCAACAGATTATTACCCACAAAATAGTCGATGTCAATTTTTCATTCCACTTCTGCCTTGAGTATAGCCTTCAACCAAATCCCACCTAAAATTGGGTCTTCGTCGTTAGGTGTGGAATTCGACTGGGTCCTTCAAAAAGAAGTTGACTGGAAAGGTAAGGATGCCTTGGGGTCGGGATTCATCGTTTCGC
>QZKP01000063.1 GCA_003605055.1 Desulfarculus sp.
CTGCACGTAGGAGTCGTACATGGACACGTGGAAGCAGCCGTGCAGGAACTTGTCGGCCTGCTCCTTGATGGCCGCCACCACTTGGGGGTGGCGGTGGCCCACGTTGTTCACCCCGATGCCGCCGGCGAAGTCTATGTACTCCTTGCCCTCCACGTCCCAGACCAGGGCCCCCTCGGAGCGGGCCATCACCACCGGCGTGACGTTCCCCACCCCACGGGGCACCGCTTCTATTCTTCTGGCTTTAAGCTCCGCGCTATCCATCCGACCATCTCCCAAGATATGCAATCATGCCGTTAGGCCAATGTTAACAACTGTCTTGCCCCGCCAGAGGGCCGGCCGGCGGCGGCTCAGGCGATGGGCACCCCGCTCTGGCAGCCCTCTTCCCAGGCATTGAACACCGCCTCCCACACCGCGATTTTATTGCCTCGCATGGTCAGAAACTCCATGCCCTTGCCCTGCATCTTCTTGCCGGTGAGGGAGTCGGTCCACTGTCCGGTCCACATGTCGCCGATGATGTTTCCGGTCACCGCCCGGAAGGTCTTGACCAGGCGGTATCCACGCTGCCGCGCGAAACGGGCGGCCAGCCATTTTTTGCCCGCCTCTTTGCCGTGCAGCTCCGGGTGATCGGCGAAGCGGATAACGATATCTTCGCTCCAGCCGGCCGCCAGCTGCTCCACGTCACGGGCGTGGAAGGCCGCTACCAACTCGGCCAGCATGGCTTTTATCTGGGCCGGGCTGAGGCAGGCCTCCACCATGACGGGTCTGGATGTTTCCTGTTGGGGCATGCCGCGCTCCCATTTCAAGAAGCCGCCGCTCGGGCGCTCAGGTGCACATGTCGGTTATAAGCTGGACGTACACCAGACAGGCTGGGACCAAGTGGCTGACCGGCACTACATCGTGGGGGGTGTGCGCCAGGTACTCGTCGCCCGGCCCGAAGCCCACGCAGGGGATGCCCGCCTGGTTCAAGAAGGTGCCGTCCACCCCGAAGTACCAGGAGCCCACTTTGCCTTCTTGCCCCAGAACTCCGCGCCGGGCCCTTTGCATGGCTCGCACCACCGGGCTGTCCGGCGGAGTGAACATGGCCGGGAACCACTTGAGCAGCTCCACCTCGGCCCGAAATTCGGGGTCCGCAGCGGCAAGACCGGCGATCACCGCCCGCAGGCCGCCCAGCACGTCCTCCTGGCTCTCCTCGGGCAGGAAGCGGCGATCTATCACCGCCCGGCACCGGTCGGGCACGATGGGGGTCAACGCCCCTGGAGAGGCCTCGATGTCCAACACCGTCCAGGTGGCGTCACCCAAAAACTCGTGGCGCGGCAGAGGATAGCTCTTTTCCAGGGCGGCCAAGAAACGGGTCATTTTCAGGATGGCGTTCACCCCGCCGGCTGGGTTGCCGCCGTGGGAGGTCTGGCCAAAGGTAGTCACTCCAAGCTCGGCCTTGCCCCGGTGGCCCACATAGACCCTAAGGTTGGTGGCCTCGGCGTTGACCGCGTAGTCTGCTGCAAAGCCCTGCTCCAGTACGGCCTTGACGCCCTCGCCCCGGGCCATCTCCTCGCGCACCACGCAGGTGACCAGCACGTCGCCCTTGAGTGGCAGGCCCAGCTTCTTAACCACCCCTCCGGCCTGAACCATGGCGGCCAAGCCGGCCTTCATGTCGCTGGCCCCCCGGCCGTAGAGGACCGGGCCGCTGCGGCAGAACTCCGCGCCGTCCATCCAGGCTCCGGAGAAGGGCCGGGGCATCTCGCCCACCCCGGCATGATCCAGATGACCGTTGAACAGCAGGCTGGTGCCGCCCCCGGAGCCTTTCAGCACCCCCACCACATTGTGCATGGCGTCGCGGTGCACCTGGTCGTAGCCCAGCTCGCGCATGCGCCGCTCCACCAAATCGGCCACGGCCTGCTCCTCTCCGCTCAGGCTGGGGGTCTGGATCAGCTTCTGGGCGAAGGCGACGATCTCCGCGAGGTCCACTGCGGCGGCTATATCCGGCAACTCTTCTTCTCCTCGGCCGCCTAGTAGCCCAGATAGGCCCGTTGGACGTGCTCGTTCTCGGCTAGCTTGCTACCCAGGTCCTCCATGACGATGCGCCCGTTCTCCATGATGTAGGCCCGGCTGGCCACACCGAGGGCCCATTTGGCGTTCTGCTCCACCAGCAGAATGGTCACCCGGCGCTCCTGGTATATCTGCTGCACCACATGGAAAATGTCTTCGCGCACCAACGGCGCCAGGCCCAGGCTGGGCTCGTCGAGCATCAAGAGCTTGGGATCAGCCAGCAGGGCTCGCGCGATGGCTAGCATTTGGGCTTCACCCCCGCTCAGGGTGCCCGCGGCCTGGTCGCGGCGCTCGGCCAGGCGGGGGAACAGATCAAAGACGAACTGCAGGTCCCGAGCCACCGCCTTTTCGTCCCGACGGGTGAAGGCGCCCATACGCAGGTTGTCGCGCACCGACAGGGAAGGGAACACCTCGCGCCCCTCCGGGGCCTGCACCACCCCCAGCTCCACAATCTTGTGGGGCGGCAGGTTGTTTATCTGCTGGCCCAGGAAGCTGATGCCGCCCTGTCTGGGCTTGAGCAGCCCGCTGATGGTCTTGAGCAGGGTGGACTTGCCCGCCCCGTTGGAGCCCAACAGGGTGACCATCTCCCCTTGCTCGACCGTCAAAGTGACTCCGTGCAAGGCCTTGGCCTTGCCATAGGCCACGGTGATGTTATCTACCTTAAGCATGGGCCTCACCTCCCAAATAGGCCTCTACCACCAGGGGATCGCTGTAGACCTCCTTTGGCGTCCCTTCGGCGATTTTTTCGCCATAGTGCAAAACAATCAGGCGGTGGGAGATGTCCATGATCACCTTCATGACATGCTCGATGATCAAGATGGTCACGCCCTGCTCGTTGATCTGCCTGATTATTTTGATCTGCTCATTCTGCTCCGCCGGGTTGAGTCCACTGCTGGGCTCGTCCAGCAAGAGAAGCTTGGGTCTGGTGGCCAAGGCCCGGGCGATCTCCAAGCGCTTGGCCATGGCGTAGGGCAGGTTTTCGGCCTGTTCGTCGCGGTAGCGCAGCAGGCCCACCGAGGCCAGCAGGCCCTCTGCGGTGGCGCAGGCCTCAGGATCCTGTTTGAAGGCGCAGACCCGCTTGAAAAACGAGCCCCACACCAACTTCCAGGGTCCCTCCTTGCTTCGGTCCACCATGGCCGTGAGCACGTTCTCCAGGACCGTGAGCCGCTTGAAGATACGCACCACTTGGAAGGTGCGGGCGATGCCCAACACATTGATCTGGTGGGCCTTGAGCCGGGAGATGTCCCTGCCGTGGTAGACCACCTTGCCTTGGCTGGGGTGAAACGCGCCGGAGATGATATTGATCAGGGTGGTCTTGCCCGCCCCGTTGGGGCCGATGAGGCCCATGACCTCGCCCTGCTCCAGGTTGAAGCTCACCTCCTTGAGGGCGCACAGCCCGCCGAAGTACTTGGTGACTTTTTGGGTCTGCAGTAGTCGCATGGGCTAGCCCTCCTCCTGGTCTCGGCCGCGCCCGGCCGACAGGCGCTCCCAGAGGCCCACGATGCCCCCGCGCATGAACAAAATGGTCACGATGAGCAGGGCGCCGTAGATAATCAGGCGCACGTCGATCTTCACCGCGTCTTCCACGAAGCGCAGCCCCTCGGACAGGAAGGTCAGGAGCACCGCGCCGACCACCGGTCCAGTGAGGGTGCCCAGGCCGCCGATGATGGTCATGGTCAGGGCCTGGAAGGTTTCGTGCAGGGAAAGCAGGTCCGGGCTGATAAGGCGCTGGTAATGGGCCAACAAGGCGCCGGAGAAGCCGCCGAAAAAGGCGCTGATGGTGAATACGGTCAGCTTGAAGCGGTTGGTGTCCACTCCGATGCTCTCCGCGCCCGGCTCGTCTTCGCGAAGGGCCTGCAGGCTCAGGCCAAACTCAGAGCGGGTCAGCCGGCGGAAGCAGAACAGGGCCAGGGCTGCGCCGGCCAAGGCCACGTAGTAGAACGTCAACTCGCTGGTGAACTCTAGGCCCCAAAAGCCGGGCAGGGGCGGTATGCCGTAGAGCCCCAAGGACCCCCGGGTCAGTTGCACCCAATTCATGGCCACCAGCCTGAGGATCTCGGCGAAACCGATGGTGGTGATGGCCAGGTAGGGCCCGGACAGGCGCAGGGAGGGGATGCCCAGCAAAAAGCCCGCCGCCGCGGCCAGCAGGCCCCCCAGGAAGAGGCCGATCCAGGGTGGCACCCCCAGCTTGAGGGCCAGCAGGGCCGAGGCGTAGGCCCCGATGCCGAAGAAGGCGGCGTGCCCCAGGTTGAACTGGCCTGCGTAGCCAGTGAGCAGGTTCCAACTGGATGCGAAGATGACGAATATCAAGGAGGTCACCAGCAGGTGCTGGATGTAGCGGTCGCTGATCAACCATGGCAGGGCCAGTGCCAGAGCGGCCCCAAAAGCCCACAAAAGCTTTTTGCTGCCGCCCGTCATTTTTCGCTCCTTCCGAAAAGCCCATTGGGAATTATCAAGAGCACCAGGATGATGATGACAAAACCAATGGCGTGCTTATATTCCATGGAAATGTAGGTGCCCCCCAGGGTCTCGGCCACGCCCAATATGAAGCCGCTGAAGATCGCCCCCCGGATGTTGCCCATGCCGCCCAGAATGGTGACCACGAAGGCCTTGAGGGTGGGGATGGCCCCCATGGTGGGGTAGATGGCGAACAGGGTGCCGTAGAGCACCCCCCCCAGACCGGCCAGGGCCGAGCCCAGGGCGAAGGTCACCGCGTAGATCAGGTTGATGTTAATGCCCATGAGCTGGGCCGCCGTGCGGTTCTGGGCGGTGGCCTGGATGGCCACCCCCATGCGGGCCCGGTTCAGATAGACCTCCAAGACGATGATGATAACCATGGCCATGGCGAAGCACAGCAGGCGCATGGCGCTGGTGGAGACCAGGCCCATGTTGACCGTGACCCCGCCGAAGGGATCGGAAAGCGTGCGAGGGGTGGCTCCAAAGAAAAGCTGGGCCAGGTTCTCCATGAGGATGAACAGGCCGATGGAGACCATGATTTGATCCAGATCGGTCCAGCGGGTGAGCAGAGGGCGGAAGACGCCCCGCTCCACCAGGATGCCTAAAAGGCCCACCCCGGCGGCGGCCGCCAAAAGAGAACCCACCCAGCCCATCCAGCCGGGTACCCAGGCCAAAAGGAAAACGGCGATGTAGGCGCCCACCATGGAGAAGTCCCCGTGGGCGAAGTTGCTGATGCGCATCACCCCGAAGATCATGGTCAGGCCCACGGCGATGAGGCTGTAGACGCTGCCTACGATCAGTCCGTTGACCACTTGCTGTAAAAAAAGCGATTCCATGTTCATACCAGACGTGGGAAAAGAGGGCGGATGCACCCTCCCGGGGGAGGGTGGGGGGCGGGGGTCAGACCCCGCCCCCTTCAGGTTCCGCGGGCCGCCGGCAAAGGTTCAGGCGGCGCCTGGAGTTACTTGCACTGGCGCTTGGACCAGGGAGTGGGCTCCAGGTACTTGGCCGCCGCGCGGCTGGCCGGATAGATTATGTAGGTGTCAGGCTGGCAATTCTTAAGCTGCACCTGAACCACCGATGGATACACCGTGAACACCTGGCCGTCGGGCCCGAACTTGATGGCGCCCTGAGACAGCTTGAGGTCCGTGGCCTTAAGGGCGTCGCGCACCTTGTCGCGGTCCTTGGCCAGGTTGCCGCTGAGCTTGCCGGCCCGCTTGAGGGCGTCGGCGATGACCATCAGGTTGTCGTAGCCCTGGCTGGAAAAGATGCCGGGACGGGAGCCGGGGTACTTCTTCTGGTAGGCCTTGACAAAGGCCGCGGTCACCGGGTCCTTCATGGCCTTGGTGGGCTCCAGGCTGCTGCCCATAGCGAATTCGCTCACCGGACCGGTCATCTTGAAGTAGGCCTGGGTGAACTGGCCGCCCACGCCGATCCACTGGGTCACGAAGTTCAGTTCCTTGGCCTGCTTCTGGATCAAGGCCGCCTCGGTGGTGGAGGCGATGTTAAAGGTCACATCGGGCTTGAGCTGCTTGAGCTTGCTGATCTGAGTGGTGAAGTCGGTGTCGCCGATCTCGAAGTAGAAGCTGTCGAGCACCTTGGCCCCAATCTTCTTGCACTGGGCTTCCCATATCTTCTGGCCGTCGCGTCCATAGTCGCTGTTTTCCATGAAAAAAGCCACGGTCTTGGGCTTTTTCACCTCAGCCAGCCAGTTGTTGATGCCCTGCAGGAACATGGGGCTGTTGGGGCTGGTGCGGAACACGTACTTCAGGCCGCGGTTGGTGATGGTGGGGCTTATGGCGATGGCCACCACCACCGGGGTCTTCTCCGCGTTGGCCACCTCGCTGGTGGCGATGTTCACCGAACTGCAGTAGCCGCCGCCCAGGACCAGCACCTTGTCGCGGCTGAGCAGCTTCTTGGCCGCCGCCACGCCATTGGCCGGCTTGCAACTGGTGTCGCCGAAGATCAACTCCAACGGCCGGCCGTTGACGCCCCCCTGGCCGTTGATCTGGTCCAGGGCCAGCATCATGCCCTTTTTCATCTCGCTGGCATTGTGGGCCAGGGAGCCGGTGAAGGGTCCCACGATACCCACCTTGATGGGTTCCGCCGCCCCGGCCGGGGCAGCCAAGGTCAGGCCCAGGCACAGGGCCAGGGCCAAAAGGGCCATGCTAAATCTCCTCATGACTTGACTCCTTCTCTCCCGCCGCCCCGCCAGGGGCTCCGCGGGCAATGTAAGTGGAAGCTGCATCCAGGGCTTCCGAACCGTACAAACTCCTCACCCCACAAACCCCTCCCAGGTCTCAATCCACCAGCCCGCACCAGCGGGACAAGAACAAGGCGTAGGTGCGGGCGGTGTGCAACACGCTCTGAAGGTTCACCCTCTCGTTGCTGGCGTGTATGTTCTCGGCCAGGGGCCCGAAGCAGGTGGCCTGCCCCCGCCCGTAGTGCACAAAGGCCCGCAGATCGGTGGTGGCCGTGGAGTGGAACTCCGCGGCCGGGCTGCCGCTCAGATCCTGGTGGCAGCGGCCCAGCAACCTCAGGGCCTCCAATTCCATGGGAACCTGATGCCCCTGCGAACGGAAGCCGTAGAACTCCAGGCTGGGCCGGTGGGCGGCCAGCCAGGGGTCGTGCTGCGCCGTCTGGTCCAGGGCTCGCTCCACCAGGGCCCGGATGTCTTCGTAGGACAGGCCAGGCGGGAAGCCCAGGCGGCCGTGGAACTCGGCAAAAGCCGGCACCGTAGAGGGCCAGTCGCCGCCCTTGAGCACGCCCAGGTTGAAGTTAAATGGGTGGCTTATCCCGGGGAAGGCGGGGTGGGGCTCGGCGTTGAGGCTCCTCTCCAGCTCGCGCAGGGCCGCGATGAGGGGGTAGCACTTTTCAATGGCATTGACCCCGCCGCCGGTGTCCAGGGCGTGCTTGGGCACCCCCTTTACCTGCACCTTGAACCAACACACCCCCACCTGGGAGGTGAGGATGGTAGGGCCGAAGGGCTCTGGGATGAGCACCGCCTCGGCGTCGTAGCCAGCGGCCAGACAGGCCAGGGCTCCATTGCCCGAGCACTCCTCCTCGATCACCACCTCCAGGGTTACAGGCGCGGCCAGGCCCAGGCCGGCCCGGTCCACGGCCGCCAGGGCGTAGACTATGGCCGCCACCCCGGCCTTCATGTCCCCGGCCCCCCGCCCGTAGAGCCAGCCTTGCTCTATCTCCGGGCAATAGGGATCGCGCCGCCATCCCTCGATCGGCTGCTCGCTCACCACGTCCAGGTGGCCGTTGAACAGGGCGCTTTTGCCGCCCGCGCCGTCGGCCGGGCGCACGGCCGCCAAGTTATAACGCCCTTGGTAGTCCCATGGCACAGGCGCGAAGCCGGGATGCCCGGCCAGGGCAACAGGGTCCACCCCCACCCGCCGAGGGGGATAACCCAGGTCCCGCATTTGCTGCTCCATGACCTGGAGCACCGAGGCCTCGTTGCCCAAGGTGCTGGGCTCGGCCACCAGACGCGCGGCGAAGTCGATCATCTCCTCGTTGAGCCGGTCAACCGCTTGCAAAAGCGCCGCTTCGCGTCTGTCCATCAATTCCCCTTTACGTTTGTAGATTCGTCCCGGACGGGGTTGGCTGGGCCGCCTGGGTTCTTGGAGGCGTGCGGGTAGATGGCATGAAGCTGGTTGACGCCCAGTTTGACCAGACGCAGCACCGTCTCCAAATGGGCCCGGGAGCTTGTGGACACCACCAAAACCGCTTCGGTTTGCCCGCTCCCGCGCAGGCGGCAGCCCAATTCATCCGCCAACAAGCTTCCTAGATCCAAAAGCTTGCCTCCTCTCCCCGTCTCCAGGTCAAGACCAATGACTATCTGGGCCTGCTGGGGGTCAGGGTCCAGGGTATCCACTACCTTCCAGAACAAGCTCACGCTTGGCATGCCCGAATAAAGGTTCCAAGAAGTCTAAGCAGGCATCTGCCGGGTGCCCTTAGAGGAATGAGGTTATAACCACTGGCCTGGTTTGAACTTTCACCAGGACATATGACTTTTGACCTGAATTACGCGGCAGCCGCCGCGTGCCACTCCTGTAGGCCAGGGCTCTTGTCTTCAGCCTGGCTTGGTCGGCCGCGAAGCAATGGCAACTGGCCTTGTCCCAGCGTAGGGTGCCCACCATCTTTCAAAACAGGCTTAAGAGGGCAGCCATAATAAATGACGACATGCTTCAAGAGAGCAACCATCATGCCAGATACTAAGTGTTTGAAATTAGGGAAACAAAAATAAACGGGCGGGGAAACCCGGTGCATTAATGCAACAAATAATACTCAATATTATAGATATTTATATTTAAGAAACCAGCATTAAAGATAAATTATTTATGTTGCTTTATTGCACCAGGTTGTAAAATAGCAACACTTTCCAGCCCCAGACGCTTGACCTTGCGCGAAAGAGTGGTGTGGTCCAGCCCCAGGTGCTTGGCTGTCTCTCGCTGACTGCCAAAGGTTTGCATAGCCCTGGAGATGAGTTCCAGCTCCAGCCGCAGCACTGCTTGGCGGAGGTTCCAGTGGTCTGTGCCCTCTCGGACGGCCAGGCTGGAGCGGGCCTGACGCACGCTGGCCGGCAGGTCGCCCAACTCCACTACCTCCCCGGGCGTGAGTACCACCAACTGCTCCACCAGATTAGCCAGCTCCCGCACATTGCCTGGAAAGGGGTAGCGGCACAAGGTATCCACCACCGTGGGAGAGAGCTTCTTGCTGGTGGAGCACTTGGCGTTGAAGTGGTTCAAGAAGTGGTGCACCAAGGGCGGGATATCATCCACCCGCTCCCTTAGGGGCGCCAGGCGCAGGGGCACCACCTTGAGCCGGAAGTAGAGGTCTTGGCGGAAAAGGCGCTCCTGGACCATAAGGTCCAGGTCCCGGTTGGTGGCTGCGATCACCCTCACGTCTATACGCCGGGGGGTGGTGGAGCCCACCCGCACCACCTCATTGTCCTCCAGAAACCTGAGCAGCTTGGCCTGTACGCTCAGAGGCAACTCGCCCACCTCGTCCAGCAGCAGGGTGCCGCTCTGGGCCAGCTCGAAGTAGCCCGGTTTGCCGCTCTCCAGGGCCCCGGTGAAGGCGCCCGGCTCATAACCGAACAGCTCGGCTTCTATGAGCGTGGCTGGGATGCCCCCGCAGTCCACCCGCACCAGGGGCCCGTCCCGGCGGGGCGAGGCTTCGTGGATAAGCTTGGCGAACAGTCCCTTGCCCACCCCGGACTCCCCGGCCAGTAAAACGCTGGAGTCCACCTTGGCCACCCGCATAGCAGTGTCAAAGGCGCGCATCATGGCCTGGCTGCGCATGACCACCTGTGAACTCAAGTCATGGTGCATGTGTATCTGCGACAGCTCACTGCGGTATTGTTGGGTGAGCAGGCGGCTCTTCTCCAACTCGGCCTGCAGGCAGTTGAGCTCAGTGAGGTCCCGGGCGTTGACCACCACCAGGCGGATGTTGCCTTGGTCATCGAACACCGGGTTGCCGGTGACCATGAGCTGCTTGCCGTCGTATTGGGTCTGCACCAAGGAGACCGAGGTGCCGTGCTTGAGCACCTCCAGCGTGGCCGAGCGGTCGAACTGGCCCTTATCCACCAGCTCCTGCATGTCCTTGCCGATGACCTCTTCAGCCCTGGCCCCGGCAAAGCGCAGGGAGGCCTGATTCACCCGCACCACCTTGCCTTGAGCGTCAGAAATCCACAGGCCGTCGTGAGAGGACTCGATGATCACGTCCAGTTGCTCGGAGAGCTCCTTGTAGGCGGCCAACTCCTCGGCCAGGTTTTCATATTCCGAAACGTCCTGGAAAATGCTCAACACCCCCACGACCTCATCATTGTCGCGGATGGCGGTGCGGTTGGCGATGATGGTGGTATTGCCCAAAAAGACCTTGCGCCCTATCTGGGGCCGGCCAGTGGCCAGTATCTCCTGCATATCGTGCCAGGCCTCAGCGCTTATATCGCCCATCCGCTTGCCCAGAATTTCGTGAGGCTGCAAGCCGGCAATAGTGCGGGCGGCCTGGTTGTACACCATGATCTCTCCCTGGCGATCAACCATCACCACGCCGTTGTGCGCTGACTCCAAAAGCTGGCGCAAAGGGGCTATGCTATCAGAATCCAGTTTCATCTCTTCTGCCGGTTGGGCCTTTCTTGCCCGTGGGGCATCAAACAAAGCATAAGTGCATGATTGTCCGGGCTGAGGATCGTGTCAAGACGGCTGGTCCGGTATGTGATCTTCCCCCGTTTTTGTGGACACGTGGTTAGCCCTGAACGCATTTTCTAAATGGCATCCTTTTGAAATCACTTAACTTGTTATGCGGTTATGTCCGGTTTATGTCCGATTTATGTGGAAATCAAGCGGTTATATGTCGTTTTTATGCCCGGAGGCGCAACATAAATGACCCTTTTATGTTGTGCCACAAGTGCACCGGGAATTAGGGTCGCCACGTCCAGTCAAGTGGTGTATGAGGATCGCGGCATCCTGGACACGATCAAGCTGCTAGTTGCTTGATCGCCTCTATTTCCTCCAGCGTTTCCTGCTGGCCGGCCTGTGCCTGCTCCAGGGCTTCGGCCGACATGTACCTTCGGGCCACGGCCCACTCGTCGTTCTGTTCGGCCAGCACCGCGCCCACCAGCCTAATGATGGCGGGACGGTTGGGGAAGATGCCCACCACGTCGGTGCGGCGCCTGATCTCCCGGTTCAGCCGCTCCTGGGGGTTGTTGGACCACACCTGCCGCCAGATGGACTTGGGGAAGGCGGTGAAGGCCAAGATGTCCTCGGCCGCCTCGGCCAGCATCTTGGCCGCCTCGCCGAAGCGTTTCTCCAGTTGCTCCACCACCCGGCCATGCTGGGCCCATACCTCCTTGGCGCTGGGCTGGGCAAAGATCGAGCGCACCAGAGTGGCCACCAGGTCCTGGGCGCTCCTGGGCACCCTGGTGAGCAGATTGCGCATGAAATGGGTGCGGCACCTCTGCCAGGCCGCCCCGGGCAGCTCCGAGGCCAGGGCGGCCTTGAGCCCCTTATGGTCGTCGGAAATGGCCAGCTTCACCCCCCAAAGACCCCGCGCCACCAGGCCGCGCACAAAGGCCGTCCAGCCGGCGCCGTCTTCATTGGTGATCACGTCCAAGCCCAGCACCTCCCGCTTGCCTTGGGCGTTGACTGCCGTGGCCAGCACCGTGGCCACGTTGACCACCCGGCCTCCTTCCCGGCAGCGCTGGCTGATGGCGTCCAGCCACAGGAAGGTATAAGGGCCCTGGTCAAGGGACCGGCTGCGGAAACCCTCCACCACCTCATCCAGCTCCTTGGCCATCTCCGACACCTGACTCTTGGACATGCTGGCCAGCCCCAGAGCCTGCACCAGCCCCTCCACCCGCCGGGTGGACACCCCCCGCAGGTAGCACTCCGTCACCACCTGCACCAAACACCGCTCAGAGCGCCGACGAGGGTCCAAAAGCCACTCCGGATAGTAGCTGCCCTTGCGCAGCCGGGGAATGGCCAATGCTATGCTGCCCACCTGACCTGCCCCCGATCAATGTACCACTTCTTGGGTTAGACCCTGTTTAGTTTGTAGGCTGAGGATGCTGGGGGCAATCCCCAGGGTTCCCTTGGGCAA
>QZKP01000027.1 GCA_003605055.1 Desulfarculus sp.
CCTTGCTGGTAGCGGCCCAGCCATTTGGGGGCCGCGCGCCGGCGGATGCCCTGCGGGAGACGCCTCCTGCCCGCTCATCCCTTGCTCCCTGACCCTCTTCACCAACCAGGCTCCACCATAAAGCGCAGTTCGGGCATTCTTATGGGGGTCGTTCATGCGGAGCTCCTGCCTGAGATGGGATATTGTCAATCTCCAGCCTCTAGGACAGGAACCGGGTGAACAACCTATTTAGCAACTACACCTAGGGCATCTCCTGGGCCTTGGCCCGCAGTATCTGGGCCCGGTGATCGAAGCGGCGGGACACGGCCAGTTGGAACTCCTTGCTCAGGTGGGGGCGCAGCTCCCGCAGGCGGGCCTTTACGCGGCCCCAGTAGTCCTCCAACTCGGCGAAGGTGTTGATGGACGCCACCTGGGCGCTGATGTCGCCCAGCAGACGGCGGCGCAGGCGCTCGGCGTTCATCTCGTACAGGTCCCGCAGGCTCTGCTGCCGGTCCTGGCTCAGGGGCAGCTCCAGCCCCTCCTCCCGGGCCGCCTTAAACTGCGCCTCCAGCCGCTGCAGGTCGTCCTCGGCGGCCAGGCGTTCGCGCACCCGCTCCAGCATCTGCCCGCCCAGGCGCTGGAGGTTTTCCTGGAACGCCTCCTCCAGCCGCTGCTGGTAGTCCAGGCTGCCGTGGGCGGCCACGGCCAGCTTCTTCAGCTCGCCGTGGTACAGGCGCTTGAGCTTGCCCGGGCTGGAGGCCCGCCGCACGGCCTGTATCTTGCGGTCCAGGCGCAGGGGGTCGGCCGCGGCCAGGCTGACCAGCCCGGCCTGGGGCTCCAGGTGCAGGACCAGCCCCTCCCGGGCCCCCACCATGCGCCGCAGGGCCCCGGCCCGGTGCAGCAGGGCCAGGGGCTCCAGGCCGGTGATCAGCTCGTTGACCATCTCGAACTTGCGGTGCATGAGCCGGGCCAGGGGCTGGAAATCCAGGCTCAGGGGCCCCGGGTGCTCCTCGGGCAGCAGGCCCGTGGCGCACAGGCCCAGCAAGAGCAGCAGTATCTGGTTGGCGTAGGTCAGGCGCTCGGCGGCCTGGGCGAAGCCGGTCACGGTAAGGGGCCGCCGGGGCCCCCCCAGGGTGTCCAGCACGAACTCCTGCACCGCCGGGGGCAGATCGCGCAGGGCCCGGTACAGGCGGCGGCCCTCGTAGAGGTCGCGCTCGTAGTGGGTGACGCCCACCGAGCGCAGGTTCTTGAGCTGGTAGATGAAGCGCACCGGCACCCCGCCGGCCAGCATGCGCAGATCCAGGCCGTCCACCAACAAGAGCCCGCGCAGTTTGAGCAGGCGGTCCAGGCCCAACAGCCGCTGTCCCTGCTCCAGCCAGTGCTCGCGGCCCTCCGGGGGCAGCTTCTGGGTCTCCAGCAGGTGGCGCAGGCTGGCCGCCGGGGCTGGGCCCTGCTGCAGCTCCTGGTAGCGCTCGAAGGCCAGCAGGCGGCGGCCCATGTCCGCGATCAGCTCCCGCAGGGCCTGCCCGGAGGTGGTGCGGCCCAGGGACAGGCGGCGGATGGCCTCCAGCACCCGGTTGTAGCCCTCCATCAGGTCCTCGGTGAGGAAGCCCTCCCGCCGGGCCCCGCCGCAGATCACCGACAGCAGGAACAGCGCCTCCACCAGGGGCGGGTCCTGGCAGTCCAGCACCGGCTGCAGGGCCCGCAGGCTGGCCTCGCCGCTGACCACCCGCCGGCTCAGGTCGTGCTGGGCCAGCAGAAAGCCCAGGTCGCCCGTCTCGGCCGGCGACAGCTCCAGGCCCGCCAGCAGGGGGCTGGCGGCCAGCTCCGGGGGCGGGCCCTGTTCGGCGTAGAGCAGCACCGCCAGCATCAACAGCCGCCCCAGCCCGGGCTGGCCGTGCAAGAGCTGGCCCAGGCTGGCGGTCAGGCGCTGGAATTGCAGGGGCGAGACCCCCACGATGCCCGCGGCCGCGGCGCCGAACTCCTGGCGGGCCATCTGGTGGGAGAGCTGCATGTCCTGGAAGCCCTCCAGGCGCTTTAGCTCCAAGGCGCTGAGCTTGGCCGCGGCGGCCAGGCGGCGGCGGCTCAGGGGGTGGCCGCTGGGCTGGGGCAGCAGGCGGTCCATCAGGTGGGGGCAGTGCTGCAGCAGCAGGCCCAGGTTGCCCGCGAAGCGGGGCAGGTCCAGCAGCTCCCGCAGGACGTAGCCCTGCAGGCGCCCCTGCAGGCGGGCCAGGGTCTGCTCCAGGTCCAGGAGCTGACGCCCGGCCAACCGGGACCGCTGGGCCTCCAGGAACAGGCGGGCCTCGTGGGAAGAGCGGTCCATGACCTGCAGATGCCGCGGCGGCGCCTGCTCCAGGGCCCGCCCCTCGGTCTGGCCCAGCAACTGGCTCAAGAGGGCCAGCTCCACGTTGGGGTCAATGAACTGGGGGGTCAGGGCCCCGCTGTCCCGGTCCAGGCTCAGGTAGAGCCCCGAGTCGCCCAAATAGACCTGGCGGCCGGCGGCCAGGCCCCGGCGCAGGCCGGCCAGCCACTGCGGGTTGAGTTGGTCCGGGGTGAACCTGAGCAGGGCCCGGCGCAGCTTGGCCAGGCGTTCGGCCAGGTCTATCTCGCCCTCGCTCATGAGCAGAGGGTTGCAGTTGATCAGCCGCCGTTCGCTGGCGTGCACGCAGATCCACAACAGGGTGAAGCTGGCCGCGGCGCCCAGCTTGGGCAGCAGGCGGCCGGTGCCGTGCAGCTCGCTGTTGAGCAGGGCCCGGAAAAAATAGGGCCGCGCCGAGGAGTCGCCGGCGTAGAAGCGCTCCACGAAGCGCCGTTCCTGCTGCACCAGCTCGATGACCTGACCGATGCGCGTGAGCTTGAGAGGGTCGAAGTCGGCCAGGGCCTCCTTCTCCCGCGGGCCCACGGCCTCCAGGCTCTGCCAGTCCTCCAGGTGGTCGAAGAAGTCCAAGAGCTTGAGCATCTTGCGGGTGGCCTTGGCCTGCACCCCGCCGGACTGGTTGATCTGGGCGTCCAGGATCTGGCCCCAGCTCAGCTCCGGGTCGCTGACCACCTGGATGGCCAGGTCGTAGAGGTTGAACATCTCGCGCACCTGGCCCGGGCTCAGGCCGCCCGGCGAGGCGGCGGCGGCCTCGGCCACCGACAGCAGCCGGTACAGGCGGATGACCGTCACCGCCTCCTCCAGGTCCCGGTAGCGGCCGCGGTCGGTCAGGGGCTCCAGGGTGGTTTCGGGCAGCTTGCCGAAGGTGACCCGGCTCATGGTGGAGTGGCCCAGGACGATCAGCAGGAGCTGGTACAGGGGCCCGGGCTCCAGGCCCAGCAGGGAGAGCTTCTCCAGGTGGGCCAGCACCGGGGTGCGCGCGCCCATCACCCCCTGGGGGTTCAAGCGCGCCTCCCAGCGGGCCAGGCGGGGGGCCAGCTCCATGAGCCGGCGCACGTGCTTGAACTGGCGGTGGCCGGCCGCGGTCTCGAAGGGCTTGCGCAGGCGGCTCAGCTCCAGGCCGGGCAGCTTGGTATAGACCCCCTGGCGCACCTGCTCCAGTATCTCCAGCACCCGGGCCACGTAGGTGAAGGAGTCCTTGTAGTCGGCCAGCAGGGCCCGCGGGCAGCCGCCGATGCGGCGGCGGCGCACCCGGTTCTCCACCTCGGCCAGGGTCTCCAGCGGCCGGCGGCGGCTGCCCTGGAAGATGAGCATGGTGGGCGGGAAGCCCCCGCTGGTCTGGTAGTGGGCCTCCCACTCGGCGCGCTGCACCTCGGGCAGCACCCGGTCCAGGCGGATGGCCTCGAACAAGCGGCTCAGCCAGCGGCCCCAGGCGGCGAGCATGCGCTCGTCCGAGCCCCGGGGCAGGGGCAGGTTCTGGTAGGGCAGCCGGTCCAGCTCCCGCGGCTCCATTTGGGCCAGGCTCTTGCCCTCCAGCAGGCCCTCCACGGTCTCGTGATACACCCCCGGGCCCATGAGGAAGGCCTCGAAGTCAAAGCCGTTGAGCTCCATCTCCAGGCCGGCGCGGCTGCGGTAACGCCGGTGGGTGCGGTAGACGTGGCTGAACATCAAAAAGCGCTTGAACTCCAACTGGCTCTTGAAGCGCACCTTGACCAGGCGGCTGGAGGGGGACGGCGGCCGGTCGGCCAGGCACAAAAGCTCCCCGTCCGCGTCCAGCAGGTCATAGAGCCGGCTGGCCATGAAGCGGCCCAGGTCCTCGCGGCCCTGGCGGTCGCCGGGCGCGGGCAGCTCCTGGCCGGCCAAGAGCTCCAGGGCGAATTGCAGAGGGTCGCCCACCAGCACCAGGGCGTCCAGGGGCGGCCGGCGGGCGGTGAGATGGCTCAGGCGGCTGAGCAGGCTGAACTCTAGCTGGGGCATGCGGCTCTGCAGCTCGGGCAGGAGCAGCTCGTGCTCGGTGGCCAACAGCCCCACGCGCATCCTCTCGCGCAGGCGCCGGGCCAGCAGCCCGCTCAGGAAGCCGGTGATCTCCTCGGCCCGGGCCCGCACCTCCACCAGGAACTGGGCCACGTAGTGCCGGGGGATGAGGAAAAAGCGCCTTCCCTGCCGGCTGTAGCGGATCAACAGTCCCAGGCGCTTGAAGATTTCGTTTAGCCGGCGGTGGGAGGCCGCCGCCTGGGCCGGGTCGCTCAGGTCCACCCGGTCCATGAGCCGGGCGTCCTCCGGCGCCAGGGCGGTGTGCTCGAACAGGCCCAGGCCATAGGCGTTGCCGCCCAGGCGGTCGGGCAGAAAGGGGGGGTGGTCCTCGGCCGGGTAGGTGCCCAGGGGCACGTCCTCGGGGTCTATGCCCAACTCGGCGAACCGCTCCGGATCGATGAAGCGGTACAGACCCGAGAACCTTCTGACCTCGGGGGGCAGGGTTGCCTTGGGGCCGGACATGGACACCTCGGGCCGCGAAAAGGCAGAGTGTAGGAATGTTAACCCCCTGAAAAGCCGGTGTCAACGCGCCTTGACCCCGGGGCGCCCCGGCGCTAGTCTGTACCTGGGGCCGCCAGCGCGGCCCCGCTTGTAACCCGGAGGGAGATAGTGCCCGAGGCCCAGAAACTCCTGGAACGCATCGCCGGCTGGCCAGAGGAGGTCATCGCCTATCAGCGCCGGCTGGTGGCAATGCCCGCCCTGGGGCCGGACAACGGGGGCCAGGGGGAGTGGAAAAAGGCGGAGATGGTGCGGGCTTGGCTCGCGGAGCTGGGCCTGGAGATAACCCGGGTGGACGCCCCGGACGAGCGGGTGCCGGGCGGACTGCGGCCCAACCTGCTGGCCGTGCTGCCCGGCGGCCGGGGCCCGCGGGTTTGGGTGCTCAGCCACCTGGACGTGGTGCCCGAGGGCGACCTGGCCCTGTGGGCCAGCGACCCCTGGCAGCTCCGGGTGGAGGGCGACCTCATCTACGGCCGCGGGGTGCAGGACAACCACGGCGGCCTGGTGGCCTCCCTGCTGGCCGTGCGGGCCCTCCGGGAGCTGGGGCTCAGGCCGCCGGGGCCGGCCGGGCTGATCGCGGTCAGCGACGAGGAAACCGGCTCGGCCTACGGCCTGGACTACCTGCTGCGCCGGCGGCCGGAGCTGTTCAGCCCCCGGGACCTGATCGTGGTGCCCGACGCCGGCGAGCCGGACGGGACCTTCATCGAGGTGGCCGAGAAATCCATCCTCTGGCTCAGGGTGGAGGTCAGCGGGCAGCAGGTGCACGGCTCCACGCCGCACAAGGGGGTCAACGCCCTGTACGCCGCCGCGCGCATGATGGTGGCCGCCCGGGAGCTGGCCGCCGGCTTCGGCCAACAGGACCCCCTGTTCGACCCCATGGTCTCCACCTGCGAGCCCACGCGCAAGGAGGCCGGGGTGGAGAACATCAACACCGTGCCCGGACGGGACGTGTTCTACCTGGACTGCCGCATCCTGCCGGGCATTGACCTGGACCAGGCCCTGGGCGTGTTCCGGGAGCGCTTCGGGGCCATCGCCGCCCAGGAGGGCGCCACGGTGAGCATCGAGCCGGTGCAGCGCCTGCAGGCCCCGCCGGCCACCTCGCCCCAGGCGCCGGTGGTGCAGGCGCTAATGAAGGCCGTCGCCCGGGTGCACGGCCTGCCGGCCAGGCCCGGCGGCATAGGCGCCGGCACGGTGGCCGCCTTCTTCCGCCAGCGGGGGCTGCCGGTGGCGGTGTGGAGCACCTGCGAGCACTCGGTGCACCAGCCCGACGAGTTCGCCCGGGTCTCCAGCATACTCAAGGACGCCCAGGTTATGGCCCTGCTCTACGCGGGGCTCTACTGAGCCCCCAGGAGTCAGACCGTGGCCGCCACCAAACTTAAGTCCTGCCTGGCCGCCTGGCTGGCCCTGGCCCTGTTCTGGCCGGCCGCGGCCTGGGGAGGGCCGGCGCTCAAGCGCATCCTGGCCGAGAACCAGCTCCGGGTGGGCACCTCCGGCGACTACCCGCCCCTGACCGCCAAGGGCCCGGACGGCAAGCTCATCGGCCTGGACCCGGACCTGGCCGCCCTGCTGGCCGAGCGCCTGGGCGTGCGCCTGAAGCTGGTGCAGGTCCCGGCCGGCCGCCTGCTCAAGGCCCTGGAGGCCGGCGAGGTGGACCTGGCCATCTCCGCCCTGACCATCACCCTGCGCGACAACCTCCGGGTGGTGTTCGTGGGCCCCTACCTGGCCTCGGGCCAGACCCTGCTCACCAGCGCCCAGGTGGGCGAGGGGCTCAAGGCCCTGGCCGACGTGGACCGGCCGGAGTTCTCCCTGGCCGTGGCCCGCGGCTCCTCGGGCGAGGAGGTGGCCCGGCAGATGATGCCCAAGGCCAAGATCCTGACCCAGGACAGCATGCAGGGCGCCCTGCAGATGCTCCTGGCCGGCAAGGTCAAGGCGGTCATCGCCGACTACCCCTTCTGCGCCCTGGCGGTGTTCCAGCACCGGGAGGCCAAGCTGGGCCTTTTAGAGAAGCCCTTCACCTACGAGCCTCTGGGCATCGCCCTGGCCCAGGGGGACCCGGAGTTCGTGAACCTGCTGCGCAACTACCTGCTGCTCATGCAGGGCAGCGGCAGGCTGGACCTCTTGCGCCAGAACTGGCTAAAGAGAGAGCCCTGGATGCGGCTGCTGCCCAGATAGGCGGCGAGCCCCAACCGCGGCCCGCGGGCCGCAACCTGTTTCGGGAGGAGTTTCGCATATGCGCAATCTGTATCGGGTGCTGGCCCTGGCCTTGGCCCTGCTGCTGGCGGCGGCCGGCCTGGCCCTGGCCGGGCCGGTGGCCCAGCGGGTGAGCAAGAACAAGCTGCTGGTGGTGGGCACCGCGGCTGACTATCCGCCCTTCAACGTCAAGGACAAGGCCGGCAGGGTCATCGGCTTGGACATGGACCTGGCCCATGGCCTGGCCGCGGCCCTGGGGGTGAAGCTAGAGGTCAAGGTGATGCCCTTCGCCCAGTTGCTGCCGGCGCTGCGGGCGGGCAAGCTGGACCTGGCCCTGGCGGGCATAACCATGATGCCCCGGCGCAACCTGGAGGTGGCCTTCGTGGGCCCCTACTTCGTCACCGGCCAGGGCATGCTGCTCAAGGCCTCCCTGGCGGCCAGCATCAAGGGCCCCGGGGACGTGAACCGGCCCGAGTTCACCGTGGCCGTGGCCAAGGGCACCACTGGCGAGGGGGCGGCCCGGGTGGCCCTGTCCATGGCCAAGCTGGCCCCGGCGGCCAACATGGAGGCGGCCCTGAAGATGCTGCTCGACGGCAAGGCCCAGGTGCTGGTGGCCGACTTCCCCTTCTGCGCCCTGGCCGCCTTCCGCTACCCGCAGGCCAACCTGGCCGCCCTGGACAAGCCCTTCACCTACGAGCCCATCGGCATGGCCCTGCCGCCGGGCGACGACCTGTGGGCCAACCTGTTGCGCAACTATCTGGGGGCCCTGATGCAGAGCGGCAAGCTCAAGCAGTTGCAGCAGCGCTGGTTCCAGCGCGCGGACTGGATGCAGAACGTGCCCAAGTAGGCCGCGGCCTGGCCTGATCGGGGCGGGGCTGGTCCCCGCCCTTTTTTATGGCCGGGGCTTTAGGCCCGCCCGCGGGCCTACTCTTCCTGGCGGCCGGCTTTGGCCCCGCAGGAGGGGCAGACCACCGTCGCGCCCTGCTTGGTCCTTTTCTCCACCAGGAAGGCGTGGCCGCACTGGGCGCAGGCCTGGGGCAGGGGCTTGTGCCAGGAGGCGTAGTCGCACTTGGGGAAATTGTCGCAGCCGTAGAACACCTTGCCCCGGCGGGAGCGCTTCTCCACCACCTCGCCGCCGCACTGGGGGCAGGCCACGCCCACGGGCAGGCCGCGGGAGTAGCGGCACTTGGGGTAGTTGGCGCAGGAGATGAAGCGCCCGCCGGCCCGGGTGGGCTTGATCACCAGATCGCCGCCGCACTGGGGGCACTTCTCGCCCAGGGGCTCGGCCGCGGCCTTGGGCGCCGGCTCGCCGTTGTCGCTCAGGGGGCGGATGTTCTTGCACTGGGGGTAGGCGGTGCAGGCCAGGAAGGGGCCGTAGCGGCCCTTCTTGACCGCCATGGGCGCGCCGCACTGGTCGCAGACCACGCCCGGGTCCGGGGCCGGCGCGGCGGGCACGATCTGGCCCTTTTCGTCGCGGCTGAAGTCAAAGGTGGTGCGGCACTCGGGGTAGCCGCTGCAGGCCAGGAACTCGCCGTTCTTGCCCAGGCGGATGACCATGGGCCGGCCGCAGGCGGGACAGGCGATTTCCGTGGCCAGGCCCTGGCCCTTGACCTGGCGCATGTTGCTCTGGGCCGCTTTGAGGGCCTGGGCGAAGGGGCCGTAGAACTCGGCCAGCAGCCGCCGCCAGTCGCGCCTGCCCTCCTCCACCTGGTCCAGGGCCTGCTCCAGGCCGGCGGTGAAGCCCACCTCCATGATGGCGGGGAAGCTCTCCACCAATAGGTCGTTGACCACCTGGCCCATCTCCGTGGGCCTGAGCTGGCGCTTGAGGCGCGTGATGTACTCGCGGTCCTGCAGGGTGCTGAGGATGGCCGCGTAGGTGCTGGGCCGGCCGATGCCCTTCTCCTCCAGCTCCTTGATCAGGCTGGCCTCGGTGAAGCGCGGCGGCGGCTGGGTGAAGTGCTGCTTGGGGGTGAGCTGCAACAGCTTCAGGCGCTGGCCGGCGGCCAGCGGCGGCAGCAGCCCCTCGCCGGCCCCCTCGCCGTTGGCGTTGTCCCGGCCCTCCTCATAGACCGCGGTGAAGCCCGGGAAGACCATCACCTGGCCGTTGGCCCGGAACAGGCCCGGGCCGGCGGTGATGTCGGCCTGGGTGCGGTCGTACACCGCCGGGGTCATCTGGCAGGCCACGAAGCGGTTCCAGATCAGGCGGTAGAGATTGAGCTCGTCCTTGTTCAGGTAGGCGGCCAGGGACTCGGGCGTGCGCAGGGCGCTGGTGGGGCGGATGGCCTCGTGGGCCTCCTGGGCCTGGGCCCGGGCCTTGTAGGCGTAGGGCCGCGCGGGCAGGTAATCCTGGCCCCAGCGCTCGGCGATCAGGCCGCGCACCTCCTCCACGGCCGTGGCGGCCAGGCGGGTGGAGTCGGTGCGCATGTAGGTGATCAGGCCCACGGCGCCCTCGCCGGTCTCCTTGCCCTCGTAGAGGCCCTGGGCCAGGGCCATGGTGCGCTTGGGGCTGAAGCCCAGCTTGCGGTGGGCCTCCTGCTGCAGGGTGGAGGTGATGAAGGGCGGGGCCGTGCGGCGCTTGACCTGGCGCTGCTTCACCTCGCTCACCAGGAAGTCCTGGCCCGTTACGGCGCTCTGGGCGGCCAGGGTGTCGGCCTGGTTGTCCGGCTCGAACTTTTTGTCCTTAAACTCCACCAGGCGGGCGGCGAAGGGCGGCGGCGCGTCGGCCTCCAGCTCCGCGGTCAGGCTCCAGTACTCCCGGGGCACGAAGGCCTGGATGGCCCGCTCCCGCTCCACGATCAGGCGCAGGGCCACGCTCTGCACCCGGCCGGCCGAGAGCCCGCCGCGCACCTTCTTCCACAACAGGGGCGAGATCTGGTAGCCCACCAGCCGGTCCAGCACCCGCCGGGCCTGCTGGCTGTCGTAGCGCTGCTGGTCCAGGCGCTGGGGGTGGGCCACGGCCCGGGTGATGGCGTCCTTGGTCAGCTCGTGGAACAGCACCCGGTGGTAGTCCTTGAGCGGCCGGCCCAACTGCTGGGCGATGTGCCAGGCGATGGCCTCGCCCTCCCGGTCCGGGTCCGGGGCCAGGTACACCCGGCCGGCCGCGGCCGCGGCCTTCTTGAGCTCCCTGACCACTTTCTCCTTGCCCTTGATCACCTGGTACTCGGGCTGGAAGCCGGCCTCTATGTCCACGCCCAGGCGCTTCTGGGGCAGGTCCATCACGTGGCCCACCGAGGCCTTCACCTCGAAGTCAGGGCCCAGGTACTTCTTGATGGTGCGGGCCTTGGCCGGGGATTCCACTATGAGCAGGTTCTTGGCCATATCCTCTCGCGTCGTCTCTGCCGCCGGTGCTCGCCTAGAGGTTAACCACGTAGTGCTTGCCCGGCAACTCCAGGACGCGCTCGGACAATACCAGATGCAGCAGGAGCATGCTCAGCTCGCCCGGGCCCAGGCCCGAGGCCCGGGCCAGGCTGTCTATGTGCACCGGCTCCGGGCCGATGAGCTTTATCAGCGCGGTCTCGGCCGGGCTCAGCTCCAGGGCGGCCTCCGGGCCGGCCGCGGCCGGCGAGGGCGCCGGCGGCAGGGCGCCGGGGGCCAGGAGGTCCCGGGCCGAGGTCAAAAGGCGCGCGCCCTGGCTTATAAGGGCGTTGCAGCCGGCGCTCTGGGGCGCGCCCACCGGCCCGGGCACCGCGAACACCTCGCGGCCCTGGTCCAGGGCGTGGCGGGCGGTGATCATGTTCGATACCCCGGCGGTCGTCATCGTCAAGCACCTGACTCCAACGGGCATCGCCACGGCTGAGACGATTGCGGACGCCTTCCCGCTGGCCCTGGAGTCCGACCCGGTGTCGGCCTTTGGCGGGGTGTTGGCGGCCAATCGCGCGGTGGATGAGGCTTTTGTGGAGGCGCTGGGATCGCTATTTGTGGAAGCCATCGCTGCGCCCGATTTCACCCCGGTTGCTCAACAGGTATTGGCGGAAGGCCGGCGTAACTGCCGGCTGGTGCGCATCCCGGAGCATAGGCCGGGGCCGCGCCTGGAAATACGCAGCATCACCGGGGGGCTGCTGGTTCAGGAAGCTGACCAGGGAGACC
>QZKP01000065.1 GCA_003605055.1 Desulfarculus sp.
CTCCACCCAACCCTGCCGCTAAGACCCAAGCCTTTTGCCTAACCTCTTGTTGCTCCGCTTCGCTACGCAACCCAGGCAGCCGAGCTGTCTGGGCCACCCAGTGCGTTGCCGCTACGAGCCGCCGGGGCCCGCCGCGCCTCGCATCTATGACAGGCTCGTGTTGGTCAAGTAGGGGAGGGGTTTATCCCCTCCCTTGTTCAGGCCACGACGGGGCAAGAGGGCGGGGGTAAAACCCGCTCCTACACAATCAGACCAAGCCGGGTGTGCGAGGAGCGGCCTTGGCCGCGACGAAGCAATCTCTGCCTCTGCACCACCGCCCGCCGCGCACGAAAAAGGCCCCCGCCGGCCGGCGGGGGCCTTTTTATTTGCCGAGTTCTGTGCCGAGGCCGGCGCCGCCTACTTTTCCAGCTCCTTGGTCAGCTCGGGCACCACCTCGAACAGGTCGCCCACCACGCAGAAGTCGGCCTTGGTGTGGATGGGGGCGTCCGGGTCCTTGTTGATGGCCACGATCACCTTGGAGGAGCCCATGCCGGCCAGGTGCTGGATGGCCCCGCTGATGCCGCAGGCGATGTAGAGGTTGGGGGTGACCACCTTGCCGGTCTGGCCCACCTGGTCGGTGTGCGGCCGCCAGCCGGCGTCCACCGCCGAGCGGCTGGCGCCCACGGCCGCGCCCAGCTTGCTGGCCAACTCCTCGATGATGTGGAAGTTGACCGCCTCCTTCATGCCGCGGCCGCCGCTGACGATGACGTCGGCCTCGGTGAGGTCCACCTTGCCGGCCCCGGCCACGACCTTGTCTACCACCGCGGTCCTGACCGAGCCCGGGTCGGCGCTGACCGTCTCCACCGCGGCCTGGCCGCCGACTTCCTTGACGTCAAAGACGTTGGGCCGCAGGGAGGCCATCTGGGGCGAGCCCTTGATGAACAGGTCCGCGTAGACCTTGCCGGCGTACATGGGCCGGGTGGCCTTGAGCTTGCCGCCCTCCACGGCCAGGGCCGTGCAGTCCACGGCGATGCCGGTGCCCAGCTTGGCCGCCAGGCGCCCGCCCAGGTCCTTGCCCTGCATGGAGGCGCCCATGAGCACCACGTCCGGGCCGCCCTTTTTAATCAGCTCCGCGCAGACATTGGCGTAGGCCTCGGCGGCGTACTCGGCCAGGGCCGGGTTGTCCACGTAGAGCACCTTGGCCACCCCGTACTTGCCCAGGGCCGCGCACTTGTCGGCCAGGCCCGCGCCCAGCACCAGGGCGGTCACCTCGCCGCCCAGCTCATCGGCCACCTTCTTGGCCGCGCTGGCCGCCTCGAAGGTTATCTTTCTGAAATCGCCGTCGCGTTGCTCGGCGATGATCCATACACCCGCCATATCTTTTGCTCTCCTTTCGAGCGAAAGCTTGATTGCTTCCCAGTCCCGCGCCGCTAGATGACCTTGGCCTCTTCCTTGAGGGCCTTGGCCAGGTTGGCCGCCAGCTCCGCCGGGGTCTCGCCCTGTATCTTGCGGCCCGGGGCCCGCTGGGGCGGCGGCACGATGGCCGCGATCTCGATCTGGTCCGCCCGCTCCACGCCCAGGTCGGCCGGGGTCTTGATCTCCAGGGGCTTCTTCTTGGCCTTCATGATGCCCGGCAGGGAGGCGTAGCGGGGCTCGTTGAGGCCCTTCTGGGCGGTGATCACCGCCGGCAGGGAGGACTCGATGACCAGGGTCTGGCCCTCCACTGGCCGCTCCACCTTGACTTTGCCGTCAGTGACCTCCACCTTGGTGATCACCGAGAGCTGGGGCAGGTTCAGGTACTCGGCCAGGGCCGAGCTCACCACGCCGCTGTCGTCGTCCACGGCCCGCTGGCCCAGGAAGATGAGGTCGGCGTTCAGGGGCTCGATGGCCTTGGCCAACAGCTTGGCCACGGTCATGGGGTCGGCGCCGTAGAGGTTGTCGTCCTTGATGTGGACGGCCTTGTCCGCGCCCATGGCCAGGGCGGTGCGCAGGGCCTCCACCACCCGGTCCGGCCCGGCGCCCACCACGGTCACCTGGCCGCCCTGGGCCTTTTGGATGCGCAGGGCCTCTTCCACGCCAAACTCATCATAGGGGTTCATGACCCACTTGATGTCGTCGGTTACTATGGACTTGCCGTCGCCGGCGATCTTGACGACCGTCTCGGTGTCCGGCACCTGCTTGATGCAGACCACGATGTTCACTGCAACACCCCTCCTTTCCTCACTTAGCTGGGGTAAACCCGTTTCCCTTTTCGTATAAACCCTCGGGCGCCCTAGGCCGGGGGCGCCAGCATTCCCTTCACGAAGATGTCGCTTATCTGCTGGGCGGCGGTGGCGATGGAGTATTTCTTGACCGGCGAAAGCACCCAGTAGCGGCTCATCTCGTCCAGGGCCCCGAAGAAGGCCCGCTTGGCCACCCCGGGTTTGATGTCGGCCCGGAACACGCCCTTGGCCTGGCCCTCGCGGATGATGGAGCTGATGAGGTTCAGGTACTGGTGGAACTTGTCGTTCTTGTATTCCTTCATGAACTTGGAGGATTGGCGAAGCTCCACCTGGATGATCTCGGCCATCTGCTGGTTGCGCTCCAAGAGGCTCAGGTGGGCCTGGGCGAACAGCGCCAGCTTGCGGGCCGGGTCCTCCTGGCCGGCGATGGCCTGGCGCACGTTGTCCAGCACCCGGCTCATCTCTTCCTCGAACAGGCAGATGAGGATGTCGTCCTTGTTCTGGAAGTAGAGATAGATGGTGCCGTCGGCCACGTTGGCGGCCCGGGCGATCTCGCTGACCTTGGAGTTGTAGAAGCCGTTCTTGGCAAAGACCTTGACTGCGGCCTCGATGATGCGCCGGTGCTTGTCGCCGGTTTTTTTGGCCTGATTCTTCAAGGGCATTTCATCCCCAACCCGCGGGCCACGCCCTGGGGCGCGGCTAGAAACCAGACGATGAATGACGATTCATTCAAGCTTGGTAACACGCCCCCTGGGGCCTGTCAACGCTTTTTTACAGACCAGTTCCCGGACCGCCCCCGGCCCGGGAACCAGCCCAATATACTAGAGGAAGCGCCGGGCTACAAGGAAAAATGAAGACTCATTCAGTAGATGAATATTACTCATTTTTTCGGTGCCCGGCTTCGCCTGAGGCCGCCTGGCTGTGTTGCTGGCGGCGCTCGCGCCTCGACGTAGTTTCAGCCATGCCTGCGGCGCTCGCTTGCCGCCGGCGGGCCGCCGGTGGCAAAGCGGGTCGAGATGCCACCTACCGTAGACGGCCGGCAAGGCTCCCGTAAAAAGGCCTTGGCAGCCCAAGCCTTGGGTTGCCTTGCCAGCCAGCCTCAGGCTATGCCGGGCCTGCGGCCCTGGCGCGGCTGGCATCCCCATCTAGATCTTTATCTTGTTCTGTTAGAAACGGGTCCCGGCCATCATGAACTTTACTAGCTCTTGCCGTTGAGCACCTCGCTAGCTCTTGCCGTTGAGCACCTCGCGGATCAAATAGGCCAGGCGGGTGCCCAGGACCGGCTTCATGACCATGCGCCGGATGCCGATGGCCTTGGCCTTGTCCTCGGTGAGCTGGTGGCTGAAGCCGGTGCTGATGATGATGGGGATGTCGGGCCGAATCTTGAGCATCTCCTGGGACAGGGCCACGCCGGTCAGGTGGGGCATGGTGTAGTCGGTGAGCACCAGGTCAAAGTCCTGGGGCCGGGCCGTGAACAGCTCCAGGGCCTGGCGGCTGGAGGTGGTGCCGGTCACCCGGTAGCCCAGCCGCTCCAGGAAGCTGCGCCCCAGGTCCACCAGGGCCTGTTCGTCGTCCACCAGCAGGATGCGCTCCTGGCCGCCCGGCGCGGGCGGCGCGTTTTCCGCCGCCTTTTCGGGCGCCGGGCCCTGGATCACCGGCAGATAGACCCGGAAGGTGGAGCCCTGGCCCGGCTCGCTATAGGCGGTGATCGCGCCGCCGTGGCTGTGCACGATGCCGTGCACCACGGACAGGCCCAGGCCCGTGCCGCGCTCGGCCTCCTTGGTGGTGAAGAAGGGCTCGAAGACCCGGCTCAGAGTGCCTTGGTCCATGCCCACCCCGGTGTCGCTGACCGAGAGCACCTGGTAGCGGCCGGGCTGCAGGTCCACGTAGCGGGCCGCCTCCTTCTGGTCCAGCTCCACGCTCTGCAAGGCCACCTCCAGCACCCCGCCCTTTTGCTCCATGGCCTGCACCGCGTTGGTGCACAGGTTCATGATGATCTGGTGAACCTGCACCGGGTCGGCCATGATGTGGTCCTCCTGGTCGGCCAGGTCGGTCTTGATCTCTATGTTGCTGGGGGTGGCCGGCCGCAGGAGCTTCAGGGCCTCCTTGACGATCGGGGCGATCTGCACCGCAGCCTGCTCCTGCTCGCTGGTCCGGCTGAAGGAGAGTATCTGGCGCACCAGATTCTTGGCCCGCTGGCCGGCCAGGAGCACCTGCTTCAGCTCGTGGGAGAGGGGTCCGTCCTGGCCTGCCTCGTCCAGGGCCAGTTCGGTGTAGCCGATCATGGCCCCCAGGATGTTGTTGAAGTCGTGCGCGATGCCCCCGGCCAGGGTGCCGATGGCCTCCATCTTCTGGGACTGGCGCAACTGGGACTCCAGCTTGGCCCGGCCGGTCACGTCGCGCACCGTGGCCAGCACCTCCTCCGGGCTCCAGTACACGTAAACCGCCCAGCGGAAGGCGCGCTCGCCGTTCACCATCACCGAGTAGGTGTGCTCCTGCGGCTCGCCGGTCCGCCAGACCTCCCCGGCCAGGCGCATGCGCTCGTCCAATATCTCCGGGGGCGTGAACCCGGCCATGTCCTGCCCCACCGCGGAGTCGTTCAGCAGGGTGGGGAACAGGGGCGAGGGCTTGAAGAAGGTGCAGATCCGCTGCCGGTTGAAGCGGAAGACCATGTCCGGCGAGGTGTCCAGCACGGCCCGCACCTGGGCCTCGCTGCGCTGCATCTCCTCCTCGGCCCGCTTGCGGTCGCTGATGTCGGTGAACATGCCGAAGGCGCCGGCGAACTCTCCCTTTTGGTCAAACACCGGCCGGGCCGCCACCAGGCACCAGCACTGGCTGCCGTCCTTGCGCCGCAGGAGCCGCTCGTAGTGCCCGGCCTCGCCCCTTTGGCGCAGGGCCATCTGGGCTTGGTGGCTCTCCAGCTCGCTCTCCACCATGAAATCGCTCGCCGGCCGGCCCAGCATCTCCGGCATGGAGTAGCCCAGCATCTCGGCCATGCGCGCGTTGACGAAGGTGGTGCGGTACTGGCCGTCCACCACCCAGATGCCCTCGTTGGCCGTCTCCACTATGCCGCGGAAGCGCTCCTCGCTGGCCCGCAGGGCCTCCTCGACCTTCTTGCGGTCGCTGATGTCCACCACGAAGCCCCGCAGTCCCACGGGCGCCCCGTCCTTCATTATGGGCGCCGAGCGCACCAGGCAGGGGAAGGTGGAGCCGTCCTTGGCCTGGGCCGTGTACTCCCGCAGCTCCAGCTCCTGGCCGGCCAGGACCTTCTTTATGTTCTCCACGGCCCGGCTGCGGTCCGCGGGGGCCAGCATGTCCGTGGCCGTGAGGCCGCGCTTCATCTCCTCCTGGGTGTAGCCCATGCGCTCGGAGGCCGCCCGGTTCACGAAGGTGATCCGGCCCTGGGCGTCGGTCTCGAAGATGATCTCGGGCAGCAGCATGGCCAGGCTGCGGAAGCGCTCCTCGCTGGCCTTGAGCCTCTCCTCGGCCTTCTTGCGCTCGGTGACGACCTCGAAGACGGCCACGAAGTACTCCCGCTGCGGGCTGTACACCGAGATGGAGAACCACATGTCCAAGGCCGGCACATAGGTTTCGAACCACTCGGGCTGGCCGCTGAGGGCCACCCGGCCGTAGATCTCAAATACCTCTGGGTTGGTCTGGCGGATGCCGGGGATGACCTCGCTCACCCTCTTGCCCACCACGTCCTTGAGCCCGGTCAGCTTCTCGAAGTTGCGGTTGACCTCCAGGTAGATGAAGTCCTGCGGCTGGCCGTCCTCATAGAGCATCTGGCAGTAGGCGAAGCCGTTGAGCATGTTTTCGAACAGGAAGCGGAAGTGCTCTTCGCTCTTGCACAGCTCCTCCTCGGCCTGCTTGCGCGCGGTGATGTCTTGCAGGGTGCCGAACACCTTGACGCACACGCCGTCCTGGCGCACCGCCTGGCCCACGGCCCGCACCCAGATCAGCCTGCCCTTGGCGGTGCGGGCCTGGGCCTCGAAGTCCAGGGGCTGGTCGTCCTCGATGAGGGCGCGCATGGCCTCTTTCACCAGGGGCTGGTGCTCGGGCAGGTAGTAAGAGACGTGCTCGTCCGGGCCGGGCACGGGCTGGCCGGGCTCTATCTCCACGATGTCGTAGGTGCCCTGGGTCCAGCGGGCCTGGCGGGTGGTCAGGTCCATCTCCCAGCCGCCGATCTTGGCTATGCGGCCCACCTCGTTCAAGAGCGCCTCGCTCTGCCGCAGGGCCTCCTCGGCCTTCTTGCGCTCGCTGATGTCCAGGAGGCTGACCAGCACCCGGTGCCCTTGGCCCAGGCTCAGGCGGGTGGTGGAGATGAGAAAGGTCAGCTCCTTCCTCTCCCCGGCCACCATTAAGGGCAGGCTGGCCTCCACCAGAGGATGGCTGCGGCCCGTCTCCAGGGTGTCCAGCACCGTGCGGCGGACCGCGCACTGGCCGCAGTGCTGCCCGAAGCCGCAGCCCTCGGGGTCTTCCAGGGCGTTCAGGCAGCGCAGGGCGTCGCCCCCCCGCAGCCCGAGCATCTCGGCCTCGGAAACGCCCGCGAACTTCTGCCCGAAGCCGTTGATCCGGAGCACCCGCCGGTCGGAGTCCACCAGCATCATGATCATGGGCGCGTTTTCGTAGATGGCGGCCAGTTCGGCCTCGCGCTCCTGGCGGTCCCGCTCGGCCTGTTTGTGCTCGCTGATGTCCTGGATCACGCCCACCAGGGCCCAAAACGATCCGTCCGGATGGTGAAGCTGTCTGCCGGTCAGATACCCCCAGAAGGTGCTCCCGTCTTTGCGGTGGTATAGCCTTTCGTGGGATACGTGGTCGATCTCTCCCCGCATGAGGCTGAGCATCTTCTCGCGGGCCTCGTCGGACTGCGAGCCGTGGGTGTGGTCCACATAGGCGCTGCCGATTAACTCGTCCAATTGAAAGCCGAACATCTCCGCCATTTGCTGGTTGGCGAAGGTGATGGCGCCCGAGGCGTCCACCAGGATGATCCCCGACTGGGCGGCGTTGAAGATTCCGCTCAGGGTCTCCTCTCTCCTGGCTAACTCCTCCTCGGCCCGCTTACGTTCGGTGATGTCCTCGTAGGTGATCAGTTGCCGGCCGTCGGCCAGGGTGAGGGGCCTAAAGAGGATGATCTTTTGCGAGCCGTCCCTGCAGGTGACCTCAAAGGTTTGCGGCCTCACCTCGCCGGGCTTGGCGGCCTTGATGTCCGCGACCCAGGCCGCGGCCACCTGGTGCCGGTTTTCCGCCGCCGGGAAGGCCTTGCGCAGCCAGGCGCGGCCGTTGGGCACCTCGGCCAGGTCGTAGCCGAACATCTCCACGAATTTGGGGTTCACGTACAGATACCGGCCGTCGGGCGCGATCAGGGCCGTGCCCAGGGGTGAGTTCTCCACCAGGGCCCGGAAGCGCTCCTCGGCCTCTTTGCGCTCGCTGATGTCCCGGAGCCAGACCTGGATGCCGGGCTCGCCCATCACCATGATGGGCTTGGCCCTGACTTCGGCCTCGAAGGAGGCGCCGTCCTTGCGCAGCAGCTTCACTTCATAGGCGGAGATGACCTTTTCCCCGCGCATGCGCCTTTGGGCGCGCTCCCGGGTGAGCTCCTGATAATCAGGGTGGTAGATGAGCCAGTGGTCCTTGCCCTCCAGTTCACCCTCGGCATACCCAAGCATCTGGCGCAGCCGCTGGTTGGTGAAGACTATGATCCCCCCCCTCTGCAGGAAGATGCCGTCAAAGCTCTCTTCCACCAGGGTGCTCAGGCGCTCCTGGCTCTCGGAGAGCTTTTTTTCGGCCTGCCGGCGCTCGGTGACGTCCAGGCCCACGCCCATCACGCCCATCAGATTGCCGTCCAGGTCCAGCAAGGGGGAGGTGCTCTCCAGGAGGATCATCTCCTGGCCCTCCACCAGGAAGCTGATCTCGACCGTGCCCTGTCCGTCCATCTCCAGGCTCTTGCCGGCCATCCGGCCCAGCAGGCCTTTCCGGTCGGGCAGGGCCTGGGCCACCTTGAGCCGGCCCTCGATCCGGTCCAGGGGCAGGCCGGTGAGGGCCTGGGCGATGCGGGCGGCGGCCGGGTTGAGGAAGGTGACGGTCTGGTCCAGGTCCGCGGTCCACATGGGCGCGCGCAGGCCGTTCTTGATGGATTGGCCCTCGCCGATGACCCCGGAGAGCAGGCGGCGCAGGTTCTGGGCCATCTGGCCGATCTCGTCCTTGCTCTGGTAGGTGATCAGGCGCTTGAGGTCGCCGTTGGCCAGGGCCTTGGATTCTCGGGCCACCACCCGGGCCGGGATGGACACCGAGCGGGTGATGAAGATGGCGAAGCCGATGCCCGCCAGGATGGCGGCCGCGATGAGGGCCCACATGGTGATCAGGGACTGGCGGCGGGCGGCCTGGGTCTCGGCCCAGATGCTGGCGGCCATCTTGTCGGCGAAGTCGCGCACGTCGCGCAGGGCCTCCACCACCAGCCGGGCCTGCAGCCGGCCCTCGTTTTGGATGATGGCCGCGGCGTCGTCCACCCGCCCGGCCCGGACCAGCCCCTGCGCCTGGCCGCAGGTCTGCCGCCAGGACTTGTAGATGCCCAAGGCCCGCAGATACCAGTCCCGCGGGCCCAGGAAGCGCTCATCTATCAGCCGGTAGGCCGCCTCGGCCTGGCCATCCAGGCCGTTCACCCGGGCCACCACCGCGTTGATCTGGGCCTGGCCGCGGGCCTGGAGCAGGTCCGGCATCTGGCGCTGGATTTCCCGGACCAGGGTCTCGATGGTCTGCACCGCGCTCTTGACCACGAAGGGGTGGTCGTAGAGCTTGCGATTGAGCTGGGAGAGCCTCTCCTGGGTGTACAGGGCGCACAGCCCCACCAGGGCCAGCAGGGCCAGAACCAGGCCGAAGCCCAGGCCCAGGCGGACGGAGAGCTTCATATTGGAGAAAAACCTACGGACCCTCTCCAATCTTGGCTCCTTTGCCGGCGAGCGGCTTTTTGCTTTGGTGCGACCCCCCGGCTGGCAAGGACCAAAAGCGGACAAACCGGTGATGGTCAATAGGTGCCTGACTCGCCTTTTTTTATAATACAACAAAACTGCTGTTGATTACTAATTTGGGTCTGAGCCGGGCCGGGCCGCCGACGCCCGTGGTGCGGCCCCGGGTTATATGTTAAGAAATGAAAGGCGGCCGGCGCGGCCGGGCGCGGAGGGGAAATGGACGGCGCCTCTCAGGTATCCTCGGGCGTCCCGGAGCTGGACCAGCTCCTGGGCGGCCTGTACATCGGCGACAACGTGGTCTGGCACGACGACGCCGGCTCCCTGGCCATGGTCTTCTGCCTGAACTTCCTGCAGGCCTCCCAGGACCTTGGCCGCCCCCTGATCTACGTGAGCTTCGACCGCTCGCCCAAGAACCTCCTGGACAAGCTGGGGCCCCTGGCCCGGGGCCCGCACCTGACCATCCTGGACTGCTTCACCTGGGGCAAGGGCGCGGGCAGCGAGACCTTCACCCGCTTCTACGACCAGGGGGGCCAGCCGCCCTGCCGCATCCTGCCCGTGCCGGAGCCGGCAATGATAGACAACCTGGCCGAGGCGCTCTACCGCACCCACGGCGAGACGGGCGGCGAGGTGCGCTTCATCTTCGAGAGCCTGACCGGCATGCAGGAGCTGTGGGGCGGCGAGGACAAGATCGCCACCTTCTACTCCCACTCCTGCCCCCGGCTCTACGAACTGAACACGGTGGCCTACTGGATTTTGGAGAAGGAGGCCCACTCCCCCCGGCTGCGGGCCCAGATCAACCAGATCGCCCAGGTGGTGATCGAGCTGTCCATCAAGCGGGGCACCACCAGCCTTACCATCCTCAAGGCGGAGCAACGCTCTCTGGAGAACCTGCACGACCCCCACGCCTACTGGAGCCGGGACCTGACGGTCAGCTTCGGCCGCGAGCAGAAGAGCGGAGGCCCCCTGGACCTGGGCCCCAAGCTCAGGGTCCTGCGCCTGAAAAAGCGCCTGTCCCAGAGCGAGCTGGCCAAGCGGGTGGGCGTGACCCCCAGCACCATCAGCCAGGTGGAGGGCGGCCAGATCTACCCCTCCCTGCCGGCGCTCTTAAAGATGGCCGAGGTGCTGGGCGTGGACATCGCCTACCTGTTCCAGGCCGCCGCGCCGCCCAAGGGCTGGCTGTTGAGGCCGGCGGCCGAGGCCGCGCTGCTGCAACTGCCGGGCATGCCCAGCCAGGGCGTGGAGGTGCGCCTGCTGACCCCGGTGGATTTCCCGGGCAAGGCCGAGCCCTACCTGGTGGAGATCGCGCCCGGGGCCGTCCTGCCCCGCCATTTGTTCGAGCACCGGCAGGAGGAGATGGGCTACCTGCTCTGCGGCCGCCTGCAGGCCACGGTGGGCGAGCAGGCGCACACCCTGCGGCCCGGCGACCTGGTTTACTTCACCACCAGCGCGCCCCGGGAGTGGAAGAACCCCGGCCACGAGCCGGCCCGGCTCTTATGGATAAAAATTAGAGACTGATTCCGTTCGCTATAAGAACGACTAGGGCGTGTTAACACTAATTGCGTTTAAGATCAAAATGCGCGATAATGCGCGCATGGAAATCAACCAAGAACAATTTTCGGCTATCGCGCACCGC
>QZKP01000005.1 GCA_003605055.1 Desulfarculus sp.
TCAGGCAGCCGAGCTGTCTGGGCCACCCTCGTTCGAAGCCGCCCCCTCAGGACCGCTTGCGCCGGCGGCGGCCTCGGCAATGAATTGTCGGGGCCACCCAGGAGTGAGCCGCCCCCCGGCCGACCCCGCCTCTACCCCAGCCCCAGGCCCTGCACCACCGAGAGCATGATGCCCGCGGCCATGACCGAGCCGATCTGCCCGCCGGTGTTGGCGCCCATGGCGTGCATGAGCAGGTAGTTGCGCTTGTTGTACCTCTGGCCCTGGACCTGGGCCACGCGCGCGGCCATGGGGTAGGCCGAGATGCCCGCGGCGCCGATCAGGGGGTTGATGGCCCCCCGGGTGAGCCAGCACATGAGCTTGCCGAAGAGCACGCCCACGGCCGTGTCCAGGACGATGGCCACCAGGCCCAGGCCCAGCACCAGGATGGTGTCGGCCTTGAGGAACTGCCCGGCGGCCATGGTGGCCCCGATGGAGATGCCCAGGAGCAGGGTGACCACGTTGGGTATCTCGTTCTCGGCCGCCTGCAACAGCCGGCCCACCACGCCGGATTCGCGCAGCAGGTTGCCCAGCATGATCATGCCCATGAGCGGGGCGCCCTTGGGCGCGATCAGGCAGGTGATCACCGTGACCACGATGGGGAACAGGATCAGCACCCGCTTGCTCACCTGCTGCTTGGTGGTCTTCATCACGATGGCCCGCTCGCGCTGGGTGGTGAGCAGGCGCATGATGGGCGGCTGCACCAGGGGCACCAGGGACATGTAGGAGTAGGCCGCCACCGACACCGGGCCCAGCAGGTGGGGGGCGTACTTGCTGGTGACGTAGATGGCCGTGGGGCCGTCGCAGGCCCCGATGATGCCCACGGCCATGGCCTCCAGTTGGTCGAATCCCAGGCCCAGGGCCAAGAGCAGGGTCAGGAAGATGCCGAACTGGCCGGCCGCGCCCAACAGCAGGATGCCCGGCCGGTGCAGCAGGGGCCCGAAGTCGGTCATGGCCCCGATGCCCACGAAGATCAGGCAGGGGAAGACCTCGGTGAGCACCCCGTGCTTGTAGAAGAAGTGCAGGAGCCCGCCCGGCTCCATAAGGTCGGCCAGGGGCAGGTTCACCAGGATGGCCCCGAAGCCGATGGGCAGGAGCAGCAGCGGTTCATAGCCCTTGCTGATGCCCAGGTAGATCAAGAGCCCGCCCACCAGCATCATCACCGCCTGGCCCCAGGTCAGGGCCTGGAAGCCGGCCAGCAGAAACGCCATGGAGTTGAGCAGCGACTCGCCCATGGCTACGGCCTCTGGTCCTGGGTGTGGCCGGCCGCGGCAGGCCGGATCGGGAATATCCTCTTCAGGGCCCGCATGACCAGGGTTAGCGCCCACAGCGACAGCAGGGTCCCCCCCATGCCCACCAGGCACATGGTCAGCCCGAAATCAAGCTTGCTCACGCATTCCTCCTGTTTAGAAGCGCCAGGCGGCCCGTCCTGGACGGCCCCCCCATTCATAATGCAGGGCCGGCGGGATTGCAACGTTTCTCAAGCCGCCGCGCCCCCGCCAGCCTCGCCAAACAACCCACCCCTTACCATAATCCCCGGCCTGGGGTAAGCTAGTCTCAGCGGTCCGCAGCAAGGCAGGGGTGGAGATGAAATCCGGCTTCGTGGCCATTGTGGGGGCGCCCAACGTGGGCAAGTCCACCTTCCTCAACCAGGTGCTGGGCTTCAAGCTGGCCATCACCAGCGACAAGCCCCAGACCACCCGCCACCGGCTGCTGGGCGTGCACCACGCGCCCGGCTTGCAGATGGTGTTCCTGGACACCCCGGGCCTGCACCGGGCCAAGAACACCCTGAACCGCCGGCTGGTGGCCACGGCCGAGCAGGCCCTCGCCGAGGTGGACGCGGTGCTGTTCATGGCCGAGGCCACCCGGCCGGGCATGGCCGCGGCCGAGGCCCTGGCCCCCCGCCTGGCCCGCCTGGCCAAGCCGGTGGTGCTGGCCCTGAACAAGAGCGACCTGCTGCCCAGGAAGCAGGCCCTGTTGCCCCTGCTGGAGTGGGCCGCGGTCTGGGGCCCCTGGCGGGCCTTGGTGCCGGTGAGCGCCCAGACCGGCGAGGGCTGCGCCGAGCTGGTGGCCGAGTTGGCCACGGCCCTGCCCGAAGGCCCGCCCCTGTTCGGCGAGGACGTGATAACCGACCTGCCGCTGCGCTTCCTGGCCGCGGAGCTGATCCGGGAGAAGGTCTTCCGCCTGACCCAGCAGGAGGTGCCCTACGGCGCGGCCGTGACCGTGGATCAGTACCTGGAGCCCGAGGACGACCAGCATCCGGTGGCCATCACCGCCACCATCCACGTGGAGCGGGCCGGGCAGAAGGGCATCCTCATCGGCAAGGGCGGGGAGACGATCAAGAAGATCGGCTCCAAGGCCCGGCAGGACCTGGAGCGGCTCATCGGCCAGAAGGTGTTTTTGGACCTCTTGGTGCGGGTGGAGCCCAAGTGGTCGCGCCAGGAGGCGGGGCTGAAGAAGATGGGGTACTAGGGGGGCCGCAACTCCGAGGGCCCCTGTGCTATCCTGGGCTTCAAGGAGGCCGAGCCATGCACGAGGCCATGCTTTACGACAAGCTGGACCAGGACCAAAAGGTGCGCTGCCGCCTCTGCGCGCACAACTGCCTGATTGACGAGGGCAAGCGCGGGGTGTGCATGGTGCGCCGGAACCAGGGCGGGGTCCTCTACACCCTGGTCTACGGCAAGCCCATCTCCGGCAACGTGGACCCCATCGAAAAGAAGCCCCTGTTCCACTTCCTGCCCGGCAGCAGCTCCTACTCCATCGCCACCGTGGGCTGCAACTTCCGCTGCGGCTTCTGCCAGAACTGGGACATCAGCCAATACCTGCGCGAGGGCGGCGAGAGCATCCCCGGCGGCGGGCCGGGCGGGGCCGAGGTGGCGCCCGCCAAGATCGTGGCCGCGGCGAACAAGGCCCGCTGCGCCAGCATCTCCTACACCTACACCGAGCCCACCATCTACTTCGAGTACGCCTATGACTGCATGAAGCTGGCCCACGCGGCCGGGCTCAAGAACGTGTTCGTGACCAACGGCTATGAGTCCGCCTCCTGCCTGGAGGCCAGCCAGGGGCTGCTGGACGCGGCCAACGTGGACCTGAAGGCCATGAACGACAAGTTCTACCGCCAGGAGTGCAAGGCCAAGCTGCAGCCGGTGCTGGACACCCTCAAGCGCATGCACCGGGCCGGCATCTGGCTGGAGGTGACCACGCTCTTGATCCCGGGCAAGAACGACGACCCGGGCGAGCTGAAGGAGCTGGCGGGCTTCCTGGTGCGCGAACTCTCGCCCGAGGTGCCCTGGCACCTGAGCGCCTACATGCCGCGCTACAAGTACGCCGAGGAGGGCGGGCCGGGCCGCACGCCGGTGGCCACCCTGGAGATGGCCATGCAGATCGGCCATGAGGCCGGGCTGAGCTACGTGTACCCGGGCAACGTCTTCGGCCACGACGGCGAGAGCACCCGCTGCCCGGGCTGCGGCCAGCCGGTGGTCAGCCGGCGGGGCTACGCGGTAAACGACCAGGTGCTAAAGACCGGGCTCTGCCCCCAGTGCCAGCGGCCCATCGCCGGGGTGTGGCAATAGTGGCCCCGGACAAGGCGCACCCCGGCGCCGGGCACCGCGGCCGGCTGCGGGACAAGTTCCTGGCCCACGGCCTGGCCAAGTTCACCGACGAGGAGGCCCTGGAGCTGCTCCTGACCCTGGCCACCCCCCGCCGGGACTGCAAGCAGCAGGCCCGGGCCCTGCTCAAGAAGCTGGGCGGGCTGCGGGCGGTGCTGGAGGCCGAGCCCTCGGCCCTGGCCGCGGTGGAGGGCGTGGGCCCCAAGAACATCCTGGGCCTGAAGCTGGTGCCGGCCGTGGCCCGGCGCTATTTGGAGGACCGCCTGAAAAGCGGGGCCAGCCTGGAGGACCCGGCCAAGGCCGCGGACTTCCTGCAACTGACCATGGGCCCCCTGAAGCAGGAGGTGTTCCGGGTGCTCTTGCTGGACGGCCGGCGGCGGGTGCTGGCCGTGGAGGATTTGTTCGCGGGCACCCTGGACCAGGCCGCGGTCTATCCCCGCGAGGTGGTGGGCCGGGCCCTGGCCGCCGGGGCCAGCGCCCTGGTGGCCGCGCACAACCACCCCGGCGGCGAGCTGCGCCCCAGCGTGGACGACCGCCGCCTGACCCGCCAGCTCTACTTCGCCTGCGCCGGGGTGGGCCTGGAGCTGGCGGACCACCTGATCGTGACCAGCCAGGGCCTCTACAGCTTCGCCGCCGCCGGCGAGATGGCCGCCCTGGCCCGGGAATACCGGGCCCTGCACCTGGAGGCGTGAGCATGACCCCCCGCGAGCGACTGATCCTGGCCCTGGACGTGGACGCCGCCGAGCAGGCCGAGTCCCTGGTGCGGCTGCTGGCCTCGGAGGTGGGAGTGTTCAAGGTGGGGCTGGAGCTGTTCGTCTCGGCCGGGCCGGAGGTGGTGGGGCGCCTCAAGCGGGCCGGGGCCCGGGCCATCTTCCTGGACCTGAAGCTGCACGACATCCCGGCCACCATGCGCGGGGCGGCCCGGGCGGCCAGCCGCCTGGGCGTGGAGCTGCTCACCTGCCACGCCGAGCAGGCCGGCATCTTCAGCGGCCTGGACCTGGGGCCCACCCGGCTGCTGGGCGTGACCGTGCTCACCAGCCTGGGGCCCGAGGACCTGGCCGCCCTGGGCTATCCGCCGGAGCTGTGCGACCCCCAGGCCCTGGTGCTGCACCGGGCCCGCCTGGCCCTGGCCGCCGGCTGCCCGGGCGTGGTCTGCTCGGGCCGGGAGGCCGCGGCCGTGCGCGCGGCCCTGGGGCCGGCGGCCCTGATCGTCTGCCCGGGCATCCGCCTGGCCGAGGGCAGCTCCGACGACCAGAAGCGCATCGTCACCCCCCGGGCGGCCATCGCCGCCGGGGCCAGCCACATCGTGGTGGGCCGGCCCATCAAGGACGCTCCGGACCCGGTGGCCGCGGCCCGCCGGGTGGTGGCCGACATCGCGGCCGGAGCGGGACGATAGGGCCGATTGGCCCTGAGCACAACAGGTTATGCAGCTTGACTGCCCGCCGGGCCGCTGGTAAGGTTTAACCGAAACCGAAGAAGGCAAGAGGATGGCCCATGGCCGAGGTCATTGACCTTAAGCGGCGCCAGGGCAAACAGGGGCGCATCGAAAAGGCCCGGGCCCGGCGTCGGGCCCAGGCGGTGGCCAGCGTGCTAAGTTGCGGGGTCTGCCCCCGGCGCTGCGCCCACTGCGGGCTGCCCATCGAGCACTACGCGCCGCCGCCGGCCGAGGCCCCCTATCCCTTCTGCGAGGTGTGCCAGGAGGAGTACGAGGCCTTTTGCCGGCGGGAGCAGGGCGGCGGCGCGCACGAGGCCTACTGGCACACCGATGAGTGGTCCGAGTGCTGGCGCACCTGGCTGGCCCACATGCAGGCCGGCCAGGCCTTCCGCGGCTCGGCCGCCTTCTTAAGGCTCATGGAGGAAAACCTGGATTAGGCCGGCCCGGCCGAACCCCGGGGGAGGGAAGTCGCATGCTAGGCGGGATCGGGATTCCCGAGCTATTGATCGTCCTGGTGATCGTCCTGGTGATCTTCGGGGCGGGCAAGCTGCCCCAGATCGGGGGGAACCTGGGCAAGGCCATCAAGAACTTCAAGGGCGGGATCAAGGACAAGGAACTGGACGAGGCCCAGGCCGAGCAGATCGAGGCCAAGCCCAAGATGGCCGAGAAGACCCCGGCCCCGGAAAAGACCGCGGAAAAAGTCTAGGCCAGGCGGGCTGAACCAGGGCCGCCGCGCTCCCAGAGGGGGAGCGGCGGCCTTGTCTTTTTTTCAGCCCCGCCAGCCGCGCCCGCCGAACACCGGCAGGTTCAGGTTCCAGTGGATGGCCGCCAGCCTGAGCCCCACCACCACCAGCAGGCAGGCCAGGGTGGGCCAGGGGCCCACCGGCGCGGCCGGCGCCAGGAGCACCAGCGCCGCGCCGCCGGCCAGGGCGGCGGTGACGTAGATCTCCCGCTGCAGGATCAGGGGTATCTCCCCGCAGAGCACGTCGCGCAGAAAGCCGCCGCCCACGCCGGTGAGCGCGCCCATGAGCACGGCGATGGCCGGGTGCAGGCCCAGAGCCAGGGCCCTCTCCACGCCGATCACGGTGAAGGTGCCCAGGCCCAGGGCGTCGGCGGACAGGAACAGGCGGTAGGGCGGCTGCCAGCGCCGGCCGATCACAAACAAGGCCGCGCCGGTGGCGGCCGAGACCCCCAGCCACAGCGGCTCCCGCACCCAGAACACCGGCGTCAGGCCCAGGAGTAGGTCCCGCAGGGTGCCGCCGCCCACCCCCACCACGCAGGCCACCAGCACCACTCCGGAGAGGTCGAAGCGCCGGCGGCCGGCGCTCAGGGCCCCACTCAGAGCGAAGACCATGGTGCCCAGCAGGTTCAGGTAAAAGATCAGGTTCTCCAGCACGGCCAACCCCGGTGGGGAGCAGAGGTCGGGGCAGGACGGCCTCTGCCCGGGCGGCGGCAGGCGCCGCCGCGTCACCCAGCCTAGCATCGGCTGCCTAGGCTGACAAGGCCGGCCTGACTAATACCTGACCTGGCCCCTGCTGGCGGCCGGCAGGGGCGCCAGCAGGTGGAAAACAATTATAAGGGATTTAGATAATTAATAATGAAGCGGTTAAAAATCGCTGGACTGTGCGGGGAAGACAGCGGAAAGCCGGTGGAGGGGCGGTTGGCCGCTGCCCCAAGACGGTTGAGAGGCGGTGCAGAGAGTCCCAAAATACGCCCGCATCGCGCAAAGGTTGGTGGATAACCCAGGCAAAAGTGCGCCAATAGCGGTGGAAAGCCGGTGGAAAACCGAAGGAGAGAGGAAGGAAAAACCCTGGACGGGCGGCAGGGGCCTTGTGGCCGCGGCCGGCCTCGGCTAGCATCAAAATAAGGCGGCATGGAACCGTGCAACTTCATTGAGGGCCCGCGCCGAGGGCCGGGGAGCGCAGCCACATGCTGGTAGGGGTGCCCAAGGAGATCAAGGCAGAGGAGTACCGCGTGGCCTGCGTGCCCTCCGGGGTGCGGGCCCTGATCGCGGCCGGCCACCAAGTGCGGGTGGAGGCCGGCGCGGGCCTGGGCGCGGGCATCGGCGACGAGCAGTACGCACAGGCCGGGGCCGAGCTGACCGACGCGGCCGGGGCCTGGGGGGCGGAGATGGTCATCAAGGTCAAGGAGCCCCTGCCCGGCGAGTTCGCCTATTTCCGGCCCGGGCTCTTGTTGTTCACCTACCTGCACCTGGCCGCCCAGTCCGAGCTGACCCACCGCCTGCTGGCCGACCGGGTGGACGCGGTGGCCTACGAGACCATCCAGCTAGCCGACCGCAGCCTGCCCCTGCTCACCCCCATGAGCGAGGTGGCCGGCCGCATGGCCGTGCAGGCCGGGGCCCACTACCTGGAGCGGCCCCAGGGCGGCCGGGGGGTGCTCTTGGGCGGGGTGCCCGGGGTGCGCCAGGCCCAGGTGACCATCCTGGGGGCCGGGGTGGTGGGCGGGGCGGCCCTGAAGATGGCCGTGGGCCTGGGGGCCCGGGTCACGGTGCTCAACCGCAGCCTGAAGCGGCTGTCCTACCTGGACGACCTGTACGGCGGCCGCATCACCACCCTCATGTCCCTGCCCGAGACCATTGCCGCGGCCGTGGCCCACAGCGATCTGGTCATCGGCGCGGTGCTGGTGCCCGGCGCCCGGGCCCCGCGGCTGGTCAGCGAGGAGATGGTGGCCAGCATGGACCCGGGCAGCGTGATCGTGGACGTGTCCATAGACCAGGGCGGCTGCGTGGAGACCATGCGCCCCACCACCCACGCGGACCCGGTGTTCACCCTGCACGGGGTGGTGCACTACGGCGTGGCCAACATGCCCGGGGCCGTGTCCCGCACCTCCACCTTCGCCCTGACCAACGAGACCCTGGCCTATGTCCTGAAGCTGGCCAGCCAAGGCCTGGCCGCGGCCGCCGCTGACCCGGCCCTGGCCCTGGGGGTGAACACGGCCCGGGGCGCGGTGACCCACCCCGGCGTGGCCCAGGCCCTGGAGCTGGCGCTGGAGCCCCTGGCCCAGGTGCTCAGGCCCCGGCCGGCCCGGTCCCCAAAAAGCCGGCCCGGGAAATAGCCGCCCCCAGGCCGGCTGCCGGCGCAGAGACACGGTCAACCCGGAGCCGCCGCTCCAGGGCTGTCTGTTTTCGGTCAATCCCCGCCCCTGCAAAGGCATTCCGGGCAGCCCGGCCCGCCACCTGTTCCGGCCCCGGGGCAGGGGATTTTTTTTCTTGAAAGAGCTTCCGGGACAGGGGCGGGCGCTTTGGTCATATTTTTAAGCGGTTACCCTGCGGCGATCTTTTTATAAAAGGAATAATTAGAAAAAAGCCGAAAAAGGACAAAAAACAAAGAAAATAAAAGATCGTGAGTGTGGACGAAAAGAGCCACAATTGTGACTTTGGCCAGAATCCCAAGCTTGCAAAGGGGTTAGCCCGTCGGGCCAGAGCGTGCATCAGGCCTGAGCATAAAAACAATGCCCACAAAAATTATAATTAATTTAATACGTTGTAGTTGTGGCCATTTCCAGGCCGACTTCGCACTAACCGGCCCTGGGCGGCGATTGACCAAACCCGGCCCAGGTGGCGATGATGAGGGCCACACGGTGGCAAGCCGGGCACACTCGCAAAAATATATGGAAAAGGCTATTTAAAGCCGTGTATTCACGGCAAGCGGGGTCCTTTTTGTCCCAAAATCCGCCAGCTCCAACCGGATCAACTCATCAGGGCCAGGGACAAAAAACCCACGCGCGGGGGGCCGTAGCCGTGCCTGAATCCCTCTGGGCATCCCTACTGGAACAGGCCAGGGGCGAGTGGGACCGCGAGGAGTGCAGGCTGTGGCTGGAGCCCCTGCGGCCCCGCGCCGTTGAGGGCGGCCTGAGCCTGGGCTGCCCCAACGACTTCCACCGCAACTGGGTGCGCGAGCACTACCTGCCCGGCCTCAAGGCCCTGCTGGCCGCCCGGGGCGCCCCGGCCGAGCTGCGCCTGGAGCCCCTGCCCGGGCCCTCCCCCCGGCCCGGCCCGCCCCGCCAGATGGAGCTGCCCCGCCTGGGCCCCAGCCTGCCCGGCCTTAACCGGCGCTTCGTCTTTGATAGCTTCGTCTGCGGGGCCGGCAACGAGTTCGCCTGCGCGGCGGCCAAGGCCATGGCCGGCGGCCGCGGCCTGTACTGCGACAGCCTGTTCCTGGTCTCGGGCACCGGCCTGGGCAAGAGCCACCTGACCCAGGCCGTGGCCCACCAGGTCCTGGGCAGCGACCCCTCCCAGCGGGTGGTCTATGTGAGCGCCGAGGAGTTCGCCAACCAGATGATCGCCGCCCTCCGGCGCAAGCGCATCCACGAGTTCAAGGAGCGCTTCCGCCGGGGCTGCGACCTGCTCCTGCTGGAAGAGGTGCAGTTTCTGGCCGGCAAGGACAAGACCCAGGAGGAGCTGGTCTACACCCTGGACGCCCTGAGCGACGCGGGCAAGCGGGTGGTGTTCACCGGCCGCCAGGCCCCGGGCCAGGTCAAGGGCCTCAAGCCGGCCCTGGCCAGCCGCCTGGGGGAGAGCGTCACCGTGGGCATCGAGCCGCCGGACCAGGCCACCCGCCTGCGCATCATCGAGCGCCTGGCCGCCGAAGAAGGCGTGGCCGTGCCCGGCCCGGTGCTGGAGCACCTGGCCCAGGAGCTGAGCGGCGACGTGCGCCGCCTGCGCTCGGCCCTGGTGGGCCTCCTGGCCCGGCACAGCCTCACCGGCCAGCCCCTGGACCTGAACCTGGCCGCCCGCGTCCTGGGCCAACTGGCCAGCGAGCTGCGGCGCACCAGCCCCGAGCAGATCCGGGACCTGGTGGCCTCCCTGTTTGGCCTGGAGCCGGCCCTGCTCACGGGCAAGAGCCGCAAAAAGGCCGTCACCGGGCCGCGCAACCTGGCCATGTACCTCTGCCGCCGCCACACCGAGGCCTCCTTTGCGGCCATCGGCCGGGTCTTCAACCGCGACCACGCCACGGTCATGTACGGCGTGGAGCAGATAGACCTGCGCCTGGCCCGGGAGCCCAAGCTGGCCGCGGAGCTGACCTTCCTGGAGCAGCGCCTGGGCGTGGCTGCGGCCTGAGGGGGCCAGGGGTAGGGGGGCGAGGGGGGCGGGGGCGATTTTGTTCTTGAGATAGGGGCGGGGTTTATCCC
>QZKP01000042.1 GCA_003605055.1 Desulfarculus sp.
CCGGCAAGGGGAGGATGTGCTCCGCCGCCTCCAAGAGCTGCGCCAAGGGCGCCAGAGCTCTCTCCAGATATCTACTTTCCTTTCCTTGCCTCTTTCCTCAGTCCCGCTGCCCCGGCGGCATTCTGAACCATGAACCGCCGATCTCTGGAATCACCGCCTGCGAACAACCTCCTTGCTAACCACCGCTAGCGGCCGCAGCACTTCTTGTATTTTTTGCCGCTGCCGCAGGGGCAGGGGTCGTTGCGGCCCACCTTCTGGCCCGAGCGCTTCTGGGGCTCGGGCGCGGACTCCTCGCCGCCGGAATAGGCCAGGGCGGGGTCCTCCTCCGGGGCCAGGGCCGCCACGTCCTCCTGGGAGGCGATCTGCACCCGCATCAGCGCGCCCACGGTCTCGCTCTTGATGCGCTCGACCATCTCCGAGAACATCTCGAAGCCCTCGCGCTGGTACTCCCGCAAGGGGTCCTTCTGGCCGTAGCCGCGCAGGCCGATGCCCTCCTTGAGGTAGTCCATGTTGAGAAGGTGGTCCTTCCACAGGCTGTCCACCCGGTCCAGGAGAATCCAGCGCTCCAGTTGCAGCATGGTCTCCTGGCCGTAGAGCGCGAACTTGCCCTGGTAGTGGGCCTGCACCTGCTGGAGCACCGCCTCGGCCAGGCCCTCGGCACTCCAGCCCTCGGGGTAGCCCAGGTCAAAGCGCAGGCCGAAGGTGGTGGACAGGGCGTCGGCCAGGCCCTTGTGGTCCCACTCGCTGGCGGGCGTGTTCTCTTCGGCGTAGGCGTATACCACCTGCGCGGCCAGCTCCTCGGTCATCTCCAGCAGCGACTCGTGCACCCCCTGGCCGCTGAGGGCCATGCGCCGCTGGGCGTAGATCACCTCCCTCTGCTTGTTGAGCACGTCGTCGTACTCCAAGAGCTGCTTGCGGATCTCGAAGTTGCGCCCCTCGACCTTGCGCTGGGCGTTCTCGATGGCCCGGGTGATGAGATTGTGCTCGATGGGCTCGCCTTCCTGCATGCCCAGCTTGCCCATCACCCCCTTGATGCGGTCGCTGCCGAACAGCCGCAGCAGGTCGTCCTCCAGGGACAGATAAAAGCGGCTGGAGCCGGGGTCGCCCTGGCGGCCGGAGCGGCCCCGTAGCTGGTTGTCTATGCGGCGGGACTCGTGACGCTCGGTGCCCAGGATGTGCAGGCCGCCCTGGGCCAGCACCTCCTCCCGCTCGCGGGTGCACAGCTCGCGGTACTTGGCCAGGGCGGCGGCGTACTCCTGGGGCTGGGTCTCGGGGTCGGCCTGGCTTTTGGCCATGAACTCGGGGTTGCCGCCCAGGACGATGTCCGTGCCGCGGCCGGCCATGTTGGTGGAGATGGTCACCTGGCCCTTGCGGCCGGCCTGGGCCACGATCTCCGCCTCGCGGGCGTGGTGCTTGGCGTTGAGCACCGTGTGCGGGATGCCCAGGCGCTTCAGGCGGGCCGCGAGCATCTCGGATTTCTCCACGCTGATCGTGCCCACCAGCACCGGCTGGCCCTTGGTGTGCAGCTCTTTGATCTCCTGCACCGCCGCCTCGAACTTCTCGGGCTCGGTGCGGTAGACCGAGTCCGGGAAGTCCTTGCGGATCATGGGCATGTTGGTGGGCACCACCATCACGTCCAGTTTGTAGATTTTGTGGAACTCCTCGGCCTCGGTGTCGGCGGTGCCGGTCATGCCCGCCAGCTTGTCGTACATGCGGAAGTAATTTTGGAAGGTGATGGTGGCCAGGGTCTGGTTCTCGCTCTTGACTTTGATCTTCTCCTTGGCCTCCAGGGCCTGGTGCAGGCCCTCGGAGTAGCGCCGGCCGGGCATCAGGCGGCCGGTGAACTCGTCCACGATGACCACCTCGCCGTCCTGCACGATGTAGTCCACGTCGCGCTTGAACAGGGTGTGGGCCTTGAGCGCCTGGTTTATGTGGTGCAACAGCTCCATGTAGCGCGGGTCGTAGAGGTTGTCCGCGTGCAGGAGCTTCTCGCAGCGGGCCACGCCCTCGTCGGTGAGGGAGGCGGTGCGGCTCTTCTCGTCCACCGTGTAGTGCTCCTGCTTTTGCAGGCGGGGGATGAGCCGGTCTATCTGCACGTAGAGCTGGGTGGATTTTTCGGCCTGGCCGGAGATGATCAGCGGGGTGCGCGCCTCGTCAATGAGAATGGAGTCCACCTCGTCCACGATGGCGTAGTTGAACTCCCGCTGCACCATCTGCTCCAGCTCGAAGTTCATGTTGTCGCGCAGGTAGTCGAAGCCGAACTCGTTGTTGGTGCCGTAGGTCACGTCGGCCCGATAGGCCTGCTGGCGCTCCTGGTCGCTCAAGCCGTGAACGATGCAGCCCACCTTCAGGCCCAGGAACTTGTAGATAGCGCCCATCCACTGGGCGTCGCGGCGGGCCAGGTAGTCGTTGACCGTCACCACGTGCACGCCCCGGCCGGACAAGGCGTTGAGATACACCGACAGGGTGGCGGCCAGGGTCTTGCCCTCGCCGGTCTTCATCTCGGCGATCTTGCCCTCGTGCAGGACGATGCCGCCGATGAGCTGCACGTCGTAGTGGCGCTGCCCGATGGTGCGCCGGGCCGCCTCGCGCACGGCGGCGAAGGCTTCGGGCAGCAGGGCGTCCAGGGTCTCGCCGCCGGCCAGGCGCTCCTGGAAGGCCGGGGTCAGGGCGGCCAGCTCGGCGCTAGTCCTGGCCTCCATGGCCGGCTCCAGGGCGTTGATGGCCTCCACCAGGGGCTGCAGGCGCTTCAGCTCACGCTCGTGCTTGGAGCCCACGATCTTGGTGATGAAGTTCAGCATGGTCCCTATTGTGCGGCAAAGCGCGCAAAAATCAACACCCGCCGCCCGGCCCGCCGCCGGCCTGGGCCAAAACCCCCGACCGGCCGGGCTAACCCAGCCTGTGTGGCGCCTCCGCGCAATGCAAAGGGATCAATCCAGGATGTAGTAGAGCGGGTTGGTGGGCACCCCGGAGAGCAGCACCTCGTAGTGCAGGTGGGGGCCGGTGGAGCGGCCGGTGTTGCCCACGGCGGCGATGACCTGCCCCCTTTTCACCTTGTCGCCCACCTTGGCCTTGGAGGAGCTCAGGTGGGCGTAGCGGGTGACGATGCCGTGGCCGTGGTTGACCGCCATCATCAGGCCGAAGCCGCCCTCGCGGCCGGCGAAGGTCACCACCCCGTCGGCCGGGGCCTTGATGGGCGTCCCCACCCGGGTGGATATGTCAATGCCGGCGTGGAAGCTGGGCTTGCCCGAGAAGGGCGATATGCGCCGGCCGAAGCCGGAGGTCACCCAACCCCGCGTGGGCCAGATGGAGGGGGTGGCGGCCAGGATGGAGCGGCGCTCCACCAAAAAGCGGGCCAAGTGGCGCTGCACCTGCAGCTCGGCCTCGCTCTCGGCGCCCAGGCGGTCCAGGTCCCGCTGCAGCATCTGCAGGCGGCGCTCGCCGGAGGTGGTGGAAAGGCGGATGCCCGGCCCGTTGGCCGCGCCCTCGCGGCCGCCCACGCCGAAGGGGTCGTCCTTGGGAGCGATGGCCTTGAGGTTGGCCATGGCCCGCAGGCGCCGGTTGAAGTCCTTGAGCTGGGCCATCTGGCCCTTGAGCTCCTCCAGGCGCTGGGCAAAGGCCTGAATCTGGGCCTGCTGGCGCTGGCCCTGATTCAGGTGGGCCCGCAGCACCGGCAGCTCGCAGGATACGTCCTGGTAGCGGTTAAACCAGTAGCCGGCCAAGCCCAGGGCGCTGACCAGCACCCCCAGGGCCAGGGGCACCAGGAAGCGAGGAAAGGACAGCCGCTTTACACGCCCGCTGCCCTCTTCCGGGAAGATCAGGATAGTAAACTTCTTGGCCATTGCGAACCTAACTTAATGGCCGTGGCCGGACTTCAGAATGATTCCCAAAGCAGAAAACGCGGTTGATTGGGGCAGGAATAACACGAATCCCGCCCCGGAGTCAACCCTCGGTTTGGGGCGGGAGGAATTTAAAATAACCCAATTAGTACATATTGTTGCGGCCTATCCTGGCCCGCTGATGGACATTCCCCCCACCAGCAGACAGGGGGCTCCGCTGCGCCCGAAGAACCGCAGGTCGCTGCCCACCGCCCGCACCGCCTGAAAGAGCTCCAGCACCTGGCCGGCCATGGCGATGGACTTCACCGGGCGGGACAGGCGGCCGTTTTCCACCAGGTGCCCGGCCGCGCCGAAGCTGAATTGGCCGCTGACCGGGTCGGCGGTGTGGCCGCCCATGATCTCGCTGATGATAAGCCCCCGCCCCAGGCCGGCGGTCAGCTCGTCCGGGCCCTGGGCCCCGGGCTCCAGGTAGAGGTTGCTGAAGCCCACCCCGGGCGGGTTCTTCAGCGACGGCCGCACGGCGTTGCCGGTGCTGGCCCGGCCGGCCCGGGCCCCCCACAGCCGGTCGTAGATGAAGCCCCTGAGCGCGCCGCCCTGCACCAGCGGCGTTCGCTGCTGGGGGGTGCCCTCGTCGTCCAGGGCCGCGGTGCCCAGGCCGCGGGGGTAAAGACCGTCGTCTATGATGCTGACCAGGGGGCTCGCCACCAACTGCCCCTCCCGGCCGGCAAGGAGCGAGCGGCCCTTGAGCAGGCCGTCGCCCTTGAGCGATTCGGCCAAAAGCTCCAAGAACTGCACGGCCACTGAGTTTTCCAGCAGCACGTCGTAGCGGCCGTCGGCCACCGGCCGGGCGCCCAGGAAGGCCGCCGCCTTGCGCCCGGCGGCCGCGCCCAGGGCCGGGATGTCCAGCTCGGCCAGGAAGCGGGCGCTGTGGCCCTCCCAGGCCATCTCCTGCTCGCCGTTCTGGCTGGCCACGGCCACCACCCCGGCCCCGGCCTGGGTGCCCTGGTGGCACAACTCCAGGCCGCCGGAGGTGCACAGGTGCAGGGTGCTCACCGCCGAGGAGAACTCGGCCGGCTGCACGTGCACCACCCGCGGGTCGGCCGCCAGGGCGGCCGCGGCCAGCTCCCGGGCCCGGGCCAGCTTGGCCTCCACGGACTCGGCGGCCAACTCCGGGTCGTACACCTCCACCGCGGGCAGCGGTCCGGCCGGGCCGGCCAGGCCCACAGCCGGCTCCGGGTCGCTGGCCGCGGCCGAGGCCAGGGCCTGGGCCACCGCCTCGGCCAGGGCCGCCTCGTCCCCGCCCAGCAAGTAGGAGAAGCCCAGGCGGCCGTCCGTTACCACCCGCAGGGCCAGGCCCAGGCTCTGGTTTTCTTGGAACTTGTCCAGCTCCTGCCCGCGCACCCCGATGGAGGTGCTTTGGCTGTGCAGGGCCATCACCTCCCACTGCTCACAGGGGGCGCACTCCAGCTTGGCCCGGGCCAGATCCAAGGCGCGGCTCAGCTCCACGGTCACAGCTCCAGCAGCATGGCGATCTCGTCGCAGTCGGGGAACTTCACGCAGCTCAGGCAGTCGGCCCAGATCTTGTTGGGCAGCCGGCTCTTGTCCACCCGCTCAAAGCCGAAGCGGGCGAAAAACTCCGGCACGTAGGTCAGGGCGAAGACCTTGCCGAAGCCCAGGGTCACCGCCTCGGAGCAGCAGGCCTCCACCAGGCGCTGGCCCCAGCCCTGGCCCTTGAGCTCGGGCAGCACGGCCAGGGAGCGCACCTCGCAGAGGTCCTCCCAGCACAGGTGCAGGGCGCAGGTGCCCACCAACCGGCCCTGGTCGTCCTCGGCCACCACGAAGTCCCGCAGCAGCTCGTAGAGCTCGGTCAGGGGCCGGGCCAGCAGCAGGCCCTCCTGGCCGTAGCGGGCCAGCAGGCCGTGGATGAAGCGCACGTCCTGTTGCCGGGCCTTGCGGATCATGCATTCCTCCTGCGCATAAAAAAAACGTGCGCTATTCTAGCGCGCCGCGGCAGGTTGGTCAAAGCAGGGCCGGCGTGGCGGAGGCCTTCCTGGAGGCCCGGGCCCGGCCTAGGGGATTTCCTTGACCAGTCTAAAGCCCAAGGTGCTGTACTTGGAGGCGGGGTGGGCGAAGTTGCGGTTGGCCGAGCGCACCATCAAAGGGCCGCCGAACCAGGAGCCGCCCCGGCGCACCCGCCAGGTGCCGTCCAGGGGGCCCAGGGGGTCGGTTGCCGGACCCTTGGGGTAGTCCCCCAGCCAGTCGGCCACCCACTCCCAGAGGTTGCCGTTCATGTCGTACAGGCCCCAGGCGTTGGGCGGGAAGCTCTTGACCGGGGCCGGCGAGGCCGGCTCCAGCCCCCGGCGCTGGTAGTAGCGCAGGCAGTCGTCGCGCTGGGCCGGGTTGTTGGCGTACATGGCGTTCTGGCAGGAGATGCCATCGCCCCAGGGGTAGGCGGTCTGGCTGCCGGCCCGGGCGCTGTATTCCCACTCGGCCTCGGTGGGCAGGCGGTAGCGGCCCAGACCCCGGCGGTTGAGCATGTCCAGGAAGCGCTGCACCTGATGATAGGAGACCTGGGTCACCGGCAGGTTGTCCCCGCCCCGGTGCATGCTCATGAAGCCGCGGCCCATCACCGCCCGCCACTGGGCCTGGGTCACCTCGGTGGCCTGCATGTAAAAGGGACGGCTGATGGTGACCTGGTGCTGTGTCTCGCTGGGCTGGAAGCCGGGCTCGCTGGACGGAGCGCCCATGATGAAGCTGCCGGGCGGGATCAGGGCGAACTCCATGCCCAAGGCGTTGGTCGTCCGCGGCGGCGGCGGCTGGTTCTCGGCGGCCGCGGCCGCGCCCAGGGCCAGGGCGGCCATTAGGCCCGCACCCAACCAGAGCCGGATTTTGCCGGAGAATTTCATGGGCCGCGTCATCCTGGAGCCGGGTTTGAGTCACGCAGGAGCCCTGCGCAAGGCTTAATAGCTATGGTGACACAGCGGTCCCGGGCTGACAACCCCCGTCCCGGGGCCTAGTCCTGGCGCGTGACGTAGGCGGCCAGCTTGTGCTGCAGGCGCAGGCGGCTGGCCACGCCCTGGGCGGCGTCCATGTCCTGATAGCTGCCCACGCGCACCCTATAGCGGCGGCCCACCCCCTGGATTTCGCTGGGCTGCATGTAGGCCGGCAGGCCGCCGTCTTGCAGGCGGCGCACCAGGTGCAGGGCCTGCTCTCGATCTTGGTAGGAGGCCACCTGCACCGTGAAGCGGCGGCCGGCCGGGGCCGCGGCCTTGGGCGCAGGTTGCGGCCGGGGCGCTGGCTTGGCAACGGGGCGGGCCGAGGGCGTGGGCCTTGTCTCGCCAGGGGGCGCCGACCCCCTGGCGGACTTAGCCTCGCCAGCGGGCGTCGGCCCGCTGGCGGATTTGGGCGCCGGGGGCGTCTCGGTCTTGGCCTGGGGCGGCGGCTCGGGCCTGGGCGCGGCGGCGGTCAAATTGGCCGGGGCCTTGGGCGCCGGCAGGGGCATTTGGCGCTCGCTCTCCACCCTTTTGGGGAAGGTCAGGCGCGGGTCCTTCAGGCGCTGGTCCTGAGGCGGGCTGCCCGGGCCCAGCCAGCCGCCCAGGCCAACGGCCCGCTTGAGCCAGGATATCTGCTGGGGCGTGGCCAGGCTGCCCTGGCCCACCAGCACCCCCAGGCCGAAGGCCCAACAGATCAAGAAACCCGCCAGGAGCCAGCCGCCCAAGGCCCAGGCCCGGCGGGGGGCCTGCTCACGCCTCTGGCGGCTCTTGGCTATCATGGCCTCTACATCTTCTCCGGGGCGCTGACCCCCAACAGCCCCAGCCCGTTGGCCAACACCCGGCCCACGGCCTGGGCCAAGAGCAGGCGGGCCGCGCTTAAGCCCGGGTCCTCCACCAGGACCTTGGTGCCGTTGTAGTAGGAATGGAAGGACCCGGCCAACTCGTGCAGGTAGTAGGTGATGCGGTGGGGCTCCAGGCTGCGGGCGGCGCCCTCCACCATCTCCGGGAACTCGGCCAGGCGCCGGGCCAGGGCCACCTCCTCCTCGCCGGTCAACAGGCCCAGGTCCACCTTGGCCGCCTCCGGCTCCGGCACCCCGGCCTCGGCCGCCTTGCGCAGCAGGGCCGCCACCCGGGTGTGGGCGTACTGCACGTAGAACACCGGGTTGTCCATGGACTGGGCCTTGGCCACCTCCAGGTCAAAGTCCAGTTGGGCGTCGGAGCGGCGGCTAAGGAAGATGAAACGGGCGCTGTCGGAGCCCACCTCGTCGATGACCTCGCGCAGGGTGACGAACTCCCCGCCCCGGGTGGACATGGCCACCGGCTCCCCGCCCCGCAGCAGGTTGACCATCTGCACCAGCACCACGGTCAGGTCCTCGGGCCGCTGGCCCAGGGCCTGCATGGCCGCCTTGACCCGGGGCACGTAGCCGTGGTGGTCCGCGCCCCACACGTCCACCAGAAACTCATAGCCCCGGCGCAGCTTGTCCAGATGATAGGCGATGTCGCTGGCGAAGTAGGTGATCTCGCCGCTGGAGCGCCGGACCACCCGGTCCTTCTCGTCGCCGAAGGCGGTGGCCTGGAACCACAGTGCCCCGTCCGCCTCGTAGAGCATGCCGCGGTCCTTTAGGGCCGCGAAGGCCCGCTCCACCGCGCCGCCGGCCACCAGGGAGCGTTCGCTGAAATAGTTTTGAATATGCACCTGGAAGACGGCCAGGTCTTGCTTGATGCCGTCCAGTATCTTGCCGCCGGCCCAGTCCGTGGCCAGGGCCGCGGCCTCTTCCGGGGGCAGGCTCAGCAGGTCCCGGCCCTGGGGGGCGCCCAGCAGCTCGGCGGCCAGCTCCTTGATGTAGTCGCCGCGGTAGTGGTTGTCCGGAAAGGGCTCGGCCGAGCCCTTTAGCTGGCGGGCGCGCACCAGCACGCTACGGCCCAGGGTGTTCATCTGGGTGCCGGCGTCGTTGATGTAGTATTCGCTGTCCACGCTGAAGCCGCTGAAGGCCAGCAGCCGGGCCAGGGCGTCGCCCAGGGCCGCGCCGCGGCCGTGGCCCACGTGCAGGGGCCCGGTGGGGTTGGCGCTGACGAACTCCACCATGGCCCGGCGGCCCCGGCCCCAGTCGCCGCGGCCGTAGTCCGCGCCGCGCCGCATCGCCTCGGGCAGCACGCCCAGCCAGGCCGCGGGCCGCAGGAAGAAGTTCAGGAAGCCCGGTCCGGCGATCTCGCTGCGGGCGATGAGCCCGCCGGCGTCGCCCAGCTCCTTGAGCAGGACCTGGGCCACGGCCCGGGGGCTCTGCCGGCAGGGCCGGGCCAGTTGCAGGGCCAGGTTGGAGGCCAGGTCGCCGTGCTCGGCCTGCTTGGTTTTCTCCACCACGAACTCGGGGGCCTCCACCACGGGCAGCGCGCCGGCGGCGCAGGCGGCGCTAAGGGCCTGGTTCAGGGCGGCGGCCAGGGTTTTTTTCATGAGTCGTCGTTGTCCCGGGCGGGCAGGGCCAGGTCGCGGGTGAAGTCCGCGCACTTGATCACCGAGCCCTGCTCGTAGGTGTATTTCTTTTTGCAGTCCGCCCGCCAGGCGCACACCGCGCACATAGTGGGCGCGTTGGATTTGACGGGGTCCGGCAGTGGTTTATTCATGCTGCGCTCCGCGTGCAGGGCTAGCCAAAGCTACCCTGGGGCCGGGTGAGGGTCAAGGGCGGCGAAAGCGCCGGCGGTTGGCCGCGCCCAGCCCGCAGGTGATCTCGTAGGAGATGGTGCCGGCCCAGTCGGCCAACTGATCAACGGTGATCTCGCTCTGCCCCTGGCGGCCCAGCAGCACCACCTCCGCGCCCACCGCCGGCAGGGGGTCCAGGCCCGTGAGCTCCACCATGGTCAGGTTCATGCACACCCGGCCGCGCACCGGGACCGGCCGGCCCTGGATCAGCATGGAGGCCCGGTTGGAGGCGGCCCGGGGGTAGCCGTCGCTGTAGCCGGCGGCCACCGCGCCCAGCCAGGCGGCCCGCGGCGCGGTCCAGGTGCAGCCGTAGGACACATGCTCGCCCTGGGCCACCCGCCGCACGGCCAGCAGGCGGCTGCGGAAGCGCATGGCGGCTCTAAGCGGCGCGCGGCCCTGGCAGGCGGAGTGGGGCAGGCCGCCGTACAGGGCGATGCCCACCCGCGCCAGCCCGGGCCCGGCGGGCAGCCCCGGCGGCGGGGCCAGCACCGCGCCGCTGCCGGCCAGGGAGGACAGGGGCAGGGCGTGGCCCTGCCGCCGGGCCTCGGCCAGCAGCTCGGCGTAGAGCCGGGTCTGGCGCCGGGCC